>NZ_BLPI01000001.1:2125000-2782500 GCF_019649015.1 Agarivorans litoreus | reverse complement strand
CCCAAGCATTACTCACCCGTCCGCCGCTCGTCAGCAAAGTAGCAAGCTACTCTCTGTTACCGCTCGACTTGCATGTGTTAAGCCTGCCGCCAGCGTTCAATCTGAGCCATGATCAAACTCTTCAATCAAAAGTTTTTTCGCTCAAAGTTAAAAACTGAAATTATTACTGTGTTTTACAGTGCAAGACTCCAGTTCACTTAAGCTTAATTTTTTCGCTTAAGGTCCTGTGAGTGCTCACACAGATTGCTTGATAAATTGTTAAAGAGCGTTGCTTCTTGCCGAAGCGAGGTGCGCATTCTACGCTTTCCTCTGTGGCTGTCAACCGCTTTTTAATATTAATTAAGAAGAAGTTTTTCAACCGGCTAACTCAGCCCTAGGCCTTGCTAACCCTGACGTAGCCTTGCTTCGCTTTAGTGCGCTGCGTGCCGTGTCAGTGGAGGTGCATTATAGGGATCGATTCCCGCGGCGCAAGCGTTTTTTGAAGAAAATCACAGAAACACGTTCAAGTGTTCAGATAGTAGACAGGCGTTGTATTTATTGGCGATTTTATCTACGTTTAAAGGCGTTTTATCGCAATAATCTTTGGCGCCCAATAAACATTATCGATGCGCGAAAAGATCACACCTTTAGATGTGGAGGCATGAAGAAAATGATTTTGGTCGTACACCACGCCCACATGCCGCACTTTATAACTGGTTTTAAAGAAGATGAGGTCGCCAGTTTGAATGTTGTTTAGTGATACAGCCTTTCCTTGTTTTAGTTGCACTTCTGTTGTTCGTGGTAAAACTTGATTATAAATGTCTTTATATAGGTGCTGAACAAAAGCGGAACAATCGATACCGGCCTTAGTTGTTCCCCCAAGTTGATAGGGAGTACCTTGCCATTGCTTATGAACTTGCAACATTAGTTGTTGTGTTGCCGTAGCATTTTTAGCTAGACCAACATTTGAAGATTCGCTCACTTGCTTAGCGCTACAGGCCATGAGCAAATAACAAACGAGTAAAACTGCAAGCCAATTAGATGTAGCAGCGATTCTAAGCATTAAACTCGCTACCTTTACTTGGGGCGTTGAATAGAAAAGCTATTGCCATTTGCCCAATACTCGCCACCACCCAATCGCCCTAGCGGATTAAGTCTATTGGTATCTAAAGTGATACGCCCTTGCGCTTCAGTGACAAACTGCTCTTCTATATATAGGTGCAATACTTTAAGCAGTATCATTGCTTGAGGTGTATTCCCCACTTTATGCATTTCATAAAGCTCGCAAGCCATAGCAATAGGGGCGTTAGTAAGCCTTGGTAGAGAAAAGCTATCAAACTGAGTTAAACCAAGTTGTTGGAGCTCTATTTCTGACTCGCCATGTGGCAAGGTTTTCGCCGACTCGGTGACTTGCTCGGCCAGGGCTGCACTTGCGATATGAACTACACAATGTTTACGTTGTTCAATATTAACTTTGGTATCTTTATCGCTGCCATCTGGTTTTTTACCCACCGAAAGCATCATCAGAGGTGGATTAGAACTAACGGCAGTAAAGTATGAGAAGGGTGCTAAGTTATAAGAATTAAGTTCTCCGTTATCGCTTAGTACCCAAGCTATAGGGCGAGGCACCACTGTTTGAGTCATGCAGTGGTATATCTGATTAGCACTTAAACTAGAAAAATCGATGTACATCTAAGCTCTTCCTATCTGCCGATAATAGGTTTGAATAAAAAGAAACCCGCTGCTGCGGGCTTCAAGCACTAGTATAGAAAGAAAATATCAGCTTTTGCCAAGAACTTCAGCCAGTGCAGCTAAACATAAACTCACATTCTCTTTGCGGGCAGCGTAGCCCATTAAACCTATTCGCCATGCTTTACCAGCAAACTGACCTAAGCCCGCACCAATCTCTAAGTTATAGTTATTAAGCAACTTAGCGCGAATTGCAGCTTCGTCTACGCCGTTGGGGATTGCCACTAAATTTAGCTGGGGTAATCGACAGCTTTGATCCACCATCAAATCTAGGCCTAACTCAGCTAGACCATCGGCCAACTGACTGTGCATATCGGCGTGTCGCTGCCAAGATTGTTCTAAGCCTTCTTTATATAAGGCCAACAATGACTCATGTAATGCATACAATGCAGTAACTGGCGCAGTATGATGGTAAGAACGCTTTTGCTCCCCTGACCAGTAGCCCATTACTAAGCTTTGATCTAAAAACCAACTTTGTACTTTACTGTTTCGGCTAGTTAACTTACTCACTGCCGCTTGGCTAAAACTTACCGGTGATAAACCGGGTACACAAGATAGACATTTTTGACTACCAGAATAGATAGCATCTATGCCCCATTCATCCACTTTCACGGGGATACCCGCAAGAGAGGTAACGGCATCAACAATGCTTAGGCAGTCGTGTTGTTTCGCCAGTGCACATAGGGCTTGAGCATCAGAAGCTACGCCAGTAGATGTTTCTGCATGAACAAAGGCCAGTATTTTAGCGTCGGAATGCTGCTCAAGTGTTTGACTCACTTTATCGATAGAAACGGCTTCTCCCCAGCTGTCTTCTACCACCACTGGAACACCACCACAGCGCTCTACATTTTCCAACATGCGTTGACCAAATACGCCATTAATACAAACAACAACTTTATCACCTGGCTCAACCAAGTTAACAAAACAGGTTTCCATGCCTGCAGAGCCAGGCGCGGATACAGCGAAGGTGTGGGCATTTTCGGTTTGAAATGCGTACTGTAACAAAGTTTTAATTTCGTCCATCATGTTCACGAACAAAGGATCTAAATGGCCAATGATAGGGCGGCTTTGTGCCTGCAATACTTGTGGAGAAATATCTGAAGGCCCTGGTCCCATCAAAATTCTACGAGGAGGGTTAAAAGAGCTAATATCCATGAAAGCATGTCCTTATATTTAATCTAATTATTTATTGTAATTATGAGTGTTGCGTAATTACTCTAACATTCAGGTGGCAACAATTGAACACAAAACAGTCAGAAGCATAAGCCTTTGAGTGCTCTTTTCACTAAGCGCATAAACTCTATACACAGCTCATTTTGCATTAATAAAAACTCACAGAAAGACAAATACAACTAATAGAAACAAGCTTAAATAAAAGATTATTTATTAAACTATTCATTCTATAAACCAAGCAAAATATGAATACGAACTTTAACGCTACCAAAACAACACCAAAGCGCAACAATATTTACAATAAATCAACATATAAATGCCTTGTAACTTAAGCCTAAAGACTTGATTAAATTGATCCAAAACAATAAATTATCCGAAAATAAAAAACACCAACAAGCCACCTAGATAAAAGGGATTAAGGCTAAAATAAACAGCATAAAAAGCCATGGAATAATTAGTCAAACACCAAACAAACGCAACCAAGCAAAACACCAAGTGAAAGATACCATCAAACAAAGCCACACAGGCTAATAAAACACCAAAACAGGTTAAAAAATTTTTATCCCACACACTAATAAAACACAAAAAATGAATTTATATTCAACAATTATTCACATCTAAAAGCGGCTACAAAAAAACCGATATAACATTAGTTTTTCTAATGTGAAAATTGCAGTTTTACTTGTTTGAGAAGGAGAATTTTCAGATCTATTATTGCCCCATCAACTGAGATGAGGTCTTACATTATGAGCACTAACGCAAATACTATTAGCAACACCAAAAATACTTCTTTCTTCCAACAGCTTGTTGAGGTTTACCAACTTTGCAATACGTGGATTTTGCGTCAAAAAACACGCCGTCAGTTAGCCCAACTACCCGCTTACTTACTACGTGACATTGGTTTAAGCGAAGCAGACCGCTACCAAGAATCACGCAAGCACTTCTGGGAAAACTAAAGCACTTACAACGCTTTTCGCCAAGGACCTCAGGCTCATTACAAACGGCATGCTGCTTTGCACATGCCGTTTTTGTTTTTTCTTGCTACCATTCGCTTTTCAATTACCACGCAATTAAAACCACTATGCAAACTCAAGCCGCTAACCTTATTGTTGTATTAGGCCCTACTGCTTCAGGTAAAACCCATCTAGGTGTAGAACTAGCACGCCGCTATAATGGTGAAGTGCTATCGGCAGATTCACGCCAAGTATATAAAGGTTTGGATATAGGCTCGGGTAAAGACTTAGATGAGTACCAAGAGATCCCCTACCATCTTATTGATATTGTAGAGCCCGACACCGAATACAGTGTATTTCACTTTCAGCGAGACTTCTTCGCTGCTTATCAGCAGATAAAACAAGCTAATAAGCTACCGATTATGGTAGGCGGTACCGGCTTATATATCGACGCAGTAACTCAAAACTATCAACTACACGAAGTGCCAGTAAATAAGGCCTTGCGGGATCAACTGGCTGAGTTGAGCCTAAGTGAGCTACAGCAACGTTTATTGGCGCTTAAGCCAGAGCAGCACAATAGTACCGATTTAACCGTGCGGCCTCGTTTAGTGAGGGCGATAGAGATAGCAGAGTCGGACAAAGTAATTGAACCGCAGAGCACGCCTAAGCATCCAAAGATAAATCCACTTTATATGGGAATTCGTTGGGAGCGCTCAGTACTAAGAAAACGCATCACTCTGCGCTTAAAACAGCGTTTAGAAGAGGGCTTAATCGAAGAGGTGCAAAATCTTCATAGAGATGGCGTGAGTTACAGCAAACTAGAGTTTTATGGTTTGGAATACCGCTTAGTCGCTCAGTATTTACAAGAGCAGCTCAGCTACAACGATATGTTTCAAAAGCTTAATTCTCAAATTCATCAGTTTGCCAAACGCCAGGATACCTGGTTTAGGAAGATGGAGCGCCGTGGTGATACCATTCATTGGTTGGATCCTCAGCAAAGTCTGGTAGAACAAGCAGCAAAGTTAGTAGAGCCACAACTAGAAAGCTTAAGTGCAGAGCTTTCTTAAACCAACTACTTACTTGGTGGTTGCTTAGTCGACCACCGGTAATACAAAAACATTAGCCAATGAGCCAAACTTAAGCTGGCAAATGCTGCAAAAGCTAGCCATAGCGCGACAGAGTAAACAGCCACTTCACCGCTGTAGCCCAGACAGCACAAAAATAGCAGCAAACTGCCTAGGTTGGCTTGCCACATACACTGTTGGCAACGGCCTAGCTTTTCTAAAAACCATGCCTTTTGGCAAAACTGACAACTCACGGCTAAACCCTATTGGCAACAATCTAAGCAGATTATCCACGAGTCATCAGTTTGATCAATAACTCACTGAATTTTGTATAAGGTGGACGCATCAGTTTTATTGCCGGAAAACGCCCTTGCTTAAACACGGGTAGCATTTTAGAAAACTGCACAAAACCGTCATAACCGTGATAATGACCCATTCCACTCGGTCCTACCCCACCAAAAGGCAGTTCATGTTGGGCTACGTGCAAAAGCACATCATTGATACATAAACCACCAGCTTGAGTTTGTTGAATAACTTGCTGCTGGGTAGCAGCCTGATTAGAAAACACATATAAAGCGAGCGGATGAGCTTGCTGCCGCACATAAGCAATGGCTTCGTCTAACTGCTGATATTCAACTACTGGCAATATTGGGCCAAAGATCTCTTGCTGCATCACATCGGCGTCTTCAGCCACATTTAGCAATAAACTCGGAGCTAGCTTTTGCTTACTCTCGCCCGGAAGTAAAGTAATGCTCTCTGCACCCTGCTCTATTGCCTGCTGGCTTAGCTTATTTAGCCTATCTAAAAAGTCTTCAGAAATAATGCTAGTGAATGCCTGATCGCTCAGCGATTGATAGTGCTTTTTACAATAAGCCACACAAACATCCACAAAAGCTTGCCGTTGTGAGTGGTGCAGTAAAACGTAGTCGGGTGCTACGCAGGTTTGCCCGGCATTAAACAGCTTACCCATCATGATGCGCTCAGCTGCCAACTCAACCGGGTAGTCTTCTGCAATAATCACTGGAGATTTACCGCCAAGCTCTAAAGTTACCGGAGTAAGATTAGCAGCGGCTGCTTGCATCACTTTTCGGCCGGTATTGGTTGAGCCGGTAAACACCAGATGATCAAAGGCGAGGCTAGAGAATTGCGCGCCGCGGCTACCATCTTCATCAGCGTAAACCTTTACCAAATCCTCAGGAAGGTACTGAGGCATCAACTCAATCAGCAATGCAGAAAGTGCAGGGCTAAGTTCCGACATTTTTATCATGACCTTATTACCTGCAGCTAAGGCATCGGTGAGCGGCCCTATGGCTAAATATAAGGGGTAGTTCCAAGGAACAATAACGCCGAGCACACCCAAGGGCTTTGCGAGCACTTGATTGCTCGCACCCAAGTGCCAAATGCTAATACCTCGTCTCTGTGGCTTTAGCCATTTTTTAAGGTGCTTTAAGGCATAGCGTATTCCCTCTATAGAAGGAAATAACTCAATCAACTGGGTTTCATGTGAGCTACGGTGACCAAAATCTTGGCTAATCGCTTCAATAATGGCGCTTTGATTTTCCATCAACAACTTTAACAACTGCTGTAGGTTGTATTTGCGTTGCTGCAAACTTGGGTAGCTTTGCTGAACAAAGGCTTGTTTTAGGCTGGTTAAGTCACTAGAAAATTGCTGTTGATTCACATCTGTCACCATAAACACTCTATAATCACAAATAGATTATGTTACCCATGGTAACTTGTAAAATATAAATGATGATACTTGAACAAAATTATGACAGGTAGCATAGTTTAGTCGCATCGGACAAAGGGAGAGCAATCATTAATCCAAACCAATTTACCGCTCCTTGGTGGGCCAGAAACAAGCATATTCAAACCTTATTGCCTACTTTTTTACGGCGGAATAAGCGCTTAAAGCTAGCTTGGCAAAAACTGGATTTAGCTGACGGAGACTTTGTAGACCTGGCTTGGATAGATAGCGTTGAAGCTCGTTCATCAAACCAGCCCATTGTGGTGGTGTTTCATGGCTTAGAAGGCAGTGTTGAATCTCCCTACGCAAAAGGGATTCTAGAGGCTTGCTACCAACAAGGTTGGCGCGCAGTAGTTATGCACTTTCGCGGCTGCAGCGGCAAACCGAATAATTTGTGGCGTGGTTACCACAGTGGCGAAATTAAAGATGCTACAAGCTGCATCAATTACTTACACCAGCAATACCCCGAGGCTCCATTACTGGCATTAGGTTATTCCTTAGGTGGTAATATGTTAGTCAACTATTTAGCCAAAACGCCCAACTCTCCACTGGTTGCAGCTGCTGTAGTATCGCCTCCTTTAAACTTGGCGGCTTGTTCAGAGCGCTTGCAGCGAGGCTTCTCCAAAGTTTATCAACATCACCTGTTGTCACGTATGAAGCGTAATCTTTGTAAAAAAATTGAGCGCACCCAGCAGGCTCCTCTTAATGCTCAAGAAGTCCAAACTTGGCGTAACTTCGTGCAGTTTGACGAACACTACACTGCAAAAGCACATGGTTTTAAGGGCGCTACCGACTATTACCACCGATCCAGCGGCTTGCCTTTATTAAAAGAAATTACCCACCCAACCTTATTGATCCATGCGGCTGATGATCCTTTCATGGACCAACGGGTTATTCCCAAAGCAGATCAATTAAGCCAAGCTGTAGAATATCGCCTTAGCAATACCGGTGGACATGTAGGATTTGTTGGTGGTAGCCTGCTGCGCCCGCAATTTTGGCTTGAATCAACTATTCCAGCTTGGTTTAAACAACAACTTGAGCAAACATCAAAATGATCATTCCTTGGCAACAATTAGAACCCGCCACCTTAGATGCATTACTAGAAAGCTATGTACTGCGCGAAGGCACCGACTATGGTGATCAAGAGTTGAGTCTTAGTGACAAACTAGAACAAATTAAACAACAAGTTATTAACGGCTCGGTTTTAATCGTATACTCTGAACTTCATGAAACAGTAAACTTAATTGCCAAAGAGCAATTTGATGCCTCTGCCATGGAAGGGCAGCAGGATGATGGGTAAACCCTGTTTATAATCATCACCAACAAATAAGGCCACTATGTCAGCTAAGCATCCCGTTATTGCGGTTACCGGTTCATCAGGCGCTGGAACATCAACCACCAGCGAAGTATTTGCTCATCTGTTTAGGCAGCACAAGCTAAACGCCGCCTTTATCGAAGGGGATAGCTTTCACCGTTACACTCGCCCAGAAATGGATGTGGCTATTCGTAAAGCTCGCGAACATGGTAAACATATTAGCTATTTTGGCCCCGAAGCTAACGACTTTAATTTGCTGTACGACTTCTTCAAACAATATGGCGAAACGGGCACCGGCCAATATCGTCGTTATCTACATACCTTTGATGAAGCAGTACCTTACAACCAAATGCCAGGTACCTTTACGCCTTGGCAAGATTTACCCGAAGACACCGATGTACTGTTTTATGAAGGCTTACACGGCGGTGTGGCCTACGATGATAAAAATGTAGCCTCTAAAGTTGACTTGCTCATCGGTATGGTGCCGATTGTAAACTTAGAGTGGATTCAAAAGCTGGTGCGAGATACCACCGAGCGAGGCCATTCTCGCGAAGCAGTGCAAGAATCAATCGTTCGCTCTATGGATGATTACATTAACTACATCACCCCTCAATTCTCTCGCACTCATATCAACTTTCAGCGAGTCCCCACGGTAGATACCTCTAACCCATTTAGCGCCAAAAGCATTCCAACCTTAGATGAGAGCATGTTGGTGATTCGTTTTCGTGGCCTAAAAAACGTCGATTTTCCATTTTTGTTGCAAATGATCGACGGCGCTTATATGTCACGGCAAAACACCATTGTGGTACCTGGTGGGAAAATGGGTTTTGCCATGGAGTTAATCCTGTCGCCAATGATTCAGCAACTATTAGAGACAGGGAAAATTCGCTAAATTAAGCAGATTCAATACGATAGCTGTGGCTTACTTCACAGCTTTTACTCAACATTAGCGACACAGAACAGTACTTCTCCATGCTTAATTGTACTGCGCGTGCCACATGCTTTTCACTTAAATCAACCCCAGTAACTACAAATTCGAGATGAATTTTAGTAAATACTCGCGGCGTACCTTCTGCCCGCTCAGAATCGAGATTAACTGTACAATCAGTAACTTGCTGTCTAGCTTTGCTCAAAATGGAAATAATATCTACTGAACTACAACCACCGGCCGCCATTAGTACGTACTCCATAGGGCTTGCCGCAGCCTTTGCACCATCACCATCCATCTCAATTTGGTGACCTGAGCTACTTTTTCCAATAAATTGCAGTTCTTTAGACCAAGAAACGGTCGCTTTCATGTTAGATTCTCCTAGGGGATATTTCGTCGACCAGCTTAATCTAGGTCAAGGTTCAAGGCCAGCGTTTGACTCATACTAAAGGCGTATAAATGCCTTGCAGCAAAGCCCGAAGCCTTTTATGCTAGAGGCGGAATGGACGACTATTAAAATAAATACAGTTTGCATGTTATAAAGCTAGCAAACAATTATAAAGACAGAGGATTTCTTTAATATGGTAATTGGCAAACCTCAAGCTGATCCGGTGATGGAGTGGTTTCTTTCTCACTGTCACATTCATAAGTACCCATCAAAAAGTACTTTGATTCATGCTGGTGAAAAAGCTGAAACACTTTACTACATTGTAAAAGGTTCGGTGGCAGTATTAATTAAAGATGAAGAAGGCAAGGAAATGATCTTGTCTTACTTGAATCAAGGTGATTTCATGGGTGAATTGGGTCTTTTCGAAGACACTGAAAATCCAATTCGTACTGCTTGGATCCGCGCAAAAAGTCCTTGTGAGGTAGCGGAGATTTCTTACAAGAAATTCCGTCAGCTAATTCAAGTTAACCCTGAAATCTTAATGCGCCTTTCGGGCCAAATGGCTAACCGTTTGCAAATCACCAGCCAAAAAGTAGGTGACTTAGCATTCTTAGACGTTACTGGTCGAATCGCTCAAACGCTATTAAACCTAGCTAAGCAGCCAGATGCTATGACGCATCCAGATGGCATGCAGATTAAGATCACTCGCCAAGAGATCGGCCAAATTGTTGGTTGTTCTCGCGAAACGGTAGGCCGTATTCTTAAGATGCTAGAAGAGCAAGAGTTAATTACCGCACACGGTAAAACTATAGTGGTTTACGGCACACGCTAATAACACCACCTTTGCTCAAATAAAAAGCCGCTTAATGCGGCTTTTTTTTATTTTTTAAGAACGGTTGTCGGTACTACTAAATATTTTATCTGCCGACGCTTCTACAAAGCCTGAGTACAACTCACCATCAGCCTTGGCATAACGCAGCGCAAACTCATAAAAACAACTGGGTATGCTGTGTTTACTGTCACTAAACACCACCTCAGTTTGATCGGCCATTGTTGAGGATTGCTCAAGCAATACTTCTGGTGAACCTTTAATCTCTCCACCCACCGTATTTAAGTTAAATCCTGCTTCCAACAGTTTTTGATTAACCGCTTGTAGGCTTTGGTAGCCCGCCAGCTGGTTTACCGAAACTGTAAAGTGATTAGCGCGGTAGCCATAGGCTGCTAACCATGCGGCATATTCGCTTTCAGCGAGTAATGCTTGGTAATCGCTATAGCTTAACTGCCAAGGCCGACCTGAAAAGAATACTTCTGGGCGTTGATATAACTCGTCATTCACTTGGCAGGCCAAACGCTGAACAATAGCTTGCGCTTGAGGAGAAAGGCTTTCCACTTGTAACTCACTAATAAACACCTTAGGCACTGTTGGGTCACTATGTTCAAAGTGGGCTGCATCAAGGTGCTTGTTAGCAAAGTGATAAGTACCTCCTTGGATATAACCCATTGCTAGCAAGTGCTTGGCAAACGCTTCTACGCCGGTATTTGGCAGATTAAAAGTGCGCACCGCAATATGATCGTTAACGATTGGAGCGCCGCCGCCCAGTAAGGCATGAATAGACTCTGCGCTTGGTGTTACCGCCAAATACTGTTGCCATAAACGCTCAAAAAATAAATCGATAGTCATCGCTAACTCCTTAGAAGTGTAAGCCTGGACTTAAGGTTGCAGGCATGACACTGGCTTTACCTTCCATCGACGCCACTGGGTAAGCACAATAATCGGCAGCATACTTCGCGCTAGCCCGATGATTACCCGAAGCACCTACCCCACCAAAAGGCGCTGCGCTAGAAGCGCCAGTAATTGAGCGATTCCAATTAACAATACCTGCTCGAATGCGGTGGCGGAAGTTTTCCCACAGAGCTGCATCGTTACTTAACAAACCCGCAGATAAACCGTATCGGGTGTTATTGGCTTGAGCAATTGCACTGTCCCAATCGTCATAACGAACCACTTGCAGCAAAGGGCCAAAGTATTCTTCATCGGGTAAATCGGCTATTTTACTCACCTCAATAATACCTGGGCTAACAAAGCCTTTATCTGCATTTGCTTGCTCAAGTTCAACTAAACACTCACCACCCAATGCTGTTAACTTTTCTTGAGCGGCAACCATACCCGCAGCGGCTTTTGCACTGATCATGGCACCAATGAAGGGCTGTTGCTCGGCATCGTAGTCACCCACTTCAATCGCCTTAGTCACAGATACTAAACGCTCAAGGATTTGCTCGGCTTGCTCGGTTTTTGGTAAATACAAGCGGCGTGCACAGGTGCAGCGCTGGCCTGCAGAGATAAAGGCTGATTGCACAATATCGTGAACCGCCGCATCTACATCATCAACCTCAGCCACAACTAAGGGATTGTTACCGCCCATCTCTAAAGCCAAGATTTTATCTGGCTGGCTAGCAAACTGTTGATGCAGAACGTGGCCAGTATTAGAACTGCCCGTAAAGAACAAACCGTCAATTCCCGGATGTGAGGCTAAGGCTTTGCCAGTTTCCACTTCACCTTGAACAAGATTAAGCACGCCCTCGGGCAAACCTGCTTGTTGCCATAGCTTCACAACTTGCTCAGATGTCTTAGGTGTTAGCTCCGAAGGTTTAAGCACCACTGTATTACCTGCGATCAACGCTGGGATGATATGACCATTAGGTAAATGCCCCGGAAAGTTGTAGGGACCAAAAACCGCAACCACTCCATGAGGCTTATGACGCAATACTGCAGTTGCAATGGGCAGCTCAGAGCTTGACTCGCCAGTACGCTCAAAATAGGCTTTCTCTGAAATGCCTGCCTTGCCGATCATTGCTGCAATTTCAGTACGAGTTTCCCATAAAGGTTTTCCCGTTTCTTGAGCGATTACCAAGGCTAAGGCTTCTTTGTTTTCTTCAAGCAAGCCAGCAAATTTTTTGATGATAGCAAGGCGCGCCTCAACACCGCTCATGTACCAAGCAAATTGGCTGTCTCGTGCTGCAGTTACTGCCTTATCTACTTGGCTCGCAACTGCTGACTTGCCCTGCCACACCGACACATTTTTAGCAGGATCAATCGAGTTAAAAGCCTCGCCCTCACCCGCCAACCATTGACCGTTAATAAACTGATTTAAATGTTCCATCTACAACCTCAAATCCTTTATTGCTGCCCGCGGGCAAAATTATTGTTCGAAACGCAGTGCGCCAATGCGAATTTGCTCACCATCGGTCACTTCTAAGGCCATAGCAGCTTCTTTAGAAATCACTGCGTGGCATTTTTTGCTATCTAACTCTATCTGAGAAACACATGCTCTAAACTCTTGTAAACGCGCATTGGTAAGCAGCATTTCTTCGGCTGCTTCGCTAGGTTGCCCAACATGTACAATTACTTTGAAGGAATGCTTCACGCTCTCAATCAGCTTGAGAGGACACTCTACGGTAGGGCCAGCATCAAAGATGTCTACATAACCGTGTTTGCAGAAACCCTCGGCCTCTAATAATCGCAGCGCCGGTCGAGTTTTTTCATGTACTTCACCAATTACGGCTTGCGCTTCTTTGCTAAGTAAATTGACGTAAATGGGATACTTGGGCATAAGTTCAGCAATAAACTCTTTCTTACCTACACCTGTTAGGTAGTCGGCGGTAGGGAAATCAACACTAAAGAAGTTATCTTGCAGCCATTGCCAGAACGGTGAACGGCCTTGTTCATCGGATACGCCGCGCATTTCGGCAATAACTGAGTCGTTAAAACGTTGCGGGTGCTCGGCCATTAACAAAAAGCGACACTTCGACAATAAGCGACCATTTTGGCCTTGTCGGTGAGACTCTTGCAAAAACAAGGTGCATAGCTCGGTCACACCGGTGTAATCATTGGTTAAGGTGAGGGTTTCCACCACGTTGTATACATTTAGGCTACGTGAAGCATGTACAACTTTGCCGAGATGATAAGTATAAAATGGGCTGGCCATGCCTACTGCGGCATCTATGGCGCTGGTACCCACTACTTCACCAGTTTCGGTATCCTCGGCCACCATTAAATAATGCAGGTCGCCAGGGTGGTCGATATCACTGGCAAACGAACGAATAGAATGCGCGAGCTTTTCACGCAATAAAGGTTCGTCTACTGGTAAAGAAGTAAAGCCTATCCCCGAACCCACTGCCATTTGTAACAAGGCAGGGTAATCCGTTTCCTTAATAGGACGGATAACTAACATGGCTATTTCTCCCTTTGTTAAATAGCATGAAGCCGTAGCTAAGTATTAGCCACTATTTGTGTTTATTAAAAGTATTGCTTGGGCTGAAAGCTTTAACGGCATCAGCCCAATGGGTTTAAGCGTTTACCACGTTGGCAACAGCTTGCTCAAAACGCTGCATGCCTAACTCAACGTCAGCTTGAGGAACAATAAGAGATGGAGTGAAACGCACAACATTAGCACCAGCTACCAGAACCATCAGCCCTTCAGCCGCTGCGGCCAATAGAAAGTCTCTGGCTCGGCCCTGATATTGCTCATTTAATACCGCACCTAACAGCAAACCTTTGCCACGCACTTCTGCAAATACCTGATACTTCTCGTTGATGCGATTAAGTGCTTCTCTAAACCATTGTTCACGTTGCTTAACGCCACTTAGTACTTCTTCTGAGTTAACAATATCAAAAGCCGTTTCAGCGACAGCACAAGCCAATGGGTTACCACCATAGGTGCTCCCATGCGTGCCGACTTTCATTGAAGCTGCAATAGCAGTAGTGGTTAACATCGCGCCAATTGGGAAACCGCCGCCTAAGGCTTTAGCCGAAGTTAAAATATCTGGCGTTACACCTAAGCCCATGTATGCGTATAGTTCGCCAGTACGGCCAACACCGGTTTGTACTTCATCAAAAATAAGCAAAGCTTGGTGTTTATCACAAAGCTCACGCACTTTTTGTGCAAACTCTAAGTCAGGGCTAATAATGCCGCCCTCACCTTGCAAGGGTTCCATCATCACTGCGCAGGTTTGATCATCAATAATGGCTTCTAAGGCAGCAAGGTCATTGTAAGGAATGTGCTCTACATCGCCGGGTTTTGGCCCAAAACCGTCTGAATAAGCCGCTTGACCACCCACGGTTACGGTAAAGAAAGTACGACCATGGAAGCCTTGTTCAAAAGCGATGATTTTGGTTTTATCGGCAGAGCCATGCTCAATGGCGTAACGACGCGCTAGTTTTAGTGCGGCTTCGTTGGCTTCTGCGCCAGAATTACAAAAGAACACTTTCTCAGAAAAGGTACTGTCTACCAATTTTTTGGCTAAACGCAATGCTGGCTCATTAGTGAGTACATTACTTAGGTGCCACAGTGAGTTGCCTTGTTCGGTTAAGCTCTTCACCAACGCGGGATGACAATGGCCTAAGCAGTTAACGGCGATACCACCAGCAAAGTCGATATACTCACGACCGTCTTGATCCCATAAGCGCGAACCTTCACCCTTCACCGGAATAATGGCCGCTGGTGCATAGTTTGGAACCATAACTTCATCGAATAGCGCGCGAGTAACAGCGTGTGACATGTAGTGTTCTCCTTTAGCTTTCTGGCTATTCCGTTATACAGGGCCAGAAAGGTTAATAGTTTGTAAACAGTTTGGCGATTATGGCAAATCTCAAGAGCCTTGTCTGAGCATAATGCCTTTGAGCCATACAAAATATGGCCATTTTTACGCATATTCAGTGCATAGTTCTAAATCAATTATTGCTAAGCTGACAGAAAACAGCCAAAGACTTAGCCACTACAGCATAAATATGCACAATCTATTCATTCTATAAAATCACTAGATAAGCATTTATAGAATCTAAAACGTTCTACTTTGTAGAATCAACAAAGTTAGCTAATAACTGTAAACCTTGTTGTGTAAGTATACTTTCTGGATGAAACTGCACTGCATGGATCGGTAAGCTCCGGTGTTTTAGGCCCATAATTTCATGCGCTTCGCCCTCATCATCTTGGCTCCATGCAGTTACTTCTAAGCACTCTGGCAAGCTATCTTTCGCCACCACTAAAGAATGGTAACGCGTTACCATTTGTGGATTAGCCAAGCCCTTAAACACTGATTGCTGCTGATGATAAATTGGCCGCACTTTGCCGTGCATAGCTTGTGCTGCACGCACCACCTGAGCGCCAAAATGTTGCGCAATACATTGATGCCCCAAACACACCCCCAAAATAGGCAAGCGCTGAGCAAACCTGGCAATCACATCTAGAGATATGCCAGCCTCATTAGGCGAGCAGGGCCCTGGCGATATTACCAAATGGCTGGGGGCTAATTGTTCAATTTGCTCTAGAGTAATTTGATCGTTACGACGCACTTCAACCTTAATACCTAACTGCGAAAAGTATTGATATAGGTTGTAGGTAAATGAGTCGTAATTGTCGATGATAAGTAACATGTAGCTTGAGCAAACCGTGTATAAGTCAAAACCAAGAAAGTCGCTATAGTAGCCGATTTTAAACAGCGACACAGCGACTATTCAGTGCAGTTTAGTTTAATTCAACTTGCAGCATCTTCGCTCGAAGCTTTAGGCTCTACAAATACTATCTCAGTGTAGTTGTTTTCATAAAATTGATTGGCTAAAGCTCTCAGCTGTTTACGCTGCTGCACCATGTCGCTAAGGGCAAGTTGAGATTGTTGGCATTCTAACTCTAGAGTTACCCAAAATCTGCGGCCGGTTTTCATTACCATGGCATCAGCAACACTAAAACCATCTATTAGAGATTGCTCATTAAGTGCCGCTAAAAATGGCTTAGTGTGGGCATCATCAGGCGCGCTAAGCAGTAACTCTTTAAAACCGTTTTTAACCAATAAGTACGGATCTTTTAGAAACACCAAGGAGAACACAATTACCAATATTTGGTCTACGTAGCGGGCTATCCAGCCGATGCTGCTATCTTGGATCAACAATACAATGATAAGCGCGACGCCAATAGCACCAGAGATCACAGAGTTGATTAACCAACCCTGCTGCTCCGCTAGAAGCAAATTAGATGCTTGTTTTTGATTGCTACGCAAACATACATACCACGCAAGTAAACACCCCGCTACAGCCGGCGCCACATACACTAACATCATGCCAATTTGTGGTTCTCGCCCACCAGCAAGCATGGTTTGCAAGTTGGCTGATAAGGCAAATGCTACCAAAACTAAAATCGAGATACCTTTCACCATTACCATTAAGGGCTCGAAGGCAAAATAGCCCATGGGAAAACGTTCATTGTAGTTTTGGCTGGTTAGGTAGGCGATACGGATACCTATGAATGCCATAATTGAGGATAGTAGATTAAATACGCCATCTAGCATAATGGCGCCAGATTCAGTGTAGACTCCCATAGCTATGCCCCACGTAGCGAGCAGCAAAGCAATTATTGCCGACACAACTAAGGTTTTACGTTCAAGATCCATCTATTCCTCACAGAGCCAGTTATCAACACATTGATATACCAATAGATACTAGCAAGCACTTAGCTATGCCACTACTATTAACTAGACATAAAAAAACCCAGCTATTAGCTGGGCTTGTCGTTAATTAAGTCGCTGCTACTTCAAACTAATAAAACCTAGTACGTCATAAACTGCACGTAGGGTTTTACTGGCTTGCTCACTGGCACGTTCTGCACCTTTAGCCATAATAGCCTGCAAAGCTGCCTCATCTTCTCGTAGCGCTTGATAACGAGCTTGAATAGGCTCCATCATCGCTACTACAGCGTCAGCGGTGTCTACTTTTAGGTGTCCGTACATTTTGCCTTCGTAGCTTGCCACTAAGTCATCAATTGACTTACCAGTTGCTACCGACTGCAAAGTGAGTAGGTTAGATACACCAGGCTTTTCATTACGATCAAAGTAGATACGTGCCTGCTCATCAGAATCAGTCACCGAAGCTTTAATCTTTTTGGCGATCTGTTTAGGCGTGTCACTCAATAAGATGAAAGCCTTAGGGTTGTCATCAGACTTAGACATTTTCTTGCTGGGCTCTTGCAAAGACATAACCCGCGCACCAAATTTTGGAATAAATGGTTCAGGAACTGTAAAGATCTCGCCATAAAGATTATTAAAGCGATGGGCGATATCACGAGTTAGCTCAAGGTGTTGTTTTTGATCGTCTCCCACTGGCACAGCATTGGCTTGATACAATAAAATATCGGCGGCCATTAACGCAGGATAAGTATATAAGCCCGCATTAGTATTGCTCGCATACTTGGTCGACTTGTCTTTAAACTGAGTCATACGATTCAGCTCACCCATTTGCGTGTAACAGTTTAACGCCCATGCAAGTTGAGCATGCTCAGGTACTTGCGACTGAACAAATATGGTGCTTTTGTCTGGGTCTAAACCACAAGCGATATACATCGCTAAGCCATCTAACACTTGATTAGTAAACTGCTTAGGTTCTTGGCGAACAGTAATGGCATGTAAGTCGGCTAACATGAAATGACAATCGTAGTCATTTTGCATATCAATCCACTGATTTATTGCCCCAATATAGTTACCAATGGTTAATGAACCAGAAGGCTGAATGCCACTTAATACAATCGGTTTACTCATGTTGTTCCTATAAAAACTATTACTATGGGCTTAAGCTGTAACCGAGTCTTTAATTAACTCAAGCAATGTTACAAGGCTGTCTGCCACCAAATCGGGGCCACTAAGTGCGATATCTTCACCGTAGTTATAACCATAGGTCAAGCCTAGCGAGCGACAACCCGCGGCTTTTGCAGCTTGAATATCATTTTTTGAGTCACCCACCATCAATAAATCTGCCATCTCAACCTGGCAGCGCTCAACTAAGTGCTGCAGCGGCAGTGGATCGGGCTTTTTACGTGGCAGAGAATCACCTGATAAAACTACGTCAAAGTATTGTGCCAAATTTAAAGCTTCTAATAGCGGCTGAGTGAATACGCTAGGTTTATTGGTGACAATAGCCATTGGCACATTTAGCCTAGAAAGCTGTTCTAAACTCTCAGCTACGCCATCATACAGCTTGCTGGCGACACACAGTTTTTCTGAATAATGCTGAACAAACAAATCTTTTGCTTGTAAGTACAGGCTCTCTTCAATATCGCTGGCGATAGTATCCGAACCAGACAAGGCGCGTTTAATTAACACTTCAGCGCCATTGCCTACCCAGTGGCGAACGGTTTGTTCTGGAAATTGCTCCCGTCCCAAGTCCAGCAGCATGGCATTAATAGCCAAGGCTAAATCAGGCGCGCTGTCTACTAAGGTACCGTCTAAATCAAAAGCAATTAACTTTACCGCTTGTAATTGGCTCATTTGTTTACCTTAATTAGCAACTTTAGCCAGTTCGGCACGCATTTTATCGATTACCGCTTTGTAATCAGGTTGATTGAAGATGGCAGAACCCGCCACAAACATATCGGCACCCGCTTGTGCTACTTCAGCAATATTGTCTGGCGTTACACCGCCATCAATTTCTAAACGAATATCGTAGCCACTCTCGTCAATCTTTTTACGCACTGCACGTAGTTTATCTAGGGTATTTGGAATGAACTTTTGACCGCCAAAACCAGGGTTTACCGACATTAACAATATCATGTCTAGCTTATCCATTACGTAATCAAGACAGTGTAGAGGTGTAGCAGGGTTTAATACTAAACCGGCTTTACAGCCTTGTTCTTTAATTAGCTGCAAACTGCGGTCGATGTGCTCTGAGGCTTCAGCATGGAAGGTAATCATGCTCGCCCCAGCTTTAGCAAACTCAGGAATAATGGCATCTACCGGCTTAACCATTAAATGCACATCAATGGGTGCAGTAATGCCGTAATCTCGCAGTGCCTTACACACCATTGGACCAACGGTTAGATTAGGCACGTAGTGATTGTCCATCACATCAAAGTGGACCACATCTGCACCAGCAGCCAGTACGTTATCCACTTCTTCACCCAAACGGGCAAAATCTGCGGCTAAAATTGAAGGGGCAATTAAAAAAGGTTTGCTCATTGGGTTAACCATTGGATTTGAAAGTGCGCAATTTTAGCGCAGCTTGTGTTGTGATCCAATCTCTGTACAAAGATTGTTTTTATGTCATGCTGAAGTTATTCAGCAAAAAGGGCAACAAATGGCAGAAATATCATGTCTGTGTTGAAAAGTGTTCTCGGTGCGTTGTTTGGTGTTCAATCGGATAAACAACGGCAACATGACTTTAGCCAAGGCAAAGCGTGGAAGTTCATTCTAGTGGGTATCATTATGGTTACGCTGTTTGTATTAGCGATAGCAGCGCTAGTGTCGGCAATTACCTAAGGGTGCTTAATTGGCCTGATAATAAGCCAATAGTTCGGCAACTTTCATTCGTTGCTGCCCTTTACGACTAATGGTTCGGCGCACACTTAGTTGGCTCAATTCACTATGCTGATAAATGCTGCGAGTGAGCGGTAAATCATGATTACTAATCAATACAGAAGCTCCCCGCTGCTGGGCCTCTATGGCTAAATCGCCTAAACGTTCTTGGTCACTTCGATTAAAGCCTTTACTTGCGTAGTTGGTAAAACTAGCTGTAGGACTAAGCGGAGCATAAGGCGGATCGCAATAAACTATATCGCCAGCCTTTACTTCGGCAAAGGTTTCCACGTACGAGCAGCAACGAAATTCGGCCTTTTGCGACTTCTCGGCAAAAAACTCCAGCTCTTGTTCAGGGAAGTAAGGGCGCTTATAAGAACCGAAGGGCACATTAAAACCACCACCGCGGTTATAGCGACATAAGCCGTTATAACCGTGACGATTCATATACAAAAACATTAAAGAACGTTGGTAGCTATCTTCGGTGGCATTAAAACGTTTACGCACCTGGTAGTAATACTCGCTTTGATTACACTCTTGCGTGAAGTAGTGCTTGGCATCATCAATGAACTGCTGCGGGCATTGCTGCAATATTTGATACATATTGATCAAATCGGGGTTAATGTCACTTAATAAGTAGCGCGGATAATCGGTATTTAAAAACACCGAAGCGGCGCCCACAAAAGGCTCTACCAGCAAATCACCTTCAGGTAATTGTTGCTGGATGTCTTCAATTAAGCCGTATTTACCGCCGGCCCATTTTAAAAAAGCACGTGTTTTCTTCATTACTACTGAGTCAATTCAAACTGAACCTGTTTAAATTGCTTAATCAAAGAATCAAGATTTTGCTGTTTTAAACTATTGCGAGCGGCTTGGGCTTCTTCGCGCGTGGCAAAGTCACCATAAATAATTTTATAAGGAACATTTGGATTGGCGCTAGAACGGTATACCCACACCTCATGCGCCCATTGTCGAGCCGACACAAACTGTTGTGCTTTTTCGCGATTATTTAGCGCCATTAACTGAAGGGTATAACGCTTGCTTGGCTTAGCATCCAACAGGGCTTTTACGTTAGTGACCTTAATAGGAACTTCTTGTTGAGTTACATCGCTAGGCACTTGCTCGACAGCTACCTCTTCGGCAGATTCTGCCAACAAATTGCCACTATCTTGAATTTGAGCGACGAGCTCAGTGTCTTCACTAGGCTGGCTTTGTTCAGCCAGGAGCTTATTAACCACGTCATCTTCCACCACTACCCGCAACTCAGACTCTGAGCTTTGGCTGGTTAAATCTAGCTCTTTAGGTAGATCTTGCGATGGCAGCTCTGCCGTTTCTGCTTCGCTATTTGAACCAACGAACTCTGAGCTATTTTGTTGCGATTTATTAGCAGCACTTTGGCTAGGTGAGCTACCATTGGCTAAAGTAGGCTCTTCCATTAAGGCTAAGGCAATACGGCTGTCATCGCTCTGTTCATTGCCACCCCAGTCGTTGATAACTTGCACCAGTAAACCAGCTACCGCTGCACATAACACCACCGCAATAACGATATATAATTTACTTCTATTTGGGGTACTTGCTTCCGCCATGGGAATATCTCCGGTAACGATTTGATCGACAAACTGATAAATTAAACGAGGATTTCCTTTCGCCGAGGCGATGTGCTGCTCAATGGCTTGCTGGTTCTCAAATTCCGCCACGTAGTCAGCACGATTAAATAGTAGTGAAGCCAACTCGAAAGATTCAGTATTATTTAAAGGCAGGACATCAAAATAGAGAACCTGATTGCTTAGCGCATCCAGTTGCGCATTAAAACTACTACTAGATTCGGCAAACAGTATTAATGATAAATCATGCTGATACAACTGATTGTAATGCTGGTAGAACTCCACCAACTCGTTTAGTAGCTCTACACTAACATTATGCGCTGCATCTATGATGATAATGAGCGGCGCAGAGGTTTCTTTTACATTGCGTTGAAAACTGTCGAATAATGGATCGTCTTGATTAAACAGCGGATCTTTCAGTAATTGCTGCAGTAGATCACGCCGTAAGCGACCGTCTTGTTCACTGGTCGCGGTCACTAAAGCGTGATGAGCAAAAGCAGCGTTTTCTAGAACAGCATTAGCTAACGAGGACTTACCAGCACCAGCATCTCCGTTAACGCAAATCAGCTTAGCATTAAAGCGAATTTGAGTGATCAGCCTATCGCGTAAGCGCAATTGACTTTGCAATTGTGCAAACTCGGCATCACGCCGCACTCCCACCATTCAAATTTGCCTTATTGAAATCGATCGATAACTGTTTTTATATCACTTTCAGTAATTGTATCAACTACTTCTGCTGTACCAATAGAGCTAGGTAGAACTAAACGGAGTTTTCCATCCAATACTTTCTTGTCGCGCATCATATGCGGAATAAACTCAGCCAAGCCCATACCTGTTGGTGGCACAATGGGTAGGCCAGCACGTTCAATCAACGTCCGCATACGTGTTACTTCACTTTGACCAATCATACCCGCTAGTTCAGCAGTTTCGGCGGCCATAACCATACCCGCTCCAACGGCTTCACCATGTAACCAAACGCCGTAACCTTGTTCAGCTTCAATCGCGTGACCAAAAGTATGACCAAGGTTTAGTAAAGCACGAATACCTTGCTCGGTTTCGTCTTTAGCCACCACTTCAGCCTTAATTTCACAACAACGCGCAATTGCTCGTGTCATTAACTCAGGGTCGAGTGCCATAAGTTGATCAAGATGGGTTTCTAACCATGCAAAAAACTCTGCATCGTAGATAATGCCATACTTAATCACTTCCGCCATGCCAGCCGCAAGCTCTCGCTTATCCAACGTAGCTAAACAATTTATGTCAATCACCACCGCTTTAGGCTGATAGAACGCGCCTATCATATTTTTACCTAAAGGATGATTGACTGCTGTTTTACCGCCTACAGATGAATCAACCTGTGATAACAATGTAGTAGGCACTTGAACAAAAGGCACTGCTCGTTGATAACAGGCTGCAGCAAAGCCGGCCATGTCACCAATAACGCCGCCGCCCAGCGCAACAATGGTGGTATCACGGCTGTGCTGTTTGGCTAATAACTCAGAAAATATTTGATTTAAGGTATCTAAGTTTTTGTATTGCTCGCCGTCTGGCAAGGTTACTACGTCCACCTGATACTGACTTAAACACTTCAACAGCTGCTCTAAATATAGGGGGGCAACTTTGGTATTAGTCACAACCATTACCTTTTTACTGGTAATCGCTGAGCTAAATAATTCCACTTGGTTTAACAAACCTTGTCCAATACTAATTGGGTAGCTGCGCTCGCCTAGAGCAACGGTCAAACATTCCATTGTTATTTTAGAATCCTAGTAATTCGATGATTTGGTTAGCGACTGCTTTTGCACTTTGATCGTCTGTTTTAACGGTGTAGTCAGCGACATCTGAGTACATTGGATTTCGCTCTTCTGCCAAGTTCTCAAGTACTTCGCGAGGTTCATCAGTTTGTAGTAATGGTCGGCGCTTATCACGCTGTGTACGGGCAAACTGTTTATCAATAGTGGTCTCAAGGTACACAACAATACCACGAGCAGAAAGGTGATTGCGGTTCTCTTTACTAATCACAGAGCCGCCGCCGGTGGCCAACACAATGCCTTGAAGTTGTGAAAGGTCGTCGATGACACCCTCTTCACGAACCCTAAATCCTGCTTCGCCTTCTACATCAAAAACCCAAGCGATATCTGCACCAGTTCGGCGTTCTATCTCTTGATCTGTATCGTAAAATTGCAAATGTAACTGCTGTGCTAAATGACGACCAATTGTGCTTTTCCCAGCACCCATTGGTCCTACAAGGAAGATATTTCGTTTCTCAGCCATGCTTCTTCAAATTTGTCTTGTCTATTTTCTCCCCGCAATGCGGGCACCTGATGTACCAACCTTAGTAAAAAGATCAGGGCGCGATTATCTCGTTTGAGGGGGAGTTTGGCAACAGCAAAATCACTCCTATACCGAATGACTCGATATAGAAGTGATGGGAGGTGGGTGATTAAAGAGCGTCGAGTAAGATTCGAGGTGTTACAAAGATTAACAATTCGTTCTTTTTAACGCTTTCTGTGGTGGTACGGAATAAGTACCCCAAGCCGGGAACATCTCCCAAAATTGGCACTTTCTTCACACGGTCGATATTTTGTTGTTGGTAAATACCACCGAGCACAATGGTTTCCCCATTTTTAACTAATACCTGCGTACCAATCTCCTGCTTGTTGATTGCAACCGCAGGGCCCGTTGGTGTAAGCACAGCTTCACCTTCAGAATCTTGGGTAATCACCAAATCAAGAATCACGTTACCGTCAGGCGTGATCTGAGGTGTTACTCGTAAGCTTAATACCGCTTTTTTGAAGGTAACCGACGTAGCGCCACTTGAGGCATTTTCTACATAAGGGATCTCACGACCCTGCTCAATGTAGGCAGCCTTCTGGTTAGCCGTGGTAATACGTGGGCTGGCGATCACTTCACCTTTATTTTCTTGCTCCAGCGCTGATAGCTCCAAATCTAGAATCTGGCCATTGGCTAATTTAGCCACTTGGAAGGCAATCGACCCAGCTGGATCCGCCACTGGTAAGTTAACGTTTAAACGATCATCTAAACTAGGAATGTTCCCTGCCAACACGTCATCAGCCCCTTCGAGGGTACCTGAGGTAATTCCCGTGCTACTACCTACCGAGCCAGAGTTAGTCACTCCCCAACGAATACCAAGCTCTTCACTCACATCATCGGTTACGGTAACCATGCGTGCTTCAATAACCACTTGCTTAACAGCAATATCAAGCTTCTTAACCATGGTTTTTATGTTATTTAGCGACTCTTCTGTATCTTTAATTAACAAGGTGTTAGTTCGTTCGTCAACGGCTACTGAACCTCGTTCAGATAACATAGAAGTTTGTTCACTCTTAAGTAATGCAGATAAATCCGAGGCTTTAGCGTAGTTAACTTCAATATACTCAGAATAAAGCGGAGCTAAATCAGCCACTTGCTGGGCACTTTCTAACTGCTGTCGCTCTTGCTCTGCCAACTCAGCAGCTGGTGCAATTAACAATACGTTATTGTCTAAGCGTTTATCTAAGCCTTTAACTTTAAGAATAATATCAAGCGCTTGCTCCCAAGGAACATCATCCATACGCAGAGTAATATTTCCGCGAACTGAATCAGTGGTAACTAAATTCAACTTGTTAAAATCAGCAATCAACTGCAAAACCGTACGCACTGGAATATCTTGGAAATTCAGGGAAATGGGTTTTCCTTGATACTCAACTTTGGCGCCTTCTTCGGTTTCAAGCTTCTTAACTTCAACTAAAAATAACTCACCTGATTGGTCGTAGCGGTAGTCAAATTCACCATCAATAGCGATTTTCAACTGAACTTTGGCATCATGTTTAAATACTTCAACACTCTCTACAGGAGTTGCGAAGTCATTCACATCCATGACATACACATTTTCTTCAGCGATGTCGGTATTATAAAAATCAACAATTAAGCTGTTATCTCGGCGCTTAATATCAGCCGCAATAGAGCTGTTATTAAGGTCTACCATAATCTGACCAGAGCCACCTTTACCGCGTCTAAAGTCTATGCCTTGCACCGTATTGATAGTCGCATGCTCTACACGACTGGCATTTTCGAATGCATCATCAACAGTACTTTGCGCCGCTGTGGCAGCCACTGGTAAAGCACCAAGCTTAACCAAAATTCGCTGCGACTCTTTACTCACTTGGTATGGAACTAAGCGCTCCAATGCAAGTACTAATTGTAAGCCTGACTCTGTTTGCAAACTCTGAACTTGCTTAACACCGCCACCATCAATGGGTAACGGATTAATTTTAAGAGCCGAACTAGCATTGGCCACATCAATCACAAGTTGATTTGGAGAGTACTCGAGATGGTCACTGACATTTTCGACGGGTCCATCAAACAGCAGTTCAATTTCAACTGCCCCCTTAACCATCGGATTAGTATTTAACTGAATAAGTTGAGCATTTGCCCATACCTGCGTTATGCAACAAAACACACCAGCCAACACTAAGCCGCTTTTGTATACTCCTTGCAGCATCTTTCCCTTCATGCCTATTTCCCTATTGATCAGCTTTCGAGAGCGAAAGCTGAGTAGTTCTTTCGTTCCAGCAGCCTTCGCCGTCTGAAACAACTTCTTGAATATCTAAACCTAGATCACTAACTTTAGTAATCACACCGTGATGCAATCCTAAATAGTAACCTTCTTTAACTCGATATAGCTCACCACCTGGCGCTTCAACAAGTGCCCAAAGACTGGGTCCGTCACCTAATATGCCTCGCATGGTCAAACTAGACAGCGAAAACTGTTCTAAAGCTTGTTTAGTTCGTTCAGCGTTTGGCGCTAAAGAGCATTCTTTCTCTGTGTTCAAAGCGGTATTAGCTGCTTCAGGAGCTGGGCTAGTAAAGGGGTTTCTCCGTTCACTCGCTTGATAAGCTAGGTGCTCAAAAGGTTTAATTTCAGGTACATCTTCTTTGATCGGAACTTTACGCGCCTTTACTTCCATTACGTATTGTTGCAAATCGTCCTTCGAACCTTCACAACCAAATAATGCAAGCAGAGTTAATCCAATAGCTAGTGCTCTCATTATTTCCCCTTAGCCGCCGGCTTTTCTTTGTAGCGGTAGGTTTTGGCTAGCATGGCCATGCTTAATGTCCCACCATCACCTTGTTTTTTCATGGTGATGTTATCCAAAATCACAATCCTTGGTAAAGCAGCAACAGCACTGACAAAGGCACCGAGTTGATGATAACTACCACTCACTTCTAATTTAATCGGAAGTTCAGTAGAAAATTCATGCTCAACTTCTGGCTCCCAGTTAATGCGACGGAATTCTAGGCCATTATCAATACCGATAAAACTAAGCTCATCTAACAAACCTGGGATTTCGTGCTTTTCAGGAAGCTGCTTTAGTAAAGAAGCAAAAGCTTTTTTCATTTCCTCAACTTGCTTTTGGTACTCAGGCAAGTTTCCTGCTAAAGCAGCTTTAACTTCAAATTTTTGGCGTAACTCTTGCTCTTTTGCCTCAAGCTGAACTAATTTGGTTTTTTCATCAGCGATCTGGTAATAGTAATAACCGGCGGCTATTAAGCCACAAACAACTACAACAAAGACGATTTTGGCCAGTTTTGGCCAAGTGCCAATACTTTCGAGATCTAGCTCATTAAGTTCTTGTAAGTCCATTACTTAGCCTCCTTTTTATCACTAGGAAGGCCTAGATTAACTGCGAAGTTCAGCTGGAATTTACTCAATTCCATGTCTGCTTGTTTACCAGGTAAAGCAACAATCGAACGAATGCTTGGCGTCCCTAGCCATGCACGTTGCTCAATATTACGCATCAAACTCGCTACACGATAGTTAGCTTCACTTTTACCATCTAAATTGATTGCAGAGTCTTTAAAGGCCAAACTGTCTAAGTACACTCCGGTTGGCGCAATCAAAGGCAAG
This sequence comes from Agarivorans litoreus, assembly GCF_019649015.1. NCBI lineage: Bacteria > Pseudomonadati > Pseudomonadota > Gammaproteobacteria > Alteromonadales > Alteromonadaceae > Agarivorans > Agarivorans litoreus. Next base: position 2,755,357 of record NZ_BLPI01000001.1, on the reverse strand, counting down.
TTATTAAATATCTTAGTGGGTATATTTCGACTCTCTTGCAGTGTTTGAATTAGAGCAATACGTTCTTTTAAACTTTGCTTTTGCTCTTTAATCTTACGAATTTCGCCAATTTGATGATCCAAAATAGCAATTTCTTTTTCCAAGAATTGATTTCGAGCATTTTGGCTGTCTTGTAAACCAGTGTAGTAGTTTTGCACCAATAAAAGCGCTAACACTGTTAGGCCAGCAGATGAAGCTAGAGCAAGCCAAAAATCACGTTTTTGTTTAGTTTTGACCTCTTCACGCCAGGGGAGCAGGTTAATGTTAGACATTATCAAAACTCCTTAAGGCCAACCCTAATGCAACCATATACTTCCCGCCTTCCTGACGAAGCCGCTCTCGATCAATCCCACGGTCAAATAAGCACTCATTAAATGGTTGTGCTTTAATCACTGGCATTTCTAAGTCGGTTTGCATCTGAAAAACTAGTTCATCAGATAAGGCACTACCACCACTTACTGCAATTGCGTCGAGAGATTTATAACCACTTGAGCTTAAAAACAGCGACACTTGACGGCGTACATTTTGAATAACACCACTAACAAATTGAGCAAACACATCTATTTCATAGTTTTCCGGTAAGCGGCCACTCACCTTCATCTCTTTAGCTTCTTCGATACTTAAACTATAGAAACTTGCTATTTGTTGGGTATATTGCGCACCACCAAAGTTTTGCGCTCGGTTATACACCACCTCACCTTTATCCAAAATGGCAAAGTTTAATGTGGTCTCACCAATATCGACTAACCCAATGATTTTATTTTCAGTGGGGTCGTCTTCTCGTTGACTTAACACGAAGTTCCAAGCTCGTCCCAGCGCGTGGGACTCCACATCTACAATCTTCGCCTCAAAATCGGCGTTTGCCAATACTTCGGCACGAATACTCACCGCCTCAGTACGGGCAGCACTGAGTAACACATTATTTCGATTAGGCTCACTTTCGTTAACGCCCAACACTTCAAAATCAAGACTAATTTCATCAATAGGAAATGGAATTGAGTTTTCTGCTTCAAGCTCAACTTGAGTCTCTAACTCTAATTCTGACAAACTACTGTCCATGTAGATTACTTTAGTAATTACATGACTACCTGCGACTGCGGTCGCCACCTGACGGCTGCGTGAGGATAGCTTTCGCTTTAATTCACGCAAAGATTCAGTAATCTCTTCCGGAGAAACAACTTGGTTATCAACTAACGCGCCTACCGGTGTCTCGACTTCAGCCACTGACTCAACTTTTAGACCTTTTGAAGATCTCGAAAGTAAAAGTCCTTTAATGGTGGAGGAACCAAAGTCGATACCTAGCAGAGCAGTCGATGTTTTTTTACCTATCCCTAGTACCATGACTCGCCAACTATCTTTTTTAAATTTAAACAGTTACCTGTTGTTGCAGAATAACGGGTTATTGATTTAGGTGCTAATAGTAATTAAGAAAGTTGTCGAAACAGGTCACAATTTGACGATATAATCGGCGATTCTTTAGATACAGAGTGCAAAATTCGGAATGAAATGGCTTAAAAGACTGTTATTTTTAGTGTTCTTGGGAACGAGCTTAGGCTTAGCAGCCGTCACCGCACTATATTTTTATTTTGCGCCACAATTGCCAGATGTCACAACATTGCGTGATGTCCAGTTGCAAACACCGATGCGAGTGTTTAGTGCTGATGGGGAATTAATTTCTCAGTTTGGTGAGAAAAGACGAATTCCTCTACAGATCGAAGAAGTACCTGAGCAAATGCTGCAGGCTTTTTTAGCAACAGAAGATGCCAGATTCTATTCTCATCCAGGTATTGATCCAATTGGCATTACTCGAGCAGCAGTAAACCTAATTGTTACCGGAGAAAAAAGCCAAGGCGCAAGCACCATCACCCAACAGGTAGCGCGTAATTTCTTTCTCACTCGTGAAAAAACTTACATACGTAAGATCAAAGAGATCTTCCTAGCGATAAAAATTGAACAAGAGCTATCTAAAGATGAAATTCTTGCCCTCTATCTAAACAAAATTCCTTTGGGTTATCGCTCATTTGGTGTGGGCGCCGCAGCTCAGGTTTACTATGGAAAAACCGTAGATCAACTAACCTTACCGCAAATTGCGGTCATTGCCGGTCTACCCAAAGCCCCCTCAGCGTTAAATCCAATTCGCTCGCCCGAGCGCGCTAAAGACCGCCGCCGCGTGGTTTTGGGCCGCATGTTAGAAACGGGCTATATCGATCAAGCAACGTTCGACGAAGCAAACCAAGCGCCAATCACCGCGACTTACCATGGAGCTGAAATTACTTTAGCGGCGCCATACCTAGCAGAAATGGTTCGTCAGCAAATACTTCAACAATTTGGTGAGGAAGCCTATACCTCCGGTATGGATGTTTACACCACCGTTACTGCAAAACGCCAAAACGCAGCGACACAAGCATTAAGAAGTAATCTAAAAAGCTATGACCAACGCCATGGTTTTCGTGGGGCCATTAACCAACTATGGAGCAGTGAAAAGCCTCAATTAGGCGCAGACGAAATAATTAAGCAGCTAAGTGCCTTTCCAAACTACGGCGAGCTTCGTGCAGCCGCGGTGACAAGTGTAGAAGATAAACAAGCCAGAATAATTGTAAAAGGCGGCTCTTTTGGCGTAATTGCCTGGGATGATATGAAATGGGCTCGGCGTTTTATAACTGATACTCGGCAAGGCCCTGCGCCAAAGTCTGCTCAAGAGATTCTTAATGTAGGTGATGTGATTTGGGTTGAGCCACTAGTAACTCAAGCAAATAGTAATGATGAAGTAAGCGAAGTAGCCTTAAGTAACGACGCAGAACAAAACATTAGTAACTACTCACTATCTCAATTGCCTGATGCCGGCGCAGCATTAATTGCTATATCTCCTTTAGATGGAGCGATCGAAGCACTGGTTGGTGGCTTTAGCTTTAATCAAAGTAAATTTAACCGAGTTACTCAGGCTAGTCGTCAAGTAGGTTCAAATATTAAGCCCTTTTTATACTCAGCCGCATTTGAGCAAGGCATGACCTTAGCAAGTTTAGAAAATGACGCCCCAATAAACCGTTGGGATAAGGCTATGGGTGTTGCGTGGAGGCCTAAAAACTCTCCTCCTGTATACGACGGCCCTATTCGCTTAAGAGTCGCATTAGCCCAATCTAAGAATGTCGTGTCTGTGCGATTAATGCGAGACTTAGGCGTAGATACCATTATTGATCATCTCGCTAAGTTTGGTTTCCCTAAAAACGAGTTGCCACGAAACGAATCACTATCGCTAGGTTCAGCATCGCTAACTCCGATACAAGTGGCCAGCGCCTACGGTTCATTTGCCAATGGAGGCTACCTAGTAAGCCCGTACTTTATTGATAGAATCGAAGACGGGGAAGGCAACATAATATTTCAACAGGTACCTAAGGTAGCTTGTGATAGCTGCTTTGAGATCATTGATAAAGCACCCAAACTTGAAGAACTGTTGAACCAATCAGGCGACCCGTTGAAGCAATGTGATATCTCTTTTGCCGATGAAAGCGATTTAGCACCAAGGATTATTAGTGCCGAAAATGCTTTCTTAGTCTCTCAGGCCATGAATAGTGCTGTTTGGGGTGGCGGTAGCTGGGCACATAACACCGGGTGGAACGGTACCGGCTGGCGCGCAGCCAAAGCATTAAAACGTCGAGACATTGCAGGCAAAACCGGTACTACCAATGATGCTAAGGATGCTTGGTTCTCCGGCTTTGGCCCCGACCTAGTGGTAACTTCTTGGATAGGCTTTGATGACTTTAACCGTGAACTTGGTGAAGCGTCGTATAATGCTAATTTAGACAAAAACCAAGTTACTGGGAAAGAGTTTGGCGCACGCACAGCTCTACCTGCTTGGATAGATTTTATGGAAGTAGGTTTAGCTGGTTTACCAGAGCAGGCTTGGCAAGCCCCACGAAATATCTCAACAGTGCGTATCGACCGCACCACAGGGTTACTGACGAAAGCCAGTGACCATACAACCCGTTTTGAATTTTTTGAAAAAGGCACCGAGCCAACAGAGTATGTAAAACAATCTGTTAACTCAGTGTTCGATAGCGAAGAAGAACTTTTTTAAACCAGCGCAGAATGCTGTTGAATTAGCTTAGCTAATTGATTAAAGCAGGGTCGTCGAACTGAGTTATTACGATATAACAAACTTATTCGACGACTCGGTTCTGGCGAGCTAAACCTCCTGTAGCAGATGCCACTTTGTTCCTCGGTGTCGGGAATTGCCAGTTTTGGTAACAAGGTAATCCCCATACCCGCTGCAACCATATGCCGCAAGGTTTCTAAGCTAGTAGCTTTAAAACTGGTATCTTCTTTTGCCCCAGCGGCAAAGCAATAGCCCATCGCTTGATCGCGCAGACAATGTCCATCTTCAAGCATAAGCACTTGCTCACCACTGAGCTCTGAAAGCTCCACTTCAGCTTGCTGTTGCCATTTATGGTTAGAAGGCATGGCCAACATTAATGGTTCATCAAACAAATCAATTGCACCAAAACGCTCCATTTCCGGAAGGTAGGCAAGTAGCAAACAGTCTAACTCCCCTTCTTCTAAACGCCGCAACAATACATGGGTTTGCTCTTCGTAAAGAAACAACTCCATCTCGCTAAATTCAGTGCGAATATGCGGTACTATCTTAGGTAACAAATAAGGTGCTACGGTGGGTATAAGGCCAACATGTAAGGGACCAGCCATGGGAGCTTGAAAGCTCTTGGCCATATCTTTGAGGCCTTTCACTTCCAGTAGAATAACCCGTGCTTTAGCTGCTAGTTCATCACCCGCATGAGTGAAAATAACTTTTCTAGATGTTCGCTCGATCAACAACAAGCCTAGCTCTTCTTCTAGCTTTTGAATTTGCCCACTTAAAGTTGGTTGGCTAACAAAACACTTCTCAGCAGCTTTACGAAAATGCTTAAGCTCTTGTAAGGCGACTAAATACTCTAAATCTCTTAAATTCATAACCACTCCCAAGATGAGCTCGTATCTTAACTGGAAGCAATAACAAGTGCTATCAACATCCAAAAACAAGTGATAAGTCGCTGCTTTTAAAAAACTTTGCAATTTGCTTCTCAATAAAGCGAACAGTAATGCCACTTGCTGCTTATATATGATATATAAGTAAATTATCAGGAAACCCGCGTACAAGGTTGTTGCGGTCAAGGAGGAATAGATAATGGTGTGGTTAAAACACTGCTTACTGATATTGATAAGTACTATGTTATTCGCATGTGGTGGCGACGGAAGTGTCGACCTAAGTGGTGGTGGGAATGACAGTGGAGGAGATGATGGAAGTGATGGGGGCTCAAGCTCTACTGCTTCGCTAGGGATCGCTCTTTATAGCTGTCCCGATGACATTGACACAGCATTAATTCCAAGTGGTTGTACTCAAACCAATACCGTGCCAAGCGACACAGACACTTACGTTGTTGTCACTCTCTCAAATTCCAGTTCTATAGCCAACGAGTTGGTCGGACTTAGTACTAGTAGTGCAGAGCTTAACGCAGAAACTATTCTTATTGGTGCTAATGGTGTGGGCCATACAACTATGAGTGCACGTACCGACGCAACAAACGCCGACTCTGTGACTGCTAGCTACAGCTACGACGATGAGAATGGTGATTCAGTCACCGTCACGGCGTCAGAGAATTACCAAGTGCAGATCAACTCTGGTACGGGCGGCGGCTCTAATGAGCTTTTGCTTAGCTTGTATGACTGTAACGACGTAGCTCGTGATCAAATTCCGGCTGGATGTAGTCCAACCAATAGTCTTTCAATTGAATCACCCATCACTGCTGTCGCTAGCTTAAGCTACACAGGCGGAACCCCGGCGAGTAATGAACTTGTTTCCTTGTCTACGACAAATGCAGATTTAAGTGCCGAGACCGTTTTAACTGACCAAAACGGCTTAGCTATTGCAACCTTATTTGCACAATTGGAAACCACCGGCGCAGACAGTATTGTAGCGAGTAATGACCAGCTTAGCGTTAGCGCTAGCGCTAACTATCAAGTCGGTCAAGCAAACTTAACGATGGAGCTAAGCTCCAGCCTTGCTAGCGGTGAAACATTAGGCTCTGACGCAACAGCTAGCTTTAGCGCAACAATTACCGATAGCGAAGGTGAGTTATACACAACACCAGTAGCAATTGGTTTTGCGTCTAGTTGCAGCAGCCTAGGGCTGGCAAACATCACAGATAGCGTGACCACCGTAAATGGTGTAGCAACGGCCATCTATCAGGCTGACGGTTGTAGCGGGAATGATACGATTACCGTAACTCCTAGCATTAGCGTGATAGACCCTCAAAATTACACTATTGATATTGCCACCACCAAAGCCAGTGGCATTACTTTTTCATCAGCCTCCCCACAAACAATCTTTTTGAAGGAGTCAGTCGGAGAAACCATCGCGGAGCTTAAATACGTGGTGACCGACGCAACTGGCAGCCCAAAATCGGGGCAAGAAGTTACTTTTGCTCTCGATTCAGATTTGCATGGGGTAACAATCAGTCCTTTAAGCGCTCAATCTAATGCCTCTGGAGAAGTTTTAACCCGTGTAACTAGTGGCAACATGTCTGGCTCAGTGGTTGTAAGCGCGAGTTTTACTGACCCCGATACTGGAGATATTATTTCAGCTACGTCAAATGCGCTTGCAATTCGAACAGGGCTAGCGTCACAGCAAAGTATGTCGTTATCAGCTTCCACGTTAGCCTTAGAGGCTTGGGGCGTTGATGGCGTAAATAGTACGATTACTCTGCGTGTCAGTGATGAAAATAATAATCCGGTACCAGATGGCACAGCAATTTTGTTTGAAAGTGACGGAGGCCAAGTTTCAGGCAATTGCATAACTAGCGGTCAGGACACAAACAGTAGTTGTTCAGTGAGCTGGGATAGTCAGAACCCGCGCCCCAAAGGTCACTTATACAACTTACCAGCTGGCAGCTGTAATGCGCCAGGATACATACCTGGTGACACTGTCAACACCCAAGGTAACAATCTCTATGGTGTAGGTCGAGCATCAGTCTTAGCCACTACAGTGGGTCAAGAGTACTATTCAGACGTTAACGGTAACCGCATATTCGATACTGGTGAGACTTTCACTGCACTCGGCGAAGCCTATGTGGATAGTAACGAAAATAATACTTATGACACAAGTGGCATCATAAATCATGACAGTGTCGACGTTGAAGAGCGATTCCGCGATTACAATCAGAATAATGAGTTCGACAACGCTACAGGTAGTAGTGATCCTTCAACCCCAGCGAACTCAGTGGTTGAGTTATTTAATGGCTTATCTTGTACAGTAGAAGCTGACGCTAGCGGAGCTTGCACCCGAGACTTAGTTGAAGTCCGAGATTCGGTTGTTCTTATCATGGCCACCTCTAGTGCTAACATTCTTATTTCGGATGCGACCAACAGTGTGCCTGTTAGCAGTGTAGATTTAACCGCTGTCTCTTCTCAAGGTCTAGTAATTACGGTTCAAGACCTCAATGGTAATCAGATGCCTGCTGGTACCACAGTATCTATCAGTACCAATAATGGAGAGCTATCTGGAGAAACCTCGTTTACTGTATCTGATGGGGTACGCCTGTGTGATTTAATTGGACTTAGCGTAATACAAGAAAGCAGCCCAAATAGTCGCACCGTTGGGACAATGACTGTCACTGTAACTAGCCCAGGAGAAGTCGTCACCTCCCGCTCTATAAGCATTATTGATGCGGGCTAAAACCTGCAATTAAAAGTCGAAAAATAACAAAGCTAAGTTTAGGCCGAACATGAGAATGTTCGGCCTTTCTTTTGCCTTTTGGCTAATTCGAAACTCACGTGTTCACGCGGCCTCTGACATAAGCTATCTAGGTGCTATTTGTAACAACCTTAAGTGACAGAGAGCCATGTGCGTCTCTTTCAATCAGGCGATTTAGGTTTGCTGAGCGAGCATTTGAAATTTTCTGAAGAGTACATATCTAATAGCAAAGTGATTAACGTCACTATTAGATCAGGAAGTTAGCTCGACTGTTATAATTGATATCCTTTATAAGCAAACTTAACTGACTACTTTTCTCATCACTATTCACAGCATTATTTAACTGCGGGCTGTTTTATTAGTTCCACCGAAGTTAGTCAATATCCCTCTGACTTTCACTAAAAACAAAAAAGGCCGCCTAAGCGACCTTTTTCTTGCTGTGCTAGTCTTCTTATTCGAAGATTTTAGCTACAACACCCGCACCTACTGTACGGCCACCTTCACGGATTGCGAAGCGTAAACCTTCGTCCATCGCGATTGGGCAAATTAGCTCTACAACAAATTTCAAGTTGTCGCCTGGCATTACCATTTCTACGCCTTCTGGTAACTCTACTGCACCAGTTACGTCAGTTGTACGGAAGTAGAACTGTGGACGGTAGCCTTTGAAGAATGGCGTGTGACGGCCACCTTCGTCTTTGCTTAGTACGTATACTTCTGCTTCAAACTTGGTGTGTGGAGTAATTGAACCAGGAGCTGCCAATACTTGACCACGCTGTACGTCATCACGCTTAGTACCACGTAACAAGATACCACAGTTCTCACCTGCACGACCTTCGTCTAGAAGCTTGCGGAACATTTCAACACCTGTACAGGTTGTTTTTGTAGTTTCTTTGATACCAACAATTTCAATCTCTTCTGAAACTTTGATGATACCGCGCTCTACACGACCTGTTACTACCGTACCACGACCTGAAATTGAGAATACATCTTCAATTGGTAGTAGGAATGGCTTGTCGATGTCACGCTCTGGCTCTGGAATGTAAGAATCTAGTGCTTCTGCAAGCTCAATGATTTTTGCTTCCCATTGCTCTTCGCCTTCTAGGGCTTTAAGCGCTGAACCTTGGATTACTGGAATGTCATCACCTGGGAATTCGTATTCTGATAGAAGTTCACGTACTTCCATTTCTACTAATTCTAGAAGCTCTTCGTCGTCTACCATGTCACATTTGTTCATGAATACGATGATGTAAGGTACACCAACCTGACGAGAAAGTAGGATGTGCTCACGGGTTTGTGGCATTGGGCCATCTGTAGACGCTACTACTAGGATAGCGCCGTCCATTTGTGCTGCACCAGTGATCATGTTTTTAACGTAATCGGCGTGTCCAGGACAGTCTACGTGTGCGTAGTGACGAGTTGGTGTGTCGTACTCTACGTGTGAAGTAGAAATGGTGATACCGCGCTCGCGCTCTTCTGGAGCGTTATCGATTGCTGCGAAATCTTTAGCTTCACCACCGTATACTTTTGCAAGTACGTTGGTAATAGCAGCTGTTAGAGTTGTTTTACCGTGGTCAACGTGGCCAATTGTACCAACGTTTACGTGCGGTTTTGAACGTTCAAATTTTTCTTTAGACACGATATGTACCTTCTTTTCCATTCCAATCTGCCTCACCCGAGACAGATTAATCATAGTTGAATTAGTTTACTTTGCTTCAACAATAGCATCAGCAACATTTTTCGGCGCTTCGTTGTACTCTAGGAACTCCATAGAGTAAGAGGCTCGCCCCTGAGTTGCCGAACGTAGATCTGTAGCATAGCCGAACATTGCAGACAGCGGCACCTTAGACTTAACAATCTTTAAGCCCGCAGCCCCATCGTCCATGCCTTCAATTATGCCACGACGACGATTCAAGTCACCCACTACATCACCCATCCAATCTTCAGGGGTTGTAACTTCTACTTTCATCATCGGCTCGAGCAGTACTGGATCAGCGTCCAATGCACCTTTCTTAAAGCCCATTGCACCGGCAATTTTAAACGCCATTTCGTTAGAGTCAACATCGTGGAATGATCCATCGAATAAGGTGACCTTAACATCAAGTAGCGGATAGCCAGCCAATACACCCTGATCCATCTGCTCTTTACAGCCTTTATCAACAGCTGGGATGTATTCTTTTGGAACAACACCACCAACGATTTCATTGACAAATTCGTAACCAGCACCTGGCTCTAGAGGTTCCATACGCAACCAAACATGACCGTATTGACCACGACCACCCGATTGACGTACAAACTTTCCTTCAACCTCAACCTTCTTACGGATTGCTTCGCGATAAGCGACTTGAGGTTTACCAACATTACAGTCCACGCTAAATTCGCGCTTCATGCGATCTACGATGATATCTAAGTGTAACTCACCCATACCAGAGATAAGGGTTTGTCCAGATTCTTCGTTAGTTTCTACGCGGAACGATGGATCCTCAGCAGCCAACTTACCTAAAGCTACACCCATTTTTTCTTGGTCAGCTTTGGTACGAGGCTCTACGGCAATCTGAATTACCGGCTCAGGAAATTCCATACGTTCAAGAATCACTTTACGGTTCATATCGCATAAAGTGTCACCCGTGGTTACGTCTTTAAGACCAATCGCGGCGGCAATATCACCAGCGCGAACTTCTTTGATCTCTTTTCGGTCATTTGAATGCATTTGCACCATACGACCTAGACGTTCACGTTTCTGTTTAACCGAGTTATACACCGCAGTGCCGGTTTCAACCGTCCCCGAATAAACACGCATAAAGGTTAGTGTACCCACAAATGGGTCGGTGGCAATTTTAAACGCAAGTGCCGCAAACGGCGCGTCGTCATCTGCCGGACAAGCAACTTCATTGTCCTTCTCGTCTGTACCTTTAATTGCTACAACGTGGTTTGGAGCAGGCAAGTATTCTACAACCGCATCAAGCACTGCTTGAACACCTTTGTTTTTAAATGCACTACCACAAGTCGCTAACACGATCTCATTGTTTAGGGTGCGCTTACGCAAACCAAACTTAATCTCGGCTTCAGTCAACTCGCCTTCTTCAAGATATTTATCCATTAACTCATCAGTAGCTTCTGCAGCAGCATCTACGAGTTCTTCGTGTAAAGCCTCTGCACGCTCTACCAAATGAGCAGGAATATCTTCGTAATTGAAGGTGGTACCTTGGTCTGCTTCGTTCCAGTTAATGGCCTTCATTTTAATCAGGTCAATAACACCAACAAATTCGTCCTCAGCGCCTATGTTCAACTGAATAGGTACACAGTTGGCACCTAAGCGATCACGGATTTGATCAATTACTCGTTCAAAGTCTGCACCAGCTCTATCCATTTTGTTCACGAATACCATTCGAGGAACAGAATATTTGTCAGCTTGGCGCCACACTGTCTCTGATTGAGGTTCAACACCAGATGAACCACAAAATACAACAACTGCACCATCTAATACACGCAATGAACGTTCAACTTCAATAGTGAAGTCAACGTGCCCAGGGGTATCGATGATATTAATACGGTGTTCGTCGTACTGGGCGTTCATACCACGCCAAAAGGTGGTAGTAGCCGCAGAGGTGATGGTAATACCGCGTTCTTGTTCTTGCTCCATCCAGTCCATAGTGGCTGCGCCATCATGCACCTCACCGATTTTGTGAGATAGACCAGTGTAGAAAAGGACACGTTCTGTAGTTGTTGTTTTGCCAGCGTCAACATGAGCAACAATACCAATGTTACGGTAGCGCTCAATTGGAGTTGTACGAGCCATTGTTATCCTCTTGCTAAGGAGTAATCCTTAGTCTCACATAGAAAGTAGCGCAGCTGCTAAGCAGCTGCGCAACCAATTACCAGCGGTAATGTGCAAACGCTTTGTTTGCGTCGGCCATACGGTGAACGTCTTCACGTTTCTTAACCGCAGAACCTTTGTTTTCGGCTGCGTCTAGGATTTCACCCGCTAGACGTAAAGCCATAGATTTTTCACCACGTTTACGTGCTGCATCTACCATCCAACGCATACCTAGAGTGTTACGACGTACTGGACGTACTTCAACAGGTACTTGGTAAGTAGAACCACCTACACGGCGAGATTTAACCTCTACCGATGGGCGCACGTTTTCAAGAGCAACTTCAAAAATTTCTTGGTGAGACTTGCCTGATTTATCAGCAGCAGCGTCTAATGCACCATATACAATTTTTTCTGAAATTGATTTTTTACCATCAACCATTACTACGTTGATGAACTTAGCCAGTAGTTCTGATCCGAACTTAGGATCTGGCAAGATTTTGCGTTGACCGATCACTCGACGTCTTGGCATTTTAATATCTCCGGTTTGCTTCAGGTTTCCCCAAAACGAATTTTAAAAAAACTTCGCTATAACTTAATGTTTGGCCTTACTTAACGGAGAGCCGTTATGACTTAGGACGTTTAGCGCCGTACTTTGAACGTCCTTGACGACGATCACTTACGCCAGCACAGTCTAATGCGCCGCGTACGGTGTGATAACGCACACCTGGTAAATCTTTAACACGACCACCGCGAATCAAAATTACGCTGTGCTCTTGTAGGTTGTGACCTTCACCACCAATGTATGAAGTTACTTCGAATCCGTTAGTTAAACGAACACGAGCTACTTTACGTAGTGCTGAGTTTGGTTTCTTTGGTGTGGTGGTATATACGCGAGTACATACACCACGACGTTGTGGACACGCAGCTAGTGCTGGTACGTTGCTTTTAGCAACCTTACTGGCACGTGGCTTGCGAACCAACTGGTTAATCGTTGCCATTCGAAATAGCTCCTGAAATTACATTTAAACATGTGAAAAAATCTACCCCAATTTTGGGGAGGCGAAATTTTATGCGCTTGCAGCTAAAGAGTCAAGGCTTGCGATGGTCACAAGCTTGATATTTTTGATGGTTGAGAGCTGTGTTACCAAGTCAGAGAGGGCGTGTATTGCTCGGTTAATGTTACCAAATCTTGGTAATCGATCAGTACGCTATCACAGACTTCAATACCCCGAGCACTCACATCGGCACTTAACACCGAGACTCTAGCGCTTTGCGCAAGAACCTTTAAACGCGTGTCATCTCGCAACCATGCGTAAACGGCATCTTCGATGAGTACTAGATGCCCACCGCTTTCAAGCTGATCAAGGCAGCGTTCATAGGGTTCACTTGCATAAGGATGTCGCATAATATGTAGCATGCTAAAACCTCAATATTGCATGAGCATGACAGCATTCTGAATAGAACTGTTTTGCTTGTTTAACTCTAACACTAATAGCCAGTTGTTCTAAAGAAAGGCCGCGTTCTTGTAATGATTGTTGATCAACGTAGATCTCTTCAACGTCATACAAATCTAACAAACCATAGGTAGGAAGCACATCTCGCTGCTTAATCTTAGTGGGATTTTGCCCTTTCAATAACTGATAAACCCCATCACCCTCAAAATACGCCACAATATCTTCCGATACAGCGGAGGCAGCAAGTGCGGCATCGAGCGCTTCTCGAGCTAAAGAATTGCCGTGTGGTGCGCGACTAAATACAAACACTAATGATTTGCTCACAGGTGCACCACTCTATCGCTACTTAACATAGCGGTAGCCATTTCGGCTAAACCAGACATATTAAACTCATTATGCATATTCGCCGACAATTGGTTTGCTGCAGCTGCTTCCTCACCAATAATTCCTCTGCGATATGCAGCAGCACTGCATACAAGAAGCGAACACGCGGATGCTTTTTTAATATCGAGCCAATGCTGATGGATATTTACTTCATCACTTGCTGGTAGAGATGTCGATAGGCCATTACTCACTCCATCCAGATAAAAAAACACCGTTTTTATCTGATGGCCGGCTTCAACTAACGCCTTGGCAAAGTTTAACGCCGAAGCACTCCCCTGCTTACCATACAAGGGGCTAGTAACAACCAAAGTATAGGTCAGGCTCATAAACTACTTAATATGCGCAATAGCTTCTACTTCAACCAACACATCTTTAGGTAAACGCGCCACTTCTACACAAGAGCGAGCAGGTGCACTTTCTGGGAAGTAACTCGCGTAAACATCATTAAAGGCAACAAAATTAGCCATATCACTTAGAAAGCAGGTAGTTTTAAACACTGTTGAAGCATCTGCGCCAGCAGCAGCTAATACCGCCATTAGATTCTCCATTACTTGTTTTGTTTGCTCGCTTATTCCGCCTTCCACAATTTCCATCGACTCTGGGTTTAGCGGGATTTGGCCTGAAGTGAATACTAACTCATCAATTTTAGTTGCCTGAGAATATGGGCCGATCGCAGCTGGAGCCGCCTCTGTAGATACAATTTGTTTGCTCATAAAATGCTCTGGATTTTGTTGTTTTAAAAATGGAGTCTGTGACGAACGACAACACTTGTCAAATATTTTACAGCGAGGTAATGAAACAGCGAACATTAAAAAAGGCAGCCAATGGCTGCCTTTTTGCTTTAGTAGAGTCTGCTACTCTGTATCACCGCCAGGGGCTGCATTTAATAGAGCTGCTAAGTTATCAGCGGCCTCATCTGCAGTAATTGGCGCTGGAGCTTCAGCTTTGTTACGGCGTTTCTCGTGGTAAGCATAACCAGTACCAGCAGGGATCAGGCGACCAACAATAACGTTTTCTTTAAGACCACGTAGTTCATCCTGTTTACCGCCCACTGCGGCTTCAGTAAGCACGCGGGTAGTTTCTTGGAACGACGCTGCCGAAATAAACGACTCTGTTGATAGCGATGCCTTAGTAATACCTAATAGCTCACGACGGAACACCGCAGGGCGTTTGCCTTCAGCAATCAACTGACGATTTTCGATATTCACACGGGCAACTTCTGCTTGTTCGCCTAGCAAGAAGCTAGAGTCACCAGCATCAAGAATCAAACACTTACGAAGCATTTGACGCACGATAGTCTCGATGTGCTTATCGTTAATCTTCACACCCTGTAAACGGTATACGTCTTGCACTTCGTTTACGATGTAGTTGGCTACAGGGCTGATACCACGCAAGCGTAAAATGTCATGTGGCGATTCTGGACCATCGGCAATAACTTCACCTTTAGCCACTTTTTCACCTTCAAACACGTTTAGGTTACGCCACTTAGGAATCATTTCCTCGTAAGCATCACCTTCTGCTGGCGTAATCACCAAGCGGCGCTTACCTTTGGTTTCTTTACCAAAACTAATGGTACCGGTAATTTCTGCCAAAATCGCAGGTTCTTTAGGTTGACGAGCTTCAAACAAGTCAGCTACGCGAGGCAGACCACCGGTAATATCCTTAGTACCGCTAGATTCTTGAGGAATACGAGCAATCGCGTCACCAACACCTACCTCAGCGTTATCTTCAAGGTTAACAATAGCCTTTGAAGACAAGAAGTACTGAGCAGGAATATCGGTACCAGCAATAAGAACGTCGTTACCAGAACCATCCACCAATTTCACCATTGGACGCATTTCTTTACCAGCGCCAGGGCGCTCGTTAGGGTCCAGTACGTGAATGCTAGATAGGCCAGTTAACTCATCAGTTTGGCGACTTACCGTTATGCCTTCTACCATGTCGATAAACTTAACTCGACCTGGTACTTCAGTAATAATTGGGTGAGTGTGTGGGTCCCAGTTAGCAACTGTATCGCCAGAGGCCACCGCTCCGCCATCAACCACTTCTAAGATACTACCGTATTGAAGCTTGTGGCTTTCTTTGGTTTGCCCCATTTCATCAATAATGGTTAATTCAGTAGAACGAGAAGTAACAACAAGCTTGCCTTCACTGTTGGTAACTACTTTAGCGTTGTGTAGCTTAATAGTACCTGCGTTCTTAACCTGAATGCTGTTCTCTGCAGCAGCACGCGACGCAGCACCACCGATGTGGAAGGTACGCATAGTAAGCTGAGTACCCGGCTCACCAATAGACTGAGCAGCAACAACACCAACCGCTTCACCACGGCCAACCAAGTGGCCTCGAGCGAGGTCACGACCGTAACATAGTGCACACACACCAAAGTCGTTTTCACAACTAATGACAGAGCGAACTTTCACGGTATCCACTGAGTTTTCTTCTAGAAGGTCACACAGTTTTTCGTCAAGTAGTGTTTTGTCTTTAAGCAGTACTTCGTTTTCGGTACCTGGCTTAATAACATCACCCACTAGTACACGACCTAGTACCCGTTCACGTAACGGTTCTACAACATCACCACCCTCAATATGAGGAGTCATGATGATACCTTCTTCGGTACCACAGTCAGTTTCGGTAACCACCAAATCCTGCGCAACGTCAACTAGACGACGGGTCAAGTAACCCGAGTTTGCCGTCTTCAATGCGGTATCGGCCAAACCTTTACGCGCACCGTGAGTTGAGATGAAGTACTGAAGTACGTTCAAACCTTCACGGAAGTTAGCTACAATCGGCGTTTCGATAATCGAACCATCCGGTTTAGCCATCAAGCCACGCATACCAGCTAGCTGACGGATCTGAGCTGCACTACCACGAGCGCCCGAGTCAGCCATCATAAAGATGCTGTTGAACGAGCCTTGCGTCTCTTCTTCGCCATCTTTGTTGATAACTGTTTCAGTAGACAAGTTATCCATCATCGCTTTCGATACTTTTTCGTTAGCCGAAGCCCAAATATCGATTACTTTGTTGTAACGCTCGCCTGCGGTTACCAAACCAGCTAGGAACTGCTCTTGAATTTCACTTACTTCGTCACTGGCTTCTTCCACGATGTCTTTCTTAGCATCAGGGATAACCATGTCATTAATACCTACAGAGGCACCAGACAAGGTTGCATAATGGAAACCGGTGTACATTAATTGGTCAGCAAAAATAACTGAGTGCTTAAGACCTAGTTTACGGTAACAGGTGTTTAGCAATCCTGAGATCTGCTTCTTACCCATTGACTGGTTAACTAAATCAAATGGCAAACCTGTAGGTACAATTAACCATAAAATGGCACGACCAATGGTAGTTTGCTTAATCTCAGTCTTTTCGATTTTAGAGCCGTCTTCGGCTACAACAACCTCGGTAATACGTACGTTTACACGTGCGTGAATACTGGCTTGTTTAGCACGGTATAACTTTTCTGCCTCTTTAGGACCAGAAAGGTACATACCTTCACCTTCAGCGTTAACACGTTCACGAGTCATGTAGTACAGACCCAATACAACGTCTTGCGAAGGAACGATAATAGGCTCACCGTTAGCTGGTGATAGTACGTTGTTGGTCGACATCATCAACGAACGTGCTTCTAACTGTGCTTCTAGGGTCAACGGTACGTGTACCGCCATTTGGTCACCATCGAAGTCGGCGTTATAAGCCGCACACACTAGCGGGTGTAATTGAATAGCTTTACCTTCAATTAGCACAGGCTCAAAGGCTTGAATACCCAAACGGTGCAAGGTTGGTGCACGGTTAAGTAATACTGGGTGTTCGCGGATAACTTCTTCAAGAATATCCCAAACTTCACCGCCTTCGCGTTCAACCATTTTCTTAGCAGCTTTAATCGTAGTCGCAAGACCACGCAGCTCTAGCTTGCCATAAATGAATGGTTTGAATAGCTCAAGTGCCATTTTCTTAGGAAGACCACACTGGTGTAGACGCAGTGTTGGACCAACGGTAATTACCGAACGACCTGAGTAATCTACACGCTTACCTAGCAAGTTCTGACGGAAACGACCTTGCTTACCTTTGATCATATCAGCCAAAGATTTAAGCGGACGTTTGTTAGAACCAGTAATAGCGCGACCACGACGACCATTGTCTAACAAGGCATCTACTGCTTCTTGCAGCATACGCTTTTCGTTACGCACAATGATGTCTGGAGCAGCTAGGTCTAATAGACGTTTCAAACGGTTGTTACGGTTGATTACGCGACGGTATAAATCGTTCAAATCAGACGTAGCAAAACGGCCGCCATCTAGTGGAACTAGTGGACGCAAATCTGGTGGAAGAACCGGCAATACGGTCATAATCATCCACTCAGGTTTGTTACCTGAATCGCGGAACGCTTCCATAAGCTTAAGACGCTTAGTGGTCTTCTTACGCTTAGTTTCAGAGTTAGTTGTTTGTAACTCTTCGCGCATTACTTCGATTTCTTGGTCAAGCTCTAAATGACGCAATAAAGCTAATACAGCCTCTGCACCCATTTTAGCTTCAAACTCATCACCGTACTCTTCAAGTGAATCAAGGTAGGTTTCTTCGGTAAGCATTTGACCGCGCTCTAAGCTGGTCATGCCAGGCTCAGTCACAACAAATGATTCGAAGTAAAGTACACGCTCAATATCACGTAAAGTCATATCTAGT
Organism: Agarivorans litoreus; assembly: GCF_019649015.1. Lineage (NCBI taxonomy): Bacteria > Pseudomonadati > Pseudomonadota > Gammaproteobacteria > Alteromonadales > Alteromonadaceae > Agarivorans > Agarivorans litoreus. The sequence continues at coordinate 2,737,245 of NZ_BLPI01000001.1, read as the reverse complement.
AATAAACCAATACGCGATGGTAGTGATTTTAAGAACCAGATGTGAGCTACAGGAGAAGCTAGTTCAATGTGGCCCATACGGTCACGACGAACTTTAGACTGGGTAACTTCTACACCACACTTCTCACAGATAACACCACGGTGTTTCAAACGTTTGTATTTACCACACAAACATTCGTAATCTTTAACTGGGCCGAAAATACGGGCACAGAATAAACCGTCACGCTCAGGCTTAAAAGTACGATAGTTAATCGTCTCTGGTTTCTTCACCTCACCAAACGACCAACTGCGGATCTGATCTGGTGAAGCTAGGCCAATTTTAATGCCTTCAAACTCTTCGGTCTTGCTTTGTTGCTTAAGAAACTTAAGTAAATCTTTCACGTTTCTCTCCAGGTTGGAGTTAAACCTGGGGCGTTTCTAATGAAACGCCCGCCTTGCTTTTAATTCAGGTGAAGTCCTGTGCTTACAGCTCATCCAACTCAATGTTGATACCAAGAGAGCGGATCTCTTTGAGCAACACGTTGAACGACTCAGGCATGCCTGGCTCCATCTGGTGGTTACCATCAACGATGTTCTTGTACATTTTAGTACGACCGTTAACGTCATCAGATTTAACCGTTAGCATTTCCTGTAGGGTGTAAGCAGCACCGTATGCTTCTAGTGCCCATACTTCCATCTCACCGAAGCGCTGACCACCAAACTGTGCTTTACCACCTAGAGGTTGCTGAGTAACCAAGCTGTAAGAACCGGTAGAACGAGCGTGCATCTTGTCATCAACCAAGTGGTTAAGTTTCAACATGTACATGTAACCAACAGTTACTGGGCGCTCAAATTCTTGACCGGTACGGCCGTCACGTAACACGATTTGACCTGAATCAGGTAAGTCGGCTAAACGTAATAGCTCTTTAATTTCAGCTTCTTTAGCACCATCAAATGCTGGGGTAGCCATTGGCACACCGCCACGTAAGTTCTTAGCTAAAGTCATTACTTCTTCATCAGTGAAGCTAGCAACGTCAACTTTAAGCGCGTCATCACCTACGTTGTACACTTTCTGGATGAAGTCACGCAGTTTATCCATTTCGATTTCACGCTGAACTTTCAGCATTTCATCAATTTTTTCACCAACACCTTTAGCGGCTAAGCCTAAGTGGGTTTCAAGGATCTGACCGATGTTCATCCGCGATGGTACACCTAGTGGGTTCAAGCAGATGTCTACTGGGCGACCAGTTTCGTCATAAGGCATATCTTCACGAGGAACAATGGTAGAAATTACACCTTTGTTACCGTGACGACCAGCCATCTTGTCACCAGGTTGAATACGACGTTTAACTGCTAAGTAAACTTTAACAATCTTCAGTACGCCAGGCGCTAAGTCATCACCTTGGGTGATCTTACGGCGCTTAATGTCGAACTGTTTGTCGAATTCAGCTTTGATTTCGTCGTATTGCGCAGCAATTTGCTCTAGCTGCGTTTGCGCGTCTTCATCGCTTAATGCCGCTTCTAGCCACTCTGCAGGCTGCTGGCGATCTAAGTCAGCTTCTGACTTGCCAGCTGCAATCAATACAGATTTAGCACGAGCAAAGATACCGTCTTCAAGGATCTTGAATTCTTCGGTTAAATCTTTCTTCGCTTCTTTAAGCTGCATAGACTCAATTTCTTGAGCACGCTTGTCTTTTTCTACGCCATCGCGAGTAAAGACTTGAACGTCGATTACGGTACCAAATACAGAGTTAGGTACACGTAGTGATGTATCTTTAACATCAGACGCTTTCTCACCGAAGATGGCACGCAATAGCTTCTCTTCAGGGGTTAATTGTGTTTCACCTTTAGGGGTTACTTTACCCACTAAGATGTCACCTGGCTTAACTTCAGCACCTACGTAAACAATACCTGACTCATCAAGTTTGCTTAACGCTGATTCACCAACGTTTGGAATATCGGCTGAAATTTCTTCACTGCCAAGCTTAGTATCACGAGCGATACAGCTTAACTCTTGAATGTGAATAGTAGTAAAGCGATCTTCTTTAACTACGTTCTCAGAAATACCGATTGAATCCTCAAAGTTGTAACCGTTCCAAGGCATGAACGCTACGCGCATGTTTTGACCCAATGCCAACTCACCTAAGTCAGTTGAAGGACCATCTGCGAGTACGTCACCTTTAGAAACTGGCTCGCCAGCTTTAACCACAGGGCGCTGGTTGATACAGGTATTTTGGTTAGAACGGGTGTACTTAGTTAGCGTGTAAATGTCGATACCCGCTTCACCAGGAAGCATCTCGTCTTCATTTACTTTAACTACAATGCGGCTAGCATCTGCGTAGTCAACCGTACCACCACGTTTAGATACAACCGTCACACCAGAATCAACAGCCACCGCACGTTCAATACCAGTACCCACTAACGGTTTGTCAGCACGCAATGTTGGTACAGCTTGGCGTTGCATGTTAGAACCCATCAATGCACGGTTTGCATCATCGTGCTCTAAGAATGGAATCAACGATGCAGCAACAGAAATAATCTGTTGTGGACTTACGTCCATGTACTGAATTTGATCAGTAGGCATGTAGGTTGACTCACCCTTGTGGCGACAAGGAACTAAATCTGTTTCAAGTAATTTGCCATCGGCATCCGCTTCTGCGTTCGCCTGAGCGATCACATAAGTACCTTCATCAATAGCCGATAAGTAATCAACTTCGTCAGTGATTTGGCCTTCAATTACTTTGCGGTAAGGAGTTTCTAAGAAACCGAACTCATTGGTACGAGAATAAACCGCTAATGAGTTAATCAAACCAATGTTTGGACCTTCCGGAGTTTCAATCGGACATAAACGACCGTAGTGCGTTGGGTGTACGTCACGTACTTCAAAACCGGCACGTTCACGGGTTAAACCACCAGGACCTAATGCAGAAACACGACGTTTGTGTGTTACTTCAGAAAGCGGGTTGTTCTGATCCATAAACTGAGATAATTGGCTTGAACCAAAGAACTCTTTAACTGCAGCTGAAATTGGCTTAGCGTTAATAAGATCTTGTGGCATCAATGCATCTAGGTCACCAAGGCTCAAACGTTCTTTAACAGCACGCTCTACACGCACCAAACCAACACGGAATTGGTTCTCTGCCATTTCACCTACGCTACGAATACGACGGTTACCAAGGTGATCGATATCATCAACTTCACCGCGTCCGTTACGAATTTCGATTAGCGTCTGCATCACCTTAATGATGTCTTCTTTATCAAGTACGCCTGATACTGAACCATCTTCGCGACCAACGCGACTGTTAAACTTCATTCGACCAACTGTCGACAAGTCATAACGGTCGCTGTTGAAGAACAAGTTCTCAAACAGGGCTTCCGCTGCGTCTTTTGTTGGTGGCTCACCAGGACGCATCATGCGGTAAATCTCAACCAATGCTTCCAAGCGATTAGTTGAAGAATCTACACGCAGGGTATCAGAAATAAATGAACCCTGGTCTAGGTCATTGGTGTAAATAGTTTTTAACACCGTGTGGCCGGCTTGCGAAAGCGCAGCAATTAACTCTAGGTTTAACTCGCTGTTAGCCTCGGCAATTACTTCACCAGTCGTTTCGTCAACATACTCTTCAGCTAATACTTTATCAGCAAGGTACTCAACCGGTACTTCGATTTGCTCAACACCTGATTTTTCCAGCTGACGAATATGGCGCGCTGTTACTCGGCGACCGGTTTCAATCAGTACTTCACCGTTTAGCACAACGTCAAAGGATACAGTGTCACCACGTAAGCGGCTTGGCACAAGCTCCATCATCACTTTGCCGTCTTTCAATTCGAAAGTGGTAGTGTCGAAGAAGGTATCAAGAATTTCTTGCGTGGTCATTTCCAACGCGCGCAAAATAATTGAAGCAGGCAGTTTACGACGACGGTCGATACGGACAAACAAATTGTCTTTAGGATCGAATTCGAAGTCTAACCATGAACCGCGGTAAGGAATAACGCGAGCGTTATACAATACTTTACCGGAAGAGTGTGTTTTACCACGATCGTGATCGTAGAACACACCCGGACTGCGGTGTAATTGGGATACAATAACACGCTCTGTACCGTTGATAACAAAGGTACCATTACCTGTCATTAATGGGATTTCGCCCATGTATACTTCTTGCTCTTTGATGTCTTTAACCGTGCCAGCCGGAGCCTCACGATCAAATAACACTAAACGCAATTTAACGCGTAAGGGAGCAGAGTAGGTGACTCCACGAATTTGACATTCTTTAACGTCAAAAACCGGCTCGCCAAGACGATAGCTAACATATTGTAGCTCTGAATATCCTGAATAACTGGCAATCGGGAATACACTGCGGAATGCAGCTTCCAGCCCATACTCGCCTTCAGGATCGATCTCTATGAATTTCTCAAAAGAGTCAAGCTGTATTGAAAGCAGGTAAGGCGTGTCCACTACTTGAGGACGTTTTCCAAAGTCCTTACGAATGCGTTTTTTCTCTGTATAAGAGTAAACCATATGGTTCCTCAGCTCGCTGATAAGTGACCCACTCTGTCCGCAAAATCTGGGACAGTTCTTACATACCGTTTGTCATTGTCGAAGGGAATGCTTTCCCTAAGTTCTTTGCTAGACGCACCATCTAAAACGGTGATAAAAAAGACGGCGTCCTACAGCGCAAAAAGGCCGGTGGTTAAATAACCACCAGCCATAGCCTATAAAGGCTGCAATCTACTTATAGGTAGATTACTTAAGCTCAACAGAAGCACCAGCTTCTTCAAGAGCAGCTTTAAGAGCTTCAGCTTCTTCTTTAGATACAGCTTCTTTAACAGTAGCAGGAGCTGAATCAACAAGGCCTTTAGCTTCTTTCAGGCCTAGACCTGTAGCGCCACGTACTGCTTTAATAGCAGCAACTTTGTTTGCGCCAGCAGCAGTAAGAATTACGTCGAATTCTGATTGCTCTTCAGCAGCAGCACCAGCGTCACCAGCAACAGCAACAGCAGCAGCAGCAGATACGCCGAACTTCTCTTCCATAGCTTCGATTAGTTCAACAACGTCCATTACTGACATTTCAGCAACAGCTTCGATAATTTGGTCTTTAGTGATAGACATGACTCAAATTCCTAAATTCAATTAAATTTATAAAATAATGTAGCAACAAGCAAATTATGCTGCTTCTGACTCTTTTTGATCGCGTAGCGCGGCCAGAGTGCGTACCAGCTTGCCTGCAGAAGCTTCTTTCATAGTTGCCATTAACTTGGCAATTGCTTCTTCGTAAGTTGGTAGTTTTGCAAGAACGTTTACGTCTGCTAATGCACCTTCAAATGCTGCTGCACGTACTTCGAAATTTTCTTGCTCTTTAGCGAAGTCTGTAAATAGACGCGCTGCAGCACCTGGGTGCTCGTTAGAGAAGGCAATCAAAGTAGGACCAGTAAATGTCTCAGTAAGACACTCTAGGTCTGTGCCAGCTACTGCACGGCGAGCAAGGGTATTACGAACCACTTGCATAGATACGCCAGCTTCACGTGCTTTTGCACGAAGTGAAGTCATCGCATCTACAGTTACGCCACGTGAATCAGCAACTACTGCAGAAAGTGCACCTTTGGCAGCTTCGTTGACGCTAGCAACAATTTGCTTCTTGTCTTCGAGTCTTAAGGCCATTGGCTTTACTCCTGGATTCCAATACCAGATAAATCTGGTGTTTACTTCCCTCTAAATCATTAGATTTAGAGGCCTTTACGGTTTGGTTGTCCAGAATAAAAAATTATTCTTGGGTTTCCTCACCATCTACGTAGGAGATTAAGCTAGAAACTAGCACCTACGGTCTTGGATGAGGGCATAAGCCCTGACCCATAAATACAAAGCGCAAAATAATAGTATAAATTTTGCGCTTTGTAAATAATTAAGCTTGAGTATCTAAAGAAGTCACATCAATTGTTAAACCAGCACCCATAGTGGTTGATAGGCTAACTTTCTTGATGAATTGACCTTTAGACTGAGCAGGTTTCGCTTTTTTAAGAGCTACAACCAACGCTTCAAGGTTCTCTTTAAGCTTGTCAGCATCAAAATCGGCTTTACCAATAGTAGTATGGATAATACCGTTTTTGTCATTGCGGTAACGAATCTGACCCGCTTTAGCTAGTTTAACTGCGTCAGCTACGTTAGGAGTAACTGTACCCACTTTAGGGTTAGGCATTAAACCACGTGGACCTAGGATTTGACCTAGTTGACCAACAACGCGCATTGCATCTGGAGAAGCAATTACTACGTCAAAGTCCATTTCACCGGCTTTAACTTGAGCAGCCAAGTCGTCCATACCAACTACGTCAGCACCAGCTTCAGTAGCAGCTTCGGCGTTAGCGCCTTGAGTAAATACAGCAACACGAACGTTACGACCAGTACCGTGTGGTAGTACCGTAGCACCACGAACGTTTTGGTCAGATTTACGGGGGTCAACACCAAGGTTAACCGCTGCATCTACGCTTTCTAGGAACTTAGCTGACGCTAACTCTTTAAGAAGAGCAACCGCTTCGTTTACTGGGTATTCTTTTGTTGAATCAACTTTTTCGTTGATCGCACGCATGCGCTTAGAAAGTTTTGCCATCGTATTAGCCCTCTACAACCAAGCCCATAGAACGGGCAGAACCTTCAATTGAACGAACCATTGCCTCTACGTCAGCACCAGTCATATCTACTGCTTTAGTATTAACAATCTCTTCTAGTTGAGCGCGCGTTACTTTGCCAACTTTTTCTTTGTTTGGAACACCAGAACCAGACTTGATGCCAGCCGCTTTCTTCAATAAGTAAGAAGCAGGTGGAGTTTTGGTTTCAAAAGTGAAAGAACGGTCAGCATATACTGTAATAACTACAGGTACTGGTGCGCCTTTCTCAATTGAATCTGTTTTAGCGTTGAATGCTTTACAGAATTCCATGATGTTTACACCATGTTGACCTAGAGCAGGACCAACTGGTGGTGACGGGTTTGCGGCACCCGCAGCAACTTGAAGCTTGATATAAGCTTGGACTTTTTTAGCCATTTTAAATTTACCTTAATTTGGGTTCAAACGCCTTTCGCACTTGCGATTAGCTTCCCGATAGAACAAAGGGCAGCGGATTATAGTCGATCCCCTGCCCTAAAAACAACTGATTGTTTATTTTTTATCAGCCTTTCTCGATTTGTCCGAATTCTAGCTCTACTGGCGTAGCTCGGCCGAAAATCAATACAGATACTTTTACCCGGCTCTTTTCGTAATCCACTTCTTCGATAGTACCGTTGAAGTCGGCGAATGGGCCATCGGTAACACGAACCACTTCGCCTGGTTCGAATAGAGTTTTTGGTCTTGGCTTATCGCTGGTTTCATCCAAGCGATCCAAGATAGCTTTAGCTTCTTTATCTGAAATTGGTGCAGGGCGCTCTGCCGTTCCACCAATAAAGCCTAGTACCCGTGGCACACTTTTCACTAAGTGCCAGCTTTCATCATTTAGGTCCATTTGAACCAAAACGTAACCAGGGAAGAACTTGCGCTCACTCTTACGTTTTTGACCAGCGCGCATTTCAACTACTTCTTCAGTTGGTACTAGAATCTCACCAAAAGAATCTTCCATAGAATGAATTTGGATGTACTCTTTTAATGATTTAGATACGCGAGCTTCATAGCCAGAAAAAGCCTGAACCACGTACCAACGCAATTTGCGCTCTTCAGTCATTAGATACCTACCCCTGTAACAAAGGCAACTAGGCGAACCAATATCGCATCTAGACCCCACAAAATTAGAGACATGAATGCAGTAGCAGCTAATACAATCATGGTAGTTTGAATGGCTTCTTGACGAGTAGGCCAGATAACCTTGCGCACTTCCATACGCGACTCTTTAGCAAATTCGAAGGCTTGCTTGCCTTTATTGGTTTGCGATGCAATGCCTAAAGCAGCAATCACGGCAATCACAACACCGATTACACGCACCAAAATCGACATATCTGTATATAGGTAGTTACCTACAACAGCGGCGATTAAAATTAGAGCAGCTAATGCCCATTTTAGGCCATCTAACGACCCACTTTGGTTTTCAGTACTGGTACTCATCAAACAACCTACAAATAATCCCACAAAATCATAAATCCCTTCATATAGGGATAGTGGCAGGGGTGGAGAGATTCGAACTCCCAACATTCGGATTTGGAATCCGACGTTCTGCCATTGGAACTACACCCCTATAGCACGAAGCCCGACATTATAGGCACTTTGTTTCAAGATTGTAACCCTTGAATGTCGAAAAAACGCGACTAGGCAAACAATAAATTGCCCAGGTATTTATAACACCAGAGCAATACTTAAAGATCTTGCCTTTAAAAACAAAAAAGGCCGCTTACGCGACCTTTTTCTTGCTGTGCTAGTCTTCTTATTCGAAGATTTTAGCTACAACACCCGCACCTACTGTACGGCCACCTTCACGGATTGCGAAGCGTAAACCTTCGTCCATCGCGATTGGGCAAATTAGCTCTACAACAAATTTCAAGTTGTCGCCTGGCATTACCATTTCTACGCCTTCTGGTAACTCTACTGCACCAGTTACGTCAGTTGTACGGAAGTAGAACTGTGGACGGTAGCCTTTGAAGAATGGCGTGTGACGGCCACCTTCGTCTTTGCTTAGTACGTATACTTCTGCTTCAAACTTGGTGTGTGGAGTAATTGAACCAGGAGCTGCCAATACTTGACCACGCTGTACGTCATCACGCTTAGTACCACGTAACAAGATACCACAGTTCTCACCTGCACGACCTTCGTCTAGAAGCTTGCGGAACATTTCAACACCTGTACAGGTTGTTTTTGTAGTTTCTTTGATACCAACAATTTCAATCTCTTCTGAAACTTTGATGATACCGCGCTCTACACGACCTGTTACTACCGTACCACGACCTGAAATTGAGAATACATCTTCAATTGGTAGTAGGAATGGCTTGTCGATGTCACGCTCTGGCTCTGGAATGTAAGAATCTAGTGCTTCTGCAAGCTCAATGATTTTTGCTTCCCATTGCTCTTCGCCTTCTAGGGCTTTAAGCGCTGAACCTTGGATTACTGGAATGTCATCACCTGGGAATTCGTATTCTGATAGAAGTTCACGTACTTCCATTTCTACTAATTCTAGAAGCTCTTCGTCGTCTACCATGTCACATTTGTTCATGAATACGATGATGTAAGGTACACCAACCTGACGAGAAAGTAGGATGTGCTCACGGGTTTGTGGCATTGGGCCATCTGTAGACGCTACTACTAGGATAGCGCCGTCCATTTGTGCTGCACCAGTGATCATGTTTTTAACGTAATCGGCGTGTCCAGGACAGTCTACGTGTGCGTAGTGACGAGTTGGTGTGTCGTACTCTACGTGTGAAGTAGAAATGGTGATACCGCGCTCGCGCTCTTCTGGAGCGTTATCGATTGCTGCGAAATCTTTAGCTTCACCACCGTATACTTTTGCAAGTACGTTGGTAATAGCAGCTGTTAGAGTTGTTTTACCGTGGTCAACGTGGCCAATTGTACCAACGTTTACGTGCGGTTTTGAACGTTCAAATTTTTCTTTAGACATAATAGTCCCTCTGGATAAAGGTCATTGGTACAAAGCACCATTGGTTTACGCTTACCGACCGGTAAAAAGTAATAGGGAGACTAAAAAAGGAATGTGGTGCTGATAGGCAGATTCGAACTGCCGACCTCACCCTTACCAAGGGTGCGCTCTACCAACTGAGCTATATCAGCACTGTGGAGCGGGCAGCGGGAATCGAACCCGCATCATCAGCTTGGAAGGCTGAGGTAATAGCCATTATACGATGCCCGCATCAAACCTTTGGAAGACGACCTACTACCAAAATAAATGGTGGGGGGGGACGGATTCGAACCATCGAAGCTTTCGCGGCAGATTTACAATCTGCTCCCTTTGGCCACTCGGGAACCCCCCCACACTGTCACCTTTAATAAGGTGAAGCCTTACACTTAAGAGATGGTGCCGATTGCCGGAGTCGAACTGGCGACCTACTGATTACAAGTCAGTTGCTCTACCAACTGAGCTAAATCGGCATCGCTTAAGTGCTGCGCATTCTATGTAATGCATTTATTAAATGCAACAACCAAATGGAAAAAAAAACTAAGGATTGATGTGAACGCGCAAAAATCAGCCAGCGGGCTCAATTATTGGCCGCGTAGCGATACTTCACCGGCCATAAAGGCTTGATGTTGACCATCAATTTCAAGCAACAATTGGCCTTGTTTATCCACGCCTTTGGCGAGCCCTTTCAACTGCCGCTCCTCAGAAAAACGCAAACTCACCGCTTGATTGGCAAAAATATCATAGCGATTCCAGCGTTGCTGCAGTGCAGCGAAGCCCTGCAACCGAAATACCTCGAACATCTGATTCAAAGATTCAACAATAGCTATGGCTAATTCAGTGCGATTAATTGGTAATTTGGAATGACTTTGTAACTGCGCAAATGCTTGATCAATTAGTTCAGCCTGTAAACTTCCTACTTTAACGTTTACCCCCAAGCCCACCACTAAACTCACTTCACTGTTTGCATGGCCTTGTAGCTCTATTAATACCCCACCGAGCTTTTTACCTTGCAGGTAAATATCATTAGGCCACTTTAATCCTAGCTCTTTAAAACCGACATTTTCTAACGCCTCCACAATAGCGAGGCCTACCGCTAAGCTCAGTCCCATGGCAGCTTCAATACCATCTTGCAGACGCCACAGTAAGGACATACAAAGTTGACCCGCATAAGGCGTTTGCCATGCTCTACCTCGCCGCCCCCTACCTGCACTTTGATATTCAGCCAAAATGAGTTGACCGTGGTCAGTAGTATCTATGTGGTTCATTAACCATGCATTAGTGGAGTCTAACTGGTCGATAACTATAGGGCGATTTTGGGGAAGAGCTAGTTCTAGCCGGGCTGCGTTTAACAAAGAAAGTGAATCAGCTAAACGATAGCCTTTGCCCTTAACGCTATAAATGTCTAAACCAAGTCCGCTATATTGTTTGATATAACTAGCAACTGTGGTTCTTGATACTTTTAGTTGCTTAGCTAAACTTTCGCCTGAGCAAAACTCCCCCGGTGCCAGCGCTTTAATCAACTGATAAGGTTTACTCTCCTGCATCAGGCATTCCTAAAACAAGTGTTGGCTCAACCTCACCAATACTATTTATGAAGCGAACCTCCGGCTGCAATAGCACATCGAAACGTTGCCAAACTTGCTGGCGAATGTGACGACATAACGCAAGTAAATCAATCGCTTTTGCATTGGCTATATTTACTAAGACTAAAGCTTGATCTTGATGCACTGCTGCTCCGCCAACAGTATATCCTTTAAGGCCAAGTTGATCGATCAACCAACCAGCAGCTAGCTTAGACAGGCCGTTTGTAGCAGAGTAATTAGGCATATCGGGATAGCGACACAACAATTTAGCAAGCTGTTCGTTACTCACTAATGGATTCTTAAAAAAGCTCCCAGCATTTCCTAATACCTGTGGGTCAGGAAGTTTGCTAATGCGCATCTTACATACTTCATCAAAAATCGTCTGAGCACTAATATCTGCCTCTAGCTGCTTTAAACCACCGTATTCGCATTTGGCTTGCCAAGATTTATTCAGCTTAAAAGTCACGTGACTGATAATAACTTGGTCTTTTAAGGCGCTTTTAAAGATGCTATCTCGATAGGCAAACTGGCAATCTTCAGAGCTAATAACTTGTGTGCGGTTAGAGTGTATCGAATAATATTCAACCTCGGAACATACATCAGCCAGTTCCACTCCATAAGCTCCAATATTTTGTACCGGTGAGGCTCCTACCGTACCAGGGATAAGTGCCAAATTTTCTAAACCGGGCATTCCTTGTTCTACAGTCCATTTTACAAATTTATGCCAATCTTCACCCGCCGCTGCCCTAATAGAATAACTGTCAGCTGTTTCGCTCACTTCAATACCTCGCAGCTGGTTTAGCACCACTAGGCCCGCAAAGTCTTCAAGAAGCAGTAAGTTAGAACCTCCACCAATTACCATCCAAGGTAGCTGTTCAGCACGTATCCAACTCACCAACTCGCCAATATCGTTCGAATTTGTTAGCTCTACAAAATATTTGGCTTTAGCAGCCAAGCCAAAAGTGTTGTAGCTAGTTAAATCAACGTCGCGTTTAATAGCCGACACTACACTCATTTTCTTAATCTCACCCGGCTAACTTCATGGTTAGCACTTTTCTCTAGAATTAAATCTGCGCGCTCACGAGTAGGTAAAATATTCTCAATCAAATTAACGTAATTAATCGATGACCAAATTTTTTTAGCTACCTTTGATGCTTCAATGTCATCAAGCTGGGCATAGTGATGAAAATAGTTACTGGGGTGGGTAAATGCGCTGGCTCGTAACTTTTGAAAGCGTTCGATGTACCACGTTTCTAGTTGCTCGGGATCTGCATCGACAAAAATAGAAAAATCCAAATAGTCAGAAACAAATACCTGGCGAGGCTGGTTCGGATAATCACGTGCTGACTGCAGCACATTTAAGCCCTCCAAAATAACAATGTCGGGTTGCTCTACTTTAATCTGCTTGTCTTTTACAATATCGTAAGAGAGGTGGGAGTATACCGGTGCCGACACAGATTCTTCACCAGATTTTAACGCAGCTACAAAATCAACTAAGGCTTTTTGATCGTAACTTTCCGGAAATCCTTTGCGCTGCATTAAACCGCGCGCTTCAAGCTCTTCGTTAGGCAATAAGAAGCCGTCGGTTGTTACAATATCCACCTTAGGATGTTCTGGCCACCGTTGCAAAAGAGCTTGTAAGATCCGCGACGTGGTGCTTTTACCACCAGCTACACTACCTGAAACGCCAATAATATAAGGTACATGTTTTCCACTACCTAAAAAATTAGCTAATACTTCGCGGCGGTCTTGGCGCGCTTTAACGTATAAGTTGAGCAAGCGAGATAATGGCAGGTAAATATCAACAACCTGAGGCAAAGACAACGCTTCGTTGATGCCTCGAATGCGTTCCAGATCATCTTCAGTAAGAGTAAGCGGTACAGATTGACGGAGTGTTGACCAAGCTTCGCGTTCAAAATCTAAATAACTAAACGCATGCGGCGAGGTAGTGTAAGTTGCTGGCATGGGCCCTTCCTATATAGTGCGGCACAACCATATACCAAAACTAAATAACTCTCCAGCTTAAGGCAGGATTTAACCCTGTTTGCGAAACTTGTCTTCGTGTAAAGGAATGACTTTAGGGCTACGTTCAACTAGATGTACCGAAGGAAGGTCGTAGTCGTAAGCACGTTTATTGCGGGCGACTTTATTGAACACTACACCGGAAATTTCCAAGTCCATTCGCGCTAACTTGCTTAGCGCGTTTTCTATCGATTTACCATCGGTGCGTTCAGCTTGCACTACCAATAAGGTAGCATCAACCGACGGAGCAACCATTACCGCATCACTCACCTGCATCAATGGTCCAGTTTCAATAACAATCCGATCGTAATGCTGACGCAGACCCTTTAATAATAATTTGAACTTCTTCGATGCCAACAGCGAGGTTGAATGGCGGTCAATCAACCCAGCGGTAAGCACGTCAAAGCCCAATTGGTTATCGCGATGAATACACTGCGACACAGAATGAGTGCGCGCCAGCAAATGAGTTAAGCCCGGTTGCGATAATGGATAGTTTAAATAGGTAGAGACGGAAGCTCGACGCAAGTCAGCATCAATCAGCAATACTTTCTCTACATCACTACATGCAGAAGCTGTTTGAATGGTAATGCTCGTTTTACCTTCACCTTCTAGGGCTGAGGTAAACAATACGACTTGACCACGATTAGGTCGCATTTGTAGACGGGCTCGTAACGAGCGCAGCGGTTCCCCTAACCAAGGGTGAACGCCTTGCCTTAACCACTTGTTGCTTCGTACTTTTACTTTTGGGACTTCCGCGATGACTTCAACGTTGAGGGCAGTTTCTAGCTCATCTACAGTAGCGAAAGTGCGCGACATGGCTTGTTTAAGTAAGACAAAGACAACGCTAAGTATTCCAGCTAACATGCCTGCCAGTATCACGATAATCGCTTTCTTAGGTTTAATCGGTGACTCAGGGATCCGTGCGCTATCAACCAACTGTGCATAACCGCGATTAAAACCTTCTGCAGCCTCGGCTTCCTTAAATTTCTCAAGGAAAGTGTTATACAAACGAGTATTACTTTCGATTTCACGAGTAAGTTGGTTAAAACGGGTAGTTTTACGACTTAGGTCTTGATACCTCACCTTAGCTAAACGCAAGGATTCAGACAACGCAGCTTCACGTGCCACTGCAGACTGGTAGCTTTTCTCTATGCCAGAAATAATAAAATCGGTTTGGCTGCGCAGTTCAAGTTCAACCCGCGATATTTCTCCCGTTAACGACACCCTTTTAGGGTGCTTGGGTCCATAACGCTTAGCTAAATCAGCTTGCTCTAGTTCAAGCTCGATACGGCGTCGTTTTATATTTTGTACCATCGGGTCACGTTGGATTTCGCTTAAAGAGGTAAGCTTGTCCAAGTCACCTTTGGCCGTGCGTCGTACCAAATTCCATAGCGCACTGGCCTCACTTTTAATCCTTTGGGCTTCTAATTGTTGAGTAGTAAGCTGCTGCAGCTCTTTACCAATCAATCCAAGGATACCTTCTTGGTCAACCAGATTTTCTTGTTCGCGATACAGCTGTAATTCAACTTCAGAGCTTTGTAAGGCAGATTTCAACCTGTTCAGCTCTTGCAGCAACCAACCAATAGTTTGGTCGGTTGCTGCTTCACTGGAGCTACGATGGTACTCAATATACGCCTCAGCAACGGCAATAGAGACTTGTTGAGCCAGTAATTTGTCCCAGCTTCTGAAACTTATCTCTACTAGACGACTTTTAGGTAACGGGGTTACCGATAAGCGGCTTTTAAAAACCCTCAAAATCTGGGCTTCGCTGGGCGAATTAGCGGCACTAAACTGTGAGCTATAGCCAAGAGTAATGACCTGCCACCAGTAACGCCAAGGCGCGATCGGTTTGCGTAAAAATTCGGGATGATGCTGTAAATCTAATTGATGAATAACTGCGAGAGCTATCCGTTCAGAGCGAAGTATTTCAGTTTCGGTATTAAAGTAAGCTTCTGCTTGAGTATCAAAATTGTAAACATCTTCAACAGCAACCATTTTTGCTTGGCTGTAGCCGATCATTAATTTTGAAGAAGCTTGATATAAAGAAGGCAGTGCTTTTACGTACAGCATGCTTAGCAGCAATGTCATCATTACTGCCAATATAATGCTTAATTTTGCTTGCCACAAAGTAACAAAAAGATGACGCAAATCGATTTCTTTGCTCTCTCTATTTTGTGGCGACTTCTGCTCTTCCATGAACCTAAAGGTGGACTCCATTAGCCAAATCAATTTCCTACAACTGAATGATACTGCCAGCTCGGCGGGCTACATGCAATTAGGAAATATTGGAATTGTCGGTAGAACAAATGCTCCATGCTGCAAAAAGCAATAATAATATAATTATTATTAATAAACGAAAAAAGGCTCCCACTGGGAGCCTTTTTCATAGTTTTAAAGCTTAGGCTTTAACTACTACGTCTACCAAAGTCCAAGACTTAGTCTTAGAGATTGGAGCACATTCTCTGATGGTAACTACATCGCCTTGAGCGGCAACGTTAGCTTCATCATGAGCATGTAGCTTAGTAGTGCGTTTGGTGTATTTCCCGTAAATAGGGTGTTTAACCTGACGCTCAATAGCAACAACGATAGACTTGTCCATTTTGTCGCTAACTACTTTACCTTGCAATGTACGGATATCGCTCATTACGCACCTGCCTTCTGATTCAGAATTGTTTTCACACGCGCGATATCGCGACGTACGTTTTTAAGCAAGTGAGTTTGGGCTAATTGACCAGTACTTGCTTGCATACGCAAGTTGAATTGCTCACGAAGCAGGTTTAGTAGCTCAGCTTTAAGCTCTTCAACACTTTTATCTTTAAGTTCGTTCGCTGTCATTACATCACCGTCCGCGTTACAAAAGTGGTGCTAATAGGTAACTTACGCGCAGCAAGCTCGAAAGCTTCGCGAGCAAGACCTTCTGAAACGCCGTCCATTTCATACAGAACTTTGCCTGGCTGAATTTGGGCTACCCAGTATTCCACGTTACCTTTACCTTTACCCATACGAACCTCAAGAGGCTTTTGAGTAATCGGCTTGTCTGGGAATACACGGATCCAGATTTTACCTTGACGTTTAATGTGACGAGTCATCGCACGACGTGCTGCTTCGATCTGACGAGCAGTAAGACGGCCACGACCAGTCGCTTTAAGACCGAAGTCGCCAAAAGACACGTTTTGTCCTTTGCCTAAACCACGGTTACGACCAGTGTGTTGCTTACGGAATTTAGTACGTTTTGGTTGTAACATTCCCGGTTCTCCTATTTAGCGTTGCGCTTGTTACCGCGCTTCGGCTTAGAAGGAGCTTCAGGTGCTGCAGCCACTGGCATTCCGCCAAGTACTTCGCCTTTAAAGATCCAAACTTTAACGCCGATGATACCGTAAGTAGTCAACGCTTCTGAAGTTGAGTAATCGATATCAGCACGTAAAGTGTGTAGCGGTACACGACCTTCACGGTACCATTCAGCTCGAGCAATTTCTGCACCGCCTAAACGACCACTAACTTGAACCTTGATACCTTTAGCGCCTAGGCGCATTGCGTTTTGTACGGCGCGCTTCATCGCACGACGGAACATAACACGACGCTCTAGCTGGCTAGAGATAGAGTCTGCTACTAATTTAGCGTCTAACTCAGGCTTACGAACTTCTGAGATATTGATTTGCGCAGGTACGCCAGCTAATTTAGCTACGTTCTTGCGAAGTTTTTCAACATCTTCACCTTTCTTACCAATTACAACACCTGGGCGAGCAGTGTGAATAGTTACACGAATGCTCTTAGCAGGACGCTCAATAGTAATGCGAGATACAGAAGCGCTTTTCAATTCTTTAGTTAAGAATTGACGCACTTTGTGGTCGCTGTAAAGGTTATCTGCGTATTCACCTTTATCGGCATACCAGGTTGAATTCCATGGTTTTACGATACCTAGGCGAATACCATTAGGATGTACTTTCTGACCCATTGCTTATCTCCTAGTTATCAGACACAACCACAGTGATGTGGCTGGTACGCTTGATAATACGGTCGGCTCGGCCTTTAGCACGAGGACGAATACGCTTTAGAGTTGGACCATCATCTACGAAGATTTTGGTGATTTTCAACTCATCAATATCAGCACCTTCGTTGTGCTCAGCGTTAGCAATGGCAGATTCTAGAACTTTCTTAACAAGTCCTGCTGCTTTTTTGCTGCTGAATTGCAACGTAACAAGTGCTTTTTCAACTGGTAGACCACGTACTTGATCTGCAACCAGGCGAGCTTTTTGCGCAGAACCACGAGCAAAACGAT
Organism: Agarivorans litoreus; assembly: GCF_019649015.1. Lineage (NCBI taxonomy): Bacteria > Pseudomonadati > Pseudomonadota > Gammaproteobacteria > Alteromonadales > Alteromonadaceae > Agarivorans > Agarivorans litoreus. Next base: position 2,719,782 of record NZ_BLPI01000001.1, on the reverse strand, counting down.
GTTTAGCTAAAGCTTCCATAATTTAGACTCCTACTTCTTCTTCGCTTTCTTATCAGCAGCGTGGCCGCGATAAGTACGAGTTGGCGCAAATTCACCCAGTTTATGACCGATCATTTCATCGGTAACAAATACTGGAACGTGCTGACGACCATTATGGACAGCGATGGTCAAACCGATCATTTGTGGAATGATCATTGAGCGACGAGACCAAGTTTTCAATGGTTTCTTGTCCCCGCTTTCCACCGCTTTCTCTACCTTCTTCAACAAGTGTAGGTCAATGAATGGACCCTTCTTGAGAGAACGTGGCATGGCGATTCCCCTTATTTCTTAGAACGACGGCGTACGATATATTGATCCGTACTCTTGTTTTTACGAGTTTTGTAACCTTTGGTTGGAACACCCCATGGAGTAACTGGATGACGGCCACCAGATGTACGACCTTCACCACCACCGTGTGGGTGATCAACTGGGTTCATTACCACACCGCGAACGGTAGGACGAACACCACGCCAGCGCGTTGCACCAGCTTTACCAAGTTTACGTAGCATGTGCTCAGCGTTACCCACTTCGCCTAATGTAGCGCGACAATCAGATAAAACTTTACGCATTTCACCGCTACGTAGACGTAGAGTTACGTATGCACCATCACGCGCAACGATTTGAGCGTAAGCACCAGCAGAACGTGCCATTTGGGCACCTTTACCAGGCTTCATTTCAATCGCGTGCACAGTAGAACCTACTGGCATGTTGCGCATTGGCAAACAGTTACCTGCTTCGATTGGTGCATCAACACCAGTCATTAGCGGAGTGCCTGCTTTAACACCTTTAGGTGCCAAAATGTAACGACGCTCACCGTCAGCAAACAATACAAGTGCAATGTTTGCGCTACGGTTTGGATCGTATTCTAGACGCTCTACTTTCGCAGGGATGCCGTCTTTGTCATTACGTTTGAAGTCAATCAAACGGTAGTGTTGCTTATGACCACCACCGATGTGACGAACGGTAATTACACCGCGGTTGTTACGACCACCAGACTTAGACTTACTTTCCAATAAAGGAGCGTAAGGCTTGCCTTTGTGCAGGTCTTGGTTAACCACTTTAACAACGTGGCGACGACCAGCAGATGTAGGCTTACATTTTACAATAGCCATTTAAGATACTCCTTACTCTGCGGCACCGGTGAAGTCGATGTCTGCACCTTCAGCTAAGGTTACATACGCTTTCTTCACGTCGTTGCGGCGACCAAAACGTGCTCCGTGACGCTTAGTTTTACCTTTTTGGTTCAAGGTAGTAACACCAGTCACTTCAACTTCGAATAGTTTTTCAACTGCAGCTTTGATTTCTGCTTTAGTAGCGGTTTTCACTACTTTGAATACGATAGTGTTATCGGCTTCAGCAGACATAGTGCTCTTTTCAGAGATATGTGGAGCTACTAGAACTTTCAACAAACGTTCTTCGCTGATCATGCTAACCACTCCTCAATTTGTTTAACTGCATCAGCAGTTACCAACACTTTATCAAAGGCAATCAAGCTAACTGGGTCAATACCAGCTACGTCACGTACGTCTACTTTATATAGGTTACGTGCGGCCAAGAATAAGTTTTCGTCAACTTCAGGAGTAACGATTAATACATCGTTAAGATCGAAGTCTTTTAACTTAGCAACTAACTCTTTAGTTTTTGGCGCTTCAACAGCAAATTTCTCAACCACAATCAAACGTTCTTGACGAACAAGTTCAGACAAGATGCTGCGGATTGCGCCGCGATACATTTTCTTGTTAACTTTTTGGCTGTGATCTTGTGGCTTAGCTGCAAAGGTTACCCCGCCGCTACGCCAAATTGGGCTACGAATAGTACCGGCACGAGCTCGGCCTGTACCTTTCTGACGCCATGGTTTCTTACCACCACCTGATACTTCAGAACGTGTTTTTTGAGCGCGAGAACCCTGGCGAGAACCTGCAGCGTATGCAGTTACTACCTGGTGAATCAACGCTTCGTTAAAGTCACGTCCGAAGGTAGTTTCGGAAACTTCAAGAGCGCTTTGCGCGTCTTTCAATACCAATTCCATTACTATCTCCTAACGTTACGCTTTAACAGCAGGTTTAATGATCACGTCGCCATTGGTAGCGCCAGGTACGGCACCTTTAACCAAAATTAGGTTACGTTCAACATCAACACGTACAACATCTAGGTTTTGCGTAGTTACACGCTCAGCACCCATATGTCCGGCCATCTTCTTGCCCTTGAATACTTTACCTGGGCTTTGGTTTTGACCAATAGAACCAGGAGCACGGTGGCTCAAAGAGTTACCGTGAGTAAAATCTTGGGTAGCGAAGTTCCAGCGTTTAACACCGCCTTGGAAACCCTTACCTTTAGAAGTACCAGTAACGTCTACTTTTTTAACTTCATTGAACAAGTCAACTTTTAGCTCATCAGCTACATTAACTTCTTCACCTTCACCGTCTGCTAGACGGAATTCCCACAGGCCGCGACCCGCGTCAACACCAGCTTTAGCGAATTGACCCGCTTCTGGCTTGCTAACACGACTTGCTTTTTTAGCGCCGGTGGTCACTTGCAGAGCACGGTAACCGTCGCTGTCCTCAGTGATAACACGAGTAACGCGGTTTGGCTCACATTCGATTACGGTAACTGGAATAGAAGCACCATCTTCAGTGAAGATGCGAGTCATTCCAACTTTACGACCGATTAGACCAATCATTGTAAAAACCTCTTATTAAACAGACTCAGGCTTAGCCCAAGCTGATTTGCACATCTACACCAGCAGCAAGGTCAAGGCGCATCAAAGCGTCAACTGTTTTATCAGTTGGCTCTACGATGTCTACAAGACGTTTGTGGGTGCGAATTTCATACTGGTCACGCGCGTCTTTGTTAACGTGCGGAGATACTAGTACGGTGTAACGCTCTTTACGAGTAGGTAGTGGAATAGGACCACGAACCTGAGCGCCAGTGCGTTTTGCAGTTTCTACGATTTCCGCAGTAGATTGATCGATCAGACGGTGATCGAATGCTTTCAAGCGGATTCGAATTCTTTGGTTCTGCATTGACAGAGCTCCAAATAAAAAATAAAAGAACCTAACACACACCAACGACATCCGGTTCCAATATCTGGGGATGGTAGTGCATGCGACGAGTAACGTTTGCTTCCAAATCGGAAGCACTGTTAGTAGTTAACTGTTTAACCAATTAACTGATGAATTGCCGAAACAACTCAGCCACTAAATTAGTGAGCCGCGGTATTATACTCAAGGGCTATTAAAAAACAAGCTAATCTACAAATTTTGTTCATTCACTAACCAAATCACTTTCGCACAACGCTGCGAATCTTTAAGCAGCTCGCAAAACCTTAGCGCTTGTAAGCCTATAATATTCAACAACAAGCATTTAATAGAGCTAGTATGAATACTCAGCATAGCTTACTGATCGTTAGTCAACACTCTTGGCCAAAGCAGCTGGAGCATGAAGATGCGCCATGGATCTACTGGCAAGCTAAAACTTTTCCTAATTCTCAGCAACTCTCAAAACACCAGCTTGCGCTTGTCGTTGTAGACATAGCCTTACTGCAAAACGTCGCCAACAAATCCAGCCTGCAGCACTTGCTTAATCTTCCTACAACAGAAACCGCTAACGTGCTGTTTTATGCCGACAAGCTACCTAGTGCTAAACAATTATGTGAGTTAGTGAATCAGTTCACGCCGATGCATATCCTCTCTCCGGAAAACTCAGACAATGAGTTAATTGAACAACTACGGTTGCACTGGCCAATTGCCGAACATCACCAGCAGCAACGTTGGTTAGAAAAACAATTGGCCGAGCATGTAGCTCAGTTTCGCGCTAACTTTTTTGACTACACCTCACTTAGCGACCAAGAGCTATCCGACCAAGTTATTTCGGCACTGTATGCCTTTTTTAAGGATAACGATGAAGACCACTTGTGCCGGACTTACAGTGCCAACCATTTACTCACCCAAGAAGGAAAGGCCAATCAGTTTTTATGGTTTATTGCCAAAGGCGAAGTGGTTTTAAAGAAACAACAAGACCAACAAACCTTAGAAGTTGCCCGCATGCAGGCTGGGTCATTGGTAGGCGGCATGTCCTTTGTGACCGGTGAACTCGGTTTTACTAGCGCAGTGACCACCATGCAAACCGATGTGATTAAGTTAGATAGGGTCACGTTTGCCAAGGTATTGGATTCTAGCAGCCACTTACTGCCTTTGTTTACCAACTTGTTGTTGCGGCACTTTAATCGGCGTCTACAAAAAAGCATTCATACTAAACTTACCTTACAAAGTACGCTCAACTCTTTAGATTCTGCCCACGAACAACTCATAGAAAAAGAAAAGATGGCAGTGCTCGGTCAGCTCATCTCTGGCATTGCTCATGAACTAAATAATCCGGTTGCAGCCATTACTCGCGGCAGTGACACAATCGCGAAGCAATTGCCTAAAGTACTTAACAGCCCGCTTAGCGACCCACAGCAAGCGTTGGGCCAACAGCTACTTGAAGCCGCTTTTACCCTAACTCCTATGTCTACCAGCGAAATTCGTCAGCGTAGCAATAACTCAATAGATTTATTTGGTGATGCCATCACCGCCAGAAAGGCAGTAAGCATAGGCTTAGATAGACCAGACTTTAGACAACAGTATTTACAGTGTGCAAGTACCTCCGATAACGTGGAGTTAATTGACGCCTTATCTAGCTTCCACCAAATTGGTAACTTCTTACGTAATATTCAAGTTTGTGCGGCCCGTATCGCAGAGCTAGTTAAAGGTTTAAAGCACTACGCCGGACAAGACCCGGAGCAACCGGTATTGGCCGATTTAAATGAAGGCATAGCCGAAACGCTAGTAATCTTAGAAAACCGCTTACGCGGCTTCGAAGTAGAGTGTAACTACGGTTTATTGCCCGTTTATCGTTGCCACCCCATCGCCTTACAGCAAGTTTGGACTAACCTTATCGCTAACGCTTTAGATGCCATGGAGAGTAGAGGCAAGCTAAGTATTAGTAGTCAATACGTAGAAGCATCACCTAGCTATATCTCAATTATCATCGAAGACACTGGCCCCGGAATAAAACCAGAGATTATTGAGAAAATCTTTCAGCTAAACTTTACCACCAAGCGGGAAGGTAATTTTGGCCTTGGCATAGGCTTAACCGTTTGCCAACAAATAGTTACACAACATTTAGGCAGAATTGAAGTGGAATCTGAGCTAGGACAATTTACCCGTTTCATTATTACCTTACCCTTAAACCAACAATAGGACTTAGAGGAGTCAAACCATGGAACAACTACTGATTTTGTGTGTTGATGATGAACGCGAAGTATTGGATAGCGTTCTTCACGACATAGCCCCTTTAAGCCCACCATTTACTATTGATGGCGCCGAAAGCGTTGCTGAAGCACGCCAAGTGATTAAAGACTTTGAAGCGCAAGGCGGTAAGCTAGCCTTAATTCTTGCCGACCACATCATGCCCGATGAGTTAGGCATCGATTTCCTCATAGACCTCAACCACGCTAGTACCAGTGAATCAGCTAAAAAAATCCTATTAACTGGGCAGGCTGGCTTGCACGACACCATAGAAGCGATTAATCGAGGTGGACTAAATTATTATCTCGCTAAGCCATGGTCAGAAGAACAACTGCTTAGCATCATTAAAGAAAAGCTAACCGATTTTGTGATTGAGTATTGTGATAACCCTATGCCCTTTGCCCAAGTACTAGACGGAGAGCGGATCTTTAGTCATGTGAACCAACACCGCTTAGATCTAGGTAATTAACAAAATGTCAGTAGAGAATACTTACTGCTTAGAAAGATTCGTTTAATGGCTTTATTATAAAAGTAGGATTCTAGAGTTATACCAATCACGCTAGGTAAGTGATTAAAAATAACGCAGCAAAAATACTCGAGAATAAGGCAGGATTTTTCGCTAAGCAGTTATTCTACAATCAAAAATTCTAACGCAGTTATCGAGTATTTTGACCAGATAGAATGAACAGTTACTTAGTACGATTGGTATTAGGCAAAGTTATGGATTACCAACAACTAAAAGCGTATTTAATGGGCAAACCCGAGGTTACCCAAGATTTGCCCTTTGCCCCCGATGTGCCGGTATTTAAAGTTCGCGGAAAAATGTTCGCTCTAGTTGCTTGGAAAGACGGCGTAATGAATATGAACTTAAAATGCCAACCCGAGCAAATCGATGCGCTGACCGATATTTATCCCGCGATCACTCGCGGCTATCACATGAATAAACGCCACTGGCTAACTCTTTATTTTGATGGAAGTGACGCCGAACACGAAGCCTTGCGCTTAATTGATAACTCGTTTGAGTTGGTAGTTAAAGGCATGAACAAACAGGCTCAGCATCAACTGCTAGGTATAAGCTAATCGTGACTCAGCAGGTAAGGTTACTCTTTAAGCTATTGCTATTTAGCCTGATTCTGGCGCTATCTGCATGCTCCAGCAATGATAATAAGGCTGCCAGCTCAGTTCCCTTAAAAATCGCTTACTGGCCACACCCTGAGGTTAGCACCACACCTTTACCACAACTTAAAGTGGCTACGCTAAACCTTGCCCATGGGCGTAAACATGCACTCAACCAGCTATTGGTGAGTGGCGATACCACCAAGAAAAATTTGTTAAACATAGCCACTTACTTACAACAACAAAATATCGACATTGTTGCTTTACAAGAAGCAGACGCAAGTTCACCTTGGTCTGGCGGCTTTGACCATGTTGCTTACCTTGCTCAACATGCTGGCTATCGCTGGTATGCACACAGCATTCACAGCAGCAGTAAGTTGGCTAGCTACGGCACCGCGATACTTTCCAAGTACCCTATTAGTGAAGCGCTTGCGGTTCACTTTGCACCTAGCCCCCCCACCACCAGTAAAGGCTTTACCCATGCACGCATAAGACTTAACTCTGAACAAATCCTTGATGTGGTTTCTGTGCACTTAGATTTTTCTCGCGCCAGTATTCGCCAGCAACAGCTTGAACAACTCAATCAGCAACTAAAAGATACGGTAAATCACACCATTATTATGGGCGACTTTAATAGTGAGGGGCAGCTAGACACCCCCGATGAAGTAAACCACTTTCTTCAACATAGTCCTTACCGAGCATTTGAGCTGGGTAGCAAAGCCTTAGCCAGCTATAAAAACAAACGCTTAGATTGGATTTTTCTATCTAAAGACCTAAGTTTTATTGACTACCAGGTTGGACCAGACAGCTTATCTGACCATCGCCCAGTAATTAGTCTCATTCAAACTCCCGCACTATAAACGGCAATAGAAACGGCACGATAAACGGCAATAAAAAAGCCTCGCTAGTGCGAGGCTTTGGCAACACTAACGCTGACCCTTAAGCCACGTTTTGCTTATGAATAAGCGTGCTGCTATCAATGATGAACTCTAAAGCAACTTCATCACAAGCATGCTGACGAGGACAAATATCGCAGTCTTTCATCACTTTTTCTGGCAGCATGTTTTTAGAGGTTGGGCTAAAGCCTAACTTCATGAAGAATTCTGGCACACGAGTTAGTACAAACACCTTCTCGATTTCCATCTTCTTAGCTTTCTTCATTAGGTGCTGCACCATAGCTCGGCCTTGGCCTACACGTTGCGAACCAGGATTTACTCCTAGTGAACGAATCTCAGCTAATCCGGTATCGTAAAGATACAGCGAAGCACAGCCGGTAACTTTTCCAGCTTGCTCGCTAACCGTGAAGTCACCAATTGCCTGCACTAGCTCAGGGCGAGGACGAGGCAAGTTTTCACCGGCTTGTGACCAGTAGTTCACCATCTCTTCGATATTGTCTAAGTCGGTCATGCGGGCAGAGCGTACGTACAAACCTTTTACATTACGTTTTGATAAACGTACTTCGGCTTCGGTTAGAGCATGTTCTACTTGCTCTGGCGCTACGCCACCTAGAGCTTGGCGCTTCGCAAGAGTAGACTCTAACGACAGGTTTGGATAAACGTCGTCTTCAATCTCTGGTGCTAGCTCTTTAAACTCTGCCAAACTTAGTTCTTCTAGCGGCACACCTTTTTCAATGGCTTTAACTACCGCAATACCCACAATATGGTGAGCCTCGCGGAATGGGATGCCTTTAGCCACTAGATAGTCGGCAAGCTCGGTAGCGTTTGAATAACCACCCTTGGCAGCTTCTGTAGTGGTTTCTTCGTGCACATTCATATCATCAAGCACTAACTCAGCCATAGCTAAGCAGTCGCCCCAGGTATCTAAGGCATCGAACAAGCCTTCTTTGTCTTCCTGCATGTCTTTGTTGTAGGCCAAAGGCAATGCTTTTAGAGTCATCATAATGCCTGACAAAGCGCCGTAAACTCGACCAGTTTTACCACGAATAAGCTCTAGCGCATCGGGGTTTTTCTTTTGTGGCATTAGTGAAGAGCCAGAAGTCACCTGGTCAGACAAATCAAGGAAGGCAGACTCACCAGAATTATAGAAGATTAAATCTTCAGCCATGCGGCTTAAGTGAATCATGCTAATAGAAGCAGTAGAAATAAGCTCAACCACGTGGTCGCGATCCGATACCGAATCTAAGCTATTACGTGTTGCCCGGCGAAAGCCTAGATCTTTAGCAATTTGCTGGCGGTCCATTGGATAAGCGGTACCAGCCAAAGCACCACAACCCAGCGGACATACATCTAAACGACTTAACGCGTCTTGCAAACGCGAGTAATCACGCTCAAACATTTCTACATAGGCCATTGCCCAGTGAGAAAAAGTCACCGGTTGGGCACGTTGTAAGTGAGTGTAACCTGGCAGAACGGTGTCTTGCTGCTGGCGCGCAAATTTAACCAGTTTTTGTTGTAGCTTGTCTAAATGCTCAAGAAGCTCAACCCCTTGGCTTTTACACCACAACTTTAGATCGGTGGCAACTTGGTCATTACGGCTGCGGCCGGTATGTAGCTTTTTACCTAAATCACCCACCCGTTGAATCAGTTGAATCTCAACCCAAGAGTGAATATCTTCGGCATCGCTACCCAAAATTTGCTGTGGGTTTTCGGCAACTTGCTTACCTAAATCTAATAACGCGTCTTCAAGTTTGCTTTGCTCATCTTGTGTGAGAACGCCAACACTTAATAAGGCCTTAGACCAGGCAATAGAACCCGTTATGTCTTGCTCCGCTAAACGGTAATCAAAACGTAAAGAATCATTGAACTGCTTAAATCTGGTATCTGCAGCTTGGCTAAAACGCCCACCCCACAATGCCATTTTACTCTCCATTTATTATTGCAAAGACCTCAGAGCAACTTGCCTCTGAGGTCTAAGTATTCCTGCTTATTACTTCTGCCAATCTTACTTGCTATTTAAAGCGCGGATCCGGCTGGCTAGAGAGTATAAACGAATAAAGCCTTCAGCGTGCTTTTGATCGTAAACTTGGTCTTCACCAAAGGTAGCAAACTCTTCCGAGTACAAGCTATTTGGCGAACGTTTTTGCACAGCAACTGCTTGGCCTTTATAAAGCTTAATCACTACATCGCCATTGGCATCAGCTGCCATCGCTTCTGACGCGGCAATCAGTGATTTACACAGTGGCGTAAACCAACGACCGTCGTATACCAAGTGTGCCATTTCTTGACCCACTTTCTCACGCCATACCCGTGAAGTTTTATCTAACACTAATTCTTCAATCGCACGCAGTGCGGCAACAATCACCGTGCCGCCAGGAGTTTCGTAACAACCACGAGACTTCATACCAACAGTACGGTTCTCAGTAATATCAATACGACCAACACCATGAGCAGCGGCAATATCGTTTAGCTTCATTACTACTTGGTAAGGGCTTAATGCTTCGTCGTTAACTGCAACAACACGGCCTTTTTCTACTTTAAGGCTTACGTATTCTGGCTCGTTTGGTGCATCTACTGGATCAACGGTTAAGGTCCAAACACCTTTGCTTGGCTCGTTCCATGGGTCTTCTAGCTCGCCGCCTTCGTGCGAAATATGCCATGCGTTAGCATCACGGCTGTAGATTTTGGTGGCTGAAGCAGTCGTCGCAATGTTGCGCTCGGCTAGGTAGTCCAGCAAATCTTCACGGCTTTCCATGTCCCACTCACGCCAAGGCGCAATTACGGTTAGTTCTGGTGCTAGCGCAGCAAAACAGCTTTCGAAGCGAATTTGGTCATTACCTTTACCAGTACAACCATGACATACCGCGTCGGCGCCAACTTTACGGGCAACTTCTACTTGCGCTTTAGCAATAATAGGGCGCGCCATTGAGGTACCTAACAAGTAAGTCCCTTCGTATACTGCACCAGTAGCAATGGTTGGGTAAATGTAGTCGGCTACAAACTCTTCTTTAAGGTCAACGATGTAACATTCAGATGCACCAGAGGCTAAAGCTTTCTCTTCTAGGCCTACTAGCTCTTCTTCGCCTTGGCCAACATCGGCACAAAAGGCAACAATTTCACAGTTGTTGTAGGTTTCTTTTAACCACGGAATGATGGCCGAGGTATCTAGGCCGCCTGAGTATGCTAATACTACTTTTTTGATATCTGACATTTGATAATTCCTTGTTTAACTCAGCCTAGAGCTGAACATTCACTAACTTAATAAACTTACTAGTACGGCGTTTTGTGCATGCATACGATTCTCGGCTTGATCAAAAATCAAAGATTGAGGACCGTCCATCACTTCCGAAGTAATTTCCAACTCGCGATGAGCAGGTTGGCAGTGTAGCACGTGGTTAATACCACATTGTTGCATCAAATTCTGGTTAATTTGATAAGCCATAAACTTATCTTTTACTGATTGCAGTGGCGTATCGTCGCCCATCGATACCCAAGTATCACCATATACTACGTCGTAGCCTTTAATATCTTCAACGGTATTGGTCACTACAATTTTTCCGCCATGCGCTTTGGCTAATTGATTGGCTTTTTGTACTACTTGCGCATCTGGGCTTGAGCCTAGTGGGCAAACTGCAGCCACTTCCATACCTAAGATAGCGCCGCCTAACAATAATGAATGCGTCACGTTGTTGCCATCGCCTAAGTAAGCCAGCTTAACTTTACTTAAATCAGAGTAGTGTTCGCTAATGGTTTGGAAATCAGCCAAGCCTTGGCAAGGGTGGTACAAATCACACAGTGAGTTGATAATTGGTACCGACGAATGCTCACGCAAAGTTTGTAGGGTTTTATGAGAGAACACTCGCGCCACAATCGCATCAGCCCAACGGGTAATGTTAGAGGCAAAATCTTTCACACTTTCGCGCTCTCCCATCGCGCCATTTTGCTGGTCTAAATAAACCGCATGGCCGCCTAAACGATTAATGCCAATATCAAAAGTTACTCGTGTACGTAATGATGGTTTTTCAAACAAGGTTACAACACTTTTACCCGCAAGGGTTTGCCCATAATCTGCGGGTGTTTTTTTAATTTTAGCGGCCAGCTCAAGCAGCCCTAAAATTTGTTCTTGAGTTAGATCCTGCAAGCTTAACAGGTGTTTAAAATCACTCATCATCTTTCCTTAAACGGTAACCTGAGTCCCTACCGACTCACCTTTATATGTTTGTCCAGCTAACAAGCTGGCGAGTTTCGCAGGATCTTTCCATGACGCTAGCGAAACTGGTGTTTGTAAAAATTCGGCAGCCTCTAGAGCCGCTTTAACTTTTACCGTCATGCCATCGGTAATCACTCCATCGGCAATCAATTTGTCAGCCAATGCGCTATTTAGCTCAGCCACCAGCTGTTTATCTTGGTCGAGTACGCCGACCACATCGGATAATAACACCAATTGGCCATTCAGCAATTTACACACCGCTAACGCAGCTTGGTCGGCATTCACATTGTAAAGTTCGCCGTCTTCGCCAATACCAATTGAGCTGATTACCGGCACGTGGCCCAGCTCAATAAGGCTATTTAATAAAGCGGGGTTGCCTAAAGATGCCTCGCCTACATGGCCTAAACGTGCATCCATTTGGCTTACTTTACAAGAGCCTGCATCACTTAAACACAAGCCCACTGCCGACAAACCTGCTTTTAGCGCTTGCGCTAGCAACAGCTTATTACTGGTACCTGCTAAGGCCCCCACTACATAAGGAATCTGCTCTTTAGGTGTGATGCGCAAGCCGTCTAACTTTTCTGATACAAAGCCGGTTTTAGCTAATACATCTTCTACTACTACGCCGCCGCCATGCACCAATACAATGGGTTGCTTAACCTGCTGCAAAGCAGCAAACAAATTATCTAAGGCTAGGCTGTTATTTAAAACGGCACCGCCTAACTTAATCACTAATGGTTTCATTGCCTGCTCCTAAACCAGTGACTCAGTAAGGGCAAAGCCATTACGAATATTCAAACACTGGATAGCTTGGCTAGCAGCACCTTTTAATAGGTTATCTTCAGCCGACACCACAATTAAGTCTTCACCTTGTTGTTGCCAAGCCACATCAATAAACGGAGTATTTTCTACTTTGGCAATAGAGGGCCACTCACCTTCCAATATGCGCACAATGTTTTGGCCTGCATACGCTTGCTGATAAGCCGCGTTTACTTGCTCTTCGGTGGTGCCTGCTTTTAGCACCACATTAATGGTGGCTAAAATACCGCGTTTAAAGTTACCCAAATGTGGGGTGAAGATCACCGGATGACCTAAGTGGGCGGCAATTTCTGGTTGATGGCGGTGATTAAACACCCCATAAGGCGCTAGACTCACTTCGCAGAATGAGCTAGTTAACGAGGCTTTGCGCCCTGCACCACTTACGCCACTGGTAGCATTAATTACTGCTTTGTTGCTTGGCTCAATCAACCCAGCTTCAACTAATGGCTTAAGCGCGGTTAGTGATGCAGTTGGGTAACAACCCGCTACTGCAACTAAATCGGTTTGCTTAATTTTCTCGGCATTCCATTCAGCTAAACCGTATACCGCTTTTTCTAATAACTCAGGGAATTGGTGAGTAAAACCGTAGAATTTTTCATAAAACTCTGCGCTTTGAACACGGAAGGCACCAGACAAATCAAAGACCTGACAACCTGCATTTAAAAATGCTTCAGCTAAATCATGACTGACTTCGTGAGCAGTGGCTAACAAAACTATATCAATATCAGCAAAGTTTTTGGCGATATCAGCCACAATTAACGGTTGCACAGGCGCATCAACCACGCCGCGTAATTTGCCGTGCAGAGTAGATAACGCCTTGCCTGCGTCGACACTTCGCTCTGAAACATACAACCCGGCAAGTTCTAAATTCGAATGGCGACTTACATAGCCTGCCAACTCTGCTCCGGTGTATCCACTTGCACCAACAATCGCTGCCTTTAACATCGTTTCTTGTTCCCTTGAAATCTTATGGCATAGTGTTATTTATTGAGCTGCATTTTACTGACCAAATGAACAAAATGTCACGCTTGTCAGCTCAAAAAAAACTAGCTGTCTTTAATATAAACGGAGAATACCACAGGCAATTCTTTATGCAATAAAAATGAATTTTTATTTATTGTTAAATTTACGCATATAGGTTAAAAAGTAAGCCAAACAAAGTTGCTGTTATTAATATTTGAGTAACAATCTACCGATAGCAGCTTGATCCGAAGCAAAGGAATCGGCGTTATCTGTAATTTAATTACACGTATTTTGACTATATGCTCGGTCTTAGGTATGTTTTTGCCTTAGGACTAGGGTAATTTAGTAAAAAAATTTCAATAATCGCTAGCAAACGCAAACAGTGAAGGAAAGACAATGAGCCAGAATATGCCTCAGGAGATTAACGCCTCGTTACGAGGAAATGTGAGTCTACTCGGACAACTACTTGGTAACACAATCAAGAGCCATATGGGAGAAGCGTTTCTAGAGAAAGTAGAAACCATACGCCAGCTAGCTAAGGCCTCACGTAATAACGATGATGAGGCGCGCGAGCAGTTATTGGAGCTATTGCGTAACCTAAGTGATGACGAGCTATTGCCGGTAACCCGTGCCTTTAGCCAATTCCTAAACTTGGCAAATATCGCCGAGCAATTCCACACCATTTCACGTAACTGCGAAGGCAGTACCTGTGCCCAAGATCCTATCGACCAAGTTTTCAACAAACTAAAGCAAGAAAACTTAAGTGAAGCAGAGATCCACCATGCAGTGGCACAACTAAATATTGAGCTGGTACTTACCGCGCACCCAACCGAGGTGACCCGTCGTACCCTAATCAACAAACACGTTGCCATTAATAACTGTTTAGATTGGTTAGAACTCGACTTACCAGATCAAGAGCGCAGCCAATTGCTAAGCCGCCTAGAGCAGCTAATTAACCAAGCGTGGCACACCGACGAAATTCGCCAGCAGCGCCCTACTCCGGTAGATGAAGCTAAATGGGGTTTTGCGGTAATTGAAAACTCACTATGGCAAGCCGTGCCAGACTTTGTGCGCCAGTTAGACAAAAAACTTGGCCAGCACTTTGATATGCGCATGGCCTTAGATGCAGCGCCAGTAGTGTTCTCCTCTTGGATGGGCGGCGACCGTGACGGTAACCCATTTGTGACTTCTAAAGTAACCGAAGAAGTATTGCTGTCTAGCCGCTGGGTAGCCGTTGACCTTTACTTAAAAGAAATTCAAACCTTGGTTAGCGAATTGTCGATGAGCGATGCCAACGAAGCCTTGCTTGAGCAAACCGGTGACCAAAACGAACCTTACCGCGCCTTATTAAAAGTATTGCGCAGTGAGCTGCAAGAAACTCACGACTACCTTACAGCCAAGCTAAAAGGCCAGTACACCGAAGCGCGCGATATTATCACCAATACCGAGCAGCTACGTGAGCCACTAGAGCTTTGTTACTACTCGCTACAAGACTGCGGCATGGGCATCATTGCCGACGGTACCTTGCTAGATCTACTACGTCGTATTGCCTGTTTTGGCATCAACTTACTACGTTTAGATATTCGCCAAGACAGTGGCCGCCACGAAGAAGTGTTCTCAGAAATCACTCGTTACTTAGGCATGGGTGACTATGCACATTGGAACGAAACCGATAAGCAGCACTTCTTATTGCAAGAGTTAAACTCTAAGCGCCCACTGTTCCCTCGTGATTGGGAGCCTAGCGAAGCAGTACAAGAAGTACTAGACACCTGTGCAGTAATTGCCAAGCAAGAGCGCGAAGCCTTAGGCATTTACATTATCTCTATGGCGAGTGAGCCATCTGATGTATTAGCCGTACAATTGCTACTGCAAGAAGCCGGTTGTCCGTTCCGCTTGCCAGTTGCGCCTTTGTTCGAAACCCTAGACGATTTGAACAATGCACCCGCTACCATGAGCAAGCTATTATCAGTTGATTGGTACCGCGGTTACATCTCTGGCCAACAACATGTAATGATTGGCTACTCAGATTCAGCTAAAGACGCCGGGGTATTAGCAGCATCGTGGGCGCAATACCGCGCTCAAGAAGCGCTGGTATCTATCTGTGAAGGCCATCAAATCAGCTTAACCTTGTTCCATGGACGTGGCGGTACTATTGGTCGTGGTGGCGCGCCAGCGCACGCAGCCTTGTTATCACAACCTCCAGGCTCACTAAAAGGTGGCTTACGGGTAACTGAGCAGGGCGAAATGATCCGCTTTAAGTTCGGCCTACCTAAAGTTGCCATGGATAGCCTAAACCTCTACGCCAGCGCAGTATTAGAAGCGAACTTGATTCCACCCATGGAGCCAAAAGACGAATGGCGCGAAGTGATGGATCAAATTGCCGAAACCTCTTGTGAAGCCTACCGTGGCATTGTTTGGGGTGAAGAAGAGTTTGTGCCTTACTTCCGCTCGGCTACCCCAGAGCGCGAGTTGGCTAAACTGCCATTGGGCAGCCGCCCAGCCAAGCGTCGCTCAGACGGTGGTGTAGAAAGCTTACGTGCTATCCCATGGATTTTCTCATGGAGCCAAAACCGCCTATTGCTGCCAGCTTGGTTAGGTAGCGGTGCGGCATTCGAAGGTTTAATTAAAGAAGGTAAAAGCGAGCTGCTAACCGAAATGCGCGCGTGGCCATTCTTTGATAACCGCTTAGCAATGCTAGAAATGGTATTTATGAAAGCCGATACTTGGCTATCAAAAATCTACGACGAGCGCTTAGTGGAGCCAGAGCTACAGGAGCTAGGTGAAAAGCTTCGGGTTAAGTTAGAAGGCGCTAAAGCGGCCATTGTTTCGCTAGCACCAGACAACAAGCTATTGGCTAATCAAGCCTGGGTGGTTGAATCACTTAATCTGCGTAATCCTTACATCGATCCTTTACATGTATTACAGGTTGAGCTGCTAAATCGTTCTCGCGCTAATGAGGAACTTTGCCCAGTAGTTGATCAAGCCTTAATGGTAAGCATTGCCGGTATCGCTGCGGGTATGCGTAACACCGGTTAAATACATACCTATTTAACTGTAGCAACCCCGCTTTATGCGGGGTTGTTTGTTGTTATACCAATCACACTAAGTAAATGGTCAGAAATAACGCAGGAAAAACACTCGAGAATAAGGCAGGATTTTTCGGTAAGTAGTTATTCTACAATCAAAAATCCTAACGCAATTATCGAGTATTTTAACCAGTTAGAATGGTCAGTTATTTAGTACGATTGGTATTAGGCTAAGCTAATAGCTTACTTTACAGGGTACTTTTGCTGCTTGGCAGCGTTGGCTCATTGATAGCTAGGATGTCTTCAATGCAACAATACAAAGGGTGGTTGTTTCTTGCCTCGCTGCTACTTTACTTACTGTATGCCTTTGGCGTAATTGGCATTAGTTTAGCCACCGCAGTAACCTGGGCTGCCGCCTTGCTGTACTTACCTCAACTTAGCAAAGCCATTCGCATTCAGGCGGGTTGTTTGTTAAGCATTGGCATCGTATTGCTATTGATTGCAGCCAAGCAAAATACCTTGCTAAGTGCCTCCGACATACTCTCAATAAACCTTCCCTTGCTGGCGATGTTTAGCGCGGTATCTTTTCTCGCCTTAGCCAATCCAGAGAATCAACAAGACCCTTTACCTATTGGCAAACGCAGCATTGCCTCAACCGCGCTCGGCATGAACTTGCTGGGTGCGGTAATCAATCTATCGATTGTATTCATTGTCGGCGACCGCTTGGCCAAACAACAAGCTTTAGCTAATGCTCAGCAAAAAGTATTAATGCGCTGCTTTTGTGCCGCGGCTTGGTGGTCTCCATTTTTTATTGCCACTGCGGTTTCCATTACTTACGCCCCCGGTATGCAATGGTTAGATGTACTGCTGCCGGGCGCTTTAATGGCGCTAATTGCCTTGGCATTTACCACTGCCGAGGTATCGCTAAGAGAGAAAGACAGTTTTGCTGGTTACCCCTTACGTCGAGAAAGCTTAACCATTCCCTTTGTGCTCGCCACCAGCGTGATAGCTTTGCATTTCGCCTTCCCCGATTTCAGCATAATTTTAATGATTACCTGCCTAGCACCGATTGCAGCCTTAAGTTTTGCCAAAGGGAACTCAAAAGTGCTCATTGCCAGAAACTTTGTTAGCCATCGCTTATCTAATGTTGGCAGCCAGTACGTGCTGTTTTTAGCTGCTGGGGTATTCTCGGCGGGTATTAAAGCCTTATTACTGGCCTACCCAGAAACCTTAAGCTTGCACAACGTTGCTTTTACTCACCAAACCTTTGCTGTAGTGCTGGCAATGATGATCGTGGCCTGCATGTTTGGCATTCATCCAGTTATTAGCATTTCTTTAGCCAGCCCTTTGTTATTGCCGCTTAACCCAGAGCCAAGCCAACTTGGCTTTTTGTTTTTAAGCTCTTGGGCTATCTCCACCGGCAGCAGCCCGCTATCTGGCGTAGGCCTAACCATGATAGGCCGCTACCAATTCTCCACCAGCCAAATACTTAAAAACAACTGGTACTACGCCCTAATCATGTGGCTGATATGCTCTGGGGTAAATGCGCTGTTGATGTAACTGGGGTCGTGGCCATGTCGTTAGTTCGTTTGCATTTGACGTAAGCTTGAGCGTTCAACTTCTAGTTCACGATGTGGCATCTAGAGTCAAACTCATTGTTGCCCCTTTATGTGTTAGCTATAGAGTAAAAGCTTTCGCCTGCGGCGACGTCATTTTTCTTTGACGAGCAAAGAAAAACGAAGCAAAAAGAAAACTCGCCCTGCATTTTCTTAGGCCCTCCGTTGCGCATTCACAAGGGAGTTGAAGTAACTCGCTACGCTCAAACAGACTTCAACTCTGCTCCCTTGTTCATTTGCGCTACTCGGCGAAGATAATGGGATTGAAAAGCACAATCTTGGCTATCAAGTTTGTGAAACGCTCTTGCCCCGAAGTTAGCTAGAAAATGCCATTGCATGTTAAAGCTTTTACCTACTTATCTTTATTTAATTAGCTTATCAAGTGTATAAACACTGCCATTTAAACGTGTAAATGAATGCCTGCCTCTATAAAACCTTGCACTCTACAATGTTGGATTTATCATTACTGTAGTTGTTGTTGGTGGTGGCTAATGTATAAGTATAAAGTCAAAACTAACTTGTTTATTTTTTAGAGTGAAATCATGAGAATTATTTCAATACTTTTTGTTGCCTTGCTTGGCGGCTGTGGGATGCCACCAGAAACCGCAGAAGAATTTAGAAACTCTAAATATCCGCCGCTGACATTTAAAGTTAATTTAAGCGTTACTGAAGTTTTTCAATTACTAATTGATGAATATGCAAAATGCTACCAGGTTAACCATTCGACGTTACTCCCTATTGGCGATGCTTTTATTAGCTCTGATGAGTCTAAAACAGTTGAAGTCAGTCAGTTATCTGACCACCATTATCAAATTGCAGTAAGGAGAGAGGTTAACCTAAATAGTTGGTACGAAAGGATGATTGAGTTGCAAGGGAACAATGAGGTGCAAACGGAAATTACCGTTTACCAACTACCAGTTTACAACTCGAAAAATAAGACAACAATAGAACTATTCCTGTCAGGAGATAAAGTCTCAATTTGTGAGAATTAAATACAATTAAGTAAACATCATCACCAGCAAAAATATCGATGATGATGTTTATCTGAAGCACGGTTTTTGGCTCAAAAGTTAGTCATCATTCTTCGTTTGACCCATTTATGTCCAGCTCCGTGCTGATGGGGCAGAACACCGTAATGCAGATCTGTCCAATAGTTTTTTTGAAGACAAGCTACTTTTATTGACCGCCCTCCCCGATACAAAAAAGCCTAGCATTGCTAGGCTTTTTATCTCTCAGCTGTATTAGTCACTAAGCAGGTACGGCTTCAGCTGGGCGAACACCTAAGGTGTGGCAAATGGCATACGACAACTCCGAGCGGTTAAGCGTATAGAAGTGAAAGTCTTTCACTCCTTCGCGCGATAATACTTTAACCATTTCAATGGCTACACTGGCGCCGACTAGGTTTCGAGTAGTTTGGTCATGCTCTAAGCCAGTAAATTGATTGTGTAGCCATTTTGGCACTTTTACATTGGCAAAAGAGGCGAACTTTTTCAGGGTATTGTAGTTAGATACTGGCAAAATACCGGGTACGATTTCCCCTTCAATGCCAATGGCTGCACAGCGGTCGCGAAAGCGCAGGTAGCTTTCTACATCAAAGAAAAACTGGGTAATGGCGCGGTTGGCACCGGCATCCATTTTACGCTTTAAGGCCAGCAAATCAGCTTGGGCACTTTTTGCTTCTGGGTGAATCTCTGGGTAAGCCGCTACCGAGATATCAAAATCAGCTTCTTCTTTTAACAAAGCCACCAAATCGCTGGCGTACATTTGCGGCTTGGCGGAACCTTCTGGTAAATCACCTCGCAGTGCCACAATGTCTTTAATGCCACTGTTCCAGTAATCGCGAGCAATTTGGCGCAACTCATCGGGCGTTGAGTCGATGCAGGTTAAATGTGGTGCTGCCGCTAAGCCTGTGCGGTCTTTAATTGCTTTAATCACTTTGTGAGTGCGGTCTCGAGTACCGGAGTTTGCGCCATAGGTTACTGATACAAACTTAGGCTTTAAGGTTTGCAAACGCTCGATAGACGACCACAAAGTTTGCTCCATGGTCTCGGTGGTTGGCGGGAAGAACTCAAAGGACACGTTAATATCGCGGTTAAGCTCGCTTAAGCTTTGATTGAGTGTTTCGATTTGTTGCGCGTTGTGAAATCCCATTGACCTTCTCCGTTAAAGACTTTTAGACGTCTATACCGCTAGATACTAAAGAGAAGATTATTTAAGTCAACGCGATTCATCTTAAACATAGCTTTAAATGAATTATTTTCAACATGGGGATTTTAGCCGCTAACTACTGGTTAAATATGCATTAAGACAAATAGTTAGCTAACAGAATTAGCTCCGCTACTCGAAAGGAGTGTATTGAATAAGGTTAATCCACCACTCTTTAGTGCCAGAGGGCGTTTTTACAAACACATCATCGTCTACTTGCTTGCCGATAAGCGCCCGTGCCATGGGAGAGTCGATAGTGATGTAACCCAGCTTTGGGTCTATTTCATCGGTGCCTACAATGCGGTAGCGAACGATATCGCCTTCATCGTTTTCCAGCTCGACCCATGCGCCAAAAAATACTTTGCCGTTTTGTTGAGGGTGATGGTCTACTATTTCTAGCGCATCTAAGCGCTTGGTTAAGAACCTTAGTCGAGAATCGATGCGGCGAAGCTCTCGCTTACCTTCTTTGTATTCGGCGTTTTCTGAGCGATCACCCAGTGCTGCGGCTTCGGATACTGCTTGAGTTACTTGAGGGCGTTTAACCTTCCACAAGTACTTTAATTCTTTATCGAGTTTATGCCAGCCAGGGCGAGTGATTAGATTGGTTTTCATAGCTATTTAGTTAAGTCTGCCTAAGCCGATTATAAACGACTTAGGCAATAAACTCGCAAGCTTTAACTAGAGAGTATGTACTTGGGTGGTTTCTCGTTTCACCAATTCAACCGGAGGAATACGGAAGTTGTTGCTAGCACCACCATTTAGCATATCCAAAATGGTTAAGGCGGCAGCATAACCGGTATCAAATATGGGTTGGCGCACTGTAGTTAAAGGCGGAATGAAAAACGCCGAGCCAGGAACATCATCAAAGCCAATCACCGAAACCCGCTCTGGCACAGGTCGATTAGCTTTATATAGTGCTAACATTGCGCCATGTGCGGTTAAATCGTTGGCAGCAAAAATAGCACTAAATTGGCGCTTATTAGCCAACAGGCGTTGCACCGCTTCAAAGCCACCTTGTTCACTAAAGTCACCTTGCTCTACTAGCTGCATTTTCACCGGTAAACCCGCATGTTCCATAGCTTGGCAATAACCATTGTAACGCTGCTGGGCATCGGGGTGACCTTCTGCACCGCGAATATGAACGATCTCGCGATGGCCTAACTGAATAAGGTGATTAGTAGCCATGTAAGCGCCCACTGAGTTTTCAATCTTAATTGAGCGCAGTCGTGCGGCTTCTAGATCACGGCCCAGTGCAACAATCGGTCGCTTTTTAGAAAACTCAACGATTTGTTCGTCTGCTAAGCCACCGGTAACAATAATGATCCCATCCACAGAGCGCGATAACAGCAGCTGCATCGACTCCATTTCTTCTTCGCTATTCCAGTGGCCGGTTACGATAATATGCGAATAGCCCTGAGCCAGCAGAACTTCCTCAATACCTCTTAAAATTGAAGAATAAAATGGGCTGTCGGGATGTTGTACCAGTACCCCAATGGTCATAGTACGGCTACTAGCGCTGGCTCCTGTTTGCTGGCCAGGTTTATAGCCTAGCTCAACCATAGCAGCTTGAATTTGTTTACGTTTTGCATCAGACACATAGGTGGTTTGATTCATAAACCGAGATACGGTGCTAGGCGATACCCCAGCCAACGCGGCGACATCATAAACGGTTGAGCGTTGCTCCAATTTATTTTTATCTTTCACATTGATTCTCTGACAACTAACACGAGTTCGCATTTTACCTTTCCTCTGTGCTGCCAAGCTGAATTTAGCAGGCCAGAGAGGTAAAACTCCTGATACCACTATATACACCAACTCGGCCAAGAACTTGTTTTCAATGATATTGAGCGTTAGAACGCCGTTATAGATCACATTATCAGTGACTAACTGCCCCCAAGCATCAGTAATTACTTAATTTTTTGAAGCAATAAAGGCCGACATAATGTCGGCCTATGCTAATTGTTTATTACAATTTTCTTACTTAAGGCGGTGCTCATCCAATACTGTGGTAACCCAAACTAGGGGGGCATTCCAGTTGATGGTGATCTCATTTAAGGTCCAGGCACCAATCTCATCGGCAAAACAGGTTTGGCCAATACAGTTGCCTTTAAGGCCGGCTGCTACGGGGTCACTAAAGCTAATAGAGTTAGGCCCACCCGATAAGGCACCTGGTGCTGGTTTTGGTGAGTTGGCGTCGGCTTGATGCGCCCAAAAACGGTGGTGTGGATTCTTAAGAGGATTGCTACCATATCCGGTAATGTATGACTGATCTAGCGGGTTTCGCCCTAAGATGTAATCCATAGCATGCGCTAAAGTTTGCATGTACTTGCTGTCGCCACTGTAATCACTTGCATAGCTTAGGAATATGCCGCGATTCACCAAGTTTGAGTTAGAACCCCATGGGTATTGTTCGGCACTATAAGGGATGTGGTAACCCTCTTTGGCCATTAATGATGAATACGCATCGGCCGTAGCAATTATCTTAGCGCGCGCTTTATCACGAGTCGCTTGGTCTAGCTTGCTAGGTACTAAGGCTAGGCTTAAGGTTCCTGCAGAGCTTAAATCTTGCCAGAACAAATCCCCTTTGGCGGTTTCGTCACCCACTGGCGCAGCTAAAAATGCTGGAGAAGCTTTAGCTGCCTCTAAGAACTTAGCGTCGCCAGTTGTGATAAAGAGCTCTGCCGCTGCCCAATAAAATTCATCGGCTAAATCAGTATCACCATACGGGCCTGAGCCAGTAAAGTTATCGTAGGCATATACTTCTGGGTGCTTGTTAGCCGCTTGCCAAGCACGGTTTGCCGCAGTTAAACACTGAGCAGAAAAATCAGCATCGATGTCTTTCCAAATACGCGCACATTGTGCAGCTGTTGCCGCAAGGTTTAAAGTTGCCGCAGTGCTAGATTGGCCCACATAACGCTTTTGGGTATCTTTGTGAGGCGGTAATGGCATACCTGTCCACTTTTCGTCAGCCACCTTATGGAACGCCATACCAGAGGCATCAATTTCGGTGAGCTTAAGCGAGCGAATGTTTTCTTGTTGGTTACCCACAGGCACCGATACTTTGCTGCCTTCTGGGATTTGCATCGCCAACATGAACTCCATGTTCCAGCGCGCTTCATCCAATAGATCGTTTACACCATTACCCGCTTCTGGCATTGGTTGTTTACCATCAGCAAAAGGTTCGCCAGCACCATCAATAAATTGCGAGCGCTCGTAAAGGTTCATTAAGGTCCAGGTACTAATGCCGCCGTTTACCACATATTTACCGTGGTCACCTGCGTCATACCAACCGCCGGTGAGGTCCATGTCAAAATCACAACCTGGCCACTTGTTCCCTTTGTCGTCGGTTTTATCAAAACAACTCACTACATCTGGAGCATGCCCTGCTGGACGCGCCAAGTTTGGTCGCTGTACAAACTCTTGCTTAATCTCTACACCGCTACGGTTTTGGTAGAAGTAAGCTAAGGCATCATGTTTTAACTCGCTGTAGATATCATCAGCAATTTTGAAAGGATGGCTAGTTTGACCATCTACATCTAACACCAAGTTTTCATGCTTGGTCGTTAAGGCAGAAAAGTCTGCTTGATGCACTGTTTCGCCAGAGGCCGCATTCATCCCAAATACTTTGGTTTTACCGGTAAGTAAGTGATTGCCTTCGGCATCTTTTACGCGCCAAACCCGCGGTTGTTGCTCTTCACTGCTAATTACCGCAATCTTTTCGGCTTTAGGATAAAAGCCAATTTGGTTTAAGCGAATGTTAGGAATTTTGTTTACGATAACAAAAGACTTACCTTTCACCGATATATCGCTAAAACACAATACCGCTTCTTTTTGGGCTCCTAGCTGGAACTGAAACTCGGTTTTAGCATCACTCTTTTGATCTTGAGTGAACTTGAAGCTAAAGGCTTTTGGCTCAGTGCCAATCTCTAATACTTGATTAAAGTATTGCGTATATGGTGCACCATTATGCTGAATAAGTGCGGTAAAGGCGGTGTCTTTGTTGGCGCGCGCCACAAAGTCGATGGCATAGTCTTGGCCTTCTTCCAAACCAAATCCGCGCTGGCCTAAAATTACATCCCATGGGTTAGAGCCGGCACGCTTAATGTCCATGCAGGCTTCGCCGTCTTTGGCCACTAATTCAGCACCGCTTGACCACCAGCCGGTGGTGCCATTGCTAAAATCAGTATTACTAAGCATTTCATTACTGGCCGCAAGTGCCGGTGCACTCATTAAACTAGCCAATACAATGCTTTGGCTAACACGGCTTAAACTTACATTGAAAAGAGTCTTGTCGCTCGCGCTCATTTCGCTCTCCTTGAACTGAGGCATTAAAATCATCCTCACTCTAATTCAGTAACTGAATAATGTTTATGGCTTTAGCTCACATAACTATGACCAACAGCCTGCAACAAAACGTATCTATGAAGTGCTTATGAAAAATTTGTCACGCTGTGAAACAGTTTTCACGCTATTAAGTCTCTACATATTATTTTTTCTGCTTGATGCCTATTTATAAGCGAATAAGATAGAGGACACTTTTTCTGCTGCAACAAGCAGCGCATCTAAAATTACATAAGCCCATGCAAAATTTAGAACAACAAATTGCTACAGATATCAACGCACAAGCTCAACAAGTGAGTGCCGCCATTAAGCTTCTTGATGAAGGGTCAACGGTTCCTTTTATTGCCCGTTACCGTAAAGAAGCCACCGGCGGATTAGATGACGGGCAATTACGCTTGTTAGAGCAACGTTTAAGTTATTTACGTGAGATGCAGCAACGCCGTATTGCAATACTCAAATCCATTGCTGAACAAGACAAACTCACACCGCAATTAGAACAAGCTATTAATGCAGCGAGCAGTAAAACAGAACTAGAAGATCTCTACCTTCCTTACAAACCCAAACGCCGTACTAAAGGGCAAATTGCTATTGAAGCTGGCATAGAGCCATTAGCAGAGCTTTTGCTAAGCCAGCCAGATACCAGCCCAGAAAGCCTAGCCGAAGATTTTATTAATAGCGAAGCAGGCTTTGCCGACAGCAAAGCGGTATTAGATGGCGCCAAGTTCATACTGATGGAGCGCTTTGCCGTGCAAGCCCCACTGCTAGCGAAGCTTCGTTTATTCTTACAACAAAATGCCGTGGTAAAGGCGGAGGTTATCGATGGTCAGCAACAAAATGGTCAGAAGTTCCAAGACTATTTTGACTACCACGAAGCCATAGGAAAAATACCTTCTCACCGCGCTTTAGCCATATTGCGAGGGCGCAATGAAGGCATACTCAACCTAAGCGTAGAAGTTGAGCAAGAGGACGGGCGAAACCACCCTGCTGAGCAAATGATCCGCGACTATTTTGCTTTAGCCCCTAAAGGGCATGCTAGCGACCGCTGGATAGCCACCGTGGTGCAATGGACCTGGCGAGTAAAACTAAAACTACAACTAGAAACAGAATTGCTCAATCAACTGCGTGAGCGTGGTGAAGACGAAGCAATTAGTGTGTTTTCGCGCAATTTAAATGACTTATTGATGGCAGCGCCTGCAGGGCCTAAAGCCACCTTAGGTCTAGATCCAGGCTTGCGTACTGGTGTTAAAGTAGCGGTGGTTGACGCTACCGGTAAACTGGTCGCCTACGACACCATTTACCCTCACGCGCCACGAAACCAATGGCAAGACTCACTCAAAACGCTAGCGAGTTTAGTGGCTAAACACCAAGTTAAGTTAATTAGTGTGGGGAACGGCACTGCCTCGCGTGAAACCGATAAACTGGCCGCTGATCTCATAAGCATGTTGCCACCGCAAGGTTTGCAAAAAGTGATGGTGAGTGAAGCAGGTGCCTCGGTGTATTCTGCCTCTGAGCTAGCAGCGCAAGAATTTCCAGAGCTGGATGTTTCAATTCGCGGCGCGGTGTCAATTGCTCGCCGCTTACAAGATCCCTTAGCCGAGTTAGTTAAGATTGAACCCAAAGCGATTGGTGTTGGCCAATACCAACACGATGTTAGCCAAAGCAAGCTATCACAACAATTAGACAGCGTAGTTGAGGACTGTGTAAATGCCGTGGGTGTGGATGTAAATATGGCTTCGGCACCACTACTAAGTTTTGTGGCAGGTTTAAACTCCACCATAGCGCAAAACATTGTGGCCTACCGCGATGAGCACGGTGCGTTTAAGTCACGCGCAGCCATCAAAAAAGTGCCTCGTTTAGGGCCTAAAGCCTTTGAGCAAGCGGCGGGTTTTTTACGGATTAACCAAGCGAAAAATGCCTTAGATGGATCAGCCGTTCACCCCGAGGCTTATCCCGTAGTACAGGCCATTGCTCAACATAGCCAGTGTGAAGTTAGCCAGTTAATTGCCAACGGTGAGCGCTTAAACAAACTCGACCCAAAACAATTTACTAACGATAAGTTTGGTCTGCCCACAGTAACCGACATTATCGACGAGCTTAAAAAGCCTGGTCGCGACCCTCGCCCAGAGTTTGCAACCGCCACCTTTAAAGAGGGAGTAAATACCATTAGCGACCTAAAGCCGGCCATGCTGTTAGAAGGAGTTGTTACCAATGTCACTAACTTTGGTGCCTTTGTTGATGTTGGCGTGCATCAAGACGGTTTGGTACATATCTCCTGCTTAGCCAATCACTTTGTGAAAGATCCACATCAAGTAGTTAAAGCCGGCGATATCGTTAAGGTAAAAGTGCTGGAAGTAGAAGTACAACGCAAACGCATTGCCCTTAGCATGCGCTTAGATGAAGACGTCCGTTCTACCCCATCTACAAACAAAACAAAACCAACACCCAATAAGCCTCATTCGGCCACAAAGCCGCAAGCTAGTGCGCCGATCAATAGCGCCTTTGCAGATGCGTTCGCCAAAGCGAAAAAATAAATTAGAGCAGAGAAATAGATTAAGCTTGTAAACTTAGTTGAGATTGCGGCCTAAAGGCCGCAGCACTGCTATAGCGCTGTTCAATGGTTTGATTACGCTGCGCCATTTGCTGTGCGATATCGGGGTAGCGTTGCTGCAAAGCTCGAGCATTTTGCTGCTCTCGCGCTTGCTGAGTGGGTTCAAATTCGGCACCTTCGGCAGCAATGGCGCCAAAGGCTGAAGGTTGTTCGTCTGATGCCAGCAAACCAGGCGGTTGTGCATGATTAAGTTCGCGCTGTGCTTCGGCGGCTTTTTGTTGAGCCTGTGCGGCCACTTGCCGATCTTGCGAGGAAGGCTCTGCGGGTGCTAACGCCGCCCGTTGTACCTGCTCCATTTTAGCAATGGTAGCTTGTGGGTCGTCGGGGATTTCACTCACATCGATAGACACTTCACCGCCTACCGCATATTGCTTTCCATCTGGGCCACGTTCAAACTCAAAAGAGGCGGCACTGGCGTATTGCCCGCCTACCGCTTGATGTTGCGCTTCGTGGGTGCGGACCTCTTGGTCGCGCGCACTTAGCTCATCAACTTTCTTCTGTTCGCTTTCGTTAAGCTCATTTTGGCCTTTTTGTCTGGCACTGGGTTGATCTGACCCCGACTGTTCTTGACTGCCTTTTTGCTCGTTTTGTTTACCCTGCTGCTCGCCTTGTTGCTCGCGACCTTGCTGTGCTTCGCGTTCGTTAATCTTAGCTTGCTGTTCTTGAACCTGAGGATATTGAGCCGTGGCTTGTGGCTTGTTACGGTCTTTCTCAGTGCCTACCTCGGGCTCTTTGGCAAAACTAGCCACTTCTTTGGGTTGAGCTATCACCTGACGCAACTGATTATCGCGACGGGCTGAATCCGTAGGCGGAGTTAAGGTATTGGGGAAAACATTAGGCAAGCTAACATTGATATTCATACTAGGCCTCTACATCCAGTAAAGTGCCTAACATTTTAGATTCGGTTTGTATCACCTTAGCGCCAGCTTTAGCATAAAGCTCAGCTTGGCTAAGGCTCACCATGGCATCAACCACTTCGTTTTGCTGTGGTTCACGTTTTGCCGCTACTTCAGCAAGGGTTTGAGCACTTTCACTAACCTGCTGATTTGCGTTAGCAATAATTTGAAAACCGCTACTTGCCGCGCCAATTTGCATATGCCCTCCGCTTAGTTAGATGCTAGCTCGATCATAGTTAGCCTTAATTCTAGCAAATTGCTCACTTTTACACCACTATGCTGCGCGCGAAGCTGAGTACTTTTTCAGCAAATAGCTGCTTCTCAGAGATAAATGGTGCATGTGAAGAACTAGCAAATAAGTATTGAGTTGCCGCGGGGTGAAGCTCGGCATGTTGCTGCATAGCGGCCTTTGGTACCAGCGCATCGCTACGACCATATAGCTGTAACCAAGGCATTGAGATTTGCGCTAATTCATCACGTAAGTCTTGGCTTTGCAACAAAGCCAAGCCCTGTTCTAAAGCGCTAAGCTGGGGCAAAGGCCTAGTTGCCAGTAGCTCTCGAAGCTGCTTGATATCTTGCTTAGCTTGAACGCTCCCCATGGCTTGGATGGCCAAAAATTGCTGTAAGGTTTTCTTAAAATCTTGCTGTAAACCACTGGCAAAACCATCGAGCACTTTTGCCTGAATTCCCGGCCACTCCGATTTAGCAATAAAGTGGGCCGAGCTGGCCACAGTAATTAAACCAGCAACCTGCTGAGGCTGGTGAATAGCTGCATACTTTGCCACTAAACCACCTAAAGACCAGCCTAACCAAATGGCCCGCTCGGGCACCTGAGCACTAATAGCTTGCACCATGCCATCTAAGCTAAGCGGCTCAATAGCAGGCGAGTAGCCAAAGCCGGGTAAATCCACCAGATATACGCTGAATTGCTCGGCCAATAGCTCGGTTATAGGCTGCCAAACAGCACCGTTTAAGCCCCAACCATGAATAAGAATGAGCGCAGGGCCTGAGCCATGACGTTCAAAATGCAATTTACTCATCTACACTTAACTACTGATCAAAAAGGATGCTCATGTTAACTAGATTTCACGCGGCTTTAAACTCCCGCTTAGTTTTGTCTGAACACTGTGATTTTTGTTTCCAAAGTAAGAGGCTCGATCAGGCTTGTTGCGAGAGCTGCCGCACTCTACTGTTAACGCCAAACCAACACCGTTGTGAGACGTGTTATTTACCCTTAGCAGAGCCAGGAATATGCGGCGAGTGCCAAGGCAACGTGCCTTTTTACGATCAAGTATTCTGTTTAAGTGACTACCAATGGCCGATAGAGCCGATGATTAAAGCCTACAAATATGCCAAACAGCAACATTTGGCGAAGCCCTTAGGCCAACTTATTTGGCAGCATATTCAACACACTCAAGCTCCCATACCAGAAGCCTTTTGCCCAGTGCCCTTACATTGGTTTAAGCAGTGGCGGCGTGGTTTTAACCAAAGTGAGGTTTTATGTAAGCAATTGGCAAAGCACGCAGCTAAACCAATGCAAAAGCCGTTTACGCGCAAACATTATGGTTCAAGCCAGGCAGGGTTAACCCGCCGCCAGCGACAAAAAGCCTTAGCCGCCAGCTTTAGTTGCCAAAATACGCTTAACTATAAACACTGGGTAATAGTTGATGATGTTGTAACAACCGGTAGCACCGCTAACGTGCTAGCTAGGCAGCTTAAAGGTGTCGGCGCTGAACGAGTCGACATCTGGGCCATTGCCCGCACTCCAAAACCCTCACAACGAAGATAAGCTCTCGCAACACTAGCAGAGCGGTTTAAAAAGCCGTACAATAATCCCTAGTATTTTAGTCAGGTATCGAGGAAGCAGATGGTATCGATCTCAGAAACAGCGCAACAACACTTTGTTAAGCTGCTAGAACAACAGCCTGAAGGCACCCATATTCGTGTATTTGTGGTTAATCCTGGTACACCAAGCGCAGAGTGTGGTGTTTCTTATTGCCCACCAGAATCGGTTGAAGAGGATGATACCGCACTACAATTCGATGGTTTTAAAGCCATGGTAGATACTGCTAGCGCGCCATTTTTAGAAGAAGCTGAAATTGACTTTGTGACCGACAAAGTGGGCTCGCAACTTACCCTTAAAGCACCTAACGCCAAGATGCGCAAAGTAGATGATGACGCTCCACTGATTGAGCGTGTTGAATACACCATTGAAACTCAGGTTAATCCTAACTTGGCCTCACACGGTGGTAAAGTTAGCGTGATGGAGCTAACCGAAGAAGGCGTTGTTGTATTGCAGTTTGGCGGCGGTTGTAATGGTTGTAGCATGGTAGATGTTACGCTAAAAGAAGGCATCGAAAAGCAGTTGCTTGAAGCCTTCCCAGGTGAACTAACCGGTGTAAAAGATGTCACTGAGCACCAAGCCGGTGAGCACTCTTACTACTAGAACACTGGTTACTACTATTAGCAAAAAAGGTAGCTTAGGCTACCTTTTTGTCTATGGTGTTATTAACTGCCAATCGGCTACTTTGCTTTGTAAAAAGCCCGACTGTTGATAAGCCTGAGTGATAACCCCTTGGCGTTTTAATTCTGTTAACCCCATCTCTAAAGCCAAAAATACCCGGCGATTATCAATTGCTGACCGACTAATCACAAAGCGTCTCGAGTCTTGCAATGCAAGCTTAATCCCCGGCAAAGGTTTTAGGCTTACACCAAAGGCTTGTAAACTCATATCATCGCTGGCTTGAAAAGGGGCGAGTAAAGCATCTGCTCTGCCAATATCAACCATTTTTACTTGGCTCTGCCATTTAGTGGTATGAATGCGGTGATTAAAACCCAGCTGTTCTAAAGTACTCCAGTCTACCGACCATTGCTTGTTTGACACCACTTTTAAGCGTTTTATCTGCGATAGAGTTGGTGTTGCGCCCTGCAACAAAGGGCTACTGTCCTTGAGGTATAAACCCACTTCAAATTGCCCTTTCTCCACTACCGGCTGAGTTTCTAATAAATTTGGGTGTGCGCTTATATCACGAGTAAACATTGTTGTTGCACTTGCAACCACGTCCCCATGAGTTAACAAACGCATGGTGCGTTGATAGCTGTCTACCTTACTGAAATAAATTGGTTCCTTCCAACCACCAAGGCGCAGTGCTTGTATAAACAAAGCGACCTCTACCACATCTCTTCGGCTATGAGCCCCTGAAAAATCTTGGATGGAAACCGGATCGCGGCCAGCAAGGAATAACAAATAGTCTTGATAAACATCGGAGGGAACAACAACTTTAATGGCAGCAGCATCGGAAATACTGCTCACCAAAAACAAGGCTAAGGCGACTAAGGCCTTATTCGTCTTTTTGCGACCTTGCCAAAAGATCCATAGCGGCAGTTTGCACGGATTTGTTTTCATAAAGTACTTGATATATTTGCTCTACAATTGGCATTTCAACACCAACTCTTTCAGCTAACAAGTAAACTTCTTTAGTATTGCGGAAACCTTCAACAACTTGACCAATTTCTTGCTCAGCTTGTTGCTTGTTTTTGCCTTTACCTAAAGCCAGACCAAATCGCCGATTACGACTTTGATTATCGGTACAAGTAAGCACCAAATCACCAAGACCAGCCATACCCATAAAGGTCTCGGTATCAGCGCCTAAGGCTTTACCCAAACGAGTCATTTCACGCAGCCCTCGGGTGATTAAGGCCGTTCTTGCATTTGCGCCAAAGCCTAACCCATCGGCCAAACCAGCGCCAATCGCAATAACATTTTTAACTGCGCCACCAAGCTGCACGCCAATAATATCGTTATTGGTGTACACCCTAAAGCTTCGCTCACAGTGCATTACCTTTGCCAAATAGCGCACAAACTCAGCATCTGAAGAAGAGGCAGAAATCGCGGTAGGCAAACCTGCTGCAAGTTCTTTAGCAAACGTTGGCCCAGAGATCACCGCCAACGACACCTGCTCACCCAAGACATCAACAGCAACCTCAGACAATAAATGTCCGGTATTCGCTTCTAAACCTTTGGTTGCCCAGGCTACTCGTGATTGTTCGCTTAACATAGGCTTTATCTGACGCATTACATCAGCGAAGGCAAAACTAGGCACTACCACCAGCAGGTTGTCACTTTGCGCAACCGCAGTGGCTAAATCAGCTTCTAGTTCTAGGCTTTCAGGGAAAGCAACTCCAGGCAGGAAATCTTGGTTTTCACGGGCTGCATCAAGTGCAGCCACATGCTCAGGCTCATGACCCCATAACACGGTACGTTGTCCATTTCGGGCAATCGCAATTGCCAACGCGGTACCGTATGAGCCAGCGCCCAATACGGTCATAGTCGCCTTTGAGTTAACCATTAAGCGTCAGCTTTAGCCGCTTGTTGCTGTTCTGCTTGCTGTTGTACATAGTTAGCAAACAAAGCATCAAAGTTAACAGGCGCCAAGTTAATTTGTGGGAAAGAACCACGGTTAACTAGGTTAGATACCGCTTCACGTGCATAAGGGAAAAGAATATTAGGGCAGTAAGCGTTAATTGCGTGAGCAAGTTGAGGCTCTGGCATGTTACCTAGAGTGAAAATACCACCTTGGTGAACTTCACATAAGAACGCAGTTTGCTCGCCAACTTTAGCAGTAACAGTAAGTGTTAAAACCACCTCAAATACGTTATCAGCGAGTTTGTTGCTAGTAGTGTCTAGATCAACCTTAACTTCTGGTTTCCACTCTTGTTGAAAGATTTGCGGAGAGTTAGGTGTTTCAAAAGAAATATCTTTTGTGTAAATACGTTGAATTGCAAATTCTACTTGTGGTGCTTCAGTGGTAGCTGCTTCAGCCATGATAATTACCTTTAATACATTTATTTAAAATTGCTTAATCGCTAGAGCGCTAGCCATTAAAACTCGATCTTACTTCTTAGTGATCGGTAGGTTTGCTGATTTCCAATCGGTCATGCCGCCGCGTAGGTTATACACTTTCTCAAAACCGCCTTTAACCAGAGCGTTAGCCGCTGAGCCTGAACGCATCCCTGTTTCACATACAACGATAATGGGGTTGCCCTTTAAATTTTCAATAGGCTTAAAGTTATTAGCCTGTATTTGGGTTAAAGGAATGTGACGTGCGCCCGCAATATACCCTTTTTTGTACTCGTCGTTAGTACGAACATCCACCACAACTGCATCTTCTTTATTAATGAGCAATGTCGCTTCGTGATTGCCTACCGAGGTAACCTTCGACAGCATTGGTTGGATAAAAGTGTAGATAACGGCACCGAACAAACCGACCCAAGCGAATGAAATGATAGGGTTATTTCCGACAAATTCGACAACTTGCTGCATAGTATGACAATTCCAGTTAAGCAAATAGTTAGTGATATTGGGGCGAGAGTATACACCTGAGCGAGAAGAATAGCAGCTCTCAAGCGCGCCAAAGCTCGCAAATTGACCTAAGATTCATACACCAGAACAAATCTGAGCAAAAACAACTAATCTCGGTTGATTTGCGCTCAATCAGGTGACTCGAACAAAAAATGTAGTAATATTTCACTAATTCGTTTTTCACTTAAACATTTACCGATTGAGGAAATTGCAATGTCTGCAAGCAAAAAGCCTTTAGCACTCGTTATTATGGACGGCTGGGGCTACCGCCAAGACAGCGCCAACAACGCTGTAGCAAACGCCAACACACCAGTATTAGACAACCTTTGGGAAACTGCTGCTAGCACCCTTATCTCGGGTTCGGGCCTAGATGTAGGTTTACCAGACGGACAAATGGGCAACTCAGAAGTTGGTCACACTAACATCGGTGCTGGTCGCGTTGTATACCAAGAACTTACCCGTGTTGGTAAGTCAATTACAGACGGTGACTTTTTCACTAACGAAGTATTAGTAGGTGCGGTAGATAAAGCCGTAGCTGCCGGTAAAGCCGTTCACATCATGGGTCTACTTTCTCCAGGCGGTGTTCACAGCCACGAAGATCACATGCTAGCTGCGATTGAATTAGCCGCTAAGCAAGGCGCAAAAGAAATTTACTTACACGCTTTCTTGGACGGACGTGACACTCCACCACGCAGCGCGCAAGGCTCAATTGAAAAGTTCGATGCAAAATTTGCTGAAATTGGTACCGGTCGTATCGCTTCTTTAGTAGGCCGTTACTACGCAATGGACCGTGATAACCGTTGGGAACGTGTAGAAGAAGCTTATCAATTGCTTACCGAAGGTAAAGCTGAATACAGCTACGCTAACGCTACTGAAGCACTAGCAGCAGCTTACGCGCGTGACGAAAACGATGAGTTTGTTAAGGCATCAGTAGTAGGCGAAAGCGCAGCCAGCATTAACGATGGCGATGCGGTATTGTTCATGAACTTCCGTGCTGACCGTGCCCGTGAAATTTCACGTTGTTTTGTTGAGCAAGACTTCACTGGGTTTGAGCGCGCTAAAGTACCTGCATGTACCTTTGTTACACTTACCCAATATGCAGCGGACATTAAAGCTCCTTGTGCTTATGGCCCTACAGACTTAGTGAACACACTCGGCGAGTGGCTAGAAAAGAACAACAAAACGCAACTGCGTATTTCTGAAACAGAAAAATACGCCCACGTGACGTTCTTCTTTAACGGCGGTAAAGAAGAAGCCTTTGTAGGTGAAGACCGCGAGCTTATTCCTTCTCCAAAAGTAGCTACTTACGACCTACAACCAGAAATGAACTCGGAAATGCTAACCGACAAGTTTGTAGCTGCAATCGAGAGCGGCAAGTACGACGTTATCATTTGTAACTACCCTAACGGCGACATGGTTGGCCA
Organism: Agarivorans litoreus; assembly: GCF_019649015.1. Taxonomy (NCBI): domain Bacteria; kingdom Pseudomonadati; phylum Pseudomonadota; class Gammaproteobacteria; order Alteromonadales; family Alteromonadaceae; genus Agarivorans; species Agarivorans litoreus. Next base: position 2,684,973 of record NZ_BLPI01000001.1, on the reverse strand, counting down.
CACTGGCGTATACGATGCTGCAGTTAAAGCCTGTGAAGCCGTAGATAAGAGCATTGGCCGTTTGGTTGAAGCACTAGATAAAGTAGGCGGCGAGTGTTTAATCACAGCCGACCACGGTAACGCCGAGCAAATGGTTGACCCAGAAACGGGTGGCATTCACACAGCTCATACCAACCTGCCTGTACCTTTCATCTACTACGGTCGCGAAGCAACCCCAGTTGAAGGCGGTCGTTTAAGTGATATTGCCCCAACAATGCTAAGCTTGATGGGCATGGAAACTCCAGCAGAAATGACTGGCAAGGTATTGATGAATTTGAAATAATGGCTTGATGAAAGAGCCTATTTCAGCTTCGAAACAAGGCGCTAACAAGCGCCTTATTCGCCTGTTTAACGCCAGCCTTATTGCTGGCGTTTTGCTATTGCTCTGCCCGCCACTTCATGCCAACGAACAACAACAGTTGCTCGAGGTTCAACAGCAACTCAAACAGCAACAACAACAACTTAAAAAGCGCAAAAGTGACATAACTAAGGCGCAAGAGCAGCTAAGACAATATGAGTTGGCTCTAGCAGACTCCAGTCAACAACTGCGCAAACTTAACAATCAGCTTTCCCACTCCAAAATAGAACAACAAAATATTCAGCAGCAAGAGCAACAGCTAGAAGAAAAACTAGCTCAACAGCAACAAGCACTTAAAGCACAAATCAATAGCGCTTATCGCTTAGGTAATAGCGATTACATGAAGATGCTGCTGAACCAACAAAATGCCGCAGATTTAGAGCGGATGTTAAGCTACTACCAATATTTAGCCAAAGCCCGCAGCAAGGCCTTAGAGCAAGTCAGCTTCCAGCAACTAGAGTTAAGCAAAGTTCAAAGCCAACTGGCCGAGGTGCAAAAGCATTTAGAAGGCTTAGTCGCTCAGCAAAAACAAAAGCTGGACCAGCTACAGTCTCAACAAAATCAACGTAAGCAACAACTCGCTAAACTTAATAAACTGCAAAATACTGAGCAAAGCCGTTTAGAGCAGCTACAAATTAATGAACAGCACTTACAGCAAGTGATTAGTGACCAAATAGAACAGCAACAGCAACTTGCCCTCAAACAAAACTTAGATAAAGCGCCTCTTACTGGCCTCGCCAAGGCAAAAGGCAAACTTCCTTGGCCGCTCAAAGGCAAAGTACTGCACAGTTATAACAGTAAAAATCAGGGGCAAACACGCTGGCAAGGCATAGTGATCGATTCTCACCCTGGTACGAATGTGAAAGCAGTGGCTTCTGGTAATGTTGTATTCGCTGATTGGTTGCGTGGTTATGGCCTGGTCGTCGCTATCGATCATGGTGAGCAATACCTAAGTTTTTACGGCTACAACCAAAGCTTAAACGCGGAAATTGGTGAGCGAGTAAGCGCTGGCCAAACCGTGGCTTATGCGGGTAATACTGGCGGCCAAACGACCAATGCCTTGTTCTTCCAGATTCGCCATAAAGGGCAAACCCAAGACCCCAGTAAATGGTTAAAATAATTCTACTTTGCCTAGGTATGCTGGCAACAAGCTCAGCCATGGCTGCGCAGTTAAGCATCATCATTGATGATGTCGGAAATAGTGCTCGCGACTTTGCACTACTAGACCTACACCCCAATATTACCTTATCGGTACTTCCATCAAGCCCTTATGCCAAAGAGATTGCCGAACAAGCTCAGCAGCAGCAACGCGAAGTAATGTTGCATCTACCGATGCAAGGCAGCGGCACCATTGCTTTAGGCCCCTATGGACTACCCGATAATTTAGAAGAAGTAACTTTTAAGCAACGTGTAGAAGCAGCTATTAATGACTTTCCAGAAGCAACCGGCTTAAACAACCACATGGGTAGCCAACTCACCCAGCTGCCCACAGAAATGCATTGGTTAATGCAAGTACTGGCTAAACAAGAGCTATTTTTTGTGGATAGCCGCACCCACTTAGCCAGCATTGCCCAACAAACTGCTAGGGTGTATCAAGTGCCCAATTTAAAGCGCCATGTATTTCTAGATCACCAAGACAACCCAGTGGCCATTGAACGCCAATGGCAAAAGGCCCTAAGCCTTGCTCGAAAATATGGTCATGCAGTGCTAATCGCTCACCCCAGACCACACTCGGTGGATTTACTTAATCGGCTAAGTTTGCCAGAAGATGTGCAACTAGTTGGGGTAGCCCAACGCCTAGCTTTATTAGCACCAGAGCTCGAGAGTGAACCTAGCATTCGTTTAGTGGGTTCAGAAGAGCCGATTGTGCAGCCTGTGCACAACAAACAGCTCTAGGCAGTTGCATTAAAGCAAGCAGTACAAAGCCTTAATACCAAGCAATATTATTACGCGGTTTGCTTTTCTAAGTAGATGAGATTATCCATGGCTTGTTGCTGGGTAGTTCCACACAGCCACTCAACAGCTTTAAAATCACTGCAAACCTTAGGTCGCTCAGCTTTACCAAAGATAGCGCATAAATTATCAGCATTTAAATGAACACATCGCTCACCCGCTGCTTTATTTAATGAGCTAATAGATGGCGCAATGCAACAAGCACCGCAGCCTAAACGACACTGCATAACAGGCTCTCCAAAAAAGGGCGGCTAGTGTAGCAAAACACGCCAACATAAATCGACGTTTATTTGAACAAAAAAGCAGCCCTAGAGGGCTGCTTCTATTACGCTTTGCGGCTTACTAGTGTAAGCGGCGTAAACTTAATCGACCGGTTGGCGAGGTAAAGTCGTCAAAACACAACATGGTACCGTTACTTAAAGTAATGCAGTTTTTCTGATTAATCGAGCCATCGTGAACTGAACCATCACTAGGTAAGTTGGGATCAATAATTACTCCTGGCGAAGAAGGAATACCATCTTCCACCTTTTGATGGGAGCTATCATTATTAATCGTGTCGTTAGGATCGTTGGGATCAGTATTACCCTCGGTACCAGTGTTCCAGGTTCTGCCAGTATGTAAATTCAACTCCATATACCAGCCACTACCGCCAGAGGCACAAGTATCAGTATTGGGTAGCATAGTGGTAAAGCTAAGTTTATTGGCGAGCAATAAACTGTTACTTACCTGCCGTTCACCGTAGTTATTGGTATTGTTACTCTGGGTATTCACAAAATCCAAATACCAGCCGCTATGGGTATTCCAATCAATTGGATTATTGCTTAACAAGCGATTACTTGAATCCTCTTCGATAATGGCTTGCCGCAACAAACTCGCGTCATAAACATCTTCTCCACTCACTCTAGAGCGCTTAGAATTTACGGCTTCGCCGTTTAAACGATCCCAAATGACATAGATGCTTTGAGTATCTTGATCATCGGCATCGTTATCATCTACTTCGATATACTTACCCGTTCCAAAGGCTACTAACACACCTTGATTCAAGCCCATTGGATGAGCGCCAACCGACGGTTTGGTGGTAATTGGCTGCGCTTGATATTGCATGCTAGAGCCAACTAAGCGTTTGCTTGGGCTAGTTGCAGAAAACAATGGCGGCTTAGACCCAGCACTTTGAATGGTAGCGAGCTCCCAGTTGCTGGCTCGAGTATCGGATACATCAAATGCCCACATGTTTCCAAATAAGTCACCGACATAAATGCGATCGGCAACACCGTTACCCGTTAAGTCGACCACGGCGGGAGAAGCCAATGCGTTTGGCCGACCTTGTCCAGTAGGGTCCCCTGAGCTGCCCACTCCAGTGCTTAGCGCGGCAATTAAACTGCCGTCTTTTAGGTCGGCAACATATAGAGTTGCTTCATCATCTGCAGCGTTATAGCCATTTGAAAAAATCACTCCAGTTGTACCGTTGGCCAACTTAGCAATAGTAGGCTGCTCACGGCTATAACCTAGGCTTTCAAAGCCGTTGGTGGAACTATCAATTTCCCACTTAATGCTATTCTTAGTTGGCCAATTCATATTGGTAACATCTAATGCGTATAAGCCCTTCACGCCGGTGCCCAAAGTTCCCACTACAGTGGTTTTATCCGATTCATCGGTGTAGCCGGTAATAGCTCCATCGACAAAATACTTGTGAGTGTAAGTACTGCGGGTAAGGCTATTTAGATGTTGATAAACTTGGCTGGGTAAATAGGCCATTAGCTCCTTGCCCGTTTTAGCATCAACCACATGCACCATGCCATCGTTTGCTCCAAACACCAGCACTGGTTTATTCACTTTGTGGCCAGTAGCGAGATCCACATAATAGGGAATGGAGTTGATGACATCACCCAATGCAGTAGCGCGTTTTCGCATGGAAAACTGCAAGTCACTTTGCTCATAAGTGCGCTCACCTCGCAGGTAATTCACTACCGCCTGAAGATAATCTAACTTCAGAGAATCTGAGCCTGTTTGCCCTGCCAGCAAGGCGGAGATTTGCGATTGGCTAAAACCAATAGCGGAAGGCTGTAAACTGTTTGGTGCTGTAAACTCAAAGACCTCGCCGGACTCACCATTACGAGAGAAAATGGTACGCTGTTGATGAGGTATTGCATCAAGTTCTTTGGCTACGCTCCAAGTCTCAGTAGAGCTAAATCCACCTCCACTGGCCGCTTTAAATGCCTTTACATCGCCACTCCAGTATTCCCCATCAAATGACGATTGATACAAAAATGAGCTACTGCTTAAAAAATTGTTATTAAACACCGGAGGGCTAGCCGACTGGCTGCCACTGGCTATTTTCTCTAAGGCTTTGCCAATTTGCGCGCCTAGTTGCCCAGCGTTAGTTACCGGGAAATAGTTATCTGGCTGACCACTTTCTTCTTCGTCCCATTCGCCGTCATCGGGTATGCCGTTGTTATTGGTATCGGTAAAACCGCCCCACTTTGCCGCATACCAAAGCGGCGAAGGCAATAAGGTCGCAGCCTCAGAGCTTGAACTAGGAAAGAAATTCCGTTTACGAATTAGCGGTAAATCTGAGCTGTTGTTGCTAGATTCCCGAGAGTTATTTGGAAAAGCCGAATCATTTTGTAAAGGTGTATCTAAGTAATAAGTACGCTTATTTCCACCACGATCTTTCACATCTAAATAGATACCATCTTTGTCAGTACCGGAAATAACGTAACCAGCGTGTTGGTCAATACTGCCCGCGGCATAAATTGAATCTAAAGTTAATTGAACACCTAAGCGCTTACTACAAGTGGCCTCATTATCGTAGGCATTCTCACACAGCTGTTTTACTTCGTAGTGGTACTTCACGATCATGTCCATCTCGTGATCAGCACCTTGTTCAACATCCTCAAAGTTAATCCTAAAGGTTCCTTTTGTGGGAGAAAACTCTTCTACGTAGTAATCAACAATGGCATTTGTTGGCTGAAAATCCCCTTTATTGGTACTAATACAACTACCACTAGCACAGCCGCCTACCGACTTAGCAAACGGAACAATGATGATGGTTTCTCCGTCTACTTCAACTTCCACCTCAGGCAGTGGAGAAGATACAGCCACCACTGTGGTTTGAATATTTTGCTTACCCGGCTTGTTGGGGAAGATATCGGTTTTGTGACCATAATGCGCCACTGCAGCTACTGCATAACTGCCCTCTTTTGTTGGCTCTTGAGGAGAGAGGCCTCGAATCTCCGATAAAGTATTAACTTTTTTTGCAGTGGGTGCACTAGTGGTACCGGTAGTATCACTAACCGATTCACCAATGAAATAATCACCACCAATATTTTCGTATTTTGAAATATTATCTAACAAGTTTTTAAGGTGAAATCCGTCAAGTAGCGACCCTTGATAAGAACCTGCGTAACTTGGGTGAGCGTTAGGGATTTCATCAGAATCATAAGACGGGCTAATATCGCTAATCACCAAGTTATAGGGTGCTGCGCAATACTCTCGATGAGCAAAAGGATCGTCCCACTTTGCAAACGGCAAGCCTAGTTGACCATCGATAGTACCGCTGCCGCTTGAATATGAGCGACTAGCAAAACCTTCGCCGTGGAAATAACGTAAGCTTTCGTACAACATCTCGCCAATAGGGTTGCCCCATGAAGTACATTCGCCATTACGAATTGCACGATCGGTAATCCAGCCACAGCCATACTCATAGCTGCCATATTTAAAACCATAAATACGTAATTTATTGATTGTACTTACAATGCCGTTTACGCTGGTTTTAAACTGCCCGGTATTACTGATTAACTCGTCGCCAAAATGGGATACCGCTTTGCGCAAAACCCCACCTGATAAGTTTTTGTCGTAACTACCAGTAATAAGCCCAAACTCGATACTGCCGTCTTCGCCATAGTCATGCAGTAAGCCGGTAGGTTTGTATTGTTTGTTGGGATACTCTTTGCAGTTCGCCTCCAACTTGCCTTGTACACATACCTCAACCCTAATTTCATAAGATTCGCTGTAGCTCCCGGCTAGTACCGGACGCTCTGTAGTCGCCCATTCCCATATCTCACTGTTCTGGTTCTTTTTGATTCTTAGCTCCGGGGCACCGCCATCAGACCAAGACGCAGTGCCAAAAAAGTGCTTACGATTGCTATTAGGCTGAGACAATGGGGTGTAGTTATCGATGCGGTAACCATTCACCGCTTCCGAGGTATAACTTTTACCCCATGAGTGAGCATCCTGCGGAATGAATACCCGTTCCAATACCGTTGTGCCTTCACTGTCTATTGCTCTATAGCCGCCATACAGTACAGTGCGCAGAACATCCATACGTGACATGGTGAGGTAATTGAGAAAATCGCCACTCCACTCTCCTGAGCCAGTGCACGCTTTGGTATTGGCGTTCGCCTCAACGCCAGGGGTAAAACGTTTTTGCGAAGAATTATAGGTGTAGCAGCGCTCACTATTGAAGTAACCCGCATAGTCTACAAGCAAGGGGTTGTAGTTAATATCTAGGTCGTTATTGCCACTTAAGTCAGTAGCATCGTTATAAGCTTCATAGTAAAGGGTATGGTCCCTTCCCATTACCAACATCACCATTGGTGAAGGGGATGTTGCGACATATAAGGGGCTATCAGCCAGATTCAACTGGGCAGCTTTAGTTGCTAATGAAATAACACTTAGCAACAAGCCCATAGTCAAAACAAGGCAAGTAAAACGAATATATTTTTGCGCAAACCTGCAGCAACGCACTTGCGTAAATAGTGTGGCGAGAGTACTCAAAATTTTGCTTCCAACAACGTAGGCTGCAGTTACCTCAAACTGACTTGATGCAACAACTAACAACCATAGAAAACCTGCTGAAATTTTAATCTTTAAACAATCGAATTTTAGTGAAGCCCTAGACAATTTAAATTAGTAATATGTATAAAAAACATATATTTAAATAAACTGCCAACTAAAATATATAAAGGTCATATAAAGAACATAAAAATGCCCCCGATAGTAAATATCAAATAAAAAGGGAGCTTTATAAAGCTCCCTTTTTATTATCTGATTTCCTACCCAGACCTTAGTGTAAGGTTCTTAAACTTAAACGCCCTGTGGGAGATTGGTAATCGTCAAAACAAAAAACCGCCCCCGTACTTAAGGTTACACAGTTTTTGACAATAATTTCGTCGTCAGCATTACCGCTGTCTGGCGGAACAATAATTGTGGTAGGTGGTGAAGGAATACCATCTACTTTTTGATGTGACGAATCATTATTGATGGTATCCGAGGTGTCATCTGGGTCGGTATTGCCATCGGTGCCGTGATTCCAAGTAATACCAGAGTGTAGATTTAGCTCCATATACCAACCGCTACCACCAGAGGCACATATATCTTCATTGGGTAACAGCGTGGTTAAACTTAACTTATTGAACAACAGCAGGGTATTTGTCACCTGTCGCTCGCCGTAGTTGTTAGTATTGCCACCCTCAGAGTTAACCAAATCGAGATACCAACCCTTATGAGTCCCCCAATCTATTACATACTCAGTTAACAGTCGGTTTTTAGCGTCCTCTTCTATAATAGCCTGCCTCAATAAACTGCTATAGACCTCTTCACCGTCTACAGTTGAACGCGAATCGGAAACATAAGAGCCATTTAGTTTATCCCAAATAACATAAACCGATTGGGTAGCCTCACCAAGAGTATTGTTATCTGAATTTTCGATGTATTTACCTGTACCAAATGCCACTAGCACACCTTGAGAGAGACCATAGGGATGTGCACCTACAGAAGGCCGAGTAGTAATAGCTTGAGCAGTATGACTTAGTCCATCTAACTTAGTTGGGCTAACAGCTGTAAATAATGGCTTTCCATCGGTAGTGGCTAAGTCCCAATCGGCAGAGCTGCTACCAGTTAAATCAAATACCCACATATTACCGAATAAATCACCGGCATAAATACGATCAACGACACCATCACCGTCTTTATCCACTGCTGCTGGGCTTGCTAATGCATTAGGTCGGTTTTGGCCAGTAGGATCTTGGGCGCTTCCTACACCGGTTTTTAACGCTTTAATTAAGCTGCCATCCTCTAAATCGGCAATAAATATCTGCCCTTCATCATCGCTAGAGTTATAGCCATTAGCGAAGATCACCCCCACTTTGCCATTAGCCAGTTTAGCAATTGTTGGTTCTTCTCGGGTATAACCGATACCGGAATATCCAGTTGTGTCAGTGTCAATCTCCCATAAAATTTTATTTTTATTGGGGCTCGACATGTCACTAACATCTATCGCATACAAGCCTTTAAATCCGGTGCCTAAAGTACCAACAACGGTGGTTTTAGTCGTATTGCCACTTTCTTCACTAAAACCAGCAATCCCCCCATCGACAAAATACTTATGATTATAAGTACTTTTGGTTAGGGCATTTAAGCCTTGGTAAACCTGGCTTGGCACATAAGCCATGATTTCTTCACCAGTGGCAGCATCTGCAATGTGAACCATACCGTCATTGGCACCATAGACCAACACGGGTTTCTCTACTGCATGGTCATTGACCAAATCAACATAATAAGGCGTTGAGTTGATCACGTCTCCTAAGGCTGATGCTCTAGTGCGCATGCTGTAGGCTAAATCAGCTGCTTCATAGGTTCGCTCACCACGTAGGTAGTTGATTACTGCCGTTAAGTAAGCCAACTTAACCGCATCGCTGCCAGTTTGGCCGTCCAATAAGGCATTAATTTGCGATAAACTCAGTGAATTAGTAGCGCCATTTAGCGAATTTGGCACCACAAAATCAACAATTCGATTGCTCTCATTGTTGCGGGTATAAATAACTCTAGAGCTTGGCGTGACAGCATCTAACTCTTCAGCAGTACTCCAAGTTGCGGTTGTACTAAACCCACCAGCATCAGCGGCAGCGAAAGCTTTTATATCTCCGCTCCAATACTCACCATCAAAAGTAGATTGATAGAGAAAAGCACTAGCATTTAAAAAAGTATTATTAAACACTGGTGGATTAGCCGATTGTTCACCACTAGCAATTTTCTCTAATGCTTTGCCTATTTGCGCACCAAGCTGACCAGCGTTTGTCACTGGGAAAAAGTTATCAGGCTCTCCGCTTACATCATTATCCCACTCGCCGGCATCTGGTACTCCGTTACTATTAGTGTCATTAAACCCGCCCCATTTTGCGGCATACCACAACGGAGATGGTAAGTATTCTGCCTCACTTGTAGCGCTAGGGAAAAAGTTCCTAGTACGTTGATAAGGCAAAGGCTCTAGTTTTTCACTAGCGCTACCCGTTATCCTAGAATTATTTGGGAACGCACTATCATCTTGTAATGGTGTATCTAGGTAGTAATCCGTTGCGTCTTGTCGCGACCTCCCTTCACCATCAAGACCAAAATTCTTTTGAACATCGAGATAAATACCGTCTTTATCTGTACCTGCAATCACATAACCAGCATGTTGTCTAAAGCCAGTGGCAGTAAAAGTGGTTGCAAGCGACAGCTGTACACCAGTTCTTTTAGTCTCTCCTGGACAATGATTGGCGACATTATAGATAGGGCACAAATCATCGACTACTTCGTATTTGTATTTCACAATCATGTCCATTTCATGATCAGCACCCTGCTCAGCATCTTCGTAGTTGATGACAAATTCGCCTTTTGTCGGTTCCGATTCAAGCACATAGAAATCTACGATAGTATTAGTAGGTTGGTACGCGCCTCTATCTTTCACCGCAGTAGTCTGGTAATGCCCACCAACGGTTTTTGCAAAAGGCAAAATGGTAACTTCTTGGGCGTCGTCTCCAACCAGCACTTTAATCTCAGGTAAGGGGGAAGATATTGCTACAACGGTAGTATCGATAGCCTGTTTGCCGGGTTTATCACTAAACATATCTGTTTTATGCCCGTAATAAGCAGCCCCAGCGACAGCATAACTTCCTTGCTTAGTAGGCTCTTGTGGCGACAAGCCGCGAATATTGGCAAGTGACTCAACAACCTTAGCTGTAGGCGCAGTGGCAGTACTTAATAAACCGGTAACATCATCTGTCGATTCACCAATAAAATAGTTGCCACTAATGTTCTCATTGCTACTGCTCGATATAGTATTTAACAAATTCTCAAGGTGAAACCCGTTGAGCGCAGTAGTGCTGTAAGTTCCCGTATTAGAGTTATTTTCAGGAAAACTTACTACCCCTGGTAGCTCGTCAGAGTCGAATGAAGGGCTCAAATCACTAATCACCAAATTGTGAGCGGCAGTACAATAGGGTCTTGTTACCCCGTTAATCTCATCGTAAGGTTTGTCCCATGTAGCATAAGGCAAACCAATTGCTGCATCGATAGCTCCACTTCCAGAAGAATACTCAGGGCTGGCGTAACCTTCGCCATGAAAATAACGCAAGCTTTCATAGAGCATTTCACCAATCGGGTTACCCCATGACGCGCATTCTCCACTTTGAATCGGGCGATCATTAATCCAACCGCAACTCGTACTGACACCATCAACCTGATGGTTTCGAGGATAACTCTTGCTTCCATAGTCAAAACCAAAAATTCGCAAGTTATCAATCGTACTAACAATGCCTGTTACGTCTGCTTTAAACTGGCCGGTAGAAAGTTCGATTTCATCAGAAAAATCTGATACGACTTTACGCAGTACACCACCAGAGGCATTTTTATCAAAACTACCGGTAATTAAACCAAACTCAATACCGCCATCTTCTCCATAGTCATGCAGTAAACCGGTAGGTTTATAACTGCTTTGCACAGGCGCTTGCTCGCTTTTATATTCTCTACAATTATCTTCAAGCTTAGTTTCTACACAAACGGCCACTCGTACTAAATAAGAAGCATAATCATCAAATGGGTCACCATCATCCAGAACGGGTCTTCCTGTTGTAGCCCACTGCCAAATATCTTTATCTAGGTTTTGCAAAACTCTAAGCTCTGCTGTGCCTCCATCGGACCAAGAAGCTGTGCCAAAAAAGTGCTTGTTGTTGCCGGTAGGATTGGAATAAGGCGTGTAATCTTCAATCTTAAAACCATTGACAGCTTCAGAAGTATAACTCTTGCCCCAAGAATGGGCGTCTTGCGGGACAAAAGCTCGCTCTAATACCGTGGTTCCATTGTCATCGGTACTACGGTAGCCACCGTAAAGAACCGCTCTCAATACATCCATGCGCGACATGGTAAGGTAGTTTAGAAAGTCACCACTCCAACCACTGTTACAGGCTTTAGTATTGGTATCTGCTTCATCTCCAGGAGTAAACATGCCACTGCTATATGAATAACATCGATAACTATTAAAGTAACCAGCATAAGTGATGCTCGTTGGCTTGTAGTTTAAGTCTAAATCACCATCTCCGTCTAAGTCAGTAGCATCATTATAGGCTTCGTAATAAAGGGTATGGTCACGCCCCATCACCAACATCACCATAGGAGGCGGAGTGGTTGCTACATAAAGAGGTGCATCTGCTAGATCTAAGTCACCGGCCTGCGAAACACCGATTAAAGCAGAGAAAGTTAGAGCGTAAAGAGAGGGTTTAGTCAGATTAATCATTACCAACAGCCCCCCGTAGTGGGTTCTTTAAGACCAGTACTGGATAGACTCAAGCTTCCACAAGAGTCCCCAGTTTGAGAGCCTTTAGGCGTCGCAGTAAGCTTATAACCAGAAGAACTAACATTATCGGCTGTCAGTGTATAAATTTCGTTAAATTCGTTGCTAGGTGTGTAGATGCTTAAACTGGTTCCGGTAGCTGCGCTGGCATAACTTAAATGCATTGCATAATAGCTTTCCATTTGCTGAGCAGCTTCAACTAAGGTTCTTTTTGCTTCTTCTCGTTTTGTGCTTTGTACATGACTTAGGTAGCTGGGATAAGCAATACCAGCAAGAATGGCTACGATGGCAACGGTTATCATTACCTCTAACAGGGTAAATCCTTTTACTTGTTTCACTTCCTTACTCCATGAACGCTACGTAAGATTGTAGATAAGTTACCGCACCACCTTCGCCTTCCGCTTTAGAAGTAATACGTAAAAAGCGACGTTTAGGTACTTGAACGCCCAATACCAAACCGGAATCAACACCACCATCTTCGATAATGTAACGAGGTGAGCCAGCCAGTAAATTTCCGCCCGCATCTGTCACCACTGTCATTTTGTTGGCCGCGCTCCAATTGTTTTCGTCTTGCCACCAGGTATCAGAGTTAAAGGCTGGTGCCACTAGGTTGTTAGGAGTATCTGGGTTGAGCAGTGCATCGCTATGATAGGCTTGTTGGCGAACCACAAACTCCGCTTCATTAACGCCGGAAGTTGCGCGAGAAAAACTCATCGAGTGATCTTGGTGCACAGCGGAACTTTTACGGCCACTCGTCACCTGTTGGGCAATAGCGATACCAATCATCGCAATAATCACAACCATTATCAGGGACATGATTAGCGCCATGCCTTGTTGCTTAATATTATTCAAAGGCATAAATTAAGTTCCCATATTTAATAACAACACCGTTTCGCTAACAGCTTGTCGGATACTTCTATCATTTACTGCAACGGTTTTATCTAACACTTGGTAACTGTTGGTATTGCTTAAGTTACCCATCGATACTTCTTGAGAGACCAATAAGCCTACTTTAACGCGATTGATTTCATTCCAATCCGAGACTTCGGTGGCTGTGTAATACTTAAATTCACTGTCATCTACACTTCCGTATAGTACTTGCAAATTATCTATGCTTTCGTCGAATATGGTATCGCCACTTGCGTCGCGGCAAACCAATTGGTCACTAGTAGAAATAAAGAACACCAAGGTTGTTACCGTATCCGCCGCCAACTCAGAGCCGTCACAAGTATACATACTGGCATTTGGTGCAGCGGCTCCATAAAAACGAAAGGCAATAACATCAGTATCTGCTTTTGCGCCAGCAAAGGTAGTTTGGTCATTTAAACCTTGCACCATTTGAGCTTCATCCCAAGTAAAGCCAAAACTATCGGCGGTTGAAACCAGCGGCAATAAGGTATTTTGGTAAAGTTGGTTATAATCTCGAAAGCCTGCTTGTTGCAAATAAAGACGCAAGGTTTGAATGCTCATCCGATTTTTACTCACCAATAAGTGGCTTGCTCGAGTGGCCTCATAACTTTTTTGGTCACCAATTAGCGCGGCATACAACCCCCCCACCACAATCAGAGACAATACCAAGGCGATCATTAACTCAACTAAGCCAAAACCCGCTTGTTTACCCATCACCTTACCCATACTGCAACCTCACTACATTGGTGACCAGCACCACTGGTATCTGCAGAGCAATCAGAGGCACCTGCACCAGATAGATTGGCATCCCAAGTCATTTTCACGGTCACTAAGTTATTAGCATGTTGAATAGAGAAACGAAGCTGAGGAATGTAAGCCGAGTGACTAATAAACCAGTCTCTAATTTCATAAGCAGCAAACTGCTCTCGAGTGCAGGTTGTAGACGCAGCAAGACAATTTTCACTGGTTGGAACAGCACCATCGCTCAAGTTATCGGCATTAAATTCGTTATCAACAGTAGCCTCAGGCATGGCACTAAAGCGCTGCACAATATCAAGCATGGCAATGTTAGCCGTTTGCGCAAAACGGGCTTGATGGGCAGTATTTACCGACTGCACTTGCAAAGCCGCATGGCCAAGTAAACCAATAGCCACAATAACTACTGCTATCAGCAGTTCAATTAAGGTAAAGCCTTGTTGCTTAGTTGCAGTAAGTCGTTGATGGCGAAGCATATTCAACCCTCCCCATACGTGTAATGCTAATACGTTGATCGTCATAATCATTAGAGGGGGCACACACTGTCAACTCGCCCGCTGATGCATGACCAGTTGGGAAGAAGCGCACTAAGGTACTACCTGCCACAGAGGGGCTATATTTAAGCTCGGCAGATTGCGGCTTTGGGTGAGCAACAATAATCTGTTTTTCTGGATGACTACTGTCTAAACTACCATCTCTATTTGTATCAACATAAACTAACCAACCTTTGTTGGCACCCCAGGCTGCTTCACAACTCGTGCCATTAGTTGTGGGACAAACATAAGTAGAGAGGTTGTTTCGAATAGCTTCCTGCTGGGCCACAATTAAACTATTGGCCAATAGATCACGAGTGACCTTTTGTTTATTGTCTTGCATCAAGCCCTGCAAAGAAGGTACGGCAATCACCAACACTATTACCAAAATTGCCACAGCAATCATTAGCTCAAGCAGCGTAAAGCCTTTTGCAGCATAGCCTTGTTTGGAAATACCAAGCATTGCTTATCATCCATAACAGCAATAATCACAGCAAATAATGTAAAGTAAATCACTCACTCTACAAGTAACAAATTGATGAGACTATAAAGTAAAAAAATCAATAAATTAGCAGTCCATTTTGGCAAACATGTCAGGTATACACAATAAGCAGGACAGCAATAGTTGACAGATATCATATTTCCTACTAGCACGGCTGTAACGCGTGGTTGACAGCAAATTATATGACAATCAAATACTTAATCAGAAGCGGTAACTTTGACAGAAAAGTTGACTAACAATATCTTGTTCAGCTCACTGAAAAATGTTGGTTTGCGCGGGTAAAATGTGTAATCTAAATCCACCGACAATCAAGCAACTTACTTTATGAAACCTCAGTCTGTTCCTAGCTACGTTGATGACAATTATGTAAATAATGTTGTTGGCGAGTGCGTTAGTTTCATGAAAGGTAATGCACCGTGGTGGGTGCAGCAGTCGTGTTTAGATTGTCGTGAATCAAAGCAATTATTGCATCTGTTTTTGGTTGCATTTAGTACTTGGCGAAAACGTCGGGCACAGCCTAATCATAAGCGAAACATTGAGCCAAATAACCTATTTGACTTAGGTCCGCTAATTTATGACTTAAGTTACACCCTTAACCAATTAGCCAATCAAGACAGAGACTACCTTAACGAAAATTTAAAAAACGCCATTAAACTTATTCACCAAGATGCTCAGCATTTCTTGAAAAACTGGCACAGTCTCGATATTGAGCAAATCACCGATACCCCACTCTCTCAAGTTTCTTAATACATATAGTCTAAGGTTTTATGCGTTTATCTTTTCAAGCTATTGAAAACTGGCAACAATGCGCCAGTGATTTATCAAAAATATCAGCCAACCTTGAGTCTTCTCAATGGCAAAAATGGCAACAAACCGGTCAATTGTTTTGTTGTACATTTAATCAACGAGTGGTGGCATATTGTGTTGTAAGTTGTAATAAACAACAGTTGTTAGTGCAGCGCTTTCAGGTGCGAGATGTTACCCAACGCCGCGGCATAGGTTTGTTTATGTTTCAGCAATTATTACAGCTAGCTGCTCAACAAGACCTTGGTTATTTGGTTTTCCCCCATAGTAATGATCCTGCTGTTCTAGGCTTCTATCGCCACCTTGGTTTGAACAATCAGTTCACTTTTCAGCTATAAAAAAACCAGAGCAATGCTCTGGTTTTTAATCAATTCACTCAATATTAACTATAAAATAATCGACTTTAAGTTGTCGTTTTTACGGTCCAAGTAATGGGTTGATTGAATCTTGCGAATAGTACGCGTTTTACCACGAACCAATAGCGTTTCGGTGGTGGCAATATTACCTTGGCGATTAATACCTTCCAGTAAATCACCTTTGGTAATACCCGTTGCCGAAAATATCACGTTGTCGTTTTTGGCTAAGTCATTTAACTGTAATACGCTGTTTACTTGAATATCTTCGGCTTCACAGCGACGAATCTCTTCTTCACCAATGGCGCGATTTTCTGCTGTATCTTCTTTTACTTGGTGACGTGGAATTAAACGGCCTTGCATATCGCCACCTAAAGCGCGAATTACCGCCGCCGAAATAACCCCTTCTGGCGCTCCGCCCACACAGTACATCATGTCAACTTCACTAAGTGGCATACACGATAAAATCGATGCAGCGACATCCCCATCAGGAATAGCAAATACACGAACACCTAGTTTTTGCATCTCAGCAATCACCTTGTCATGACGAGGCTTAGCCAGGGTAATCACCGTCATATCGCTCAACTCTTTACCCAAGACTGACGCAACCATTTTAATATTGTGCTCAAGCGATTGGTTTAAATCGATGCAACCTTTGGCTTCCGGTCCAACAACCAACTTTTCCATGTACATATCCGGTGCACGTAAAAATGCGCCTTTTTCGCCTACGGCAAGCACGGCAACAGCATTGTTTTGACCCATTGCGGTCATACGGGTGCCTTCAATAGGGTCTACCGCAATATCTACACCTTCACCACCGGTACCAACATGCTCGCCAATGTAAAGCATCGGAGCATCATCAATCTCGCCTTCGCCAATAACCACTTCGCCATCAATGTCGATGTCATTGAGCATAATACGCATGGCTTCAACAGCTGCGTTATCAGCAATATTTTTATCTCCACGGCCCAACCACTTGTAACCAGCTAATGCTGCGGCTTCGGTCACGCGGGAAAAACGAAATGCCAGATCTCTTCTCATCAGATACGCCTAATCAACTAAAAATCGTGACGAATACTAGCACAAGATTATGTTTTATTCAGCCTGAAAAACTAGGCTAAGGCCTGCTTTACCAAGCTTAGTGCTTCGTCAGACAAATCTAGTGCGAGTGCTGCTTGCTGGCCTTGTTCAGACATTTTTGCCCAGGTTTTTTGCACAATGCTAATCACTTTCTCTTGAGCATGTTTATTAGCAAATTCAACAAAGTAGTACTTTAAGAACACTAAGCAAATAACATCTTCAAGGGCTTGGGTAAGCGGGTTACGCTTTAGCTTTTCTTTGCGTAATAAACTGGCAGTAGCATCGATGAGGGTTTCGTCTAAATTGTGCTTACGCATTATTTCTGCACACAGTTCAGCGTGTTTTTTACCTAAATCACTACGCCATTTTAAGTAGCCCGCTCGGCCTTCTGGGTAATCACTTCGTAATGATAACCAACGACCAATATGCTGAGCGCGAGCGGCAATTTGTAATTCTGCTGGAGGCGCTAACATAAAATCATGTAAGCAATTAGACATGCGCTTGCCATACAAAAATTCTTTGGCATGCTCGGTTCCTAACTCATCTATCTCCTTATTAGGGTCATTTAAGTTAAATTGATCAATATCGTTTAAAACCTGATTCAGAATATTTTGCTGCATGATTTGCGGTTTTCCCATAACTTTGTTTTATCCTTTAACAAGGGCACAACATATCCTACCGAAAAGCCAAAAACAACACAGACGGTTACACCAAAAAACAATTGCATTATCAGCGCATTTAACTATATGTTAATAATCAGAGCGGCATATATGACCAATATACATATATTAAAAGGAGTTAATCGCTATGCTGATTGGTGTACCTAAGGAAATAAAAAATCACGAATATCGTGTGGGAATGACACCCGCTAGTGTCAATGAGTTAGTTCAACATGGCCATCAAGTGATTGTTGAAACTCAGGCTGGTGCAGGTATTGGCTTTAGTGATGCTGATTACCAAGCGGTCGGCGCGAACATTTCAAACACAGCCGCGGAAGTATTTGCCGCAGCGGAAATGATTGTGAAGGTTAAAGAGCCACAAGCCGTTGAACGCGCAATGTTGCGTGAAGATCAGTTATTGTTCACTTACTTGCACCTTGCTCCCGACCCAGAACAAACTCATGATTTGATAAAATCTGGCGCAGTTTGTGTGGCTTATGAAACAGTGACCAGCCCTCGGGGCGGCCTTCCTTTGCTGGCGCCAATGTCAGAGGTAGCGGGCAGGATGGCGATTCAAGCAGGCGCACTTGCCTTAGAAAAATCTAAAGGTGGTCGCGGTGTATTGCTGGGTGGCGTACCAGGGGTAGAACCCGCTAAGGTTACCGTAATTGGTGGCGGTATGGTGGGTCGAAACGCTGCACAAATGGCAGTGGGCATGGGTGCAGACGTCACCATACTCGATCGCAGTATTGATGTGCTACGTAACATTGATGCTGAATATCATGGCCAACTAAAAACAGTTTATTCCACCGCCAGTAGCATCGAGCAACATGTACTAGAAGCTGATTTGGTGATTGGTGGCGTATTATTGCCTGGCGCAGCTGCGCCCAAGCTAATTACCAAAGACTTAGTTAAGCGAATGAAAGCAGGTAGCGCAATTGTTGATGTAGCCATCGACCAAGGAGGTTGTGCTGAAACCTCTAAGGCAACCACCCATCAAGATCCTATGTATATTGTGGATGATGTGGTGCACTACTGTGTAGCCAATATGCCTGGTGGCGTAGCCCGTACCTCAACCATGGCTCTCAACAACGCGACCTTGCCGTATATCATCACCTTAGCCAATAAAGGTTACAAACAAGCTTTGTTGGATGATGAGCATTTGCGCAATGGCTTAAACGTAATGCATGGCAAGTTAACGTGTGCCGAAGTGGGCGACGCCCTAGGCATTGAAACGGTCGAGCCTTTAGAGCTGCTGGTCTAAGTCACAAAAAAAGAGCGCTTTGGCGCTCTTTTTTCTATTTGCTTAGGTCACAAACCTTAACGCTTTTTACCATAGCCGCGGTCTTTAAGGCTACGCCCCCATTTATCTAGCCAAGCATCTAAACCACTGCGAGCGTTACCTGCGATTAAGCAAGCGGCGGAGCTGGGACTAGAGAATTGATAATCACGCATAAACTCGTAACCATCGCCTTGCCGGCACAGCACGGTATCCTCAAGTAACTGCTCTCGTAATGCTAACACCGCGGGGCGTAATGAATCAGCACCGCCACCATTGGCTGTTGAGCCCTTAACAACTGTAAAGCCTGGCTTATTTTTAGCACCAGTAGGGTAGCCATGTGCAACCGCCTGCTTAACGCTAAAAGAATACTCTGCCGAAATAGTATGCGCGCTACTTTCAACCACCAATTCACGTAAAGATAGCAATTGCTGATACAGCTCTATAGGTAAAATTGCAGCGGTTTTTCGGCCATCACCATCAATAACAAAATTAACTTTAGAAAGTTCGAATGGACCGTCCATGTCAGACCAAGTTTTAGAAAGTTTGTGCAAATTTAACACAGGCAAGCGGCAGATTTGAATATAAAAAAACCTCGCTGGGCGAGGTTTTTAATAAGTTTTTATTCCATGGCTGCTTTGAGCTTCTTCATGGCATTTTTTTCTAACTGCCTAATTCGCTCCGCAGAAACTTGGTAGTAGTCCGCTAACTCTTGCAATGTTGCCTTGTCTTCATCTAACCAACGACGCTGAACAATATGTGCATTACGCTCATCTAGCGTATTTAAAGCAGCACGTAAGCGATTAGCAGCGGCAACTTCCCAATTTTCTTTTTCAACATACTGGGCCACGTCAGAAGACTTATCTTCTAAATACTGAATCGGCGCAAAGCTGCCTTCACGCTCATCATCATCGGATGCTAAATCAAAGGCTTGGTCTTGGGCACTCATACGAGATTCCATTTCCAATACGTCTTTGGTGCTCACACCTAGGTTTTCAGCCACCATATTTACTTCATCGTTACTAAACCAGCCTAAGCGCTTTTTAGATTTACGAAGATTAAAGAACAACTTACGCTGTGCTTTGGTAGTAGCAATTTTTACCATGCGCCAGTTGCGCAGTACATATTCATGAATCTCCGCTTTAATCCAATGCACAGCAAAAGACACCAAACGAACACCCACATTAGGGTCAAAACGTTTTACGGCTTTCATTAAGCCTACATTGCCCTCTTGGATTAAATCGGCTTGCGGCAGGCCGTAACCTGCATAGTTTTTAGCAACATGCACTACAAAACGTAGGTGCGACATAACTAGTTCGCGAGCAGCTGTTAAATCACCCTCTTCATGGAGACGAGTAGCTAGCTCTTTCTCACGCTCAGGCGTGAGCATATCAGCCCGATTCACTGATTGAATATAGGCTTCAATGCTCCCTTGCGGGACTAACGCCATAGATGCATTTACTTGATCCATATCAACCTCTAAATATTACTCGGTCAACGAGTCTACCATAGCCTTTTCGCAAGATCTAACCCCCAATACTGCAGGCTGTAGGGCTTTGCGCAGCCTCACTTGTTTCCAGATATATGACGCATTAAATCAGAGTTAGTTCACATTTTTAAGCACTTTCTAGGTGCGCAATTTTACCAAATAGGTGCAAGTTATCCCTTAAGGAGTATAGACAGTTGAAGCTCAATAAAAATTTCAAAAACCTTTAACTGATTGATAAAAAATGATTTTAATCAAGTTTTAGTGTTTTTTTTGCTACTGGCACCATGATTGCGTCATAGCTGGCATAAGTAATTGCGAGACAGTGATATGAGCATACAAAGAATTAGCCAACATCCTAAAACGAGTCAAAAGCAGCCTATTGAAACAGGCATGGTTGACTTAGTGGGTGCTGGCCCTGGCGATCCAGAGCTGCTCACCTTAAAGGCCTTACGCAGCATAGAACAAGCAGACCTAGTGTTATATGACCGCCTAGTAAGCGAAGAAATCTTAGCGCTTATTCCTAGCAACACTAAAGCTATTTACGTAGGTAAAGCCAAAGCCAATCACTGCATCCCGCAAGAACAACTTAATCTATATATGGTAGACAAGGCTAAACAAGGTTTACGCATTTGTCGCCTTAAAGGTGGAGACCCATTTGTATTTGGTCGCGGCAGTGAGGAACTCATTGTTTTACATGAACATGACGTTCCTGCTCGGGTTATTCCTGGTATTACTGCAGCATCTGGCTGTACTAGCTACGCGGGCATTCCGCTTACTCACCGTGGTTTAGCCACTGGTTGTAGCTTTATTACTGGCCACAAACAAGATGGCAAATTAGATATCGATTGGGCCCAACTGGCGCAACTCGACCACACCTTAGTGTTTTACATGGGGCTGAGCAGCTTGCCTGAAATCAGCCAACAGCTACAACGTTTTGGAAAGAGTGCAAAGACACCTGCTGCATTAATAGAAAAAGGCTGCCAAAGCGATCAACGCGTTGTTACCGGCCAATTAGACCAGTTACCTACGCTCGCCAGTGAACATCAATTGCAATCCCCTACATTAATTGTAATCGGTGAAGTGGTATCACTGCGCGAGCAACTCAACTGGCTAAGTAAGTTAGACGCGAACCAGAACCAATTTGAATTAGAAAATAGCGCCGCTCTAAGCGCATAGGAGAGAGTACATGGAACGTATCATCGTTGTTGGTAACGGCATGGTTGGTCACCACTTTATTGACCAACTGATACAGCAAGACAAGTTAGGCCAAGTTCAGGTAACCACTTTTAGTGAAGAGTCGCGCTTAGCATACGACCGCGTGCAATTATCAAGTTACTTCTCGGGTAAAACCGCAGACGACTTGATGATGACCTCTCCTGAATACTATGACGAACATGGCGTTCAATACTTTGTAAACGACAAAGTTGTTGAAGTATTGCCTGAAGAAAAGATTGTGGTTACCGCTAGTGGTCGCCGCGAAAGCTACGACAAATTGGTGCTAGCGACCGGTTCTTACCCATTTGTTCCGCCAATTCCTCGTCCAGAGGATCAAACGGCACAAGAAAACATCTTGGTATACCGCACTATTGAAGATTTAGAAGCCATGACCAAGTCAGGCAAAAACTCAAAAGTAGGTGTGGTTGTAGGTGGTGGTTTACTTGGCTTAGAAGCCGCTAAAGCACTTAAAGACCTTGGTATGGAAACTCACGTTGTAGAATTTGCACCTCGCTTAATGGCTGTGCAAGTGTGTGACGGTGGCGGCGCAATTCTTCGCTCTAAAATTGAAGAGCTTGGGGTACAAGTTCATACCGAGAAAAATACCAAAGAAATTGTGGCCGGTGAAAACACTCGCTACCGCATGAACTTTGCAGACGGTAGCAGTTTAGATACCGACATGATTTTGTTCTCTGCGGGTATTCGCCCACAAGATCAGTTAGCACGCGAAACCGGCCTAGAGCTTGGTCCTCGTGGCGGCATTGTGATTAATAATCATTGTCAAACGTCTAACCCAGACATATACGCGATTGGTGAATGTGCCTTATGGGAAGGCAAAATTTTTGGCCTAGTAGCCCCTGGTTACAGCATGGCTAAAGTAGCCGTCGACCATATCGCAGGTGAGCAAACTAAAGCCTTTGAAGGTGCAGACATGAGCACCAAGCTTAAGTTAATGGGTGTAGACGTAGCCAGTATTGGTGACGCACATGCCAACACCGAAGGCGCCCTAAGTTACAGCTTGAGCGACGAAGCCCGTCAAGTGTACAAAAAAGTGGTTACCAACGCCGCTGGCGACCGTTTGTTGGGCGCAGTATTAGTCGGTGATGCCGACGATTACGGCAACTGGTTACAATTGTTCTTGAACGACATGCCATTACCAGTAGCACCAGAGTACTTACTGGTACCTTCATCTGAAGAAGGTGCAGCTTCGGCGATGGGTGTTGATTCACTGCCAGACAGCGCACAAATTTGTTCATGTTTCGACGTAACCAAAGGGCAAATTTGCCAAGCAGTACGCGACGGCGCAACCAGCATGGCTGATATTAAAGCCACTACGGGTGCCGCAACCGGCTGTGGTGGTTGTAGCGCATTAGCCGTTCAAGTGATGAACGCAGAACTAGAAAATCTAGGTGTTGAAGTTAGCAACGACATTTGTGAGCACTTTGCTTATTCACGTGCCGAGCTAGCCGACATTGTACGTGTTAAAAAAATCAAAACCTTTGAACAGTTGCTTAAAGAATACGGAACCGGTCACGGCTGTGAAATTTGTAAACCTGCCATTGGTTCAATCTTGGCGTCTTTCTGGAATGACTACGTGCTTACAGAGGACCACATTGCCCTGCAAGATACCAACGACATCTTCTTAGGTAACATGCAAAAAGATGGCACCTATTCGGTAGTACCTCGAGTAGCTGGCGGTGAAATCACTCCAGACAAGCTAATTGCCATTGGTGAGGTGGCTAAAGAATTCGACCTATACACCAAAATTACTGGTGGCCAGCGGGTTGATTTATTTGGCGCACAACTGCATGAACTACCAAAAATTTGGGGCAAGTTAATTGATGCTGGATTTGAAACGGGCCACGCCTACGGTAAAGCATTACGAACAGTAAAATCCTGTGTTGGTTCTACTTGGTGTCGTTACGGTGTGCAAGACAGTGTTGGCATGGCGATTCTGCTAGAAAACCGCTACAAGGGCCTACGCGCCCCGCACAAAATTAAGTTTGGTGTGTCAGGGTGTACTCGTGAGTGCGCTGAGGCACAAAGCAAGGATATTGGTGTTATTGCAACAGAGGGCGGTTGGGGTCTGTATGTTTGTGGTAATGGTGGTATGCGCCCTCGACACGCCGACTTATTCGCTACCGATTTAGACGATGTAACCCTAATGCGCTACATCGACCGCGTATTAATGTTCTACGTACGCACTGCCGACCGCTTACAGCGTACCTCGGTATGGTTAGAAAACCTTGAAGGCGGCCTAGCTTACCTAAAAGAAGTGGTTATCGACGACAAACTCAACATTTGTGAAGAACTCGAAGCAAACATGAATCACGTAGTGGAAAGCTACCAGTGTGAGTGGAAATCTACGATTAATGACGAGAAGAAACTGCAGCGCTTCAGCCAGTTTATTAACGCCGACGAGCCAGACAACAACCTGCAATATGTTCGTGAGCGTGGCCAACGTCGCCCAGCTACCGAAGAAGAACGTATTCAAACCATTGAAATTGTAGAAGCACCCTAACAAGGAGAGTGATGATGAGTGAATTAGCTACAGCAACTTGGACCGAAGTTTGTCGCAAATCGCAGCTTAGCCCAGGAACCGGTGTTTGTGCCTTAGTAAATGGTAAACAAGTCGCCATTTTCTGGGAAGGAATTAGTGACCAAATATTCGCCATAAGTAACTACTGCCCATTTGGCAAAGTAAACATGTTGTCTCGAGGCATTATTGGAGACTTCAAAGGCGAGCTAATGGTGGCGTCTCCCCTTTATAAACAACGTTTTAGTTTAAAAACCGGCCAATGCCTAGACGACGACAGCGTTACTATTCCTACCTTCCAAGTGAAGGTGGAAGGTGACAGCATCAAAGTCGCCGCTTAATAAAAAAACTTAATAAAAATAATACTAAACCACGCCGTTACGGCGGCGTGGTGGGTACCGCTTTACCTTTTTTGAGACATAATTATGAGTGCAGAGAGATTTAACCTTTTTTCCTTTAGCGGAAAAATGAAGATACTTCACATGAGCTGGATGGCTTTTTTCATTACCTTTTTGGTGTGGTTTAACCACGCGCCATTAATGGGTAGCATCGCAGCTAGCTTAGGCTTAACATCCAGTCAAATTAAAACCCTACTTATTCTCAACGTAGCCTTAACCATTCCTGCGCGAATTGTTATTGGCATGTTTACCGATCGCTTTGGTCCGCGCCTTACCTACTCTACCCTGTTGGCAGTATGTTCTATTCCTTGTTTCATGTTTGCCTTTGCCAATAGCTTTGAGCAAGCCGCTATTGCTCGTTTCTTATTGGGCTTTATTGGCGCTGGCTTTGTAGTGGGTATTCGTATGGTATCGGAGTGGTTCCCAGCTAAAGAGCTAGGTACTGCAGAAGGTATTTACGGTGGTTGGGGTAACTTTGGGAGCGCAGCAGCTGCGATGTTACTACCTACACTAGCCATTGTATTTGGTGGTGAAGATGGCTGGCGTTATGCAGTTGGCCTTACCGGTTTAATCAGCTTAGTGTTCAGTGTTATTTACTACAAAAACGTAAGCGACACGCCTAAAGGCTCTACCTACTTTAAGCCAAAAAATGTTGGCGCAATGGAAGTAACCACCAAAGGTGACTTTGTATTGCTGCTAATAATGAAGGTTCCAATGTACGCCACCCTTGCTTTGTTAGCATGGAAACTGTCTCCAGCAGGCGTAAAAATGCTAAGCCAAGAAGTGGTATATTCGTGTTACGCAGGCCTAGTAGCTTTATACGTTCTGGATTTTTGGAAAACTTACCAAGTAAATAAAAACATCTTTGTTAAGCCAGTTCCAGAAATTGAACAATACAAATTTAAGCAAGTAGCGGTATTAAACGTATTGTACTTCGCAACCTTTGGTTCAGAGTTAGCGGTAGTCTCTATGTTGCCATTGTTCTTTAGCGAAGTATTCGCATTAGACATGGTTTACGCGGGTTTACTCGCCTCAGCTTATGCCTTTATGAACTTAGCCTCTCGCCCAGGCGGCGGTTGGATTTCGGACCGATTTGGTCGTAAGAAAACCTTATTAGTATTAACCGCTGGTTTAGCCCTAGGTTACTTTGGCATGGGCCAAATTGACGGAACTTGGCCACTATTCCTCGCAGTAGCAATGGCAATGGCATGTTCATTCTTTGTACAAGCGGGTGAAGGCGCAGTATTTGCCGCGGTACCGCTAATCAAGCGTCGCTTAACTGGTCAAATTGCCGGTATGACAGGTGCATACGGTAACGTGGGCGCAGTATTCTACTTAACCGTGTTAAGCCTAGTAAGCTACCAAGCGTTCTTCTACGTGATTGGTGCCACTGCGGTGTTAGGTTTTATCGCCTTATTGCTTCTAGAAGAGCCAAAGGGCACTATTGCTGAAGTAGGCCCAGATGGCGAAGTAACGCTAATCAACGTTAGCTAAGCCAGCCCCGTATAGCGGCGTGCGCCTTAATTGGCCACGCTGCTTACCTCAAGGAAGCGATCTTAGTGTTAGAAGAACAACAAACTGCAGCGGCCACCCCAGCCAGCAGTAACCGAGTTAGTAACAGCGAAAAAGCATCCTCTGAAGCTAGCAACAAGTTGGAGGCGTCTTTTGGAGGCGCCTCCATTCCTGGTCCTAAACCAGAAAACCAAGATGCATGTGTCGCTAAAATCCCCGAGCCATGGACCCGATACTACAAAGGTGTTGTTGCAGTGCTGGCCGACGGTTTAAGCAGTGCAGAACATGCCAAAATGGCCGCCCAAATCTCGGTTACCCAATTTGTTGAAGACTACTACGCAACCCCAGAAAGCTGGTCGGTAAACAAATCTACCGCTCAAGTCGCCAAATCGCTGAACAATTGGCTATTCCAACAAGGTAAACAAACTGGCTCTTACGCCTGTACCTTATCAACACTAATTATTAAATCGCGGGTCGCCCACCTTTTTCATGTGGGTGACAGCCGCATCTATCGCTTTCGCGCAGGCAAACTACGCCAACTAACCCGTGACCATGTACAAATTCGCGGTAAACAAAAAAACCACCTCACTCGTGCTATGGGTGTGGATTCTAGCCTCGAGTTAGATTATTCCACTCGTACTGTAGAGACTGGCGATATCTTCATGCTAACCAGTGATGGCGTGCACGATGCGCTAAGTGAACAGCAACTGGTTAAGCTACTACAAGCTAAGTTTTCAAGCCTAGAAGAACAAGCCAGTGCCATTGTTAATGCTGCGGAATTAGCAGGCAGCGACGACAATATTAGCGCCATGCTAGTAAACGTTGATAACGTGCCTGAAGCAGAGCTTGATGAAAGCCGCGCACAGCTGCTGCATTTGCCTATTCCACCGGTAATGTCGGTTGGCAATAAAATCGACCAATACCGCGTTAGTGAGATCCTGCATACCAGCCCACGTAGCCATGTGTATTTAGTCGAAGAGCTAGATCAACAAGGTAATAGCAATGGTCGAGTACGTATTCTTAAAGCGCCCGATGCCAGTATGGCCGACGACCAAGAATACTTTGCTGGCTTTGCCCGCGAAGAGTGGGTTGGCCGCGTAGTTAGTAATCCTTATATCATGCGCACCTTCGAGCCTATTGGTACTCGCCGCTTTCGTTACTTAATCGCCGAATACGTTCCAGGTATTACCCTTCGCCAATGGATGGATAAACACCCTCACCCACCGATTCAGCAAGTGGTGCGCATGCTGCAAAAACTGGCAAAAGCCTTGCGGGCCCTACGCCGTTACGAAATGGTGCACCGCGATCTTAAACCCGAGAACATTATTATCACCGCCGACGACCAACTCAAACTGGTCGACTTTGGCACAGTGCAATCGGCCGAACAACTTGAGCAAGATGAAAAAAACACCACGCCGGTTGGCTCGGTGCAATACATCGCACCAGAGTATTTAGTGGGTGAAACGGGTCGCCATCGTAGCGACATTTTCTCGTTTGCGGTGATTGCTTACGAAATGCTCTCTGGCAAGTTGCCCTACAAACAAGCCAGCCGTGAGCAAATTGCTCAGCGAAATTACAGCGACTGGCACTATCAAAACATTCAGCATTTCCGCAACGACATGCCTGACTGGTTAGACGCCGCCTTAGAGCAAGGCTGCCACCCTAAACCGCAGCAGCGTTATCAGAGCTTGTCGGAACTGATTCATGACTTACAACATGCCAATCCCAAGCTTAAAGCCAGCTATCAAGCCAAACCCTTGATCGAGCGTAATCCGGTGCGTTTTTGGCAATCAACCACCTTATTTTTGCTGCTAGTGGTGATATGGCAGTGGGCCAGCCAACTTAATTAACTTTCATAAATATAAAGTTGATTTACATAAAGGCCTAGTGACTAGGAAGTGCCTAGTATAAGCGCAATTTCTTGCTAGTTTGTGGTCAGCATGTCGTCTACTACCCAGAGTAAAACCCTACAAAAAGGCCTGTTTGGAATGGCCTTGCCTATTTTTGGCGAATTCATGCTGAACATGTCGGTACCGGTATTTGACGCGCTATTCCTTAGCCAAGTATCTGATCAAGCCGCTGCTTCGGTAGGTGCAGTGATGCCTTGGTTCTCAATGGCCATTGTATTTTTCTCGGCCACTGGCATCGCTGGCGCAAGTTTGGCGTCGCAGTACATGGGCAAACAAAACTATCAACGGGCTAATTTGATTCTAGCCGGCTTGATAATACTCGGTGTACTAGCAGGGCTACTCTGCGGGCTATTCTTTGTAAGCCAAGCCAGCAACATTGGCCAATGGATGAGCCTTCCCCCAGATATGAGCTTATTAGCCGCCGAATACTTGGTGCTTGCTGGAGCAGGTGTGGGCTTTATGGGTTTACGCATGACCCTAGCCAACATCTGCAATAGCTATGGTCAATCTCATTGGAACACCATTTCCGCGGCGCTCATGCTGGTCACCAATATTATTGGCAATGGCGTGTTGGTATTAGGCTGGTTTGGCGCAACATCAATGGGCGTGACCGGGGTAGCTTTAGCCAGCTTAATTGCTTGGTTACTAAGCCTTAGCTTTAGTTTGTTAGTGGTATTGCTGTTAATAAAAGTGAAGCTGCCCTTAGCCCAGGCGATTAAACAGCCAGCTCTTAGCCTTAAACCTATTCTAAAAATTGCCGTACCTTCGGCGCTCGAACCTTTCTCTTACCAAAGCTTTGTGATGGTCATGAACTTAATGATTGTCCAGTTTGGCGAAACCTCGCTCACCGTGCGTATCTACGCACTAAACATATACGTTTATTGCACCATGATGCTAGTCGCCATAGGCATTGCTAATACCATGTTAGTGACCCAACTTGCAGGCGCCGGCCACTTTGAGCGTTGCCACCAACAAATGCGCCAAGGCATGCGCTGGGGCTTAATAGCGGTGGCTATTGTTGCCAGCATTATCTTTATCTTTCATCAAAGCTTACTGGGTTTATTTACCAGTAACCCTGAAGTACTCGCCCTAGGCGTGGTGGTATGTTTAATTCACAGCCTTAACGAGCCACTAAGGGCAATTAATATAATCAGCGGCAATGTATTGCGCGGTTGTGGTGATGCAGTGTTTGTTACCGGCAACGCCATCGCGGTGACTTGGCTATTCTCAGTACCACTGGCCTACTTTACTGGGGTTTATTTAGGTTATGGTTTATATGCGGTGCTTCTTGCAGGCATGGTAGACGAGTTTCTACGTAGCCAAATAAACTGGCGCCGCTGGAAGAGCGATAAATGGAAGCGTAAGTTAGCACCGGACTAGTAAGAGTTAACACCTTTAACTGTGGCAAGCGATAGCGAGTCTAGCCCAGCTGTTCTTTACTGGGCAAGGTAAGCTAAACTTGTTAGCTGTAAAGTTTGAGCCATGACTATGGCGCCCCTAAAACCAATGCAACCCAATAGTCTTTGCAGAAAATAGAAACTAACAAGCCTACTATAGATAAAAAACAAAATAGTCCAATTAGCCACCATACCCCGTCATTAGTCCATTGATACTGGATTTGTATATATGCCCCCACCGCGCAAAGGATACCAATTACAACGCTAACTACAAACAGTACGGGACGTTTCCAAACAGCTTCTCTCGGGCTGTAAACTCTCCTTGTCCAGCTTTCAAATTTGATAACCATGCTCATCATCAATAATTGCCGCTAACGCTACTATCATGTTGCAAGTTTCCGAGGCTTAACTTGATATGGTTTATAACCTTTCGACTGCCAATCCTCGTAAACAGTTTCAACTAACGTTTTATTAGAAGTAAAGTGAACATCACTTTCATGACAGACTTTAATTTGGCAGAGATCTGCTTCAATAAAAAAGTCACTCTCTCCAACCTTTAAAATGCCTTTCTTTTCATTCAATGCCATGTATTCGTAGATATCATTAACTTCAATTTCAGTATCTTGCCACATTTCGTCAATATCTAAATCGCATCCCAAGCCAAAAGAGGTCTTCACTTTTGTCACGTCATGCTCAAGTAGCAATTCGCAAAGAAGTTTTACAACAGCTTGGATTTCATCTGTTGAGAGTACTCGAGTTCTAATATCCATTTGACCTGCAACATAATGCTTCACTAATGGGCTGGCGAAGCCAGTCCCGTGGAGGCCGCGGTCTCTTTCGCGGCCGGAGTGTAATTGCGTGACTTGTTAGGAATACGTTTCACGCAATCTCAAGTCCAAGTTGCGAAACATAAACACCAAGGTGCTCTTTACTCCCTCTAGTTCCTTGCTATTAAGCTTATGATTGATTGTCACTTTATTGATGCCATCAAACCCATTTGCGTTCTCTTGGTTGAGACTGAGCTCTATAACTCCTGGATGAAACTCAACCTCTAGAGCGTCTATGTTTGCTGCGTGAATAAAGTCTCCATGCAGTAAGTAAACGGTACCAGAGTCCTCTTGAGGGTCTTGCTCCATGTATCTCTGAAGTTCAAAGAAGTACTCACTGGCCCGGCCTTGACCAACCTGAATGGTTACCACATCGGTTCCATCTTCGTCCCAAACCGGGTCACCACCGATTAGAGCCTTATCTGCGTCAAAGACCAACTGCATCAATAAGTATTCCTCTTATCTTACATTCTAAAATAACCAGATTATCACCTTTTCTAAGCTACATCAGTCACCTACTTCGTAAAATAACAAAAACATCAGCATAAAAGGATGCGAGCAGCTGTGGAAAGAAGGATATACAAATACTAAGTATATAGTCACAGTATCTTTACTGACTAAAAGATAGAAACGTTAAGGGTAATTAGATTTTTCAGGAGAGTTGCGCAGGCGCACTGAGTAACGAAAGATAAAAATAATGCAGGGCTATCTTTCTTTTGGCTTCACTAAGCTTTGGTCGTTAAAGCTTATGACGTCGCCGAGAGGCGAAACGTTATACAGCAGCCAAAGGTAACAGCTTATGTTAGCTGTCTTTTGGTCATTAAAACCGCTTGAAAAGAACAGACAAGTTTATTGCTTGCCTGCACACAGCACTAGCTCGGCTCTATCTGCTTAATATGGCGATTTACCGAGAACCACGATGCGCCTAAACCCAGCAAAGTTGCAAATAAGATTAACCAGCCAAACTCTTGAATGCTTAGACCCGAGAGGTAAATGTCTTGTTGGTACAACAAACCGATTTGCTGCAGGGCGTACTCGGTCCAAATAAGCAAAATATTACACAATACCCAAGCCATTAAGCCGCCTACAATGCCAAACCAAAATCCGGTATATAAAAACGGCCGTTGAATAAAGGCGTCGGTAGCGCCGACCAACTTCATAACTTCTATTTCGTTACGACGATTAAGAATGTTTAATCGCAGGGTATTACTTACAATTAAGGCCACTGCGGTGAGCAACAATATAATCAGCAGCCAAGCAGCTTGCTGCAGCATGCTTACAATGGTGTCTAAACGTTGAAGCCATTCAACATCTAAACGGCCTTCTTCAACCAAGCTATGCTCTTGCAAACTGTCGAGTAAGGTTTTTGCAGCGCTAGCGGAGCTGTACTCGGCACTTGGCAGCACCAGTAATACATCGGGCAAGGGGTTTTCTGGTAGTAAAGCGAGTACGTCTTCAAAGCCGCTGTTGGCTTGAAACTCGGCCAAGCCCTGTTGCTTGGTAACCAGCTCTACCGCAGCCACTTGCTGCATGCTGGATATATTTTTTTGCAATAAATCGCGCTGTTGCTCGGTAACATTTTGTTTTAGAAACAAACTGATTTGAGCGTCACTTTTCCAGTAGGCAGTAAGCTGTTGCACATTTTTAGTGGCCAAATAAAAGCTTGCTGGCAAAGCCAAACAAACGCCGATTACCGCTAAAGTAAGCATTGAGCTAGCAGGGGTGCGCCAAAGCTCGCCTAAGCTGGCAATACATTGCTGTAAATGGCGTACCCAAAACATCATAAAGCGTACCGGAAACGCGACTTTCACCTGCGGTTTAGCGCCAGCCATTACTGCACCTCCTCGGCTTGTGAGGCATTAAGCAACTGACCATTTTTGAGAATAAGTCGCTGATAGTGCATTTTGGCGATTAGGCTTAAATCGTGACTGGCGATAAGTACCGCTACCCCCACACGATTGAACTCTTCGAATAAGCGGAAAATCTCTAAAGACAGTGCCGGGTCTAAGTTACCGGTGGGCTCATCGGCGATCAAAATGGCTGGTTTGTTGACTACAGCGCGCGCAATGCCTACTCGCTGCTGCTCACCACCAGAGAGAATAACCGGGGTGCAGTTGGCTTTGTCTAGCAGCCCCACTTTATCGAGGGCAGCGGCAACACGGCGTTTAATATTGCCCATGCTATAGCCTTCAATGACTAAAGGCAGAGCAACGTTATCGAAGACCGTGCGATCCATTAGCAGTTTGTGATCTTGAAAAATCACCCCCATTTGACGGCGAAGATAAGGGATCTTTCGATGAGTAATGCGACTAATATCGTCGCCATTTACCCATACTGTACCGTCGCTGGGGCGCTCCATAGCGGTGATAAGTTTGAGCAAGGTACTTTTTCCTGCGCCAGAGTGGCCGGTTAAAAAGGCCATTTTTCCCTGTTCTAGTTGAAACGAGACTTTTTGTAAGGCTCGCTGACTACCTGGATAAATTTTACTTACTTGCTCAAACCGGATCATTCCTAGACCTTTTTTACTGTTTAGGCAGCGTTTAACTACGCCTCTTCACTCTCTTCGCTGCTAAATAGCGCATCAACAAAGGGTTGTGACTCAAACTCGCGTAAATCATCAATGCCTTCACCCACACCAATATAACGAATAGGCAAAGCAAACTTGTCGGCTAAGGCAAAAATTACCCCACCTTTAGCTGTGCCATCTAACTTGGTAAGTGTTAAACCCGTTAAGCCCACCGCTTGGTTAAATAAGTTAGCTTGGCTAATGGCATTTTGGCCAGTGCTGGCATCAATAGTTAACATAATTTCATGAGGAGCGGCATCGTCGAGCTTTTTCATTACTCGTACAATTTTCTTCAACTCTTCCATTAGGTGCGCTTTATTTTGCAAGCGACCTGCTGTATCGGCAATCAATACATCTACATTTCGTGACTTAGCTGCTTGAAAAGCATCGAAAATTACCGAAGCACTGTCGGCGCCAGTGTGTTGTGCAATTACCGGGATCTGGTTACGCTCACCCCACACTTGCAACTGCTCTACCGCTGCGGCGCGGAAAGTATCACCCGCGGCCAACATCACCGATTTACCCTGACTTTGATATTGTTTGGCAAGCTTACCGATGGTGGTGGTTTTACCCACACCATTAACCCCAACCATTAAAATAACAAACGGTCCGTCGCTACTATCTAAATCTAAAGGCGCTTCAACTTGATTAAGCATGCTAGCCATATCGAGTTTTAGTTGCTGGTATAAGGCTTCACCATCTTGTAGGTCACTACGTTTAACGTGACTGGTGAGGTTTTCGATAATCTTTAAAGTGGTATCAACGCCAACATCTGCCACCAACAACTGTTCTTCTAATTCTTCAAACAGCTCATCGTCGATCTTTCGCCCTTTAAAGAGAGAAAAGAAACCCCAACCAAAATTCTTACGGGTGCGCCTTAAGCCAGCACGCAAACGGGCAAACAAGCCCATTTTTTTCACTGGCTCAGCAGCTTGCGACGCTGCGGCTAGCTCGGCTTCTTGTTCAGCCAGTGCCGCTAGTTCGGCCTCTTGTGCTGCTTGGGCTTCGCGCTCTGCTTGTGCTTCTCGTTCTGCTTGAGCCTCACGTTCTGCTTGAGCTTCACGCTCTGCTTGGGCTTCACGCTCTGCTTGAGCTTCACGTTCTGCTTGAGCTTCACGTTCGGCTTGGGCTTCTCGTTCTGCTTGCGCTTCACGCTCTGCTTGCGCTTCACGCTCTGCTTGTGCTTCGCGTTCTGCTTGAGCTTCACGTTCTGCTTGGGCTTCGCGTTCTGCTTGGGCCTCACGTTCTGCTTGAGCTTCACGTTCGGCTTGGGCTTCACGCTCTGCTTGTGCTTCGCGTTCTGCTTGGGCTTCACGTTCTGCTTGCGCTTCGCGTTCGGCTTGGGCTTCACGTTCTGCTTGCGCGTCTAACTCAGCTTGCTGAGTATCTTGTTGTTCTGCGGCGGGATCGCTTGATTGTTGTTGCTCGTCATCTTTTTTTCGGCCAAACCAAGAAAATAGGCCCTTCTTTTTTGCCATTACTGCAAAACCTTTTTTACCAGTAAACGACGTTGGCTGTTACAATGCCAACGTCCAATCAATATTGCTCGGATATTATCACAGTTTCTCAATGGTCTAAGTAAATGGCACGGCTTTCCTCAAGAAAACATTCAAATCAAAGTAATAAATCTCATAATGGCAGTGGTCAGGTACGCATAATTGCTGGTCAATGGCGCGGGCGAAAGCTCAAGGTACTGAATAGCCAAGGCTTACGCCCTACTACCGACCGAGTTAAAGAAACCGTATTTAACTGGTTAAGCCCTTATTTGCACAACAGCCATTGCTTAGACCTTTTTGCTGGAAGCGGCAGCTTAGGTTTTGAGGCCTTGTCGCGTTTTGCTAGTTTTACCACCTTTGTGGAGAAGGATGCGCAAGCCGCTAAACAGCTTAAGGCCAATTTACAATTATTAGAACTTAACAGCGAGCAAGCAAAGCTAATAAACCAAGATGCCTTGCAGTGGTTAAAGCAAACACCAAGCGAAGCCTACGACATTGTATTTATTGACCCGCCGTTTCGCTGTGACCTACTTGCGCCAAGCTGCACGATGTTACATAACAATGGCTGGTTAAAGCCCGACGCCCTGGTTTATATTGAGTTTGAGAACGAAGCCAACGAGCCAAAGTTACCTGCAAACTGGCACTGCATAAAAGAAAAACAAGCAGGCCAAGTAAGCTACCGTTTATACCAACTAACTTAAGAGCGCTATTTATGTTTATTAAAATTGGCAAACTGTTTATGGCAGCCATGTGGTTAGCGATGTTGCTCAGCCCGATTATTTTTGTTCCACCCTACAATTGGATTTTACCGTTAGTGGGTGGTTTTTTGTTATTGTTGCACGGCGTTCAACTGTTATCTATTCGTGGCACTTTGCTTGAAGCAGGCGTATTGAAGAAGGGTGATAACTTACAAATTTTGTTCTTCGGCTTTTTTGCTATGTGGCAAATTCATAAACGTATGACTGGGAAAGAATCTTGATTACACGCCAAATATTAGTAACGAGCATTTGCCTACTAAGCCTACCTAGCTGGGCGATGAACGTTACTGTAATTAACGATGCCGAACATCAACGCAGTGAAGCTTGGACTCAAGTATTGCCCTATGCCTATTACACCGAGAACCTCCAGTGGGGGGTAGGTGCAGGGATTGGCGCTGCTGGGCACATTCAGCCAAGCTCGAGCGTAGTGGCAACCGCCACTGTAACCACTAATAACAGCTGGATGGGCTTTTTGTATACCGGTGATTATCAAATGCCTTTTGCCGATCGGATATTTTTTGATACCACCTTGTATCGCACTAATTTCACTCATGATCCGCAGTTTATTAATGGTAATCCAGACTATGTGGGCGAGCGTGCAGGTAGCAACGACTCAAGCCAAAACAACCATGTTTATACTCATAGTCAAGGCCAAGAATACCGTTTTAGATTTCGTTATTTGCTCCCATTGGGCCACGGTAAAAACTCAGCAATTCATACCTTTCGCGTGAATCGCGGTGAAGTAATGGAAGGCTATGAAGCTGGCGCAAAAGAATGGAACCCTCTCACCAGTGGGCGCACCATTATTCAAATCGAGCCTTTTTATTGGAAACAAGACGTTAGTGAATACAACCAACTGCAAGATTCTAATACCTCGGCGGGTCTTACCCTTGAGCTAGAATACGATAATCGTAATTACCATCAAAACCCAACGGCAGGCAGCCGACAACGTTTTGATATTACCCGCGATTGGGGAGATAGTGAGCGTTCTTCATGGACAATGTGGGAATTTTCGGCCTCTAAATACATTAGCTTGCCAAAAGCCAGTTGGGCCCAGAGCCAAGTGTTAGCCTTTGGCTTTGCCACCTCTGATACGCCAACTTGGAACCACAGTTCTTATAACAATGGCGAGCAACAATATCATCGTCCCGCATGGTTTGCCGGTTCACGCTTAGGTGGAATGGACAGGCTCAAAGGCTATGAAACCGCCCGTTACCATGATCGCTCGATGATTTACTACTCTGCCGAATACCGCTTTACGCCTAACTGGAATCCGCTGCCAAAGGTGCCAGTTATAAATTGGTTTAACGTACCTGCTTGGTACTGGGTCGCCTTTGCTGAACTTGGCCGGGTTGCTGACGAATACAACTTATCCACCCTACATCAAGATATGAAATACAGTGTAGGTGGCAGCCTTAGGGTAATGTTAGAAGGGGTGGTGTTGCGTGGAGATTTTGCCACCAGTGGCG
This sequence comes from Agarivorans litoreus, assembly GCF_019649015.1. Lineage (NCBI taxonomy): Bacteria > Pseudomonadati > Pseudomonadota > Gammaproteobacteria > Alteromonadales > Alteromonadaceae > Agarivorans > Agarivorans litoreus. The sequence continues at coordinate 2,648,565 of NZ_BLPI01000001.1, read as the reverse complement.
ATGACAGTACTTTTCGTTTAGGTATTAATCACCCCTACTAGGGTCTGATGATCTTTCGCTATTAAATATCGTTAAAAAATCAACAGGCTCTAATACACTTGCGGATTACCAACTTAAAGCTGGAATCCGCAAGGCTAACCATTCTGGTTTATAGTGATTGCCAATAATCGGCTATTCCATCAAGGAACATTTGCACCGCCAGCATAATAAGCAACATACCCATTAAACGCTCCATGGCTTTTAATCCTTTCTCACCCAGCAGTTTTAAAAGCACCCCACTAAATAAGAAAATCACTACGCTAATGCCCCAAGCAATGAGTAGCGCAAAAGACCAGTCTAGCATTCGGCTTCCATCTTGATTTGCCAGCAGCATTAACGATGCAAGCACCGAAGGCCCAGCAATCATGGGGATTGCCATCGGCACCAAAAAGGGCTCTTCACCGGCCGCCAGGCCAGCAACACCACCGGGCTGAGGGAAAATCATCTTCAAGGCAATAAGGAATAAAATTATCCCGCCAGCAAGGCTTACCGCTTCTTGTCGAAGATTTAAGAAACCGAGGATTTGCTCACCAGCAAACAAAAAGGCAAACATAACAGTAAGGGCAAACACCAGTTCTCGCAGTAAAACGATTCGCCGACGTTTTGGGTCAAGATGTTTGACCATGCTAAGAAACACAGGAAGGTTTCCTAGCGGATCCATAATCAAAAACAACATCACTGCTGCTGATAACATATCCATTGGCTAACTCACTAAATAACGACTACTTTGTCTAAGAAATAAAAAAGAGCCAGAGCATAACACCCTGACTCTTTTATAGCTTAGCTTTATTTACGGTTTGTAAACGACTTTTACAGCATCGGTTACATCCGCTTCGTCAACATAAGCTATAGCAGCCGCATTGCCAGCGACTTCTGATACCGCTACTGACGGAGACGCTGCCGTTTTAGGCGGCTTAGCTTTACCCGTAAAGATTAATTTTGACCAATAAGCTTGAAGCTGGGCTTCACTTTTACCGGTTGCCGCATCGTGAAAGCTAGCACGTAATGCGTCGCCTTCTTTATACTCAATCACCACCGGTGGCGTGCCATTAGGTAGCTTTTTAAGCTTGCCCAAAAACAGCTTTTTCACTTCCGCTTTTGATAAAGCGTCAGGGCCAGCTGGGTTTGCAATCACTACCGGAGCAGCCAAGCTACTAAGACTAAATACGCTCAAAGACAGAGCCAATAATAGTTTTTTCATGACTCCTCCTAAAATACGCCATCGAATACAATGCTGTAAACCGTAGTGCTATCTTCAGTTGCACCAGCCACTTTACTCGCTAATAAACCATTGGTATCGCCAAAGCCATTGACTAAGGTAGCGTCAAACTTAACCGCCAAATTCGATAGTAAGTCATAACGCAGGCCTAAAGAGTAAGAGGTACGTTTACCGTTGTAGATAAATGAAGAGTCTACAGGTACTAACGAACCACCGGGGCCAACAGGTAACTGAACATCCACGCGCTCATCATCATCCTGGGTTTTCATGCCGGCAACCGTGCCGTAAGGCATAGCTTTGCCAAAACGATAAGCCAAAGTGAGATAACCAGAATCTACATCAGAATAACCACCATCTACCGTTGCACGCGTAGCTTCCGAGACCACTAACAATGAACCATTGTCGTAGCTAAACCCAAGCCCTAAGAAGTCAGATTTATTTTTATCTTCAAGTACTTGAGCATCGGGTTGGTTGGTTGGCGACACCGTGATTTTGGTTACGCCGTATACCGCACGCAAGGTAAAGTCATCAATCGCCCAAGTTAGGTTAGCCCCAAAAATATCGTCGTAGTCTGTACCATCTTCTTCCGACTGTCCCCAAAAGCCCTGCAGAGTTAGGGTTGAGTTATCAAACTCAAAGTCGTAGCTCCCATCAACACCAACAAAAGAGTTAAATGGTACAAAACCATATACTTCTTCTGGTGGACGTGCCCACGGCTGAGCGTAACCCACTTCTAGGTAGTCTGAGTACATATACATAGGTAAGCGAAGTTTACCGCCACGCACTGTAATGTAGTTATCAAAAGTATGTTTTAAGTAAGCCCATTCAACATCTGGGCTAAAGTCATCTTCACCACGAGCCACCAGCTGCACTGTCACGCTGGTGCTATCAGCTAGAGCAAAGTCACCCTGTAGGCCCACCAAAGTAAGATTATTAAAATCGTACTCGTCAGTAGACCCAGCATAACCTAGGTTATTGTTAGCTTGATTAATACCAACGCTATAGAAACCGTTAAAACTGATCCTATCGAAGGCACTCTCTTGATTTTGTTCTCTTAGAACCTGCACCTCTTGCTCGAGATCATTAACTCGTTGCTCGAGGGCTTCGTCTGCCATTACAACGCCACTCAATAAGCATATTGGTAACACCTGCCACGCCCTTAAATCCATGGGGCCTCTCCTTTCTTTTATAGTTTTTATTTACACTTTAAATTGGCTAATAACTTCGCTTAATCGCTGAGTTACTTGCCTTACATCTTCGCTGACGTTGTCTATTTCGCTAGAACTTTTCGCCACCGCGAGAGATATTTGTTGAATATCATTCACGCTATTATGAATAAGATCAGAGGTTTTAGTTTGTTCTTCTGTAGCTGCTGCAATTTGTTCGTTCACCGCATGAATCGATTCCACCTTCCCGGTGATATCCATTAGTGATTTACCCGCTTGGGCAGATTGTTCAACACTTAAACCGGCTTGTTCAATACCACGATTCATAGCCTCTACAGCTAAACCAGATCCCTTTTGTAGCTCTTCTAGTACTTGCTGAATTTCTTGAGTGGAATCTTGGGTGCGTGAAGCAAGGGTGCGCACTTCATCGGCAACTACCGCAAAACCGCGTCCTTGCTCACCAGCACGTGCTGCTTCAATAGCGGCATTTAGGGCTAATAAATTGGTTTGCTCTGCAATGCCACGAATCGCATCTAAAATCACACCGACATTGCTGGTATAAGACTCAAGCTGATTAATCGCTTGTGCGGTACCGTTAACCTCTTCCGCTAAGTCGTTAATTACTGAAATGGTATTTTCTACAACTTGATTACCCTCTTGCGCGGTACTGTTAGCCGAAGAGGCCTCTTGAGAAGCTTGCGAGGCAAAATCAGCAATATGGTGCACACTGGCGGTCATTTCTTGAATTGCCGCACTTACTGCATCTACCGAGTGATTTTGAGACTCAATACTACTCGCGGTGTGTTTACTGGTTTCCATTAGGCGAGTAGATACATCTTGAAGAGCTTGTACGGTTTCGGTAGTAGTAGCAATGCTAATTTGCATCTTACTAATAAATTGGTTGAACCAATAAACCAGCGTGGCTATTTCGTCTTTACCGTCGTAATCAACACGAACAGTAAGATCTCCTTCACCTTCGGCGATTTCACGCAACGATGAAGTTACTTGGGCAATCGAATTAACAATACTGCGAGTGGTCATAATGCCGACGAAGATCACCACGACAATGGTCGCCACACCCAAAATAATACCGGTGGTTACCGCAGACTTAGAACTAGAAATGGTGCCATCTATGGTTTGGTTAAAGGCTTTCTCGGTATTCATCCGCAACCTAGCCAAACCTTCTGTTAGCTCTTGTAACACAGCAGCTGAGCGCTCAGCCTTAGCGGGTAAAGTGGCAAAGTCGGCACTGCCATCAACCAAGCTCATGGCAATGCCTCTAGCTTGGCCATAATACTTATTTTGTAGACTTTGCAATTGCTCTAGATCTTGCCTCGCACTCGGCAGTATTTTAATTAGCTGGTTTAGCTTATCGTTCAACAACTGATTTTGTTCATCAGCTGCATCTAGTGATTCTTCTTCACCGGTAGTTACTGCTGTTTGTAGCAATTGGTCTACGTTGTATAAGGTGTTTTGTGCAACCGTTGCGGTATCTAAAGCAGGAAAATACTGGTCTCTGATTTGCTCAATATTAAACTGGCTTTGTTGCTGAACTTGCATATTGCTTACCAAATAGACTGCAAACCCAACAACAGCAATTGCTGCTAAGATCCCAACCTTATGGCTTATCTTTAGACGTCTAGCCAAATCCATTTATACCACTCCATGTAAATACAAGTATCGATAACTTATGTATCGGCATCTTTAACTGAATGTTTAAACAACATCTCTGCTGTTAAATATATCCAAAACAATTAAAACATACGTTTAAACATTGTTAGAAATCTTATTAGGGTAAACAGCTTATTTCGTTCCGACTAAAAGCCTAGGCGCATAAGAAATTATAGATGTTTATTTCAGGCAAGGCGGGGAAACAGTGAAGAAAGATAAATTAAACACTATAGGGGCGATAAATAGCAAGTAATATCAGCTATAGCTAAATTATTAGTCGTTTATGTATAAGAAGGGCCTGAAGCGGCCCATAAAAGGCAGGTTATTTGTGAGAACAGATCTTTGATTCAGCAGTAGTAAAACCTTGTTTTGCTTCGATGAATTTACCGCGCTCTGCTAAAAACACGATTAATTGCTGGGCGTTCATGCCTTTTTGACGACAAGTATGGTACTCACTGTCTTCACCAAATGTTTCTTTCATTAGCGCCTCTAGAGAAGCTGAAGTGAAACTGCCACCTTGCTCCAACATCAACTGCATCACTTGATGCCCGTGAATCGACTGACTCATTATTACCTCCATTAAAAAACGGCGTTCACTTTACCAGTGCCACGCCGTTTTTTCGTTGCGTTAGAACAAGCTAAATAAGTTTCTCAATGTTCTTGGAGGCCAATTGTTGCTGATAAGACTGAATAGAACTTTGTAGCAAGACATCATTTTGCGCCTGCTGAGAAGTAGATTGCGCATAATTGGTATCTAAAATACGTGAACGCGCCGCGCTTTGTGCTTCAATAGCGGCTTGGGTAGAGCGATAAGCAGACTCTGCGGCATTGCTAGAAGCGCCTAGCTCAGCTTGATTGGCATCGGTAGTTTGCTGCGCTCCCTGCAACGCGGCTTGAGCTGTAGCAGGATCGTTAAGGTCAACGTTATCTACGCCAAGATCGGTGGCGTTGGGAATAGCCGCAGTATTGGCATCAACTTGAGCTTGCAAGGCGGCAATATCATCAGAGTTATAAATACCATTACCACTTTGTACAACTAAAGCTTGGTTCTGCTGCAATAGCTCGGTAGTGCCCTGAAGTTGAGCTGACTCTATATTGTTAATGCTAACTTGGTTTTGATAGATATTCGCGTAAGCTTCTTGCTCGCTAATACCAGTGGTTAAGCGATTAGAAATCTGTAAACCTGCAGGATCATCTGCCGCGGTATTAATACGCTTACCCGAAGCAAGCTTTTCATCTTGCTCTTCTTGGCGTTTCTTCGCTTGATCCATATAAAAATCGGATGGAGAAACGGAGCTTGAAACCTGATTGATAGCCATTGGATATCCTCAACGAAAGATTTACTAGAGTAGCCATCCTAGCTGTATACTTTTTAAGCATACCATTAAGTGCCAATAATCGCATCTTTTTGAGCGCTATTTTGTGCTTTTTTCTTGCTCGCAAGACCAGCAATAATCGAAGCTTCCTGGATTAATTTCTTGGCACTTATTACACGCCCACTCTGCAACGTTATTGACTTCATAGTCCTTAACTGCTTGCTTGGCTTTCTCCCACTGGGCTAACTCTACCATTAGCGTTACCTGTACAACGTCCATAGGCAGCTCACCAGCCGCCGCCATGGCGTACTCTCCATCAACACGACTCTCAATACCCATTTTGCTTAACATACCTTGTAGCAATCGCGCTTCTACAAAGTTGGCGGCTCGATAAAACTCATGCCATTGGCTCATTTATTCTCCTTAATAGCTACCACTAAGTGCTCAGTATAGGTGAGTTGCTTGTAGTATTGCTTGCTAACACAAAAACTTAGGCATTAATCCTTTTTTAAATAGACCTAGTGAGCGGGCATATTAGCTCAGCGCTCTTAGGTTTTTTGTTGACTAAACCTCAGCTTAAAAAGGCTCACTTAACAGCATGATGAGCCGCGCCGATCTAGCACCAAAATATAGCGATATCGCACCAATTTAGAACACAACCTATATAAATCAGATAAAATACCGCACCATTTTAGAGCCGAAACATGTAACCCTATTGTTATCATCAGGTTAAAACCCTTTTATTGCATCAACTTAGTGCTTGCCCACTATATTTATTTAACAAAAGGCCTGAAAATTGCTTCTTTTTGGCGCAAACCATATTAAAAGAAACAATTAGGGAGATTTTTTAATGGATAATATTAGTGACGCTATCGACGTATTGTCGCAAAGCGCAAACACTTTATTCATTCTGCTAGGTGCCATTATGGTTCTAGCCATGCACGCTGGCTTTGCCTTTTTAGAAGTAGGTACAGTTCGCCATAAAAACCAGGTAAACGCCTTAGTTAAAATTATCACCGATTTCGCATTTTCTGGTGTGGCTTACTTCGTTATTGGTTACTACTTAGCTTACGGTAGCCACTTTTTTAATAGTGCAGAAGTACTTGCTGAAGGAAACGGCTACGAGCTGGTGAAGTTTTTCTTCTTACTTACCTTTGCTGCTGCTATTCCAGCCATTGTTTCCGGCGGTATCGCGGAGCGTGGTAAGTTCTACCCATTCTTAATTGCTTCGTCATTGATTGTTGGTTTGGTATACCCGATTTTCGAAGGTATTATTTGGAACGGTAACTTTGGCTTCCAAGATTGGTTAGAAGCGCAGTTTGGCGCAGCCTTCCATGATTTTGCTGGCTCGGTAGTTGTACATGCAATGGGGGGCTGGTTAGCCTTAGTAGCCATCAAGATTCTTGGTGCGCGTAAAGGTAGAAAGCCGGGCGTAGCATTTGCACCCTCTAACATCCCATTCTTAGCTTTAGGTGCTTGGGTACTTACCGTTGGCTGGTTCGGCTTTAATGTAATGTCTGCCCAAACTATGGATGGCATTAGTGGCTTAGTTGCGGTTAATACCTTAATGGCCATGGTTGGCGGAACCATTGTGGCGCTGCTTGTTGGCCGCAATGACCCAGGCTTTGTTCACAATGGTCCATTAGCAGGCCTAGTGGCAGTTTGTGCAGGCTCGGACTTAATGCATCCTATTGGCGCTTTAGTGACAGGTGGCGTAGCAGGTGCACTATTTGTTTGGGTATTCACTTGGTTACAGCAACGCTCTAATTTAGATGACGTATTAGGTGTTTGGCCACTTCACGGATTGTGTGGTGTTTGGGGTGGTGTTGCCGCGGGTATCTTCGGTAGCCAAGCATTAGGTGGTTTAGGTGGCGTATCGCTAATCAGCCAGATCATCGGTAGCCTTGCTGGTGTTGCTGTAGCTTTAATCGGTGGTGTGATTGTTTACGGTATTGTAGACAAAGTTGCAGGCTTGCGTCTTTCTGAAGAAGACGAATTCCACGGCGCTGACTTAGCTATTCACAAAATTAGCGCAACTAACAAAGATCGCTAATAAAAAGGCCGCACTGCAGTGCGGCCTTTTCAACACCTAAAATGCAGTTCTGGTGACATTTACCTTTGAACTGCATTTTGCTTTTTAGAGCTCAATGATATCGAGTTTGTAATCTATCTGGCTCAAGTATTGTTGCTCATTTTCTAAATCTGCGCGGGTTAAAGGATTGTTTTGCAGCCATGCCTGCTCCAATAACAAGCTCATTTGTTGTCCAGCAGCTCTAAATTGCAACTCAGGCAGGGTTTGGCGGCGTTTACCACGGTTAAAAATCACCGATAAGCGAATGATCAAACACGCCTTAAGCAAGTCTACGTTTTCCATCGGAAACTGCTTAACTGGAATGCGCTTACGATGAGCCAACACCAAGGCAGCAAGCTGCTGTTGCTCTAAACGAGAAAAACCGGCCAAATCCACATGCTCAACAATGTAAGCACCGTGTTTATGATAGTCACTATGTGCGACATCTAAGCCCACCAAAAAGAGCTGTGAAGCCCAATTCAACAACTTGGCGGTTTCTACTTCATCTAAAGACCAAGTTTCGGCAACTTGGTTTAACAATAGCTGGCAAGTACTGTCTACCCGACCACTAAACTGAGCGTCTACATGGTAACGCTCAGCTAGCTTTTGCACACTAGCAGGGCGAATATCACTGTGTTCTAAACGGCCTTTTAACTCATACAGCAAACCTTCACGCAAGGCCGATTCTGCCGCATGCATAGTATCAATATTTAACGCTTGAAATAGAGCCCGTAGAACGACTACGCCACCCAAGAATACTGGCTGACGCTCTAGTGACAGCCCTTTTAAGGGTAAATTGCATTCGCCTGCTTCAAGGTAGCATTCAATAATGGCATCTAAACCCTTGAGCTGAATTTCACCATCACAAAATTGGTTCTCTGAACACACTTTAGCCACTGCTTTAATGGTGCCTGAAGCACCTAAGCACTCATTCCAGGTGTGCTCTAAGAAATCATCAGCCACTGGCAGCAGCTGTTGTGAACAATAGACACCGGCTTTAAGTAAACGGTTTTTAGTGACTCGACCACTTTTAAAGAAACGCTTGGTGATAGATACACAGCCCATATCTAAGCTTTCTTTGAGCTTTAGTTCCATGCCTTCACCTAAAGTGACTTCGGTACTACCGCCGCCGATGTCAATGACCATGCGCGGGCCATTGGTAGGTGCCATGTAATGTGCCACACCTAAATAGATTAAACGCGCCTCTTCTTCACCGGAAATAACTTCAACAGGGTGGCCAAGGCGTTGCTCAGCAGCTTGCAAGAATACATTGGAGTCAATGATGCTACGCAGGGTTTTGGTGCCAACCACTCTAACACTGCCAGGTTTAAATTCACGAAGGCGCTCACCAAAACGGTCTAAACATTCTTGGGCACGGTTCCAAGCTGCAGCGTCGAGGCTGCCGTCATCTTGCAGACCCCAACCTAAACGCACCATTTCTTTCACTTTATCGCGAACTTTAAGTTCGCCGTCTTCCCAGTCAGCAATAATTAGATGAAAACTATTGCTGCCTAAATCTAGAGCTGCCAGCTGTTGAGTTTTAGGACTCAACAAACGCGATAAATTGAACATAAACTAACCTCAGCGAGTCACTCGCAAAAGACCGAGCCAAAAGGCTCTTTAATTTACTTCAATATAAAGCGTTTTAACATAGTTTCTATGTCATTTACCTGTTGCTGTAGGGCTTCACTCGATTGAGCAACTCGCTCTATTTGCTCGAAATTATCCTCAGCCACTTCGGCAATCACATTGACGTTACGGGTAACTTCGCTGGCCACATGATGCTGCTCTTGCGCGGCAACACTAATTTGGTCGGTCATTTCACGCATTTGGCTCATATCGGAACGAATGGTCATGATCGCTTCACGTGATTTCTCGGCTAACTCTTTTGACTGACTCATTTGCTCACGACTAGCAGCCATTGCGTCAAATACCTGAGTTGATTCGCGTTGCAATGTCGTAATCATTGCCCGCACTGACTCAGTGCTTTTAGTGGTTTGACTGGCTAAACTACGCACTTCGTCGGCCACTACCGCAAACCCTCTGCCTTGCTCACCGGCTCGCGCAGCCTCAATGGCCGCATTGAGTGCGAGCAGGTTAGTTTTCTCAGCAATTCCGTCGATCACCTCAATAATTGATCCAATTTGTTTACTGGCATCTGCTAGCTTATCCACTTGGCCAGAAGTGCTTTGCAGCGCATCATCCAAACTATCTATCATCTCGATGTTTTGATTCATGACTTGCTGGCCTTGATCAATATTGTTTTCAACGGACATAGACAACTCGCGGCTGCTTTCGGTGTTTGAAGCCACCTCTTTAATCGCAGATTCCATTTCAGTCACGGCAGTTGCCACGCTACTCAACTCAGCGGTTTGTTTATCAAGCTTGGTTTTCACCACACTCGATGCCTCTTTATTTTTGCTCGACACATCACTAAGTTGGTGAGCGGCACTTTGAATTTGGCTAAATACATCTCGAGCCTGTTCAATCATTCGGTTAATGGCCGCCACTAAGACCGCAAACTCTCCTGAATAGGTGCCTTTCATGGTTTGGCTATAATCCCCCTCTGCCAATAACAAAATATGTGATTGAGTGTGCTCCAGAGGCTTACGAATCAAACTCGCTAGCCAATATGCAACAGCAATGGCAAAAACAATCACTAAAGGCACAACAACCGCAGTTATAGAGCGCGCATTAAGAATTAAACTTCGTCCCTGCTCACTGGCGACATCACTTTGCTGATTAGCTAAATCAACTATCTTAGTAACAGTTGAATCTAAACCAGAAAGCTGGCGATTAATGTCCGTTGTTTGGATGGTAATATTTGCAATGGTTTCTTGGCTATCTACGTAGCGCTCTACAATACCACTTGGATCGTTCACTTGGCGGTTAAACTCAGCGACCAAGTCTGCGACTTGAGGATCTGCCAAGCCTTCAACCTCATCAATTAACGAAGAAAAATCGTCGTTAAATACACGGTTGTTATATTGAATTTTTTTAACTAAATCGGCGATTTTTAGCGGGTCTCGAGTATTTACCATATTTGATAGCAAAAACTCCATCAAGCCAAACCGCTCCATTACCATGGTGAGAATATCTTCAATATACGAGTCTTCAGCAGCTGCAGGACTGGCAACTTTAGTCACTATTCTTTTCAGATCTGCAAGGCGAAATAAAAACTGGCTCAGGTCATCCCGCACTTTTTCATCTTGTTGCAAGTAAGTACTTTGCAACTGCGCTAATCGCTCACCTTGAGAGGTCAAAGTATCTTCTACATTGCCAACGTCGCTTAGATGTTGAGACAAGCCGCTAATATTGAACTTTTGGGCATGAGCTTCTAATTCTGACACATAGTGTTCAAGACCATTTAGAGATTCATCAGCTTGGCTATTAATGTTTTGCAACTCATCTAAGTCACTGGCCTTCTCCAAACTTAACAACAAAATACCTGCTCGAAGCGCTTGGCTGCCTACCTGGTTTGCAAGCAACTGTGTTCTTGCACTGTTTTCTGTAAGCGTACTGAAACTTGAGTTAATTTTCTGGGCCAACAAAAAAGCTGCCCCCCCGCCCATCGCTATCACCAAGGTGAGAACGGCAAACCCTATATATAAACGATGAACAACCGAGATTTGATTGATACTTTTTCCCAACATGCCTTGCTACCTTTTCCCAAAAGCTCGCTAATTCCCGTACTAGTAAGACTAGTAAGGATTTTCTTGATTATCTTTTTTAGTCGTTATTGTGCGAAGTTCCGCACATCAAAAAACTGTAAGCCATTATTAGTTTTGGCTTTTTTAGCTCATAGTTCGCACAAAAAAATGCGTAATAAAAGATTAACCTGATGTTTGTATTATTTTTTTATAAAACATCATAGCAAGGAAGCAAACATGAGCCCACGGCTGATTCTCCCCCTCTCTCTACTCTTGTTAACTAGCCCGCAAATATTAGCTAAAGATGAAGCATCTTCAGCAGCTTTGCCTTACCAAGTGTTAACAAGTATGGAAAACGGCACCGAAATCCGCAATGGTGGATACGGTTCTGCCATGACCGCCCATCCGCACTTGGCTGATCATTTTTATGCACTTACCGATCGTGGCCCCAATGCCAAATACCAAGGCCCTGAGGGTAAAGGCAAGATTTTTCCAACACCAGAGTACACGCCGCGCATTGGTTTATTTAGCTTTACCAATGGTGAGGTAAACCAAGTAAAAGAAATCTTGTTAAAAGACCCAAATGGCACGCCAATTTCTGGCTTACCAAACCCCAAAGGCATGGGCGATACCGGTGAAGTGGCCTACGCTAACGACAAGTCGGTACTACAAGCCGATCCTTTTGGTTTAGATAGCGAGGGTTTAGTTGCCTTAAAAGATGGCAGCTTTTGGGTGAGTGATGAATACGGTCCACATATTGTTCATTACAGTGCCACTGGTGTAGAACTAGAGCGTATAAATCCCTTTGGTACCGGAACTGGTGGCAGAAAGCTACCTGCGGTATTGGCGAATCGTCGCGCGAATCGCGGAATGGAAGGTTTGGCAATTAGCCCAGACGAGAAAGTATTGTTTGGCATTATGCAGTCGACACTTTACAACCCAAGTAAAAAGGCTATCAGCAATAAAAACCTCACTCGCATCGTGAGCTTTGATATTGCTAGTGGAAAAACCCAACAATACCTTTACCAACAAGAAGCAAATAACCTTTCTAACTCAGAAATTGTCGCCTTAAACCAGCAACAGTTTTTGGTTATTGAACGTGACGGTGGTTTTGCCGGTGCTAGTGGTAAAAAACAGGCCAAATACAAGCGTATTTATCAAATAGATTTAAGCCAAGCCACCGATGTAAGTGGCGACGTAGACGCCGAGCTGGGATTAACCTTTGCAGGGAAAACCCTAGAGCAAATGAGTTGGCAAGAACTCGCACAACAAGGGATCAAGCCAGTAACAAAAACCTTGGTAAATGATCTATTGGTAGATTTACCTAGCCCCTACCCACACGACAAACTTGAAGGCTTGTGGCTGCGCACCGACAATCAGTTAGCGGTACTTAATGATGACGATTTTGCCGTAACCGCTAAGGGCGAGCATGTTATCCAAAAGATACTACCGGCGAATCAAACTATCGATCGCAATACCTTATATCTGTTAAAAGGCCGATAAGCCAAAACGCCCAGAGTACTTTTATAGGTGTTCTGGGTTTCTTATATTTAATGCTGGTTTTTTGCTCGAACAGCACCGTCTTCAGAACATTCAATTTGTATAAATAAAACAGCCATCTACACTATGGGTGTAGCAGAAAGGAATCGCTCGTTAATGGTTGTTGATGGACTCACCTATTTTATTTTAACCACTTTAGTCACCGTAGTGTCAGCTATAGTGCTGACCCTCATTCGGATATTTCATGGGCAAAAAACCGCGCTAGATTGTTGGATTATGGCCTCCTACACTCAAGTGTGTGCCTTACTAATAGTGCTGTTATCTAAAGAGCCATCAGCCACCGAAGTATTACTACAAAGTATCTTATTTGTCGGCTCGTTCCTGCTGATTGTAGCTGGCCATCATAACTACTTAAAACAAGGCTTTAATCGCAACTTTTTGTCGATAGCGCTGTTATTGTATTGCGCATTAATGTTTTATTTTATCTCGATTGAGCCTTCTAGCCAGTCACGCATCACCATTTTATCGAGCACCATAGCACTATGCTGCTTCTATTGTGCTTACCTTTACTTTCGTTATTGGTTTCAGCAACGCAATCATGCCTTGTGGTTAGTCATTGGCTTGTATTTGTTCTTTGGTACTTGTTTACTGCTCAGGGTTTACATCACCATGCAACATACGCCACAAAATCAGGGTTTATTACTTGGCGTGCCTACCTTACTCTCGTTAGCCATATTCGCCGGAAACGCACTGCAAACTTACGTGTTTTACTTTTTACTGCATTGGCGGCAAATCATCCAGCTAGAACAGCTGGCTAATTATGATATTACTGGTGCCATGCGCCGCAGTTACTTTTTAAAACAGTTAGAAAAAATGACCAAACGCGCGCAGTTTTCTGGTGGTGAAATTAGCGTTGTATTTATCGATTTAGACCGCTTTAAAAGCATTAACGATGACTACGGCCACGACAATGGTGACTTAGCCTTAATGCACTTTTCAGAGATAGCCCTAGATAACCTGCGTGTCGGCGATTTATTTGGCCGTTTTGGTGGCGAGGAGTTTGTAATAGCGCTGAACGGAGCCAACGCGCAGCAGGCTAATGCACTAGCAAATCGGATCCGCATTCAACTCAATCAGCAAGCGCTAAAAACCAGTAAAGGCAAGCTCTACATGAGTGCCAGCTTTGGCGTAGCCTCAAACTTAAAAACTCAAGATCTCTCCAAACTGATTAAACAAGCCGATGAGGCAATGTACCAAGCCAAACGCCAGGGCGGGAACAAGGTCAAGGTGTATGCTCTAAATGAAAGCACCAGCAGCTAGTTGAAATATTTCACTACTTTTGCCTGTCAATTCCACTTTACCCGCTAAGCATTTCACCATACTCTTTAGTAAACCCTAGATAGCGCGACTATCTTAGCTAATCATGCAACAAGGAAAAACAATGACCATAGGGGTAGGTGGCAGTTCAGCCAGTGAACAATTGGCAGCATTAAGCAATATGTGTAGCGACATAAGTGGAATTAGTCAGGCCGAGTACCAACAGCGCCAGCAACGAGCATGTAAGTTAATGCAGCAACAAGGCATAAGCGCTATTTACTTAAACGCTGGCACTAACTTGTATTATTTCACTGGATTAAAGTGGAGTGCCAGCGAGCGCATGGTAGGAGCGTTGCTAACGGCCGATGGTCAACTGCACTATATTGCTCCGTGTTTTGAGCAAGACTCTTTAAACGACTTCATGCTTATTGATGCCCCCTTCCACGGCTGGCATGAACACCAAAGCCCTTATCAGTTGTTTTCAACGCTATGCTCGGATCTAAAACTTAGCGGCACCATTGCAGTTGACCCTAGCGCCGCGTTCTTTTTGGTAGACGGTCTGATTAATGCGAATCCTGAGTTAAATTTTGTAAATGGTGATGTAGTCACTCAAGCTTGCCGCGCTATAAAATCAGCCGCCGAAATTGCCCTGTTGCAACGAGCCAAAGACATGACAATGGAGGTGCAAAAAGCTGCAGCTAAAATTTTACGCCCCGGCATTAGCACTAACGAAGTGACCGAGTTCATCCACCAAGCCCACCAAAAGGTAGGTGCTAGCGGGTCATCTTTTTGTATTGTGCTATTTGGCCTAGCCAGCTCATTTCCACATGGCGTAAAAGAACCGCAAATCTTGCAAGAAAACGATTGGGTACTCATTGATACCGGCTGCCTATTGCACGGTTATAACTCAGACATAACCCGCAGCTACGCTTACGGTGAAGCTACAGAACAACAACGCAAAGCTTGGCAAAGCGAACATAACGCACAACAGGCTGCGTTTAATGCAGCGCAACTTGGCGCTAGCTGCGCCAGTGTAGATGCAGCCGCTCGCCAATCGCTAGAAGCGGATGGCTATGGGCCAGAATATGCCTTACCTGGCTTACCACATCGCACAGGGCACGGTTGTGGCCTAGATATTCACGAAGGGCCTTATTTAGTCGCGGGCGATGAGACCGCATTAGCTCCAGGCATGGTGTTTAGTAACGAGCCGATGTTGGTGATACCCGAACACTTTGGCGTTCGCTTAGAAGATCATTTTTATATCAGCGAATCAGGGCCAGTTTGGTTCACTCAACCAAGCCCAAGCATTGATGACCCTTTTGGCTACCAAACAGCTTAAATAAGCGCTACCAATAAGCCAAGCAGCTTAGCTTAGCCACTTTTAGTTTTAGGGCTAGGGTGGCTGTTACGAAAATCAGCCTCCAAAAAATTAGTATTCTACAAAATAAGGTTCAAAGGCCTTTCCGCTCGATTCATTAATACTTTTTAAGGCTTTAACCACCAGAAATTGATAAATTTGTATTTAAATTTTCAGTTTTTTACAAATACAATTATTTGCCGCTGCAGTAAGCTAAGTTTTTTGGCGCTAAAAGGATCCCGCTATGCAACAGCAAAGCCTACTAAAATGGCATTGTTTTGAGGTAACTCGCGAGCAGCAACGTCTGCCTAATCAACAGCAAAAAACCATTACCACACTTCGCCACCCTGGTGCAGTGGTAGTGCTAGCGATTAATGATGCGGGCAACATTGTTATGGAGCGCCAGTATCGCACTGCCATTCAAGACTGGTTGGTGGAACTCCCTGCTGGCACCATAGAGGCCGATGAACAAAGCGAGGATGGAATACTAGCCTGTGCTAAGCGCGAGCTGCAGGAAGAAGTTAATCTCGTCGCCAAGCAATGGCACAGCCTAGGTAAACTATATCCGGCGCCGGGCTTTTGTGACGAGATACAGTATTTGTTTTTGGCCAAGCAGCTTTCGCATCAAGCAGGTCAATGCGACGAAGATGAGTTTATTGAAGTATTTGAAATGAGTATTGAGGAGTTTGAGTTAGGCATCGTTAATGGAACCATCAACGATGCCAAAACCATTGCTTGTTATAGCCGCGCTAAGCTTGCGGGTTTACTCGACTAAACGCTAGTAAGCAGTTTACTGGCTTTGTTAATTGGAAATAACTTGTCATACGCCAGGTTATAAAAGTATGCAAAAAACAAGTAATAGATGATCATGGCTGCATCCATAATCAGCGCGTCTAGCAAACTAACATTTAGCCACCAAGCCATTACTGGAATAGTGATAACTAACAAACCCAACTCAAAACCAAAGGCATGGAAGATGCGTTGCTTTTGGCTTTTATCGCTGTGCCCCTGGCGTTTAAATAAAAAAATATCAAACCAGCGATTGTAGAAATAGTTCCACGCTGTAGCGATAACCGAAAAAAACAAACCCATCGCGCCAGAATGCATTGGGTCTACCCCAAACAGCACAGCCAGCAAAGGCATAGCTCCTAATAGGCCAACTAACTCAAAACCTACGGCATGGCGAATTCTATCGGATGTTTGTCTCATGCTTATCTCCCGTTCGATTCAATAAGGCTATTTTATCGGTATACGATTCCCTATACTGGAACAAAACACATCGCATTTTCCGCAAACAGGGAAAAGTTATGGGCAGCTCTGATCTAGACAGCATTGCCACAGGCAGTTTTGAATTTAAAGATATAAACGAGCGCGAATATCGCTTTATGCAAATCGACCGGATCGAGTCATTGCTAGCCTATTGCAAACTTAACCGTAATCAACTGGCCAAGCTAAGCGGCATTTCAAAAAGCGCCCTTTACAACAAGCTGGATAAAGACGGCAACGCTAACTTTAGCCTGATTGAATTGTTTAAAATTGCCAAAGCGTTAGATCTGAGTGTGGTGTACATATTACCGCTATCTCAACATGAGCGTGATTTAGTGAAAGGGCCACCCGTTCCCGCCAGTAGCCTGCGCTTTGTTGACGATATGCTGGGTGCGCGGCGCGACGAACTAGAGTTTTTACACGGCGTGCATAAGCTGTTTAAGGAATACATTCAACAACGTAAAAACTGACAACAGCAGTGTTCAACGAGCAGCTAAAGGCATTTAGCAATCTCAGGACGTCAACACACGCCCTGCCAAACCCTTTGTTTAAATCACTCGTTAACCCTGCCCAAGCGCTCTACCAAGCCCGAGCGCCGCTGGGTTTTATTCCGACATGCAGCACTTATGCTCTCAGCATCGGCATATAAACTAAAAGTAGTTTTTGCGCGGGTGATTGCGGTATACAACAACTCTCGATTTACCAAGGCTTGGGTGGCCGGCGGCAGCAACATACACACCTGTTTAAATTCGCTACCTTGGCTTTTATGTACCGTCATGGCGTAAACACTTTGGTGAGCAGGCAAGCGACTAGGTAATAACCAGCGCAAACCATTGGCGGATTCAAAAGCCACCATTAGCTGGCCACTTTCATCTTGCGCACAAATACCAATATCACCGTTATATAGTTGCTGCTCGTGGTCGTTTTGTTCAATCATCACTGGCCTACCGGCATACCACACGCTATCGGCATGTTTTGGCAGCGTAATAAAACCTTGCTGGTTTAGCCGTTTCTCGATGCGTTGATTAAGCCCAGTCACACCCAAATCACCATTACGAAGAGCAACCAATAGTTGAAACTGATGAAACTTGGCAAATACCTGTTCCATCGGTAAACCTTGGCGCAACGCTTCTAAATAGGGCTGATAAGCCTTAGCACTTTGCTCTAGCAAATCTTTATAGCTGTCTTGATTTAGCGTTTGATAGGGTAAGTCTTCGCGACGTGATTCCAGCAAAGCCATGGTTTGTTTAACTTGGCCTTGGTTTACCGCTGCCGCCAACAAACCGATGCCCGAATGCGCATCAAAGCGATAGCTTTTACGCAACAAACACAGCTTATCAGCTATCGGTAAAGGTTGCTTAGCTTGCCAAGCACTTAAGTTAAAACCACTGCTGGCTTGCAAATTATCCAGCAAAGTTTGGCTGTATCCCTGCTCAATAAAGGCACATAAATCCCCCAATACTGCCCCCGCCTCTACCGAAGCCAGTTGGTCCTTATCCCCCAACAATATAATTCGCGCCTGTTTAGGCATGGCCGCCAATAGCTTCACCATAAGTGGCATATCAATCATCGACGCTTCATCCACCACCAATAAATCTAAAGCTAAAGGGTTGTCGGCATGATGACGAAACTCCGCCCGCCCAGGTATAACACCCAATAGGCGGTGAATAGTTGAAGCTTGCTCAGGGATAGTTGCGATAGTTTGCTCGCTTGCATTAAGCTGCTGTTTTGCGCCGATAATAGATTCACTTAAGCGCGCGGCAGCTTTACCCGTTGGTGCAACCAACTGAATGTTTAACGCCGCTTTTCCTGCACTTAGTTGTAAATCTTGTAATAAGGCGAGCAAGCGCGTCACAGTGGTGGTTTTGCCGGTGCCCGGCCCACCACTAATCACTAGCCGAGGCTGGTAACAAGCTTGTAAGGCTGCCAACTTCTGCCAGTTTATCTTGCTAGCATTAGCCATTTTAGCGACTAGGCTTTGCAGTTCTGATACTTGTTCAATGCCAGCGAGTTTGCTTAAGAACTCGGCATTATTAAGCAAGTTCGCGTCACTTACATCCAAATATTGCTGGGCATATAAAGCCATCTGTTGCGGACTATAAGCGGCTTTAGCCTGTAATAGCATTTGCCAGTTAGGGCTAAACAATTGCTCCACTTGCTGTTGTATTTGGGCTAAGGGGTAATCACTGGTAAGTGAGTTTTCACCGAAGTAATCGGCAATTTGCTGCTCATAGTTCCAGTATCGATACAGATATAAGCGCCCATACTGCAATACCAATGGCTTAGCATCTCTGGATAATTCGGCTTGCATTACTGCCGCTGAAGACCCAAGTTGCACTTGCCAAAATTCAGGCTCAAGCGCGCCTGCAAGTGGGCAAGCGCCCAATTGTTCACAACGCTTGGCTAGGTTAGGCATATCGATACAAACATGGCCAGCTTGTAATTCATTACTTACCAGCGCGGCTGCCACCATCAAAACATCGGCCTGTTCGCTGCTTGCAAACGACTTAGCAAAGTGAAAATCTAAGGCGCTGATTTGTCCCTGCTGTTTTAACTGTTGGAGCCAATCAGTAATGCTTAGAAGGCTAATATCATTAACCAGTAAACTAGTCATCATTCGCCTCCACATGATTTAACTGCACTAATGTTTGATTAAGATCTTGCCCGGCAAATAGCTGATCAAGGTACTCAATAAATTGCGGATCTGGTCGGCTAAAATACACGCCATTACGCTGCTCGTTTTGACCGGTTTGGCTAGTTAACTCACCAGCCATTCCACGCAAAAATAAGTAATAAACCCCGCCAAAGTGCTGCTCATAGTCGTAGTCAGGTATTCGTTGCCCCAACCAACGGTGTAAAGCCAAACTGTACAGCTGATATTGGAAATCGTAGCGATGCTCAACCATAGCATCCATCATTGCCTGTTGTTGGTACTCACTTACTTCTGCCCCCAGATAATTCGACTTATAGTCCAATACGTAATAACGACCATCATGTTGATACACCAAATCGATAAAGCCCTTTAACATGCCTTGCACACTAGCAAAATCCAAAGGTTTAGCTTGGCGACTTAATGGGTCGAAATATTGAATGAGCTGATTAACTTGATTGGCTTGTAGGTCTGCAATTGGCAAGAAAAACTCCATTTCGACCAAGCGTTGCGCTGGGCTTAGTTGGCTTAAACTGTAAGCAGCAGCGCTCCCAGCATCATCCAAAGGCGTAGCACACACTTGTTGGAACATATCAGCCAATGGCGCTAACCATAACAACTCGCCTTGGGCGTCCAACTGATTATAACTAGAGGCCTGCAGTAAGGGTGCAATAGCCAGCTGAATACTCGCTAAATCGGCTTGAAAATCCACTTCTTCAAACAATAAGTGCAAAAAAGTACCAGCCTCTGCGCCACGAGGGAAATCAAAAATAGTCAGCGTTTGCGGCTGTTCAACTTGGCTTGGCTCAGCACTTAAACCTTCTGCTTCATCTAGCCATGCCATGTCGCTACTGGCATCAAAGCCTGCGCCATGACCTTGCTGGCGACTAAGCGCAGAGTAACTGGTTAGCCACCAATTTCGATTAAGCTGGGTAGTAAATTGCTTAGCAGCAAAACTTTGCTGCTCTTGGTTTAGCGGGCTATATGGCGCAAGTGTTTGCTCACTCACTGTTTGCCAACTCATGCAGGGAAGCTGAGCCAAATTGTCCAAAATAGCGCTAAGCGCACCAGCAGGTTGTGGCTGATTTTGTTGCAACAAGTAGCCTAGGGCGCTTTGATGCACGTCGGTATAACCTTTTTTGGCGTTACCTTTTTTCAGATCTGCCACACCTAAATAACAGCAATACACCGCTCGCGTCACCGCTACATAAAGTAAGCGCAAGTCTTCGGCCAAACGCTCTTGGCTGGCAGCCTCCATAGCTTGCTCACTGCCATTTAAATCGAGAATAAAGCGCTCGCCTTGGTGATAAAGCGCCTCGCTCGCTTCGCGATAAGCCAAAATAAACGGCAACATCACAATCGGATATTCCAAGCCCTTACTTTTGTGAATAGTGACAATTTGCACCAAGTTCGCGTCACTTTCTAAGCGCAGTTGTTGATCGTCGGCATTGCCATCGGGTTCGAGTAGTTGTTCGGCAAACCAGCGCATTAACGCTGCTTCACCATCCAACTCGGCGCTCTGGTTTTGCAGTAGCTCAGCTAAATGCATCAAGTTGGTAAGTAAGCGCTCACCATAGTTATCGTTTTGGCTGATCCAGCGCTCGCTAATGCCACGTTGGCTCATCCAAGAATAAAACATTGCCAGTACGCCTTGTTTATACCAAAGCTGTTGGTACTCGCTGTACTCTTGGGAATAGCGTTGCCAGCTGCGCTCGTCGGTATTTAGCTGGTCCAACTCGCTTAAACCTAAACCTAAGATTTTACAGGCTAAAGCTGCGCGCAGTTTTCGGTCGTTGTGCGGTTCTTGGCAGGCTAATAACTGCAAATAAAACTGATAGGCTTCGGGGCTTTCAAACACACTATCGCGGTTAGATAAGCTGACACTGGCAATGTTTTGTTTAGCCAATGCCGCAGCCACTTTTTCGCCTTCACGGCGAGTGCGCACTAACACCGCGATATCGCCCGCTTGCACTGTTTTTCCACTATCACCCAGAGTTGCACGCCCTTGTTGCCCAGCTTCTAACAAAGTCTGTATTTGCTGGGCACACTGTTGAGCCTGACCAACAAGATAATCTTCGCCGCGCACAAATTCTGCATTTTGCTGATACAAAAACTGCATGGCTGCCTGTGGCTCGCCGTTTATAACTAAACCACTCAGCTCTGCTTTAGCCGCATTCACTGGGATGAACTCAATGGCATCGTCAAAAATAAATGGCCGAGCATGGCACTCAAACAACTTATTGCATGCGTTCACCATCGCGCCAGTAGAACGCCAATTGGTTGGCAGGTTGTAACGTGCGGTAACCTTGTTGCGCGCTTGCATATAAGTGAAAATGTCGGCGCCGCGAAAACCATAAATCGCCTGCTTAGGGTCGCCAATTAGCATTAACGCGGTATCGGGCCTATCAATATACAGCTGAGAAAAAATCTGATATTGCTGAGGATCGGTATCTTGGAATTCATCAATCATCGCGACGGGATAGAGCTCGGCGATTTGCTTGGCTAGCACTTCTCCTTGAGGTGCATTTAGCGCCTTGGCCAAACCCGCCAATAAATCATCAAAGCTCAACAGCTGTTGTTGTTGCTTGAGTTCACTAAAACGCTGACGGATTTGCGGCAACAACTGGGCTAACAGCAAGTTTTTAATGTTTTGTTCTTCATCAAACAAGGTTTCTATTGCGTTAAACGCGGGGTGTTGCGGCGGCGTACCTTTAGCTTTTACGCCATTAGCTAGATTCTCTGGCGTGAACTTAGCCAAAGCTTCGCGCAATGGTTTGCTTAAAAAGTCACTGTCGGTTGCGGCGTCTGCAAACTGGTTAATTAAGCCCAACCATTTTTCGACCGAAGCTTTACGAAACTTATTGCCATTTAATGGCGCGGTTGCAATAAGTTCAGCAATCTCTGCCGCTGCAGGTTTCCAAAGCTGTTTAAAGGCATCAATGCGATTAATTTGTTGCGCAAAAAAGCGTTCTAAATCTTGCTCTTGCGGCACTCCTTGTAGCTCAAAATGGCTTTGATTTAGCAAGCCGCCCAACTCTTGATGTAAGTCGTAAGGGCTGGCCCAGCATTGCACTATTCGACCCACCAAAGGCACCGATAAGGGATAAAAGCGCTGACGCCAACAGTCTTGCACCGCTTGCAAACGCAGATGAATTTCATTGGTAAGAAACTCCATCTCAAAGGGCAAGCCCGATTCGAAAGCATGTTGCTTCAACATGCGTTGGCAGAAACCATGAATGGTAAACACCGCCGCCTGGTCCATGTTTTGTTCAGCCAACAGCAAACGTTGCGCCGCCTGCGGGTGGTCGTTAACCTCATCTAGCAGCTGACTAATAATGAAGTCATCGCTTTGGCCTCGTAAAAAAGCAATTCGCGCTTGATGAATTTTCTCGCGAATTCGCCCTCGCAGCTCCTGCGTAGCCGCTTCGGTAAAGGTAACCACCAATATCTGCTCAATAGTGAGCGCTACGTGCTCTCCAGCTTGGCTAAAAGCTTGCTCTGGTTGACGATAATGCCCTAGCAACAAACGCAGCACCAAAGCGCCAATGGTGTAGGTTTTCCCCGTACCAGCACTAGCTTCAATAAGCCGAGAGCCATTCAAGGGAAAGGTGAAAACATCTAAGTTATTATTCATCGCGCCGCTCTGCTGAGTAGCTTGGTTTAGATTAGACACCAGCAAACTCCTCTAGATGAGCTAACAAAGGTCCAAGCAAAGCTTTAGCGCTAGCTTCGAACTGCGGCCAAATGGCTTCTAAATCACTTATCTGGGCTTGAATATACGGATCTGCGCCTTCTGCCTGAGCAAACGGCCCTCCGTTAAACTGATTGCGTGCCGCCCGTCTTGCTTTATCTAGATTGGCCTCGCTGTACTCAATACTGCCGGTTTTCTTGTCTTTACATTGGCTTATCCACTGCCAAGCGCTTTCGATAGGTAGCAATATCGGCTGGTGTAAACCTTGTTGTAAGTGGCTTAGCCAAAGCGCTAAATACTCTTTTGCTTGTTCGGCACTTAATGGCAAAAGCTGCCAAGCCCCTTTACGACCAAGCACATAAGAGCTAAGCGCTTGCTCAGGTAAACTGGCGTGAAACACTAAGTGCCACAGCCAAGCAGCAACCAAATCTTTACCCCGAATACTGCCCGGTCGATAACTCACTAAACCTTGTGCGTATTGGTGTTTCAACCAAGCCGACAAACGACACTGCTGCAAACCATCTTCAAGCGAATACTCTAGTTCTAGTGCTAGCTGCTGGCGCTTAACGAGCCCTCCCGCGAGTAAGGGAAATAGGGCATCGGCCAAAGGTTCAAGATCTTGCCATTGCTGCTCAAACGATACCTCTCCAAAACCACCATGTGGCAAGCTACCGGCAGCATGTAACAGCGCAAATTGCTGCTTTTTATCTGCCTTGTTAAGTTGCTGTTCGAGTAAATATTGCTTCATAGAGAAACCCGCTAACCCTTCTACTAAAAAGGGTTCGGTTTCTTCTAATTGCTCACTTAAGCGCGGAAAACTCACTTTTAAGCGCCGCTGATAAAAATAAGCGATGGGCGAGCGACTAAAGGCAAGCAACTCGTCCATTTCAATATCCGCTATGTAACCTTCATTGATCAGCGCTTCTTCTATAGGCTCGGGCGCTTTGCTTTGTTGCTGGGCAGCCACCGCCGGCACCCAACGCTGCGCATAACTAAACTTATCGCTTTGGCTTTGATAATACTCGCTCGAGAAGGGTTGCAAGGGATGCTCACAACTAAGATGCGTTAACAAACGCTTGGCTGATTGATCCACATTTAGTTGTTCATCACCTTGTAGCACGCAGCTTTGGCCAATGTAATCACATAGCTCTGCTACCAACACCGACGGCGTTTGTTCACTGTTATCTTTGGCGCTATGGGCAATATAAGAGACATATAAGGTATCTTGGGCGGCCAGCAATGCTTCTAAGAATAAATAGCGGTCGTCATCTCGGCGGCTACGGTCGCCACGTTTAGCAGGATTTTGCGCCATTAAATCAAAGCCCATGCTAGGCACGGAGCGCGGATACTCACTGTCATTCATGCCCAATAAGCACACCACCTTAAATGGTATGGCACGCATTGGCAGTAAGGTACAAAAGTTAATTTGCCCTGCCAAAAAACGTTGACTACCACGCTGCGCATTTAGCTGATTACGGCAATAATCCAAAATGAGTTCTGGGCTGATAAGCTCCATAAAACCGCTACTGCGGCATTGCTCTACGAGGTTTTCAAACAGCTTATGCAGGCGCAATTGCTCGGTTTCGTCATCACTATCAAAGCTGTAAATATTGCTGAGAAGATCTTGTAAACGCAGTCGCCATTGCTCGGCGTTAACCGCACTCAACAACTGTTGTTCTAGCAACATTAGTTGGTCTATAAAGTCGGCTAGCTTGCCCACTGCTAAGGCAATTTTCCCTTGCACCTCATCGTAGGCTAGCACCCCTTGATGTAAACCCGCATCACTGGGCATCGCATAACCCAACAACATCCTCTTAAGGCCAAATAGCCAGGAGTGAGTTTCATCTTCTGGGGCCTGCCAGCGGCTGCGGTCACTGCCATCTAGCCCCCAACGCACCCCTGCTTCTCTCACCCATTGGCGCAGCGACTTAAGTTCGTCTTCTGCCAATTCAAAACGACGCATAATCGCCGGTACTTCTAATAACGCTAAGAGCTCTGCCGCAGACTTACGTTTTTGTGGTAGCGCCAATAGCTCCAAAAAGCTTAACAAAACAGGGTTTTCTTGAGTGGCACTGCGATCTGAAATAGCAAAAGGCAAGCGCGTTTCTGCACTGGTGCTGCCAAACACTGCCTGAATCATTGGCCCATAACGATTTACATCGGGCACCATTACAATAATATCGCGAGGGTTTAGTTCTGGGTTTTGCTCAAACATCGCCAGAAGTTGATCGTGTAATACTTCTAGCTCTCGGCGAGGGCTATGGCAAAGATGCAATTGCACACTGCAATCATCAGGCTCGATCTGGCGCTTGTGCAAACTGTTGTCAAACTTCTGATAATCAATGGGGTCTTGCAGCTTTAAGATATCGTCTTGAACCATTGCCAATAAACTTGGAGCCTGCTGCTCATTTACATTACTGGCAAAAATGTCGGTTTCTTGCTTATTTAGCGGGTGCAACAATTCAATGTAATCACGGCCTAACTTGCCCATAGACGCCAATAAAGGATTTCCTACTTGGCTGATATCGGATTGTTGTTTTAGCAGGGTGCTAACGTCTCGAACATCGCCCCAGTATTGCTCTGAAGGATTGGTAAGGAATAGATGAATTTCACAATGTAATGCTAAGGCGTCTAGGGCTTCAACATAGGCTGGCGGCAAGGCTGATATACCAAAAATAAACACCTGCTCGGGCAAACCTTCAGGCGCGGCACTGGCCACTCGCAACTGTTCAACAAAGTCGATATATAAGTTGCCCCGGTGATAAGGGGAGTCCATAGCGCTTACCGTGTCATCTACCAAGTCACGCCACAGTATCGGCTGCCAAGGCTGACTTTCGCTCACCTCGTTTAAGTCATCACCCGCTTCCCATGCACTGGTCCATTCGCTGCGATACACCAAGTATTGGTCGTAAATATCTGCAATTTTTTGTGCCAGTTGCCAAAGCTTACGACTGTCAATGTCCTCACTTTCTTGCTCACCCAACAGATAGTGCTTCAAGGCGTTAAATGCTGGCTCTTGCAAACGTTGTGGCAACAAGCGCATTAATCGCCAACTCATGGCTTCTTTATTAAAGGGACTTTGCTCGGGAACATCTTGCAGAACTAAGTGAAACATTTGCCAAATAAAGCTAGCAGGCAGCGGAAACGCCACATTTGCCACAATGCCTTGTTGTTCGGCTAACTGCAGTTTTAACCACTGCGCCATGCCAGGGCTTTGTACCAAGATCTGCTGTTGAGTAAATGGGTTTTCTGGCGCTTGCAAGGCCATCACCTTACTCAATAAAATTTGTAAGGTATCTAAATGATTACTTTGGTAAAGATATAACAAGAAGGCTGTTCCCTTGAACGAAGCAGCCTTTATTGTGCCAGAAAAAAACGCTTAAAAAAGTGTTGCTTAAACGATTTTCACTGGATGGCAGTAGTTAGCTGAACAGCTAACTACTTAGAGAAGATAATGCGACGCAGCGCAGAGTAGTCGAAACTGGTGTAACCGCCGTAACCGTTGCGTGCAACAAACATATTGTCGGCTTCATCACCACTAGGAAGTTTAAATTTGGCACCACTATGAGTAATAGCTACGTACTCATTTGAAACATAATAATATTTGTTATCGGCTTGAATAAACGCCAACTCACTCAGTGGCATAAACAGCGGTTTTCCTTGGCTATCTAAGGCAACAATGCGTTGTTGCAAACTGCCATCGGAGTTTTGGATTTGTAAATCTTGCATTTGCATCCATTGGGAATCGCTGCCAGATTGCAGCCAAATTCTTACATCTTGCGCATTGGCGGTACCAAACAATAGAGAAATGCCAATCACCATCCATTTCATCATAGTATTTCCTTCCTTCTTTTGAAGTGCGATAAGCTCTTTGCATACGGCCTATTCGCGTGCACTTTAAGTAGCAGTTTCACCCTTGTAAACGCCTGTTTGACATTTTTTCGGTCAAGGTCATATTTCTAACCTTACTGCCTTTATTTTTTATAATTTTATTATTGCTCTAATCAAGCGCCGAGCTGCGCCCTTCCTGCTAAGCGCTATCTATAACTCTGTGTTTATACCTTATATTGTACTTGAAAAACAGAAGCTTATGAAAACGTTATCTCCACGTCATTCTAATAAAGTGTCAATAATTTGAACACTAACAGCTATACAATTATCAAGCCATTTTGTTGTAGCAAAATGTTTACGTTAAGACAGAATGCCAGCTAAGCCCCGCCAACACTGAGATAATTCGTAATCAGGTGAGTGATTTATTAATCAATAGAGAAAGGAGAAATTCGACAAAATACAAACACTAGGCAGACAAACGCTTAAGTAAGCGATCCATTGCCCGATAGCTTAGAGCTTCCACAATATCGTTGCGTTGAATATCTTTTTGCTGCTTAAGATCGGCAATGGTTCTGGCTAAGCGCCAAACGCGATGAAATGCGCGAGCAGATAAACCTAATTGACTAATACTGCTTTCTAAAAACTCACTATTTTCAAGGCTTAAACTGGCATGCTGGTGAAGCTCTTTACCAGAGAGTTGGCTATTTAACTTACCACTACGCTCCAACTGCAGCTTGCGCGCGTTAATCACCCGCTGTTTTATCTGGGCACTAGACTCCCCCTGAGCATGCTGAGTTAAGCTGCCTTTGGGTAACTCAGCCACCTCAACACTTAAATCAAAGCGGTCTAAAAACGGCCCCGACAGCTTACCAAGATACTTTAAAATCTGATCGGGATTACTGCGTAGCTGCTGACCTTGATAGTAACCACAAGGTGAAGGATTCATTGCTGCCACCAACTGAAAGCGCGAGGGGAAACTTACCTGCAAAGCAGCACGAGAAATATGCACCTCACCCGACTCAAGCGGCTGGCGCAACGCATCTAAAGTACTACGAGCAAACTCTGGAAGCTCATCCAAAAAAAGTACACCATGATGCGCTAAGGTTATTTCGCCGGGCTTAGGGTTTGAACCACCGCCCACCAGTGCTACCATTGAGGCGCTATGATGCGGGCTCCGAAAAGGCGGAATGTACCATTGCTCTAGCTCTCGTTGCTGGGCGCTTACCGAATTAATTGCCGCCACCTCTATGGCTTGTTGCTCGGTTAAGCTGGGTAATATGCCCGGTAAGCGACTCGCTAACATGGTTTTTCCGGTACCGGGAGGTCCCATCATGAGTAAATTATGTGCGCCGGCGGCAGCTAGTTCTAAAGCACGTTTTGCCAGATGTTGACCTTGCACTTCGCTCATATCTAAGAGGCTTTCGTTACACTGAGGCTCAATAACCTGAGAGTCCTTCAGGTTAAAAGCACTTTGACCATTAAGACCAGCACTTAACTGCTGCAAGCTGGCACTGCCATGTACTTTAGCCTCTGGCACTCTAACCGCTGCGTCAGCATCTTGCTCGCTAGTCACCAAAGTTAAGCCCTGCTGGCTTATGGATAAGGCGGTAGCAATTGCCCCGCTCACCGGGCGAATGGCACCCGATAAAGCCAACTCACCGCAAAACGCCATGTCAACTAAACAAGCTAGAGGAACATCACCAGCAGCGGCCAAAATACCAATAGCAATTGGCAGATCAAAGCGACCTCCACTTTTGGGAACATCTGCAGGCGCTAGATTTACGGTAATGCGTTTTGCAGGAAAGGAAAAGCCACTATTGAGAATCGCGCTACGAACTCTATCTTTAGCTTCTTTCACCGAGGTTTCAGGTAAACCTACAATAGAAAAGGCTGGCAAACCATTGGCTAAATGCACTTCTACAGTCACATTTAAGGCTTCCATGCCCACTAAGGTACACGTTTTAACTATCGCTAAACCCATGTTATCTCCAGCTCTTAATAACAACTTACATAGTAGTAGTTATTTGCCAAAGTTGTTATTAAGTGACTGAAATTAGGTTTATTGTTTTACATTAAAGCATTGTTGCTGTTGTTGATGAAGTGCCGCTAATACCGCTTTACGCTCAATTAAACCGAGCAATTTTCCATTCTCAACAACGGGGTAACTTTTAGGTTTGTTGTCGGTCATGGTTTTTGCCAAATCCAGCACGTTTTCATCTGGACCAACACTCAGTACTTCACTGCGCATAATGTCTTTAACTAAAGCACTTTGATCGCAGTAGTAACCAGCTTGCAGCATTTGAGTTACGCAGTCTAGCTCCGATAACCAACCAATTAATGTGCCTTTAGCGTCAACCACTGGGGCACCAAGCTGGTGTGAATTAGTCAGCAGTTCGCTGGCCTCGTTAATGCTTTGCTCTTCGGTAAAACTCAAGAATTGAGCGCGCATGTAGTGTCTAACATTAAGCTGTTGCATAAGACCTCCTTCAAGGGCCTTTAAGATTACAGCTCAAATATAATACAAGCCAAGACAGATAAAAAATGGCTTATAACTATTAGATTGATAGGCGGCTTGCCACTTAACACCTCCTTGCTACTAACACCTCTTTCAGCAAGAAGAAAAACTAATCACCTAAGCCCGGCTGGAGAACATGTCAGAAAAGTTTACACAATACATAAATCGTTATATCAACACCTCCTCTCACACCATGTCATATAAGGCCTCAAGAATAAGGCATAACTCTTGCTTATGCAGGCCAGACAATTAAACATGGAAAACAAAGTTAATGAAAAAGCTAGTAAAAACAATTGCATTTAGTAGTCTACTTGCATCTTCTCTATTCTCTTTAACGGCTAATGCAGGTGTAATCGGCGTTTTTGGTAACAGCTCATCACAAGCAATAAGCATTGCAAACAACCAAGGCCACACCGCCGAACTTATCTCAGACTACTCAAACCTATCAAACTACGATGTTATTTGGGGATTAAATAGCAGTAATTCTGGCCATTCTTCACAGCTAAGCACCTACGCTACTGACATAGAGAACTATGTGATGAGCGGCGGTGTTTTTATGTATCATGATCGCTACGTGTCTAACACGAATAATGTATTGCCTGGTGCCGATAATTTTACATTTACACGCAACTTAAGCACCAATATCGATTTGGCCCAAGCTAACGGAGTAGCAGGTGCGGTAATCACAGATTCTACTCTAGACGGCGGCAACTCTTCGAGTCATGGTTATGTGGCAGAATCATCTATTGATCGTGCTTACACTGCCATCTTTGATGATGGAACTGATGGAAACTTAGTTGATTTTAGCTTCGAACTTGGCTTAGGCGATATCTATTACTCAAGCATCCCGTTGGACTATTACCTTTCTGGTTCTCGAGCATTTGCCACCATCTATGCTCCGCAAGTTATTAACTACGTAGTTTCTTTAGCTGAAGAGAATACTGGTAACGCCCCAGCTGTGGTATCGGAGCCAGCTACCATTGCCGTATTTTCCTTGGGTTTATTTGGTTTAGCCGCGCGCCGCTTTAAATCTCACGCTTAAGCTCCCTCGCGATATCAAACCAGCTACAGATTTAATCTCATTTGTAGCTAGTTTGATTGTCGTATAGCCCATCAAAAATAAGCTCAGTTATAGTTACTCTAGTCTTCGTGCTCGGGAATATCTCTCACGTATTTAGCCGGCACGCCGGCTACAACTGTATTCGCAGCCACATCTTTGTTAACCAAGGCTCCAGCGGCAATCACTGCGTTATCACCAATGCTTACGCCGGGTAGAATATTCGCCCCCATGCCAATCCACACGCGATCGCCAATAGTTACCGGTAAAGCCCGCTCTAATCCCTCGGTGCGCTGCTTAACGTTTAGCGGGTGAGTTGCAGTAGAAATATTCACAGAAGGGGCCAGCATCACATCATCGCCGATGGTGACAGGCGCACCATCAAGTATCACACAGTTATGGTTAGCATAAAAATTCTTACCGGTGGTGATGTTATAGCCGTAGTCGCAGAAAAAATCTGGCTCTATCCAAGGATCGAGACTGTTTGGCAACAGCTCGGCTAAAACCTCGGCGCGCAGGTCTTCTTCCGGGTGTAACAAATTAAGTTCGTAACATAGAGACTTAGCTTGGTTACGCTCTTCAACCAACTCTCCGTCAAAGGCTAAATACAACTCTCCAGCTAACATCTTTTCTTTTTCTGTCATGCTTACCTCTTCGAGAAACTGGCCGCCACTAGGACAAAACTGCAGCGAAATGTTTTATTTTCAGTAAGTTATTCTACAGGTTTAATCACTACTTTATCTCCGACTTGGATTGCATTTTTGGCAAACCAACCTTGATTCATCTCCCAAGCGTACATCACTTGAAAGCGCGATTTAGTTAGTTTGTCATCATTCGCTTGCATCTGAGTGATTTCGCTAATAGAGCCATCTTTGCGGATAAAAGCGACATCTAAAGGGATCACAGTATTTTTCATCCACATTTGAGCTTGTTTGCTGCGCTGAAAGTTAAACAACATGCCGCAATCGTTACACAAGTGCAGGCGATGCATTAAACCCAAGGCGCGCTGTTGATCACTGTAGGCATATTCCACCGTGTAGTGCTGTTGATTGACCTCCACCGCCACCGCTGGAAATTTCTCACTTGGCGTTGCAGCCCCCACATTTTTGGTGACAACCAGTAAAACCAATAGGACGTATTTATAAACGGATACATTCAAAGTTACAGGATTCCCAGGTGACTAAAACGGCGCTAAGTAAAACCATGTCAGATAAACAACTCACTAAGCAAGCCACCACTTTACCTTGCTTAAACGCAAATCAACGAAAAAAGTGCAATAATTTTAGCCAAATGAGCAATGAACAATCTGCTGTATATGCAAAATTTATCACCACTCAAAACAAATAAAACAGAGCATACAACCAATAATGAAACAAAATACAGATTAAGAAACCTTAAATTGTTTATTAAACGTACCGCAGGCAGAACAATTAGCAGCCAATGTGGACTTGAATCACATTTTATCCTGTGATACTTGTTAGCCAATGCTTTAGGAAAGTTTTAAATATGTCTCTTTCAGTTGCTCTAATTATTAGCGTCGTCCTTGTGGTGATTATTCTATCACCTCGCGGGGATGCGTTGTTGTAACTGAAACAAGCACACAACATCAAACCCCCGCGCTGCAAAGCTCGGGGGTTTTTTGTTAACGGTGGAAAGGAAGTAGTAATGAATGGTGCGCAACAAATTGTAGCGACTCTGAAACAACAGGGCGTTGAACAAGTATTTGGTTATCCTGGCGGGGCAATTATGCCTTTATACGACGCTCTCTACGACGGTGGTGTAAAGCACATGCTTACTCGCCACGAGCAAGGTGCGGCAATGGCAGCGGTGGGTTATGCCCGCGCAGGAGCAACTTCGGGCATAAAAGTTGGTGTATGTATCGCCACTTCTGGCCCTGGCGCTACCAACTTAGTCACCGGCCTTGCAGAAGCGCAGCTAGACTCCATTCCACTTATCGCGATTACTGGGCAAGTAGCCCAGCCTGTAATCGGTACCGACGCCTTCCAAGAAGTAGACGTATTAGGTATGTCGTTATCAGTCACCAAACATAGCTTTATGGTGACCGACGTTAAAGAGCTTAAACGCACCATAGAACAAGCTTTTGAGATTGCCACCAGCGGCCGCCCAGGCCCAGTGCTTATAGATGTGCCTAAAGATGTGCAATTAGCCGAAGTGGAAGAAAGCCTCGCTTACTTGGCTGCTGCCAGCGCTCCTGTAGAACCTGCCGCAGAATTAATTAGCCAAGCCAAGCAACTCATTGCCAGCGCTAAACAACCTATTGTATATGTGGGTGGTGGCGTAGGCATGGCCAATGCTGTGACTGAGTTACGTGAGTTTTTAAACTACAGCAAAATCCCAAGTGTGAGCACGCTAAAAGGGATTGGAGCGATCACCGAAGAACAACCTTACTACTTAGGCATGTTAGGCATGCACGGCACTAAAGCAGCCAACCTAAGTGTTCAAGAAACTGACCTATTGGTGGTGATTGGCGCGCGCTTTGATGACCGCGTTACCGGCAAGCTTGATGAATTTGCACCAAATGCCAAAGTGATTCACCTAGATGCTGATGCCAGCGAATTTGGTAAACGCCGCACCCCAGATGTTGCACTAGATAGCGACTTAAAGCTAACCCTACCCAAGCTACATTGCCAAACCGAGATTGATATCTGGCAAGAAAAAGTGGCACAACGCAAACATGATTTTGCTTGGCGTTATGATCACCCAGGCGGGCATATTTTTGCGCCAGCTATGCTTAGCGACTTAAGCAAGATGGTGGATAAAAACACCGTGGTAGCTTGTGATGTTGGCCAACACCAAATGTGGGTAGCCCAACATATGCAGTTTGATGGCCCTGAGAATCATTTATCAAGTGCAGGCCTAGGCACTATGGGCTTTGGTTTACCCGCAGCCATTGGCGCGCAGTTTGCTCGCCCTAACGACACCGTAATTAACGTCTCTGGTGATGGTTCATTCATGATGAATGTACAAGAACTCACCACCATTAAACGCGCTAAGCTGCCAGTAAAAATGCTGTTAATCGACAATAACCGCTTAGGCATGGTTCGCCAGTGGCAAAACTTATTTTTTGATGGCCGCTTTAGTGAAACGATTCTTGATGACAACCCCGACTTTGTAAAAATGGCCTCGGCTTTCGATATTCCCGGCGAAACCATTAGTAACAAAGTGGATGTACACGCAGCCTTGCAACGGATGCTAGACAGCAAAGGCCCTTACCTACTGCATGTATTAATTGATGCTGAAGAAAACGTATGGCCATTAGTGCCACCCGGTGTGGCCAACGACAAAATGATGGAGGACTGCTAATGCAACATTCACTAACCATTTCTACTCGCCAGCAAGCAGATGTACTTGAACGTGTATTACGACTGACACGTCACCGTGGTTTTTTAGTACAATCTATGCAAATTGAGCAGTCCAATGACCAAGAGCAGTCTGGATACCGTATTGAACTTAGTGTGACAAGTGAGCGTCCAATAGAGCACCTTACTAATCAATTAGTGAAATTGTTTGACGTTGAGCAAGTGCAATTAACCCAATTACAAGCAGTGGCTTCGCCAAAAGCGGCCATTGCCTAAACAAATAGCAAACACAGATTAACGGAGTAAACCGCAATGCCTAAACTGCGAAGTGCCACCACCACCGAAGGCCGTAATATGGCTGGAGCGCGCGCCCTTTGGCGAGCAACAGGAACCAAAGAAGAAGATTTTGGTAAGCCAATTATCGCAGTGGTGAACTCATTCACCCAATTTGTGCCGGGCCACGTTCATCTAAAAGATCTTGGTCAATTGGTTGCACGCTCTATCGAAGGCGCAGGCGGTGTTGCTAAAGAATTCAACACCATCGCTGTAGATGATGGTATTGCCATGGGCCACGGCGGCATGCTTTACAGCCTACCTTCACGCGACCTAATTGCAGACTCCGTTGAGTACATGGTAAACGCCCACTGTGCCGACGCCATGGTGTGTATTTCTAACTGTGACAAAATCACCCCGGGAATGCTGATGGCGTCGATGCGCTTAAACATTCCAGTTATCTTTGTTTCTGGCGGCCCAATGGAAGCCGGTAAAACCAAACTTAGCGACCAAATCATTAAGCTCGACTTAGTTGACGCCATGGTAATGGGTGCCGACAAAAACGTATCCGATGAAGACAGCGACAAAGTAGAACGTAGTGCCTGCCCAACCTGTGGGTCTTGTTCTGGTATGTTTACCGCAAACTCAATGAACTGTTTAACCGAAGCGCTAGGTTTAGCCCAGCCAGGTAATGGTTCAATGCTAGCGACTCACGCGGATCGTGAAAAACTGTTTGTAAATGCTGGTAAGCGCATTGTTGATTTGTGTAACCGTTACTACCAGCAAGACGACGAAAGTGTATTGCCGCGCTCAATTGCGACTCACAAATCTTTTGAAAACGCCATGACCCTAGATATCGCCATGGGCGGTTCTACTAACACCGTATTACACTTGTTGGCAGCAGCCCAAGAAGCTGGCGTAGATTACAATATGGACCACATGGATGAGCTTTCTCGTAAGGTTCCTCAACTATGTAAAGTGGCGCCATCTACCAACAAATACCACATGGAAGATGTACACCGCGCTGGCGGTATTATGGGTATTTTGGGTGAATTAGACCGTGCAGGTTTACTAAATCGTAACGAACCGAATGTAATGGGCGAAACCTTGGCTGATACCTTAGCCAAGTGGGACATCATGCAAACCCAAGATCAGGCAGTAAAAGAATTTTACCGCGCTGGCCCTGCAGGCATTCGCACCACTAAAGCCTTTAGCCAAGATTGCCGCTGGGATGACCTAGACGACGATCGCGCCGAAGGTTGTATTCGCAGTTTAGACAACGCCTTTAGTTTAGAAGGTGGCCTTGCTGTACTAAAAGGGAACCTAGCGCAAGACGGCTGTATTGTTAAAACCGCCGGCGTAGACGACGATAACCTAGTGTTTAAAGGCCCTGCCCGTATTTTTGAAAGCCAAGACGACGCAGTTGCCGGCATTTTAGACGGCACCGTACAAGCTGGCGAAGTAGTATTAATTCGCTACGAAGGCCCTAAAGGCGGCCCTGGCATGCAAGAAATGCTTTATCCAACCTCTTACTTAAAATCGATGG
This sequence comes from Agarivorans litoreus, assembly GCF_019649015.1. Taxonomy (NCBI): domain Bacteria; kingdom Pseudomonadati; phylum Pseudomonadota; class Gammaproteobacteria; order Alteromonadales; family Alteromonadaceae; genus Agarivorans; species Agarivorans litoreus. Next base: position 2,613,110 of record NZ_BLPI01000001.1, on the reverse strand, counting down.
GTTTAGGTAAGAAATGTGCCTTGATTACCGATGGCCGCTTCTCTGGCGGTACCTCTGGTTTATCCATTGGCCATATTTCACCAGAAGCTGCGAGCGGCGGTGTGGTTGGCTTAGTTGAGCAAGGCGATATTATTGATATCAACATTCCTCAGCGCAGCATTGTGTTAGAAGTAAGTGATGAAGAACTGGCTAAACGTCGCGCCGCCATGGAAGCCAAAGGCAGCGATGCTTGGAGCCCAATTGGTCGAGTACGTGAAGTAAGCACCTCGCTGAAAATGTACGCCCACTTCGCCACCAGCGCCGACAAAGGTGCGGTACGCGATAAAAGCAAGCTAGATTAAACCGCGCGTCTTGCTTGTATAAACAGCCCGGTTCGCCGGGCTTATTTTTTATGTTGTCGCCAACATGTATAGGTAATTTATGATGCAACACTTGCCTAGTGCTAACGAATATCTTCGCCGTATATTGCTCTCGCCAGTCTACGAAATTGCCCAAGTTACCCCACTACAGGGTATGCCTAAGCTGTCGCAGCGCAGTGGCAATAATATTTTGCTGAAACGCGAAGACCGACAAAGTGTGCATTCGTTTAAATTACGCGGCGCCTACAACAAAATAGCCCAACTTAATCAGCAGCAGCGTGAGCGCGGAGTGGTTGCAGCATCGGCTGGCAATCACGCCCAAGGCGTGGCTATGTCGGCACAGCGACTTAACATTGCCGCGGTGATTGTAATGCCCACCACCACTCCCGATATTAAAGTGGATTCGGTACGCGCCATGGGCGCTGATGTACGTTTGGTGGGCGACAGCTTTGATGAAGCCTACCAATACTGCAAACAACTGGTTGAAGAACACGGTTACACACTGATCCCTCCTTTCGATGATGTAGACGTGATTGCCGGCCAAGGCACTATTGGCAAAGAGCTACTTGAACAAGACATGCACCTAAATGCGATATTTGTGCCGGTAGGTGGTGGCGGTATTGCCGCTGGTGTGGCGGTATACATTAAACAGCTAATGCCTCATGTGAAAGTGATAGGCGTAGAAGCCGAAGATTCCGCCTGTTTAAAAGCCGCTTTAGCTGCTGGGAAACCCACTCCCTTAGAACGGGTTGGGCTATTTGCCGACGGCGTAGCGGTTAAATTAATTGGCAGCGAAACCTTTCGCCTTTGCCAGCAATACCTCGACGATGTAATTACCGTAAACTCCGATGAAATATGCGCGGCAGTAAAAGACATTTTTGAAGATACCCGCGCCATTTCTGAGCCCTCTGGTGCACTGGCTCTGGCTGGCTTAAAAGCCTATGCCCAGCAGCACAAACTTGAGGGTGAGCGCTTAGCTGCTGTGCTATCTGGCGCTAACATGAACTTTCATAACCTGCGTTATGTGTCTGAGCGCACCGAGCTTGGTGAGAAAAAAGAAGCAGTATTAGCGGTACGCATTCCAGAGCGCCAAGGCGCTTATTTAGAGTTTGTTGAACACTTGGGCGGGCGAGTCATCACCGAGTTTAACTATCGTTATGCCAGCGAGCAACAAGCCAGCATATTTGTTGGCATTAAGGTGAGCAATAGCGATAAGGAGCTACCAGCACTGTTAGATAAGCTGGATAGCAGCGGTTATCAAGTGGCTAACTTAAGTGACGACGAGCTTGCTAAGCAGCACGTGCGTTATATGGTAGGCGGGCGACCAGGCACTCAGTTAAAAGAAAAGCTTTATAGCTTTGAGTTTCCCGAACAGCCGGGCGCCTTGCTTAAGTTTTTACGCACCCTTGGCCCCCATTGGAATATCACCTTGTTCCATTACCGTAACCATGGTTCGGCCTATGGTCGGGTATTAGCCGGGTTTGAATTACAAGAAAGCGACCAGCAAGCCTTTGGTAAACACTTAGAGCAGTTAGGTTTTGATTATCGTGACGAAAGCGATAATACCGCTTATCAATTCTTTCTGGCGCATGAGTGAGCGTAGGCTATATAACTCATTCTCACTGCAAGCCGAGCAAAACTATGCGGTAGAAAATTGGCTCATCAGCTACTGTAACTGCGCACAGGTAAATATTTAAACCCTGAATAACTGGGTAGAAACGCTAATCTGCCCAGTTAAACTTAGTTTCATCAACGCCTTGTTGAGCTTCTTTTAGCCTCTCTTTGCGGGCTAGTGCTTCTTCTCGGGCGGCATCTATTTCTTGCATAATGGCTGCAATATCGGCCACGGTATCTTGTTCTACAAATTTGCCGCTCAGCTCGGTGTCGGCAGTCAGCTCACCTTTTTCAAACAAGCTCCACATCTCTTTGGCGTATTCAGTCTTGGCTAAAGCTGGTGCAAATTGGCTGTAATAGTCACGCATGTTGTTTATATCGCGGGTCAGCATCCATTCAGCATTGTTGTTGGCGGCGGCATCTACTGCTTGGGGCAAGTCAATTATCACTGGGCCGTAGGCGTCCACCAGCACATTAAACTCAGATAAGTCACCATGAATAAGCCCCACACAAAGCATCTTTACAATGTAAGAGATGACTAGTTGATGATCTTCAAGCGCTTGCTCCTCACTCATCATCACGTCATTTAAGCGCGGTGCCACATAGCCTTCATCATCGGTGACAAGCTCCATAAGCAATACGCCATCAAAACAGCCATAGGGCTCTGGCACTCTCACCCCGGCAGCCGCGAGCTTATACAAGGCATCTACTTCAGCGCTTTGCCACACTTTTTCTTGTTGCTCACGACCAAAGCCCGAGCCTTTTTCCATCGCCCGAGCCCTGCGGCTATTGCGAACTTTACGCCCTTCGCGATACACCACCGCTTGCTTAAAGCTGCGCTGGCTAGCTTCTTTATATACTTTTGCGCAGCGGATCTCGTCGCCACAGCGCACTACGTAAACCGACGCTTCTTTGCCGCTCATTAGCTGGCTTTTCACTTCATCAACTAAGCCGTCATCAACTAAAGGCTGGATTCTTTTAGGCGTTTTCATTTATCTCATTTATTAAAAATCGATCGTTTATATAAGCATATTTGCCAAGCCACTTAGCAAAACATAAATCAAACTCTATGTTACAAAGAGGCTAGCCATTGCTTCTGTTGTTCTGGCGAATGATAAGACCACGCAACAAAGCGACTCACCTTGTTGCCTTGCCCCATTTTAATGGTTTCATATTGGCTCACTTTGGCTTGTTTAAGCGCTTGGTATATCGCCCTCAAGTTTGCCTCTTTCGATACTAAGCTGGTAAACCACAACACTTGTTGCGAAAACTGCTGGCTCTCTGCCACCATGTTTTTAATAAAACTCAACTCTCCACCTGGGCACCACAACTCATTGCTTTGACCACCAAAGTTTAGCTTTGATTTGTTTTTAGCATTAGCCTTTAAATTAGTTTGTTTTCTTTGGCTGCCCTTTTGGGCATCTGCAGCCGAGCGGTGAAACGGCGGGTTACACATGCTAAGCTCAAAACGCTCGTTCGCTTGCACAATGCCTTTAAAAATCGCTTTTTTGTTGCCTTGTAAACGCAGCGTGATATTTGCTTGTAAATGCGGATTAGCCGCTAAAATACGCTCTGCTGATTGTAAAGATGCTGCTTCGATGTCACTGCCCACAAATGACCAAGCGTATTCGCTAACCCCAACCAAAGGGTAAACACAATTCGCTCCCACTCCTACATCAATACAACGCACTGGGCTGTTTTTAGATAGGCTGCCACCTAAAGAATTAGCCAATAAATCGGCCAAGTAATGAATGTAATCGACACGACCCGGAATAGGCGGACACAAATTGTGTTTTGGAATTTCCCAACCTTTCACCCCATAAAAGTGCTGTAACAGTGCCTTGTTTAAACAGCGCACCGCTTCTGGGTCAAAAAAATCTACCGATGCATCTCCATATTGGTTTTTGGCCACAAAGCGTTTTAACTCGGGACATGACGCTATAAGCGCCGGGAAATCGTAACGCTGTCGGTGTTTGTTACGCGGGTGAAGTTGGCTTTTAATATTCAAGCAAGCACTCTTAATAAAGAAAATTGGGCTGTAAGCCTTAGCCTTACAGAAAGCCCAAACATTATAATGGGAAGCTAGATCGAAAGCTTGCTGTGATTATATCGAACTTCCAATATCAGGATCGCTTTTATTACTTCGCTTAAATCTGACCTTAACTAATAGGCAAGCAGGAACTTTTGCTTATTAGCTTTATCAATCACTCAAACTCAAGCAACCATTCGCCGCCTTGGCGAACGTCTACTTGCTGAGCGGGCAATAGAAAACCACTTGCGGTTTGCTTGCCTAACTCAATAGCCTGATCATTAAAATAAGCGGCCTTTATTGTTTTAGTTTTAACTAGGTTAGCTAACTCTAGCTGATAAGACTTTACACTTGGAGCATCTTGATACTGCCCTTTGGCTGGGTGAATGCGCACTCGTAAGCTATCAGTAAGTTCAGCACTAAACTGAGTTTCCTGAGTTGCTTGCTGTTGATAGGCGATAGTTACACCGTCATCTTCAATTAACTGACCTTTGGCTTGGCCACTGTCATCCAGCACCACCAGCAAATCCATTGCGTTGTTGTCACTGGCTCGAGGGATGACCTTGCCAGCTTTAACAAACAGCGGCAGACGATAAATCTCGTCGATATAGAGTACTTGCTTGAACGACTGGCCGCGGCTGCTGATCATCTGTTTACTGCGGTAGTCATACCAAAAGCCTTGCGGCAAATAGGCTTGCGTGCTGCGGGCGTTATCTTCGGCTACCAAAGCCACCAATAAGGCATCGCCCACTAACTTCATTGAGCCATTTCTTCTTGCTTTAGGATCTTGCTGGTAGCCATAAACTAAAGGGGCAACAACGGCTTTTCCTTCGCGCCACGCTCTGTGTGCAAGGGTGTAATAGTATGGATTTAAGGCATAACGCTGTTTAACATTAAACAAGTTGCTGGCGGTATCGCCAATTCTATCTGGCGCAGTTTCTTTGCAGTTACACAAGTTTTGAGTGTGTGGTCTTACCGGTAAATCAGTGAATAACGCCGCAGCAAACCATTGAGTATATTGCTCATCCCAAGCGGTGCCATGAAAGCCGCCAATGTCTGAACCAAAGTAATCAATGCCCGACAAACTCATGTGCATTTGCGCATTAAAGTGGCTACGTAAGTTAGCTAAATTAACCCCTATATCACCCGACCACATCGCTACGCCATAAGCTTGGCTGCCAGCTGTACCAGAGCGGCTCATGATGAACGGACGCTGCTGGCGCTGATTGCGTTGATAACCCTGATAAATACTGCGACTCCACAACAGGTTATACAAGTTATGTACACTTTGGTGGTCATGCTTTAGTTCGCCATCGATATTCACCCCGGCATACCAAGCTTTACGGTGGTAGAGCTCGGGCTCACCTAAGTCGGTCCAATGAGCAATCACGCCATCATCAATTAGCGCTTCACGGCGATAGTCATGCCAGAAGGCTGCGCCTTTCTCACTGGAGAAATCTAGCATGCCGCCCTTACCCCACCATGGATTGTCTTTTATATAAGCGGGCTCCATGCAAGGCGGCGCGCAACTGCGGGCTAATGCGCCTGCGTGAGCCAGTGAATAGTACTCATTAAGCTCACCACCAATATACGGTTCTTCAATAGCCATCACACCAATACCGCGCTGCTTTAATTCAGCTATTTTTTGCTGATGATTAGGGAAGTTTTTTTCGTCCCAAGTAAGTGAGCCCATTTGAGTATGTTTAGAGTTTTGTTTAATTCCGCCAAACCACTGCAGGTCGAGCACTACACCCGAAAGCGGAAATTGTGCTTTATGTAAGCTAGCCAGTTTACTGTCTAGTTCTTGCCAATTATCAAAACCGTATTCCGACAACCACAAGCCAAACATAGCTTTTGGCGGAACCGGCGGCTTGCCGGTCAACGCTAAGTAACGAGAGCGTAAATCAGCTAGGTTTTCACCGGCAATCAGAATGATTCGCGCTCGCTTACCCTTGCCTTGGATAGAATATGGCGCTTTTGTGAAATCAAATACCAAGGGCTGAACGTGATCAAAAAACAAGGCTAAGTTTTGTTTGCCCTCGCCCAATAAATACATAATCGGAATTTGGGTATTGCCTACCGCACCTTCACCCTGATACACCATAGCATTGCCCATGCGGTTGCCCGGAATACGCTTTCGGCCTAGCCAATCGCCGTCGGCATTACCTTGAGTATTGTGCTGCTGCCCAAGGCCGTAAATCTGTTTAATTCCAGCTTCACTTAAGCTTAATTTCCAACGATCTTTATTTTGTGATTCTAAACATATACGGCTAAGCGCCTGCTTGGAATGCGCAGCGTCTACTAGGGATAAACAGCGACCTTGTTCAACAAGCCTCAGTTGATACCAGGGGCTAGATAGGGGCTCGATAACAGAGAATAAAGGAAGCGCTTCGCGGTGCGAGGCTTCCAGCATTAAACTTGGGTGAAATACAGCATCACTGTTATCACCAACACTAATAACAACGGTATGTTCATCCAGCTTATTAGCCTGCCACAAGCTTGATGCGGCATGTACCTTAACAGTGAATAAGCAAGTTAACAGCAAGCCAACAACATGCAGCGGTAAGTAACGATATCCCAGCATTGTTCATCCCTAAACTAAAAAAGATCTTAGCCAGAACTGTAACAATAATTACTCGATTAATAATTAAAGTAATCAACAGGATGTGAACTGGGTAAGCCGCCCTGACAAAAAAGTATCTGCTGAGCGATTTTAGCGTAAGCTATTGATTTAACTGCCTCTTCAAACGCTGCACCACTTCTGCAGGTACCACCGCTTGTAACTGCAAAATACATAGCTGTGCCTTTCTATCTTTATGCCTTACCTTCATTTCGCACAAGGCATATAAATGCTGTGGATTACGTCCAGTATCGTAGGCTTTGTTTAATACTTGCTGCGCTTTAGCCAAGTCAAAAACTTCTACAGATAAGCCGTAAACATACCAATAATGAGCATTACTTGGCTCTAGCTCTGTGGCTTGAGCAAAATAGCTCACCGCTAGCTGCGCCTTTTTTTGCCTGAGTAAACTTAAACCCGTGCTGTAGGGAATGGCAGCACTGGCAGGCTGGGCTAAACGCCCTTGCTTAAGTACATTAAATGCGGCCGTTTCATTGCCTAAATGGCGATATAAATCGGCTAAATTAACGTAGCTGTAGGCAAAGTAGGGCTCTATTTTAATTGCTTGTAAATAGCTAGCTTCCGCCTCACTAAACTCGCCAATAGCAAGATAAACACCAGCTAGATTGTTCAATGCAAAAGCACGGTCGGCATTGAGTAATTGAATCTCTTGGTATTCCTTAAGTGCTGGCCTTAATTGCTGTTGCTGCTGCTTAGTTAAACTTGCCCAGCCTTTAACCAAGCTGGCAGCAGTTTCACTTCTTACTGCTAGGGTTGAGTCATCCAGTAGAGGGGACAATAAGCGCCAGCGCTCTGCAATCGGGTAATGCCGAGCACTACTTACAGCCCCTAAACGAATCAGCTCGTGCTCGCTGCTAACAGCTCGCGCAGTGGCAATCACACTATTACGCCCCGGAAACTGCGCCAGTCGCTCCAGAGCAGAGGCGCGAATAATGCTGCTTTCTAAGGGGTTTTGCGCCACGTATGCCAAGGCTTGTTCAGCAGAGGGTAAACCTTGGTCGGCGGCAAAAAATGCTTCAGAGAAATGATTGTTATCTAAGTAGTTTGATTTAGGAAACCATTGCCGCTGCCATTGAAGCGCCCAACTATTGTCTTTATCTTGGTGGCAGGAAATACACACATTTGGGGTGCCAATCGCCTGACTCAGATCGGGGCGCGGGACTTGCCAACTATGGTCTCGCCGCGGGTCTACCTGCATGTAAGTAGTGGCAGGCATATGACAAGAGCTGCACATTGCAGCTTCGCTACCCTCAGGGTGAAAACTATGCTTCTCTGCGCTGTATTCAGAAGCTACATGGCACTGCGCGCACAGTGCAGGTTCTGCCATTTTTAATTGCCCAGAATGCACATTATGACAATTACTGCAGCTTACTCCAGCATGCTTCATTTTTGACTGCTGAAATGAGCCCCAAACATACACTTCATCGTATATCTGGCCATCATCATGATAGAGCTCGGCGCTTATCAAGCTGGGCTGATAGCGATCGAGCAAAGATCCCGCCACGTAGTCATTGCTTTCGCTTATTTGCAAACGGCGGCTGTGGCACTGTTCGCAGACTTTAAGTTGCTGGCTTTGTTGGTGGCTGGCAGCGCTCAAAGTAGATTCACCAGCTTGGTAAGTCCATTTACTCACCGCCGCTTGTAGAGTACGAGAAAAGCCACTGTACTGGCCTAAACTGGCTAGTACAGCTTGCTTATTTTCACTTTGAGTCCATTTGATGTGGTCGCTGGCAGGGCCGTGGCAGGCTTCGCAGCCAACGTTGATTTCAAACCAAGTGGTATTGTAGGTATTGCTGCTGCCGTCGTAGCCCTTTTGCAAACTAGTTGAATGACAATCTGCACACATATAGTTCCAGTTCTGTCCGGCATTGGTCCAATAAAATTCATCTGTTTTTTGTTGATTGGGATATAGGTGAAACCAACGTTGGCCACCTTGTTGCTCGCTTCTGGAGTCCCAAGCAAAGGGAATGAGCTGCACGCGACCATCGACAAATTCCACCATGTATTGTTGCAGCGGTTCAAAGCCAAAGGTGTAAGTTATTTGGTAATCGGAAAATTTACCGTTAGGCCCCTCAATATTGACCCAATATTCAGCGCCTTTACGAAAGAAGCGGTTGGTTTTACCTGCAAACTCTAGGCTGGCATTGGCGAAGTCGCCTAGTATCGATTGCTCATCGGCATGGCGCATTGCCATATCATGATGAGAGCCCTGCCATTGTTGATATTGTGCTTGATGGCACTCTATACAGTTATTGGTTCCGACATATTCAGCCGCCGATATACATAAGCTTACACCTAGCCAAACAAATACAAGCCCAAACAGCCCCTGCCTCATGCCTACCCTTCTCCAAAACTATCGATTATCCAGTCATTAAACTTTGCTAGTACCAAGCTAAAATTACTTATCAAATCAAATATCTAGCAAGGTATAACTAAAAGTGTAGCAAGTCTTGAACAAATGACGTCACAGAGAAGGGCTAAACCACAGATAACTTAAAGAGACTTAAGGCTAGGGCCTGTTGATCTTTGGTGTTGAAATTTTATTCAAGATAAGCCGGCTTTAATCGCGGCGAACACTTTGAAACCTAATGGGCTAAGTGAAAAGCGTTCAACGAAGAGTAAAGTTCACTTATCTGAACCCTTCGGGCAGCATTTCTTAGCCATTTATTCAGTGTTAGCGAGTGATTATTAAGCCCACTTAACTTCACACTCACTGCCTTGCCTAAATGGCTAATAAATTGCTGTAAAAACCATCAGCAAAGATCAACAGGCCCTAGATGGACGCCAAGCTTTTGCTCATAAACTTACTGTAAGGATCAAGCTGGTAGTTGGCAAAAGGGCCGCAAAACTCAAAACCAAAAGACTGGTAGAGTGCCCACGCTGGAGCAAACGCGGCCATAGCGCCAGTTTCTAAACTCAGTTGCTGATAACCACTTTCTTGGGCATCTTTAAGAATATGTTTTAGTAGCCCAGCAGCCACGCCTTTACGTAAATGTTTGCTGGCAGTGCGCATAGATTTTAGCTCTGCATGCTTGGCGTCAAGCTGCTTTAAGGCGCCACACCCTGCTAGCTCATCTCCCAACCAAGCACACCAAAACTTCACGCCCTCGGCCTGCAAACCGCTCACATCCAATGCATGAACACTCTCTATTGGAGAGTGGCGCAACATGTCTTGATGGTGCTCTTCTAGCAATGCAATGACTTGCTCGCCTGTTACATCGTTTAAGCGTATATCCACTGACTATTTCCTAATAACTCAACAAGCCATTAGCATTGAATATATAGGCTTAAATTTCAATCCAATTAACAGTAAGGCGCTGCTGTTTAGCGTTCCATATAGAGGTTTGGATCAGAAATTTGGTTAAACCCAAAACCACGATATAGCTCATGAGCATCTTTAGTTGCGAGTTTAAATCGGCGTACATTCTGCAATTTAGGGTGAGCCATAATACGGTGCATCATGGCTTTGGCTAAGCCTTTGCCTCTATGCTCCTCCAATACAAAAATGTCGGCTAAATAAGCAACGGTTGAATAGTCAGAGACAACTCTGGCAAAAGCTACTTGCTGCTGTTTAAGGTCAAAAGCGGCAAAACACATGGAATTATCAATCGACGTTTTAACAGCTCCTTTAGAAATCCCCTTCGCCCAGTAAGAGCTCACCAACACTTCATGAATAAGTGCTAAATCGAGCTGTTCTTTGTTAGTACCAACATAGTATCCCTGTTGCATGCTCAGCCTTCCCTGATTAACCCACCCCACATTGATTGGCGTAAATCTAGTCAGCAATAAGCCAAGCCTCAAGCCCCTCAGGGTAACGTTTGGTAACTTTGCCAGCTGCATTTGTAACAATTTGGTAACATTATTTCTAAACACTTACAAGTTAAGGCTTTAGGGCATGCAAAAGAAAGATAAGCAAGATCGACCAAATACTCACTTATGCTAAAAGTGTGATTTAGATTGGTACTCTGCAGCGCTTTAACATCGGTTTAATGCAACTAGCTTCGATAGCTTAAGGGCAAGAATAAAGAACAAAACGCCGCAGAAAGCAGCGTAAAGTAGATATTAAAGACAAGTCGCAGCAACAGGCGACTTCAACATAAGATTTGTTAGTTTTGAGGAAGCAAATAGAAGTTTGGTTGCCAGCGCTCCATGTGTATTTCTGGATGAGCTAACTCGGTAAAACCAAACTGCTGATAAAGGCCATGTGCGTCTTGGGTCGCTAACTTAAAGCGGCGAATCCCTTGGAGCTTGGGGTGAGCCATAATGCGATGCATTAATGCCTTAGCCAAACCCTTACCTTGGTGTTCTTCTAAGACAAAAATATCGGCTAAATAGGCGAAGGTGCTGTAATCGCTAATCACCCGAGCAAAACCAACTTGCTGTTTTTGATAGTTATAAACAGCAAAACACAATGAATTATCAATGGATTGTTCAACCGTAGCGCGAGGGATACCTTTAGCCCAGTAAGACTTGGTTAATACACTATGAATCAGCGAGATATCTAACTCTGCTTGGTTAGTACTTATAAAATAATCTGGATGCATTGACGAATGTCCCCCTGATTGTTCTTACGCCTCTTAATCTCAAATAATCTACCGATTGTATTACGCTAACACAAGGTTTTAAGGTGTATTTGTTGCGCTTTACGAAATAATCATTAGCCCATTACCAAATCACACATTTTGTTTTTGAAGTAACTGTTTTAAAAGCTAAAACCTACAGGGTATTGATGGTAGCCATCAAAGTGTTGTTTACTCAAAGACATACCCTGCTGGCGTAAAATCGCATAGCTCACCGTGTAGTGGAAAAAGAAATTTGGCAGCATATATTGTTGCAGGTATTCACTTGGACTTAGCGATAATTCAGCAAACCCAGCCTGAGTAGAAATACTGCTCGGGGTACTTTGCTCAAATTGTTCAGCCTTTAACTGCTGCAAACACCTTACACTGCTGTGCAATTGGCGCTGCAAACTCTGATAAGAAATAGCCTCTGGGCTAAAGTTTTCGATTTCTCGGCCTGCTAAAGGCAAGCAACAACGCAGACTAAAAACAATGGCGGTGCTAATTTGTTGCCCCAATGGAAACATGTCGTCGGCAAGTTTAGCGGCTAATAACTGAGCTTCGCCTAAGCCCTGCTTCTTGGCAAATAACTGCATATCACTAAGCAGTAAATCAAGCTGATTTAAATAGTGTAAAAATAGCGGTACCGATAGCTGATAGAAATTATGGTGCTTACAATCTGTCATGCTGTAATCCTTATACTAAGCCTATGTTATAAAGGGGGTAAACTGATTAATAAAGGCAGAGTATAAACTTGTCGATTTGTAAGCGCGTTAAAAAAGCTGTAGCGAAACTCACTGTAGAGCAACAGCGAGTATGGATTGTTTCGCGTCACGATAGCTTAAGCCATCAAGATATTTATCCGCTCAGTGAATCAGATTTAGTGGGTAAAAACTGGCAACAACGTGGCTTTTCCAAGCATTACATAAACCAGATAGAAAGACTAAAACGCGGTGCTTTAATAGAAGTCCCTCAGCATACTCATTTGGTAACTATCATTCGAGTTAAATAGTTGCGTTGCCATGTCAGCCAAACCAGAAAAGGGCCTTACGGCCCTTTTTCTTTACTTAAAAACTATGTTTTTATGGTGCCATAGTATCTACATTTAACACCAGGTCAGTAAAATCATCAGTTGCCACAGCAGAGTAAACACCACCATTTTCAATGGTAGCCATAGTTTCAATCGCTGGCGAGTAAGTCATATCACTAGCGAGGATCACTGCGAAGGTATAAGTACCGCCAGGCACATTTAATACAGCGTTATCTTTGAAATCCACACCAGCCAGCACTACTGTGTCGGCGCTAAAGTTACCGTCTGCAGATGCATGAATATCAACAAGGCCTAAGTCACCTGCGGTTGGACTTGCATGCACTACACGGACTTTTGAGTAAAGCGCTACCGAGCGTAAGTCTTCACTAATTACCAATGGTTCGATGGTGCTATCAGTAACCGCGTTTAGTTTACCTACCGCATAGATACTGGTTTCGGCGCCCGCATCCAACATCACTCCTGGGGCATCAATTACCACTAAGCTGTTGTCTGCGCTGGCAGCAACACTTAAGTCGTAGCTGGCTGCAGGTAAATCACCACTGCGAAACTCTTTAAAGGCAATACCTGTGAATCCAGCCACTTGAGCACCGCTCGCCAATACATCCACCATTGGGGCATCATCTACAGCATGAACCACACGAATATGACTAGTCTCACCCATGTCTCGTACAACAGATACGGCACTGCCATCGGCCAACAACACATTTACTGGCGACACCGAGCCCATGTCGCTGTTTGGCACAGCCGTTAACATCAAATCGCTGCCACCAGCTAGCTCCACCTCGCCGCTATCAAATACCACTGTTTTGCTTCCAGTTCCGGTAATACGGATCCGGTAGGTATCGGCAGGTACGGTTACTGGTAAATCTGCGCTATCAACTTTAAATTCTAGGTTAGTAATTGCCGCGGCTTCGTTAGTAATATCAGCAGCAGTGGTCAAGTAAATATCCACCCCACCAACGTCTGGGTGACCATGCAATACATCGAGGCGTACGCTAGCTGCATCCACCGCGTCGCCGCTGCGGCTTAGCACTACAGGCTCGATAGAAGCCGCATAGTTGAGCGCAATAATGTCGTATTGCATGTCTGGCGAGAACTCTAAGTTTGCAGCTATCACCTCAGCATTATCACCCGGTAGTATGGCATCAACACTAATATCATAACTACCCGATGCTACTGGCACCCAAGCGCTGCCTTGACGGTAATCAACCATGCTCAAACCAGCAAAGGTTTCACCATTGGCTTTAACTTCTACCAATGGCGCATCAGCGCTAGCGTGAGTAACACGAACTGAAGACATTGGGGTTTCAACGTGATCATCATCACTACCGCAAGCGGCAAGTAACACGGCCGAACCAAGTAGTAATCCAGATTTAGCAAGTTTCATGTTCTTTTCCTTAAGTATCTCTGTAGTGGTATCAGCTTGGAAAACGCCAAAGAGACCAAATAAGATCACAAGAAAAACTGAGGTTTTTTCAAAATAGACAGAAATCGTTGAAACATGAAATCGAGAAGAACAAGCATAAGATATTGAATTTTAAATAATTTAACCAATTCTCACCTACAACTAAAAGCCCCAAAATTGTTATGGAAATGTTGCAGGTTGATAATTTAACCCAACAGACATTCTGAACGACTTACCGCGCTTTTTTTATTTGCCGCACTTATCTAAAAATATCTCCGCTTATTAAATCTGTTGTTGCTTTAACGAAATACAACAGCTGATAGGCGCGAATGTTAGCTAGCCCTCAAAAGCTCAAGCAACTTTCATGAAACCGCTTACTTTGAGATGAATAAGCCGCTAATTTAACTACTATAAGCAACATAATATGGATACTCAGCAAGCGATGATGCACAGCAACGCGCTAAACACTGAGCCACCGAATAAACCACAAGTTAATCAAAGGATCAGACGCATGTCGCAGCCTTACACCAATCCTTCGCTCAGCGTAGCCGAGCGAGTAGAGAACCTATTGTCGCTAATGAGCGTGGAAGAGAAAGTGGGCCAAATGCTGCAATTGCCCGCCAACATGCCAGAAAACCTCGACAAGCTTGAGAGCTGGAATGTGGGCAGTTATTTACACTGCACTGGCACAATGGTTGAAGAGCTACAACAGCGCGCCGCCAATACTCGCCTTGGTATACCGCTTATTTTTGGTATTGATGCTATTCATGGCCATTGTTTTGAGAACAACGGTACAGTATTTCCTACTCAACTGGCATTGTCTTGTGCTTGGAGTAAACAATTAAGCCAAAGCATGGCACATGTTACTGCAATAGAAACCCGCGCCTGTGGCCTGCATTGGACCTTTTCACCAGTATTGTGTGTAGGCCGTGATAGCCGCTGGGGCCGCATAAATGAAACCTTTGGTGAAGATCCATGGTTAATTGGAGAGCTGGCCGCTGCTGCAGTGTATGGTTACCAAGGTGATAACTTAGCCTCACACGATACCATCTTGGCCTGTGCCAAACACTATGTTGCCTATGGTGAAGCAACTGGCGGCCGCGATGCTTATGAAGCAGAAGTCTCACCTCGCAAACTTCTTTCACTATTTTTGCCGCCTTTTGAAAAAGCGGTAAAAGAAGCCAACGTTGCCACATTAATGGTGGGTTACCAGGCTATCGACGGCGTACCTTGTAGTGCCAACAGTTGGTTACTGCGCGAAGTGCCTAAAAACCAGTGGGGAATGGACGGCTTTATTGTTACCGATTGGGATAACATTGGTTCACTACACGACAAACAGCGGGTAGCTGAAGACCTACGCCATGCTGCAAAAATCGCGGTTGAGTCGGGTAATGACATGATCATGACCACGCCGTCATTTTATCAACATACCATCGACCTAGTTAAAGATGGTGAGCTAGATATTGCCTTAATCGACGACGCGGTATCGCGTATTCTTAAGTATAAATTTGAATTAGGCTTATTTGACGACTTTCGTTACACCGACCTCAGTAAAAAAGCACAAGTATTAGGTAACCCAAACCACTGGCACAAAGCACTAGAAGCCAGCCGCCAATCGCTAACCTTATTGCAAAACAACGGCATTTTGCCGCTGTCAGATGCTTCTAAACCTAAGATTTTATTATGTGGCGCTAACGCCGATGATGTTGTGGCGCAGCTGGGTGATTGGTCATTTGGCTCTATGCAAGCGGGCGCAGCCGATGATAGCTACCACCAAAAAGACGCCATAACCTTACGCCAAGGTTTACAAGCTGCTGCTGATGCAGGACGTTGCGAACTAAGCTACGTACGCGGTGCAGCACCAGCCGAAGCTGAGTTTGAAGAAATAAGCTGTGCAGTAAGCGCTGCCAACAACAGCGACATCATCGTTGCCTGTGTTGGCGATACACTTAGCCAGCATGGCGAATTTCACGACCGCGCCGATCTAGATTTAAGTGGTCAGCAACAAGCGATGCTAGAAGCTCTTAAAGCCACTGGCAAACCGCTAGTTGTGGTATTTATGGCCTCTAAACCACTTACCATTGGCTGGGTAAAACAACACGCCGATGCCATTGTTTGTGCCTTTAACCCTGGCGCGAAAGGCGGCCAAGCCCTTAGCGAACTGCTATTTGGCGAACTAAACCCTAGCGGTAAACTCACCATTAGCTTCCCGCAACATGTGGGTCAATCGCCGGTTTACTACAACAAATATGAAGGCTGGCACGCCCGTCTATCGGAGCGCACCAATAACCAAGAGCGTTATATTGATATGCCCTTGTTGCCTCTATTTAGTTTTGGTGAAGGCATTAGCTACAGTGAGTTTAGCTATAGCGATCTCGCCGTTAGCACACCTTGCTTAGCCGCCAACAAGGATCTAAGCCAAGGAGAGGCATTAAAAGTTTCGGTAAACATCAGCAATATTAGCCAACGCTCAGGTGTAGAAATTGCGCAGTTATATATTCATGACTGCGCCGCTTCGGTCACTGTTCCAGTGTTACAGTTACGTGGTTTTGAGCGAGTAGAGTTAGCACCAGGAGAAACGCAACGAGTGGAATTTAGCGTGCCCTTTGCTGATTTAGCCTTAATCAACGCGCAACTACAAAAAGTGGTAGAGCCAGGTGCATTTAAAGTATTTGTAGGGCCTTCGTCAAAAGCAGAAGATTTGCTCTCAGCCGACTTTAAAGTAGCGTAAATCAAAGCCTGTTAACGCAAAGCCTTCTAATACAAAGCCTCTTAAGCTAGCTTGAGAGGCTTTTAAGCATCAGGGATCTGCAATAGTAAATCTGTCACGCCAAGGTCGATTCCACATTGACTAAGCAAAGTAGAGACTTGACCACGGTGATGGGTTTGATGATTAAAAAAGTGCAACACCAACAACTCAAAAGGCTTTTTCTGCACCTCACCTTTGCTATTTGTGTAACTTAATCCCTGCTGCAAATACTCGGGGCTTAGTTGCTCTGCAAAAGCTATTATCGCCATGTCCACGGCAACCCTTGCTTGCTCTAAGCTGGAGAAATCTTCGTAGATAATCTCATTTAAGGCTTTAGGGCGAGGTAATGCTGCTATGTCCGTTAAACTACTAAATCCTTTGGGATGCTTAGCAAAACGCTGTAACCACAAGGTGTCGCCCACTAAAATATGGTTTAGCGTGGCAAAGATAGAGCCAAAAAACGCTTTTCTATCCTGCTTTAGTTGCTGCTCGTTGAGTTGAGCAGCGCAAGCATATAGTTGGCGATTCATTACTTGATTGTATTGCGCCATTAGCGCAAAAGCAGTGCTCATTGTAATTCCTTTAAATGGCAGCTAAGCAAACAATAGTTTTTACTCGTGGTTCGCAGTGAAAGTTGTCCATAAGCCTATAATGCTGACTTAAGCGCTGTTCATCAAATTCAAGGTTTAATAAACAACGCCTAAAAGCAGTGACTCAAAACTAGTGCTCCTCTTCTAACTCAGCTTCAAGCGCTTTGCTTGGTTCGTCGTCTGCAAAATAAGCCATGTCGCGGGTATTCTTTTGTACCGCAATGGCGGCAAACAAACACAATGCGTAAGCCATGGCATAGAAGCCCTTTTCACTTAAGGCTAACGTTGCGTTGAATAAGCCAATACTTAATAGCGCAACAGCTGCAGCTAATGAAAACCAGCTTAGGCCGTAGTAAATCGCAGTGACTTTAATGCCTTCAAGCTTGTCACGTACCGATTTCTGTAAAGACACCGAAGAAAACAGTCCAAATAACAACAAGGTAAAGTAGTACCCTTTTTCGTTTAGCTGCATGTCGGCATTCCACAAACCTATCAGATAAGCGCCTGCACCTAGCATCAACGCGGCCCATGAGGCACCAATAAAGGCGGAGGTTGGTTTTGCTAAAGATTGCGCTTTCATATCGTCATTATTCCTAAAGTTTAACGGTGCAGAATTACTATCCAATTGATTAATATAACCTAATTCTTTTTCTACTTGGTTCATATTCGTTCTCATATTGAATTTATTAAGATCTTGGTCAATCAATTAAAGTAAAGGCTTATAAGCATCATGTTGATAAAGGACTACCGAGTGCTCCAATAATTGCTTCTCATCTAAGTAGCGCGCAATGCTAGTAAAAGTGGCTGTTTGCGGCGTACCATCGTGATCTTTGGTGGTTACTTCGTCTAAAAACAAACCACCCATAAATAACTTAAAACGGTTTACCTTAATCGGCTGTGGGTTAAAGTCTGATTTAGCCAACCACTTCAGCTCTTCTCGGTCAGTGGTATCAAATATGCTGGCATTCAACATATCCAAGGTGTGCTCAGTACAATTTTGAAACTGTCCGTCGAATGGGTTCGCCAATACCGAGTAATTTGGGTTGTGTACTACATGATTACCGCCATTGTTTACTAGCGCTAATAAGCCAGCTTGTACTTCTTTATTTGGAATAATAATGCCAGCTTTTAAGCTGTGAGCTCCCCAGAAAAAGTCCACCGGATAATCGGTGACCAAGCTACTGTGGCCTAAATCCCCTTGGTTTTGGTACAAGTTATAAATTGCATAACCTTTGGTGGTCTCGCCAGAGTCGAGTGTAATGTTTGAGTACACAGCCAAGGCGGTGTGAGTAAATTGCACGCCTTTGGGTAAATCTTCCTGCGGGCGACCTACTCGCCCAATAATGAATACGTTGGCTCGGTGTTTAGCAGCATACTTTTCTACTTCTTTAGAAAACTTAGCAATGGCTTCTGGCTGATGCTTGGCATCTTCCGCTGGCGCGCTGCCAGCGTAACTACCCACATTAAATAAAATAGCAGAGGCTAAAATTAATAATTTAATCGCTTTCATAGTAAAACTCCTTTTTAACAATGGCTAAAGTGAATTAACGGATAAGAATGAACTCGCCAATTTCAAGCGGGACAGGAGCACCAACTGAGTCCGCCGCTACCGCAGCGCTAACCGTTGCGCCACTGCCTACCACTGCAACTGAAGCCATAGGTGCAGCAATTGGCAGAGCAACTGGACCACTAAGATCTTCAGCGACAGACACTCCTGTACTGCCAGCTACAGCAGCCGTGCTGCCTACCACCATTATTGGCATGGTTACCGCCGCTACGGCTACCTGACCACTGCCTTTTAGCCCTGTGGAACCCGCTAAGGCCGAATGCTTGGCTGATTGGTTAAAGTTCTGGCCCGACTCGGTAGCGACAACATTTAAGCTAGTAAGGGCGATAGAGGTGATTAAAAGTGATTTCCATAATTTCATTTGATAATTCCTTTGTTGTAACAATTAACAGCAGATTAGTGGGCAGCGCCAACAATAACTTCGTCGCCAATTTCAAAAGGCACTGGCACATTGGCTTCTTCAGCAATATGTTGCGTACCACTGGCCACACCGCGACTTACTTCTGCTACGCCACCACTTACCAACATAACCGGAGTAGCTACCGCGCTAACCGCAACTTGACCACTACCAGCTGCTCCAGCTGAAGCTGCCAATGCAGAATATTTTGCAGATTGACTTAAGTTCTCGAGAGACCCAACCGCTACAGCATTCAAGCTAGTAAGGGCGAGAGAGGTGATAAAAACTGATTTCCATAATTTCATAATAATTCCCTGCTGGTTAAGTTCGCATTAACCATAAAGTCCAGGAAATTCAGTGTAAACGGCGCTGTATTATGTTTATTATGAATAAACACTAAGTATAGTATTTGTATACCATGAGCCAGTTAAAGCAGATCCGCGACACCCTCAAACAAGTTTTTCGCCAACAAGGTTTAACCTATAAAGACGTTGCTCAGCGCTTAAATATGAGTGAAGCCAACGTAAAGCGTATGTTCTCTACCAATAGTTTCTCTTTAGAGCGTTTAGAAGAAATGTGCCACATTGTGGAACTCAACCTGATTGACTTGTTTCTACTGGCAGACCAAGAAAAAGAGAAACTTACCCATTTAACACGTGAACAAGAGCAAGAGCTTATCGACGACCATAAACTGTTTTTGGTGGCGGTATGTGTGCGGGATTCTTGGACCTTCGATGAGATAATTCAGCGCTACGACTTAAGCGAACATGAATGCATTCGTTTAATGGCGCGCTTGGATAAACTTAAAATGATCCAACTGCTACCAAACAATGCCTATAAGCTACTTATCGCTCAGGATTTTCGCTGGCTGCCGAATGGCCCGCTAGAGCGCTTCATGGAACAAATTGTACTGGCCGAGTTTATGAATTCACGCTTTAACGGCGACGATAGCTTCCGCTTTTACCTACGTGGGCACTATTCACAAAGCTCTATTGAGATTATTTTACGCAAACTTAATCAACTAACTAAAGAAGCCGCTACGCTCAACCAGCAAGATGCCTCGTTACCCTTAGATAAACGCCGCCATACCGGCATGTTGTTAGCGCTGCGGCCTTGGGAGATTTCAATTTTTGAAAAGCTGGAGCGGGATGCTAATTAGGCTAGTTAAAGCCAGCGCATAGACATACACTATTTAACACTATCACCCAAGGTGAACCACAATTTAAGGATGAGTAATGCTTTGTTTAACCGACCTTTTTCGCAAACCCGCTAGTTTATTGCTAGGGGTTGTAAGCTTGGGCATTAGCTCGTTGAGCATGGCACAAGGCTTCACTGAAAACTGTGTAAACATTAATTCTCAGCAGCAGTTAATTGAGCAATACATTGAACAAGCTCCCTATCGCCAAGCCCTTCCAAGTAAAACCGCTACCTTTTCTTATTCTCAAGAGCAAAGCTACCAAGCCTATTTAGATTATGCCCAGAACCTGATTGCTCAACGCAACCCTCGGGCAATGATGAGCTGCCCGCTCTCTAGCCAAAGCTATCAGTTACTCGCCAAGCAACAACAGTGGTTAGGCACGCCAAAAGTGCTACAGCTTATCGCCCCCTTTGAACTTAGCCACACCGATAACAGCAAAGCCGTGTTGCTCATTCACGGCTTAACCGACTCACCTTATCATTTTCACGATTTAGCCTGGCATTTTTACCAACAAGGTTACGATGTAAGAACACTGCTACTTCCTGGGCATGGCACTGCACCTTCAGATTTAGTCAAAGTTACTTATAAGCAATGGCAGCAAGCGGCTGACTATGCCATTGAGCGCACAGCAAAAGATTATCAGCAGGTTTATCTAGGCGGATTCTCTACTGGCGGAGCGCTAATTCTTAACCACCTTTTGGAACAACCAGACAATCAATCAACCATTAAAGGCGTGATGTTGTGGTCTCCTGCCTCGCAAGCCAGCAGCGACGTAGCATGGATGGCAAAATATGTTAGCTGGTTAAGCACGTGGTTAGATAAAGAAGGGGACATCGATTTTGCTAAATACGAGTCTTTTCCCTACAACGCTGGCGCTCAAGTTCATGGCTTAATGAAACGCATCAACAAGCGCTTGGCAAAAACCGACACGGTTCCAAATATTCCCTTGCTAGTTGTTGCCAGCGAACACGACCAAACCATTAGCACCGCTGCTACCCTAGAACTATTAGGCCAATGGCAAAGCAAACAAACTGGCGCAGCTAAGTCTGCCAATCATCTCGTTTATTATGGGGAACAAAGCAGTATTCCAAAAGCGCTTAACAGTAAGGTAATGGTAGAGTTTCCAAGTTGCACCACGGCCTCTTGTTCAGCAGTAAAAGACGTTGCCCATACGGCTACTATTAATGCACCAAGTAACCCACATTATGGGGAAAATGGTCACTACCGCAATTGCAGCCATTACTTAGCCGATCTGCCAAGCTACCGCCAGTGTAAACAAGCTAAGAGCGTGGTGAAAGGTGAAAAAACTGAGTATAACTTAGCGCAATACCCCTATTTACAGCGCTTAAGTTACAACCCCTATTATCAGCAAATGCTTCGCAGTATAGATAAGTTCATGCAATAACAACTATACCTGTACGTCTGCGGGCATTTGCATGCCTTCCGGAAGCTGGTAATGATTATGCACTTGATATTGATTGCGACCACTGCGCTTGGCAATGTATAAGGCTTTATCGGCGTACTTACACAGCGATGAAAAGTCATGATCGATTGCCGAACTGGCCACTCCAACGCTACAGGTAAGATACATAGAACTTAAGGATTCTGGATGGGCAATATGCAGCTCTTCCAGCTGTTGTACAATTTTCTGCGCTAAACTGCGGGCTTGCTGCTCAGTCATGTAACCTGCCAATACAAACTCTTCTCCGCCCATTCGCCCTACCACCAATTCATGAGGTTTTGCTAGAGCATTCAGCAGTTTTCCAAAACGTTTTAAGGCTTGGTCTCCCATCCCATGCCCCATACTATCGTTAAGCAACTTAAAATAGTCTAAATCGCAATACAAAACCGAAAAGGCGCGTTGACCACTTTGAGCTAACAAAGCTTCAGCTTTTTCATCAAAGGCGTGGCGCCGCAAACACAAACTCAACTGATCGACCTCGGCAATGTATTTTAACTGCTTACGTTGATTAATTAGTTGATTAAATACGCCCACACGGTGACTAAACAAAATCAACGATACTATCGAGCTCATACCTAAACCAAAGGCAAAGTGTACTACCGTGTTAGTGTCTTGCTCCATTTGCACTACCAATGTTGACCAACTAGCAGCAGCTACCAATAAAGCCATAAGTAACAGGGTACGTTCTACCATAAAGCCCCCCATTGCCACGACGACCAACATCAAGGTACTACTTTGAATAATGTCCTTAGTAAGTGCCATGTGGGTTAAAGAGTTCGCCAGCATTAATGCCACCACCACCAAATGCAAAGCGGTCGTCGCCGGATTGACAATGTTGGGCAAATAACGAGTACTCAAATAAATCGTCAAGCTAGAAGCGAAAGCCATACTTGCCAGTACCCAACGTTGAAACGGCTCATCAATAATCAGAAGATGAGAAAGCCCAAGAATTAAGTACACAGTGCTCACCACATAAGCCAAGCGCAGGCTTTGCGGCAGTGCCAGCTCTTGTTGCTGTTGATATTTTTCTTTGCTGTAAGGCTGAAACAATCCTAAATTTTTGAATTTCTCTAGCAATCTATTAACTCCGATAGCTCACTGGTGCCTAGTATAAACTGTAGCAATGAATAAGCTTTCTACTTGGTAAAACCTTACCACTGGTAAATGGATTGCGGAGCTTAACCGAATCAGCGACTAGGCTGAACATAACCTAGTCAATAACTTAAGAAAAATATCAAATTTGGTTGTACAGCCTCATTTTTTTCTACTTTGTCGCCTAGAAGCGACAACTTTTAAACGAAAACCCTGCTGCGGGCGTGGATTGAGCAAGTTTTCGCCAAGCCTTTAATAAGCCTAAACCATGACTAAATAAACCAATGCTCATGCCTAACATTGGCCAAAAAAAACCACCATGCCCCTCCAGTTAGCCAATCAATCAAAAACAACATGCAGCTAATCGAAATAAAACTACCGGCATGAATTTTAAAAGCTAAGTGTTTTTTCCATTGCGCGCGTCGCTGTTGTTGCTGCTGTTGCCACAACTTGAGTGCAGCTTCGGTTTGTTTGGCATCCAATCCAGATTGCTCCGCAATATCAAACAGTTCAGACTCACTAACACAATTTTGTTGGTCTTGTTGCTGGCGTAAGGCCAAAGCAATAATTTGTTCTAACTGTTGCGGCGAATAGCTATTGTTCATGTTGGTGTCCTAGGCTTTATATCTTTAAGTAAACATAACGCGCCAGCTTATGCCCCTCTGTGTTTTGTGACCAAGTGTTTAAATCCCTGATAGAAGGTTATATTGATGGATAAGCAACACCAAAAAAGTGACTGCAAACAGTTGTCCTGCAGAACAAACCGAGACAAAAAAAATAACAAAAACAAGTTAAACAAAGCATTAAACTGCAATTTTGTATAAAATAGGATTTATTAACTTAAATCAAAGCAAATAGAAGCCTCATTCTCTATGCTGATTTGATGAGTTTATTTTTTGGTCACTTTAGGTGATTAATCACAACGAAAACTAACTAAACCGGAGAGTTTAGAAAAACCTAGAGGTATATATGAGTTCTACCACTACCAGTGAGCCAGCCCCAAATAAGGGTGGTATCGCACGCTTCTTAGACACGATTGAGCGTGTAGGTAACAAATTGCCCGATCCAGCAATGTTATTCCTTGGATTGATGTTTTTTGTATGGCTACTTTCAGCCGGCCTATCTTATATAAGTTTCAGCGAAATTGATCCTCGCAATAGCGAAACCATTTTTATTAACAACCTACTTAGCGCCGAGTGGCTTACCACTTGGATGACCAGCATGGTAAAAATCTTTACCGGCTTCGCCCCATTAGGCGTAGTGCTGGTTGCAGTGTTAGGGGTGGGCGTAGCTGAGCGCTCTGGTTACATTAATGCAGCCTTAAAAGCGATGTTAAAAGTAACGCCAGCCAAAATGATTACTCCCGCAGTAGTATTGATTGGCGTTATTTCTAGTGTGGCTACCGATGCAGGTTACGTAGTGGTTATTCCGTTAGCTGGGGTAATTTTCCACGCTATGGGTCGCCACCCTATTGCAGGTATCACCGCTGCCTTTGCCGGTGTATCTGGCGGTTTTTGTGCTAACTTCATCCCTTCAGGTTTAGATCCTTTACTTCAAAGCTTTACTCAAAGCTCGGCGCAATTGTCAGATCCAGACATGATGGTTAACCCGCTAAATAACTGGTTCTTTGCTTCTGCTTCTTGTTTACCGATTGTGGCTACCATTTGGTACATCACCGATAAAATTGTTGAACCGCGTCTACAAAAAAATAGCCCGATATCCAGCGATCTAGAAGTCGCTTCCGACATGCATTCTACCAGCAAGCAAGAAACCTTCGCGTTTCGTGTAGCAAGCTTGGTAATGCTAGCCTTAATCGGCTTATTGGTTGCAGCAGCATGGGGAGAAGGTTCAAGCTTGCGTGACGCGAACGGTTCGCTCACCAGCTTTAGCGCCCCCATGATGCAAATCATCGTGCCTCTCATCTTCATCTTCTTTGTGATCCCAGGCGTGGTATTTGGCTACTTAAATGGGAGCTTCAAAAACTCTGACGACGTAGTGGCAGCCATGTCTAAAACCATGGAAACCATGGGCCACTACATTGTTATGGCCTTCTTCTGCTCTATGTTTGTATGGGCCTTTGGCCAATCTAACATTGGCGTACTTATGGCAGTGAAGGGCGCCAACTTCTTGCAAGCTATTGGTATGGGCGCGCCCGCAACCATTGTAGGCATGATTGTGTTGGTGGTTTTAATTAACTTAGCAGTGGGCTCTTCATCAGCTAAATGGGCATTAATTTCGCCAGTTCTAGTGCCAATGCTAATGCAAATGAACATCTCACCAGACTTAGTGCAGGCCGCTTACCGCGTGGGTGATTCTAGCTCTAACATTATCACTCCCTTAATGCCTTACTTCCCATTAGTGGTGGTGTATTGTCAGAAATACGTAAAAGGTACCGGGATCGGCACTTTAGTGGCAACCATGTTGCCATACTCTATCGCTCTGGCTGTATTCTGGACCTTGTTCCTACTAGCTTATTGGGCACTAGGTTTACCATTAGGACTTGGTGCTAGCTACATATACCCTGCGGCTATGTAATGGCAAAAAAATTCTACATTTGAAACTAAAAACGCGCCCAAAGGCGCGTTTTTCATTAGGGTCTGTTGATCTTTGGTGTTGAAATTTTGTTCGAGATAAGCGGGCTTTAATCGCGGCGAGCACTTTGAAGCCTAGTGGGCTAAGCAAGAAGTGCTTAACAAAGAGTAAAGTTCACTTATCCGAACCCTTCGGGCAGCATTTCTTAGCCATTTATTCAGCGTTAGCGAGTGATGATTAAGCCCACTTAACTGCACACTCACTGCCTTGCCTAAATGGCTAATAAATTGCTGCAAAAACCATCAGCAAAGATCAACAGACCCTAACTACTCTCAACAAAATTGCTTCTTGCCAAGCGCTCCAAACCTAGATGAGATTCACCGTTGAGCAATATAAAAAGCTGCCTCTAAGTGGCAGATTTAGCGTTAGTTTTGCTACGAGAACCCTTTTTATAAGCCTTGGTACTGCGTTTTTTGCGGTAAGGCTTTTTACCAGCAGGCTTGGCTAAACCGGCAAAAGCCTGTGCGTTAACACTGGCACTTTGCTCAACCAATTGGCTCAGCTGGCCTTGCATGCCTTGCATAAAACCTTGGTAGCTTTGGGCTTTTTGACTAATGGCATTAAGCTGGGTTTCCCAGTGGACGGTCATGTCTGGCCAAGTGCACAATGCAGGCAGCGCATTGATTAATGCCTTGCCACTATCACTAGCATGAATTTGTTTAGCTTGGCGCAGTAAAAAACCACGCTTGAATAACAGTTCAAGAATGCCTGCTCGCGTAGCTTCGGTGCCTAAGCCATCGGTATCTTTTAACACCGCTTTTAAGCTGGGATCTTGCACGTATTTAGCAATGCCGGTCATAGCCGCTAGCAAGGTGGCATCGGTAAAGGCTTTAGGAGGATGGGTTTGTTTATCTAGCACTTTGGCATCCACACACTGCAGCACTTGTCCTTGCTTTAGCGGCGGCAGAGTAGCCATGTCTTCTGCCGACTTTTTCTGGGGAAATAATGCCTTCCAACCTAACTCTTTAATCTGGTTAGCGGTGGCTTTAAAGTGCCCATCGGCAATAACAATATTGGCCTCGGTATGGGCGTACTGATAATGCGGATAAAATTGCAGTAGGTATTGGCGGGCAATCAGCTGATACACATTGCGTTCGGCCTCTCCTAATTTCGCCACTGCACAACGTTTTTCGGTAGGAATAATCGCATGGTGGGCGTCAACCTTGGCATCATTCCAAGCCTTGCTGCGTTTTGTTAAATCGGCGTCTACACAGGCCTTTTCTAAGTGCTGACTATTAGCCTGAATAGCAGCCACTACCTTAGGCGCTTCGGCATGATGCTGCTTGGGTAAATAACGGCTGTCGGAGCGAGGGTAAGTAATTAGGTTATGTCGCTCGTACAAACCCTGGCATATATCCAAAACTTGTTTGGCGCTATAAGCAAAACGCTTGGCTGCATCAATTTGCAAACTGGATAAATTGTAAGGCAGCGGTGGCGCTTGTTGTTTATCTTGCTGTTTAAGTGATTGCACCAAGCCCGCTTGCTGATTCACCCGTTTAACCACATGCTCAGCTAAAGGCCGGCTAAGCACCCGCCCTTCATCATCTTGATAAGGCTGGCAAGCTTCGCTAGGTTGCCACAGCGCGGTAAAAGCTTCTGCTTGCTCGGTGTGCAGATGGGCTTCTACTTGGTAATAGGGTCGGCTAACAAATTCGGCGATCTCTTGATCACGCCGTACCACTAAACCCAAAATAGGGGTTTGTACTCGCCCAACCGACAATACTCCCGAGTAACCTTGCTGCTGGCCTTTTAGGGTATATGCGCGAGTTAGGTTAATACCATATAACCAATCGGCGCGAGAGCGCGCCAACGCAGAGGTAGAAAGGGCTGAGAACTCTTGATTGGATTTTAGCTGTTTTAAGGCACGACTTACTGCCGCTGGGTTTAAATCACTAATCAACAAGCGCTGGCATTGCTGTTTAAGTGCCACTTTGGCTTTGCAGTGTTCAATTACTAAATCCACCAGCAATTGGCCTTCACGGTCAGGATCACCAGCATGCACAATACTGCTGGCTTGTTTCACTAAGCTTTTAATCGCTTTAAGCTGCGAGGCAGTTTTAGATTTGGCTTTCCACTGCCATTTGTCGGGGAAAATAGGTAAGTGTTCTAAGCGCCATTGTTTAAATTTAGCGTCGTAATGTTCTGGTTCGGCTTGCTCCAACAAGTGACCAATGCACCAAGTTACGCAATCGCCATTGGCCAGCTGAATATAGCCATTCTGCTTTTGTTGGGGTTTAGGCAATACCGCGGCGATGGCGCGGGCAAGGCTGGGTTTTTCGGCAATATATAAACGCAATGGACTACAACAACTGTGATTTTATACAGTTATTGTAGTCACTTTTAACACTTAGCCAAGCATTTGTTGGCTAAGTTTGAGGGTAGCAGCCACATTTTTAGCAGAGACAAATAGGTTTTGCTCGGCTTCGCTTAATGCTTGAGAAAGATCGCAAGGCCCAGGCACTACCGAAAATACCGCATCAATGCCGTGTTCATGCACCACTTCATAACCGGGCAACATCGCCCCCGCTAAAGCAATCACCGGCACGTCAAATTGCATGGCTATTTGCGCTGCGCCATAGGGGGTTTTACCGGCAATGGTTTGGCTATCAATTCGCCCTTCACCGGTTATCAATAAATCCGCCCCTTCTAAACTAGCCGCTAAGTCCACGGCTTCGGTAACAATTTGCACACCGGGGCGTAATTCTGCCTGCATGAAAGCTAATAAGGCCGCGCCCATACCACCAGCAGCGCCACTGCCAGCAACATGCATAATATCAATGCCAAATTGGCTAAATACTACCGATGAAAAGCGGCCTAAAGCTGCATCAAGCTGACGAATCATCTCGGGGGTTGCGCCCTTTTGGGGGCCAAACACCGCACTAGCACCGTGTTCACCACACAGTGGATTGTCTACATCACAGGCTACTTCAATATCTACGTCGGCAAGGCGTGGATCTAAGCCCGAGATATCAATGCTTTCTAAATCAATTAACTCGGCACCACCACGTTTTAAAGGCTTGTTAAATTTGTCATAAAACTGCGCACCTAAGGCTTGCAACATACCTACGCCAGCATCGTTAGTTGCGCTGCCACCCAAACCAATAATTAACTTGGTTGCCCCAGCATCTAAGGCAGCGCTAATCAGCTCGCCAGTACCATAACTAGAGGTTTTGCGCGGATCTCGCAAGGCTGGTTCAACAAGATGCAAACCTGAGGCTGCGGCCATTTCAATCACCGCGGTTTGTTTATCACCTAATACACCAAAAAAGGCTTCTACAGGATTACCCCTTGGACCGGCGGCCAACACTGGCATGATTTGCCCATTGGTGGCATCAACCATGGCTTGTACGGTACCTTCGCCGCCATCGGCCAAGGGGACTTTGCAATATTCGGCATCGGGGAATACTTGCTGGAAGCCCTGTTCTATCATTTCGGCCGCTTCCATGGCGCTTAGGCTTTCTTTAAATGAATCGGGCGCAATTACTATTTTCATCGGCTTTCCTTTTCAATCTGTAGGCTGGCTGCAAGTTACTGCTGGGGCAGACAATTTTGGGTATAACTGCGGATCTGCTCACTCAGTTGTTTCATTAACTTACCTGCTAATTGCCAGTGATGCCAGTACAACGGCACCCTAACTTGTAGGCTAGGTGTAAGGTTAATTAAACTGCCATCGTCCAGATGTTTAGCCACTTGCAAGCTTGAGTTAAGGCTATAGGCTCCACTGGCTAAAGCCAGCTCCATAAAGGCTTCAGAAGAGCGTACTGTATGGCAAGGGTATTGCCCCGGACTTAAAGAAAAATGCTCTAACAAAAATTGAATATGCATATCATCGTGCTGGTCAAACGACATGCCCGGTGCATGGCTTAAACTGTCTCTGTTCACTCCCTTTGGAAAAAATCGCTGCACAAAATCAGGTGTAGCCACACACAAATATTCCATGTAGCCCAAAAAATGACTATCACTGCCAGCAACGGGAGTAGCATGGCTAGTTACGCAAGCCAGCACTTCGCCACTGCGCATCCGCTGCCAAGTACGCGATTCATCTTCCACGTATAAATTCATCTCTACCCGTTGCTGCTGCAAAATAGGTGTAAGTGCCGGAATTAGCCAGCTAGCAAGGCTGTCGGCATTTACCGCTAAAGGCAAGGCCTGCACCCGAGTTTCCCCCTCGCTCAATTGATTAACTAGCTCGGTTTCTAGCTGTACCACGCGCTGATAATGCCCCAGCAGTTGCTGGCCTAACTCTGTAGGCATAAGCGGCTGAGAGCGAATTAACAACGGTTGGCCCACTTGGCTCTCTAGTGCTTTAATCCGCTGAGAAATAGCCGACTGGGTAAGATGCAAACGTTGAGCGGCGCGCTCAAAACTCTGCTCAGTTAACACCGAGTCCAAGGCTTTTAACAACTTATAATCAATATCACCCAGCTTCATTAGTAAAACTTATTTAGCATTAAAATTATTAGATATATTAAAGCAGCTCTTATGGTTATAGTCCTGCCATTGTTTTTAACGAGCTTAACTCATGATTGCGACTTACTTCACCGGCCTTAGCTTAATGGCCACTCTGATCATGCCCATCGGTATGCAAAATGCGTTTGTACTAAACCAAGGCATTCGCCGTCGCCATCACTTGTTAGTGGCGAGTTTTTGCTCTTTGGCCGATGTGTTTTTTATGTGTTTAGGGGTGTGGGGCGGCGCCAAACTGTTTAGCGCCTACCCTTGGTTGCTGTACACCATTAGCATACTAGGCGCCGGCTTTATGATGATGTATGGCTTTCAGTGTTTACAACGCGCTTGGAAAGGTGAGAGCAGCTTGGAGCAAGGTGAAGCCAAACATGAACTAAAAGCGATTATTCTGGCCTGCTGCGCCTTTACCTTTTTAAACCCCCATGTCTACATCGATACAATTGTCATCTTGGGTGGATTTGCCGCTAACATTAGTGTGGAACAGCGACCGATATTTGTCGCCGGCGGAGTGAGTGCTTCATTTTTATGGTTCTTTGGTTTAGCGCTACTAGGAGCCAAATTAGCCCCTTGGTTAGCCAAACCGCGCGCCCAGCAAGTTATCGACAGCTTAATTGGTTTAATGATGTTTGGTTTAGCCATTTACTTGCTCAAGTTTGTATTTGGCTAAATCTGATAATTCTCCCGCTTGCCAATGTCGTAGTGCATTGGCTGGCGACATTTCTGGTAAGCAATATAAATAGCCAAGGCTGCAATACTCAATAACAACAAACCACGCAAGCTTAACCAAGGGCTAAAACGCAATAGGTAGTCAACAATTAACAAGGCGCCTAACCAACGAAGCCAGCCCAGTTGAAAACAAAAGCTCTCTTTAAATGCCAAGGCACTTATCACCAAGTAGAAACAAGCCAGCGCGGCATGAGAAAGCACTGGCCAATGCCACAAGTAAAATGCCATTGCTAACCATAGCCCCAGCCACGCAGCCCCTTGCACTAAATAACGAATAGCTTTGCTATATAAGTGTAAATTAAAGGCTTGTAATGCAATGGCTGCAGCCAATAACCACAAGGGCTGCCACATTACACCAAGCACCAAGGCTTGATAGGCCGCAGCAGCAAAACTAAGACACAGCAATAGCCAACCAACACGATAGAGGCTCACGCTAATTTTATCGATAGTATCTAGCTGTTCTTGATGCCCTACATCGGCCATGGTGTACTCCTTTACCCTACTAACGGCTTAATGCCTACTTAAGTCTCTGGCTAAAATTAGCGCCAAGCCAATAATTTGCAGAAACAAAGCTAAGTTACGTAGGCTAGAGATCCAGCCCATTTGCTCGGTGTAATCATCCATCAAATCGAGATTTTGCAAATACCAATTATCAATTCGATTACGTTGTTGATCTTGGGCTTTAGCGATTTGCTCATCTAGCTGCGGAAGGTTCTCTAGATCAAGAGAGGGCAACGATGCCATATCTAACCAATATTTTAAATCGTTTTGCAGCAAAGCTTGAACTTGGGACGGAATAGTTTGCTGATTGTGAGCAGCACTGGTGAGTAAACTTAAAATAAGCTCTCGTTTGCGTTCTAAGGCATCTATTTGCAACCAAGTTTGTCGAATTAAATTATCGTTGGCGGTTTGTTGCTGTACCAATTTGTGAGCGTCTTGGCTGACTCGGTCGATATAAAAGTTGGTCATTAGCGCAGCCACCACATTGAATAGCAATCCAATAGAAACCAACACTTGTGTGCGTGTGATTGACCAAGCCATAACCCTTCCCTTCGCCACTAAGAAGCTCAAGCTAAGATACAACAAGCACCTCTGCTAGCTGCCCGCTTAGTTGCTTGGCTACCTTGTTAGTTTAAACCTATCAACTAAGACCAGCTTTAAGCGGTTTGCATTTCTTACCTTCGCTTGAGCTTAAGTATGGTTAGGGCTTTGATTTATTACTAGGGTCTGTTACTTAGCGCAATTTGGATTTACGCGCGGCAAACACTTGTCGAGGTGAAAAGCCGGTGACTAAAGCGGTGCCTAGCAGGATAACCATGGTGCCAACTACTGTGCTCCAGCCAATGCTTTCTTGCAAAAACACACTGCCCCAGAAAATGCCAAAAATAGGAATTAAGAAAGTAACCGTTAACGCCGACGATGCACCAACATCACTAATTAGGCGATAGTAGAGCAAGTAAGCCACTCCGCTACACACCACGCCTAAAAACACTACCGACAACAACAAAGAACTGCTTGGCGTTTCAACGACCGGAAAAAACAACAAAGTGGGCAATACCAAAATGGTTGACGCCCACATGCCACCATGGGCATTAGCAAAAGGCTCAACCGATTTAGCCGAGTGTGCATAACTACTGGCAATGCCATAACACACGGCAGCGCCAATAGAGGCAGCAATGGCCAATTTAGCGCCAGGCTCAAGGCTGGCGTTATCAAACCCCACTAAAATAGCCACCCCCACTACACCAATCAGTAAGCCACAGACCTTTTTCACCGGTAGCGCTTGGCGCAGCCATAGGGCCGAGATTATTGCTCCCCAAATCGGGGCGGTGGCATTAAGAATAGACAACAAAGAAGCCGACAAGGTTTGCGCGGCATAGGCCAGCAATAAAAATGGCAGGGCGGAGTTGAAAAAGCCCAAGATGAAGTAGTGCCGCCAGTGCTGCATAAGCTGCAGTTTCTTTTTTAAGAAATAGCCCACAACCAATAAAAACAAGGCCGCAAAACCCACCCGCAACTCAATCAGCATGGCAGGGCCAAGCACTGGCGCGGCAATGCGCATAAACAAAAACGAACTTCCCCAAATCGCCGAGAGCAACAACAAGCGAATAACACTGGCTAGTTCCATTTAGCTTCCCTAATCCTTAAATCAAAAATGCAGTGTGCAACAAACTAAAATAACAAGCGACCCGATAATTGCTCACAACAACAAAAAAAAAGCCACCCAAGGGTGGCTTTTAGCAAGTAAGCAAACAGCTTAGCGAGCGGCTTTAATGTGATCCGCAATTAAGAATGCCAACTCCAAAGCTTGGTCTGCATTTAAGCGTGGGTCACAGTAGGTGTGGTAACGCTGGGCTAAATCATGTTCAGTGATCTGGAAAGCGCCACCGACACATTCGGTCACGTTGCGGCCAGTCATTTCAAAGTGAACACCACCCGCGTAAGTGCCTTCGGCTTTATGAATTTGGAAGAACTGCTGAACTTCACGTAGTACGTCATCTACGCGGCGCGTTTTGTAACCATTTGGCGCTTTAATGGTATTGCCGTGCATTGGATCAGAGCTCCACACCACGTTTTTACCTTCGCGCTCAACCGCTTGAATTAACGCAGGTAAGTGGTCTGCCACTTTATCTGCGCCCATACGTACGATTAAGTTCAAACGACCCGCTTCGTTGTTCGGGTTAATAATATCGATAATGCGTAATAGCTCTTCTGGGTCAGTAGTAGGGCCGGCTTTTAGGCCAATCGCATTTTCTACGCCACGTAAGAACTCGATGTGAGCATGGTCGATTTGACGAGTACGATCGCCAATCCATAACATGTGTGCCGAACAGTCGTACCACTTACCAGTAAGGCTGTCACAACGTGTTAAAGCTTGCTCGTAAGGAAGCAACAAAGCTTCGTGTGAAGTGTACAAGTTGGTTTCACGCAACTGCGGCGCAGTAGCTGGGTTAATACCACAGGCGCTCATAAAGGCCAGTGACTCTTCAATGCTGCTAGCTAATGCTTCATAACGCTCACCTAGTGGGCTTTTCTTAATGAAGTCCAAGTTCCATTTATGTACTTGGTTTAAATCAGCTAAACCACCTTGAGCAAAGGCACGTAACAAGTTCAAGGTTGAAGTTGATTGGTTGTAAGCGTCGATCATACGCTGCGGATCAGGCACACGACTTTTCTCGTTAAAGTCGATGGCGTTGATAATGTCACCACGGTAAGAAGGCCAGCTTTCACCATTAATGGTTTCCATGTCTTCACTACGCGGCTTTGCAAACTGGCCGGCAATACGGCCAATTTTAACCACCGGTTTTTGACCACCAAAGGTCAAAACCACAGCCATTTGCATTAGTGCTTTAAAGGTATCGCGAATATGACTGGTACGGAACTCATCAAAACTCTCAGCACAATCACCACCTTGTAGTAAAAATGCTTCACCCTTGGCTACTTTGGCTAAGTCTTCACGTAAAGCGCGCGCTTCACCAGCAAAAACTAGCGGCGGCTGACCAGCCAAATACTTCTCGGTTTGTTGAAGCTTTTCTTGATCAGGGTAAGTGGGTAATTGTTTTACTGGTTTGTCTCTCCAGCTTGAGGGTGTCCATTGCGTCATGTTGCGTTCCCGAGAGTGCTCTAAAAAACTCCCATAATAGGCATTCTAGAGCGCATGAAAAGCGCTAATTTTAGTTTTTTTATGCAAGCCTAATTTTTTATGACTTCACTGCAGCAATAAATCGTAGATTACCATCGCCAAAACCAACTGAAACAGTTCACATTTTCATACAAACCTACACTTTCTATCATAGAAGGAGCTTGGGGTATTCATCATATTTTCAATAAGATAATAGCTTTCACGATACCTGTGAATTAAACATCAACAGCCTTAAGAAACGTAGCCAAAGTAGCAGGAGTAACGAAAAATAGGGCGTACAAGTGGTGACAAAGACAGCCAAGGTTGCTGAAAAGACATGGATTAAATTTGAGAAAGCAATTACAAACTCTGAAGACTTGCCAAATAGCAGCACTCAACAATTAGCTGGTTGCAAACCTTCCACCTTAACATCTATCTCAGTTAGTACCTCCTTACATACCATTTCTAAAATTGCAGAAGGCATTGGGAAAGAAGCAGCGAAGCAAGGCTTCACCTCATCAATCTCAACAATTAATGAGCTAAACCACAATGCTTGCAATCAAGTAATCGACGATTAAATCATCAATATCACAGTCACCCTCAGCAAAACAAAATAGCTCCAATTAACGATACCGAAGATATCAGTAGCGCTTATAGGCAAACAAGCAGCTGGCTAGACACATTGCTTAAAGCGGTTAATCGATAGCCTCTGTAAAAAGTCTTTCAGCATTTCACTCCTGCTGGCTTAAGCCCTTGGCGAATAGCACGCTAGCTTGTGTTGTAAGCTCCGCTTCACCGTGGGCCACTCATGATTAGTGATTGAAAACACCACCGTGTCACGATAACACCCTTGATCATCCACACTATGATTACGCAAAACGCCATCTTGCTTGGCACCTAAACGGGCAATCGCGGCGCGCGATACTTGGTTATGCCAGTGGGTTCTAAATTCTACTGCAATCGAATCTAGCTGCTCAAACGCGTAGCCTAACAGCAGCAACTTACATTGGGTATTCACCGCCGAGCGCTGGTAACTTTTAGCGTACCAGGTATAGCCAATTTCCAAGCGTTTATTCACCACATCGGCATTGCAAAAACGGGTTGCACCAATCAATTTATTTGAGGGTTTATCCAGCACTACAAAGGGCAAAGCCACACCTTGCTGCTTTTGCAACAAAGCATTATCTAAATACGCATCTATATTGCTGGCGTTAGGCACGCTGGTATACCACAACTCACTCAAATTGCCATCGGCTTCGGCGCTGAGTAAGGCATCACGATGGCTTGGCAATAAAGGGCTAAGCAATACATCTTTACTGGCTAACTCGGTTTCAATTAAGTAAGGCTGTTGACTCATTGGGCATTCCAAATGGGGTACTTAGTACAACTCAGATTAATACGCAAGCAGATGAATAGAAAGCAAAAAGCGTGGTTAAAAATCAAACTACAGGCGCTGTTGTTTTGACTACACTTAAGCGTAGTGATTGCAGCATGGTTACTCTTTATTGTTGGCTGCAACAAGCAAACTTTCACAACAAACTAAGGATCATTATGGGCATCATTATTTGGTTACTGATTGGCGCGGTAGCGGGTTGGTTAGCTGGCAATATTATGAAAGGCGGCGGCTTTGGTATTGTAGGTAATATTGTGGTGGGTATTGTTGGTTCGGTAATTGGAGGCTTTGTCTTTGGATTACTGGGCTTTGGCAGTACCAGTATGTTGGGTTCGCTGATTACCGCAGTAGTGGGCGCAGTGATATTGCTCTATATCGTGAGCATTGTGAAAAAATAAGCCGCAAAAGATGAAACAAAAAAGCCAGCTAACAAGCTGGCTTTCATTATTACTTAAAATTTGTTTAACCTTTCACAGCACCTGCTGTTAGGCCGTCGATCAACTTACGAGAAGTCATCACAAACAAGATCATTAATGGTACTACCGCAATGGCGGCACCGGCACAAATTGCCCCCCACGGTACCTGACCTGTACCTTGCAGCGCACGTAGTGCTAGCGGCACGGTAAACATCTTCATGTCATTCATTACAACCAATGGGCCCATGAAGTTGTTCCACTGACCAATAAAGGTAATAAGACCAAGCGTACCAAAGGCAGGTGTAATAAGTGGAACCACTACACGCCAGTAAATAGCA
This sequence comes from Agarivorans litoreus, assembly GCF_019649015.1. Taxonomy (NCBI): domain Bacteria; kingdom Pseudomonadati; phylum Pseudomonadota; class Gammaproteobacteria; order Alteromonadales; family Alteromonadaceae; genus Agarivorans; species Agarivorans litoreus. Next base: position 2,576,846 of record NZ_BLPI01000001.1, on the reverse strand, counting down.
AACTCGTTACAACCATCCATACGAGCCGCTTCAATTAGCTCTTTTGGAATCGCACTTGAGATGAACTGACGCATCATAAAGATACCCATTGCACCACAAGCCATTGGAATGTAAAGCGCACGTGGTTGGTTCATCCATTCCAGCTTAGACATGATCAACGCGGTTGGAATCATGCCCAAGAATGGAGGTAATAACATGGTGCCCATAATCAAAATGAACATTAAGTTACGGCCTTTGAACTCAAACATGGCAAATGCATAACCCGCCAACGAACAGAAGAATAAGTTCAGTATTGTAGTAATTAAGGCTACGTAGAAACTCAAACCAATGTTGTGCCAAAAGTACGGCAATGCGTCTAACAAAATACCCACGTTGTTAATGAACTCTCCACCAAACCACACTGGGGGTGGCACCGACAAAATCGATGAGTTGGTATGCGTTGCAAATACAAACATGAAGTAGAACGGGGCCAACATGATGATTGAGCCCATCCCCACGATGAAATAAGCAATAATATGGCTTTTAGTTAATTTATTCATAATTCGGTCCTACTTCTTCTCACCGAGCAATTTATTGTTACCCCAGGTGAGGAAGGCAATCAGAGCAAACAGAATCCAAGAGATAGCTGATGCAGTACCAAAGTCACCCTCTACGAATGCGGTAATGTACATGTGCATTGCGGCAGTTTTACCTGCTTGCTCAATACCACCCGTACCACCGGTAATAATGAACGGTTCTTCAAACAACTGCAGGTTACCAATAATGGTTAAGGTTACCGCGAAGAACATCATCGGCTTAAGCATAGGCACAGTGATGTACCAGAATTGTTGCCAACGTTTAGCGCCATCCACAGTGGCCGCTTCATATAAATCTTTTGGAATGGTTTGCATTGCAGATAAGTACAATACGGTGTTCCACCCCACATAGCGCCAGAACACTACGAAAGCAATCATCGTTTTAGTATATTCAGGACGGTTCCAATCAATATTGGCCGTCGGGAATAACCAAGCCAAAGGTTGAATGTCGCCTACTGTCCAGTTACCTGCTGAAGTGAACAGCATGTTAATCATGCCGAAGTCACGCGAGAACAAGGTAGTAAATACCAAGGAAATCGCTACCGACGAGGTAATGAAAGGCAAGAAGTACATACCCACTACCGTATTACGGCTGCGTTTAAAGCTGGTATGTAAAAAATAAGCCAATGGAATAGCAACAACGTGCTGGGGGATACCCGCAGCCAAGGCTATCCAAATAGTGTTATAAACAGACGTTTGGAACCAACCATCGGTTAAGGTAAAGGTAAAGTTCTCGATACCTACCCATTCCATAGCACCTAAACCAGCTGCCGGCTCCCAGTAATGAAACGATAGAAATAAAGAAAACAGTAAGGGAAATAACCCAAACACAGCAAAAATAACAAAAAATGGACTGACAAATAAGTAAGGAGCCCACTTATAGCCACTAGCATTTAGTCGCTGCTTTAGGGTCCGCTTTCTAATTTTAACTACTGGTGGTCTTACGGCAGACTCGACAGAAGACATCTTTAACTCCCGACAAAAAGAAAGAGAGGGAGGCCAGCTCCCTCAGTGTTAATATTAACGTCTAGCGCGACGTTTGATTTGTTTTGCAGCGTCAGCTAACACAGTGTCAATGTCAGCGTCACGCTCAAGTACAGCTTCTAGAGCATCATTGATGATTTGCTCTGCAACTGGATCATGCTTGTGTACGTCCATTGCTGGAATACGGTCAGCAGCTTCTTTCCACTGAACACGTGCAACTTGGCCACCTAAGTACTCAATTGGTTGATTAACAAAATCATCGTTTTGCGCTTCAACAAGAGCAGGGAAAGCGTCTAAGTCACGGAATGCAGCAATTTGCATTTCTTTGTTCATAGTCATGAATTTAATGAATTCCCAAGCCGCTTCTTTGTTTTTAGCTTTCTTAGGAATAGCGTAGAACGAACCACCCCAGCTTGCGTATGCGCCAGCAGGTAGTTGAGATGAACGCCATAGACCTTTACTGTCTGGGGCAATCCAACCATTTAAGTGGCCACCTAACCAAGCACCCATCATTTGAGAAGCGATAGTGCCGCGACGTAGACCTTCGGTCCACTCTGAGCTCCATGCACCCACTTGAGCATCGATACCCGCTTCACGAACTGCTTTAGCTAAACGGAACGCTTCTTTAAAGCGGTCAGACTCAACAGTAATCGTGTTGTCTGCATCAAAATAGATACCTTGGCCATCTTTTAATCCACTACGGATTACAATGTCTTTAATATCTGTTGCACTTGAAACAAGGTAAGAACCTGTCGCTTCTTTAATTTTTTTACCCGCAGCAATGTAAGAATCCCAGTCCTTAGTTAACTCTGCGTGAGTCACACCCGCTTTTTCCAAGATGTCTTCACGGTAGAACAACGCACCAGGACCGATGTCCGCAGGCATTGCAGCTAAGGTACCACTACCACCGGTAGCTAAAGGAATAGTAAATTTAGAGAATAGTTTTTCGTATTGCTCGGCGCTGTAAGGCGCTGCACGTAGATCTTCCAAGCCACCAGAAGCTGCAAAGCGGCCAATGTAACCATATTCAATACCCATTACGTCAGGCAGGTTACCGCCAGTGGCTAGAGCAGTGGTCATTGCATTGTGGTGGTCACCATAAGCAAGTGATACTAATTTGATTTCTACTTCTGGGTGAAGCTTTTTGTATAGCGGAATTGCAGAGTTTACCGCTTGGTCAAAGCTTGGGAATGAAGCAACTGTTAAGGTAGTTTTTGCCCATGCTGACGTTGCAGTTAACGCCAGCGTAGTGCCTAGGGCTAACGCTACTGTTCCAAGTTTCTTTTTATTAAACATCCTATTCTCCTAAGTACATGAACTTTATTATTATTCAATGTCGCAATTGGCTAGTGCGCCTACGCTTTTTCAAGCGCTGGGAGTAACTAGTTCATTTTTGGCAAGATTGCCTTTCCGGTTTCATTACTAAACAAGTGGATCCGCGAAATATCGAAGAACAACTCCACTTTATCGTCCATATCAGCGTTTACATCGTCAGCAATTGCCACTTCAGCAATAAAGCGTGCACCATCTAGCTCACATTGCACGTGGTAGGTAGCACCTAAAAGCTCGACGCCGATAACATCAGCTTTCACGCTACCAATGGTTTCTGATTCAATAGAACGTTGATGTAGATACAGGTCACTTGGACGAATGCCCAAGGTACATACTTGGTTGTCTTCGCTGTACATCGCTGGTAAGTCGATGTGTTGGTCAGAGAATACCAAGCTTGATACTGTGCCAGCCTTCTTGATGGTTGCTGGGATCATATTCATTTCTGGGGCACCAATGAATGAAGCCACAAATTTGTTAGCTGGCTCTTCAAAGATTTGTTTTGGTGTACCCACTTGTTCAATGTAACCGTCTTTAAGAATCACGATACGGTCGGCCAAAGTCATCGCTTCAACTTGATCGTGGGTTACATAGAGGGTAGTCGTGCCTAGCTTGTCGTGCAGGGTTTTAATCTCAGCACGCATAGAGCCACGAAGTTTGGCGTCTAAGTTAGATAAAGGCTCATCAAACAAGAATACTTCTGGTGTACGTACCATTGCGCGGCCCATTGCCACACGTTGACGCTGACCACCGGATAACTCTTTAGGTTTACGTTGTAGTAGCGGTGTTAGCTCCAACATGTCTGCCGCGTATTTAACACGCTTAGCAATCTCATCTTTTGCTACGCCGGTCATTTTCAAACCAAAGGCAATGTTTTGCTCAACGCTCATGTGTGGGTATAAGGCATAGCTTTGGAACACCATGGCGATGTTACGTTCCATTGGGTGTAGGTCATTAACTAATTCATCAGCGATGAAAATTTCACCTTCTGAAATATCCTCCAAGCCAGCCAGCATTCTTAGCGTTGTTGATTTACCGCAACCAGAAGGGCCAAGCAAAACCACAAACTCGCCATCATTAATGTGCAAGTCGAAGCTTTTCACTACTTCCGTTTTACCAAAACGTTTTTTCAAATTATTAAATGTAACTGCTGCCATGATGTTTCATTTCCATAAGTTTTAATGTGGAGAGGCGTTAATATGAGCCAACAGATTCGCTCCGTTTCAAATCCCATGTAAGCGCTTTCTTGGAATCAACTTTAGCTAAGCCTGAAAAGGTCTTCAAACGAATAAAGGTTAAGATTTGAGGCCTGTCATAAAAAAAGCCAGTATCATGACAAATAGCAACAATTAAACTATAAAACATAATATTTACTGGCTAAAACCGCTGTCTTTGCGCGATAAAGCGACCAAAGAAAACTCATTTATATGCCTTAAGAAAGGCTTTCATAGTGTGAAAGACTACGTCAGAGGGGGTTCACGCAAACTTTTGTCTGTATTGGTTAGGAGTCATCTCCATCTCCTGCCGAAACAAATAGTATAAATAGTGCTGATTAGAGAATCCTGCGGCATCGGCGATGGCATCCACCGAAGAAGTGGTTGAAGTCAGCTGCTGCTTAGCAAATTCCATACGTACTTGATGTAACTGCTGGTGTACCGTTTTACCAAGAACTTGCTTGAATCGTGTTTCAAGAGTTTTGCGAGATACCGCACAATAGTCGACAACTTGCTCTACTTTGATCCGTCGATGAAAATTGCTATTCAAAAAAAATAGTGCCTTAGTGATCAATGGATCCATTTGAGTAGCATTATCAGCAGAAGCGCCACTCACTAACTCAGTAGCGGGCACCAATACTTCACGTGCTGGCTTACCTTCGATTTGTTCTTGCAGCACCGCTAAGGCCTGTTCACCAATTTGCCGGATAGGCAATACCGCAGAGCACAAAGAGATAGGTGATAAAGCGCTTTCAGTAGGGTCAGCATCAATACCAATTAATGAATAGTGCTCGGGTACACTGATGTTTTGATCATTGCATAGGCTGGCAAACTGCCTGGCCTGAGTATCAGATGCGGCTACCACACCCACTGTACTCTCTGGCTTCACCAATTCAGGTACCGTTAACTCTACGTATTCAAGGCGGTATTTAAGGGCGATTTTAGCGAGAGCAAATTTACGCTCTTTTACCCATGGTGCAGTAAATGCTGGCACCCCGCTAAAGAAGCCAACTCGGCGAATACCTTTCGCTAAAAACGATTGTACGATTAACTCGACAATGGCGAAGCTATCGGGGCTCACTCTGGCTAAGTGAGCTTGTGAGGGAAGGCTTAAACGCGAACCAGAGATAGCCACTAAGGGCAGTGAAAGTTTTTCACAGAAGGCGGCTACACCGGGCTTATCAAAATCGGCAATCACCCCACAAAAGCGATCAAGCTTCACTAAGTTGGCTTCTGAAATAGTCATTACTTCTGGCTGCATCCAACGAGCCATAGGACTAGGATTATGCGTAATGCCCTGCAATATTTCTCGGTCATAGGGATGTTTAACATCCAGTAATAACAGTACAGCGTTATTGTTACGCATTTTAAGGCTCCTTTGCTCCCCACTAGCCGCCAATACCAGTATAAGAGTATTAGTACCTACAACTTGGCTTAGCGGCTAGCGCTAAGCCAAGAAAATTTGCGGTGGTACTAACTATTCGTTCAACCACAAGATGTTGGTCACACAGCGCGGATAATACAAACTACCAATAGGTTTGCCCGAGCTAAACTGATCACAACATGCATGCTTGCTTGCACCTAATGTTTGCCAACGTTGATGAGCGGCATCGGCCTCTATGCTATTGGCTAGGTCTATGTTTAATACTTTACGCGCAACGTATTGGTTTAAATAAATTTTACTAACCCAAGAGTTATCGGCGGTAGATGAGAGCTTCCATGCGCCATCAGGGTACAAGCAATGCTCATCGTTTAATATATATTTTAGATGCGTTTTAAGTACTTTAATGTATTCCCCATAAGGGCCTTGTTCTGACACAGCCTCTAGCAAGCCCATTTCATAAGGGTAAACTAAGGCTTCAATAGCTGGAATAATCGCGCTGGTAGAGTGGCCATCCAGCACTGCAGGTATATAGCCGAGTTGCGTATCAAAGCTGTTGCTTAACTTATCGGCGCAACGTTTAGCCGCAGCTAGGGCGGTCTCTGCTTGCTCGCTTTCACCCAGATCTTGCAACACCTTAGCTATGGCTAAATAGGCCGCCCAGCTCTTACCTGCTAGGTAAATATTGCCACGCGCTTGGCCTAAACTGTGATCAAGTGAATCGTAGGTGGTAATCTCGCCGCCTTGCTCGGTGCGAGCCGACTCAAAGCTCATGATACCGTCACGTAATTCAGCATCAGGGTGGTCGCGATTAAGCAAAGACTGCAAACAATCGATTAAAGTACCGCGCTGCTCGGTGGCAAAGCCTTGGTCATTGGTTTTACTAATATAAACACCACAACACAATACCCAGTTAGTTAACTGCTCGTAAGTCATGTGGCTAAAGCACAAACGATCTAAACCGGCAACCTCGTAAGAACTTTGACCTTTTGGACTCCAGTTATTCGATACACCCATATCATGCGTAAATGAGATACCACCTTTATAGTTCTGCTCCGGATTAGCTGGGTCAAAGATTTCGTCATAGAAACTATATTGCTTGAGGAATTGCTCTAGGGTGTTTTTCACCGTCCACGGGTTTTGCTGCATCTCAAAAAACAGCATATCAACAGTAAGGTCGAGGGTGTTCATCATTAAATACTCGCCTTCATTCACTACCCACACAGACTCTGTTCCATCAAATAACCACTGGGTAGAACCGTAATAACTGCGAGTAGCATGCGCTAACAAGAACTGCTGATGACTATTAAGCTTACTAGCACGTAGCTGCTTGTCTGAGGCTTCAGCTATCGCTGCATAACTGTCAAAGTGCTCTAGGCCGTAAGCAAGCACATCGGTTAAGCCAGTAAAATGCTGGGTGTAGTAATATTGCATTGCACGGTTAAAAGTAACATTTCCACCCAAGTAAAAACCTAGCGCTAAACGCAGCGTAACTGTTTCACCGGCTTTCACGTCAATCATTACCCCCGCAGTGGGGCCTAACATAAAGCAGTCATTATTTCCGATTTTGCTCAAGGCACTTTGCACTGAAAAGTGGCTAAAAGCACGTGCGCCCGAGCTTTGCGTGGCAATACCTATGCTGTCACGGCAGGTTACCCCAATCATGCCATTGTCATCGCCATCTACTAGCTTGTTCCAGCGTAACTCGTCACCTTGCAGGGCAAAAAAACCGGTCCAGTCTTTATCGGAAGTATTATTAAAACTAAGCTCCACATATACCGCAGGACAGCTAGCTTGCTTAAGCTTTTTGTGTTCTGCCAAGCTAGGATCAGGCACTTCAAAAAACGGACTCAACACCTTAAAAGAAATACCCGGTGCGGCAAAAGTATCACTGCCCCAAGCATAATCACGCTGGATATCATCAAATAAGCGCTCAGTTAAGCTGGAAGTGTCGTCTTTTTGTACATAACGCTCGCTTTGGTCGTTGGCGCCTTTATAAAATGGAAACGCATTAACTACGCCTTCACCATCTTGATAACCCACATATACGTTACCGGCAAAGGGCGCACCTAACTCCAGCCCCATTCCTCCATGCTCGCCAAACTCCCCTATTGTAAAACTCGCTAATGCGCCCATAGGCGAGTGATGTGCATGAAAAAACTGCTGATTTTGTTCCATAATAACTCCCAAGGAATAAAGGCGCTGGCAAGCTAAATTACACCAATTACTTTACATAATTAGCGAAATCCGAGCATTTTAGCGACCAAGACTATTAAAACTGCTAGCGCCAACAAAGTGAAAACAGTGTAAGCGCTTTCATGAAGTTTAATCTACCCAAGCTAGATAAGTGATTCAAAGAAATAAACAACAAGATTTGAGGCCTGTCATAAAAAGCCGAGGCTTTATGACATTAGGAAATAGCAGAGTAAAAAAACGTAAATCCATGTGGTATATCAAACACCATAGGAGCATTAACTTCACAGGGGGAAAAGAACCATCGAATCAGCACGCTGGCAAGAAAGGTCTCTTATACCAACCACACTAAGTAAGTGATCAGAAATAACACAGGAAAATGCTCGAGAATAAGCCAGGATTTTTCGATAAGTAGTTACTCTACAATCAAAAATTCTAATGCAGTTATCGAGTATTTTAACCAGGGCGAGATCATGAACGCTTTCGCCCTTTGATTTGACGCCGATCGCCGTCTGTGATCATATGCTCTCTTTTTGGGAGCCCTCACCATGCACATCAAATCGTTTCAGGAACACTTTAAGCCCGTCGAAGACCCTCGCCAAGGAGCCAAGGTGCGTCACCCGCTGTTCGATGTGTTGTTTGGTACCTTGTGTGCGGTGATTTCCGGCGCAAAAGGCTGGCACGATATTCGTGAATACGTGCTTGGCCACCACGACTGGTTTAGGGACCACGGGCTTTTTAAACTCGGTGTTCCTGTCGATGACACCTTTGCCCGGATCATCTCAAGCGTTGAACCTGAACAGTTCAGAGAGAGCTTTCTGGTGTGGATGAAAGCGGTACATGAACTAACTGAAGGCAACGTTGTTGCTATCGATGGCAAAACGCTCCGAGGCTCCTACAATCGCGACGAACGCAGTAGCGCCATCCACATGGTCAGCGCTTATGCGTCAGCCAATAAGTTGGTTCTCGGACAGCTAAAAACCGACAGCAAGAGCAACGAAATCATCGCAATCCCGGAACTGATAAAGATGCTTGAGCTGCGTGGCGCACTGGTCACCATTGATGCCATGGCATGCCAGACCAAGATCGCTAAAGCCATTGTTAAGCAAGGTGGTCACTACCTGCTGGCGGTAAAGGGCAATCAGAGCAACCTGGCAAAAGCGGTACAGGCAGCATTCAGTAAGCAGCGCGGGCAATCACCTGACGCACAAGAGCTTCAGACTGAAACAGGTCGGGGACGGATAGAATCCCGAATCAGCCACGTACTCAGAGCAGATGCGCTGGAAGGCGATTTCAGTAACTGGTGCAGCCTGAATACCATTGCTATGGTTGAGAGCTATCGCACCGAAAAAGGCAAACCGACCAGCCTTGAGTACCGTTACTACATCAGTTCTAAAGAGATGACAGCGACGCAAATTGCCACTGCTGTTCGCGAGCATTGGGCCATTGAAGCGATGCACTGGGTGCTCGATGTCAGTTTGCAGGAAGACGCCTGTCAGATATTTAAAAAGAACGCAGCGGAAAACCTAGCTTGTCTGCGCCATATGTCATTGAACATGCTGCGCTCTGAGCCGACTAAGGCCAGTATTCCGACGAAGCAGAAGCGCTGCTGGATGAAAACTGAAAACCTCGAGAAGGTGTTGGTCGCCGGGTTCTCAGCAATGGCTGATAGCTAAGTTTCGACGCAGACAATCGGTCAAAAAACATTCATGCGCTTGCCCTGGTATTTTAACCAAGTTAAGAGCTTAAATAGAGAAAAAAAACCCGCAAAAGATGCGGGGAGGACACTAAATTACAGGCTAAGTAATAGCTGTTGCTAAATCAGCTATTACCTAAGTTGTCGGAGTTTGCTTTTGGGATTATTAGCAAGGTGCCTGCAGTGATGTTAAATCTTAATCCGCACTCTTTAGGCGAATATTTTTAAAGCTATAAGTCACACCAGGTTTACCGCCACCAACAAAAAATGCAAAGGCTGCCTTGGAGTCACTTGCTGGCGCTTTAAAACTTAAATTGAACGTTTGCGCACTTGGATTTACTGATAACTCTTCAGCATAGTAAGTGGCATAATCACCGGAGTCTTTTTGCACAATAATAGTTAATGGGCTTTTCTCAGTAGCGGTTACTTCAGCAGTAATATTGTATGTTTGGCCTTTTTCCAACTTTACTCTTGGACGCTTAAGCTGAATATGCCAAGGGTTACTGGCTTTATCATTAACGGTTACCGTAGCGGTTTCACCATTAAAACTAAAACTGCCAGAGCCATCACCCCACCCATCATCACCCGCATTAACTTGGTCCCATCTATTCCCACTGTCCAAATTAATATCTAGGCTTGCTGCTGTTACACCTGTTGCAAGGGTGAATAATCCGGCTGCTAGGGCTAAGGATTTAAGTAATGTCATGGTTTATTCCTTTACTGTTAACGCTGTCTAATTAAAAAATGACTAATAGGTGGAATTCAATTTAATGTCACTAAGGCTGTAGCTAACTCCCGAGTCGCCTTCGCCAAACATAATAGAGAACGTTCCCTTCCTTTCATCACTAGGCATGGTGAATTCATAAGTGTAGAGTTTGCTTTCAGTACCAACTAATTCGGTACGGTAAAAATAGGTTATGTATTCACCGTAGTTTTGCTGAACAGCAATCACCATATTGCTTGGTTCGCTGGCCGAAGCCTCAACACTTAATTCGTATTTCATATCTTCCAATAAAGCAACTGGGCGCTTTAATTGGACATGCCAAGGGTTACTGGCTTTCTTTTTGATTTTAATATTGGCCTGTTCATTCGCTAAACTGAAATCTGCAACACCATCTCCCCAGCCTTGTAAGCCTGCGCTCACTTTTTCCCAGCCTTTGCCGTTGTTAAGGGTGTAGGTGACCATCATTGGAATTGCGAACTGATCATTTTTGCCGGTGCTATCAGAGCTTTCGGTGCTGGCACAGGCCGCTAGAAAACAACTTGCAACGGCAGTAAAAAAAACATAAAAACCTTTCATTTTCATATTCCTTATGAGCCATATATCCATAAAACGCGCACGGTAATGCTACTGTGCGCGTTCAATCTAGCTGATACTATTCACAATCCCACACAACGGCACCCTCTGGCGCAGTAGCTGATTTACTCAAAGCGACTTTACCTATTTCATAAGTAACTGAATCATTGTTACGAATATCAAATCGGAACAAGTCGTCTACTTTGGCGATATCAAAAGTGTCGCTTGCTTGGAAGCAGCTCATTGGCACTGCGATTGTGTTAAAGCCAGCAGATTCTATTGCAGCAAGGTCTGATTGGTTAAAATATTTCACAGTACGATTTAAGTAACCAGTACTATTATCGCCAAGCTGACTTTGCATAATAAGTTGGTGGCCAGTAGAACTTGGATCACCCGCGACAATTACAGACAAATCAAATGTTAATAAGCCTGCTGCATATTCGGTCAAATCCATCTCGGCAGCGTCGCTACCCACAACAAAATAAACTTCACTACCAGCAGGGTTAGCTGCAGCTACAGTATCAATGTCCCAAGCATACGAGCTATCAGCAGGGTTAGTGGTAGGTGCGGCTTTAATTGCGGCCATGTCAGTATTTGCTGTGCCCCGTGTTAACACTGTACGAGCATAACTATCGGTGTTTGAGCCAATAATAACGCTCAAGCCTTCTGCAGGATTACCATCAGAAATAATAACAAGTTCGTCACCCACTGGTGGCTCTACTGGTGGCTCTACTGGTGGCTCAATGGTATCGGTACAACCTGCTAGTGCTACTGCGCCAGCCAACATCGTGATTTTAAAAATTGCGTTTTTACTCATGCTCATCTCCCTGTGAATTTGCTAAGGCAACAGGTCTGTATTCCTTGTGCCCATAGAAATTATCCTAGGGTTGGCCAGCAGCTAAAAAAACGATAATGATCACAATGTAAGCGCTAACACGGCACAAAATTCAATATCAATGAGTACATCAACAAAAACCTGAAAACAATGAAACAAATGTCAAAACCACCATCGGAAACATAACGCATTGTTTTAAAAAAATTTTTTATTTAACAAATGTGTGAAATCATTAACCATATTGATATTTAATCATCAAAAACCCTGAATAATGTAGGAATATAAATTCACAATGCATTTACTAAAAATCACAGTATTCGAAGGGTATATTTCGCAACTTTCATAGTGTGAAATAATTTTCATAAGCTCAAAACAAAATCAAGAAACAAAAAAAGCAGAACTAATAGTTCTGCTTTATCAATAAGTTAATAGAATTATTATTTAGTGTTTACGCTTAGTTTTTCTTCTAATTCCGCGACTTTTTGCTCTAAGGCAGTCAGTTTTTCACGAGTGCGCAATAGCACTTGAGTTTGTACATCGAAGTCTTCGCGATTAACCACATCAAGTTGATTCAACTTTGCCTGAATGACTTGCTTTATTTTACGCTCAAACTCATCGCCCGCATTTTTCAATCCTGGCGGTACCATATCGCTAACTTGTTTAGCAATCTCTTCTATCTTGGCCGGGTTAATCATGGTTATCTCCTTTATTTGGCCTCATTGTATAGAAGCTATTTTATTGGCTCAAGCGGAACAAAATAGTACTTAGTGGTAATTAGCCAACGTACCGTCTAGAGCAAAAATGTTATCTAACACCCCTCCTTCCCTTAAGCTAACTAACGCTTGTCTTAAGCGCTTTGCTTGCTCCTTTTGCACGGACGAGCGCGACCAATACAAATGCCCATAACGCGTAGCTAAATGATAAATAGGTGTTATGCGCTCCGGCTCAATATGTAATTCATGCAGGGCGTAGTTAATCGCATAATTAGTGGCAACCATCACATCTATACGCTCTAGCAGCAACATTTGAATGCCTTGGGCGGTATCATTAAAGCTAACCCTTTCAATATCTGGGTTATCGTCAATATCTGGGCCATAGGCTGAACCACGAATCACTCCAACTCTTTTCCCTTTTAACTTATCAATGCTATCTATCGGCTGCCCTCCCGCATTGGCAATAGCAACCACTTTAACCGTGACCACCTTGCCCAAATCCACGGCTATCTGCTCAGCCTTAGGGCTAGCAAACATTACCGCAAAATCAGCAGTGCCAGATTTAATTTCCTTGATCACTCTTGGGTAAGGGCGCATTTCATTACTAAAAGAAAGCCTAGCTTCGGCAGTAAGTGCGCGCGTAAATTGAACCAATAAACCCTGTTCATGCAACTCAGCGTTTTTAAAACCCCAAGGCTTCACCATGCTGGTTGAAAACTTGGCAGGTGCAAGCTCTGTGGCTAACACATTCCAATTCACAATTAACAGTAAGCAACACAGTAGCCGCATCCAAACCCTTATATAGTCATATCGCCTGTTATTGGCTAAGTTTAGCAAACTGCGCTCCCAACACAGTTTGCAACACACTGGCTTTAAGTTGCAAAGACAATCCTCGTTTACCAGCACTGACCACTACTTCAGCAAATTGCTCGGCACTACTATCAATAAACGTAGGCAATCGCTTTTTTTGACCAAAGGGGCTAATGCCTCCTTTAACGTAACCCGTGGTCCGCTCGGCAATTGGCACTTCTGCCATGCGCATCTTCTTAATGCTAGCCGCTTTCGCCAGCGCCTTTAGATCAAGTTGGCCACTTACCGGAACTATCGCCACCACCATGTTTTTGGGGTTACTGTCGTCACAGGCCACTAAGGTTTTAAATACCAGCTCTTCGGCTAAACCCAATTTTTCAGCGCTGGCTTGGCCAAAATTGGCTTGCTGCGGGTCGCTCTTGTATTCCAGCAACTGAAAGTCTTGTTTAGCTTTTTTAAGTTGTTGTACTGCGGGAGTCATTGCTACTACCTTAATTTCGTGCGGCTATTTGCCAAAATCGCTGCATCAGCGGTTCGTGCAACCTTCTTGATAACATACAGATCCCCAAATCAAAAGGTTCAAGCTCCACCCCTACAGCAATACTTTGAATACGCTCGCGAACTGGGCTGTTATCTACCACTACCTCTGGCGCAATACCCACTCCACTGCCCAAGGCCACCATGCTCACAATCGCTTCATGACCAGCAACCTTGGCATACACATTAGGGGTAATACGCATCGCTTTAAACCAATGATCAATACGCGCTCGCGCTGGGCCATGCTCCGGCAAAATAAAGGGGACCTGATCCCAAGGAATAGGGTTACGCTCTAACAACTTACGCACATTACACGACACGGTAGGGCCAATAATCGATAAAGGAATTTTACTAATACTGGCAAAGGCCATGTTTAAGGGTAACTGCTCTGGCCGCGCCGCAATTGCAATATCGACCTCACCATTGGCTACCTTATCTACCGCCATAGCTACATCACCGGTGGCCAACTTAATGTCGGCATTCGGGCAAGATAAACGGTACTTATCTAAAATGTCTGGCAAGTGGCTATAACTGGCAGTAACCGAGCAATATAAGGTGAGTTCACCAGCCAACTCGCTAGACTGCAAAGACAAATCCATTTGCAACATACGCCATTGCTCTAACCAATTTTCGGCAAAGCTACGAAAGCGCTGCCCCGCTTGCGTGAGGTGCACGCTACGTTTATCGCGAGTAAACAAGGCACTGCCTAGCTCATCCTCAAGCCGCTGAATTACTCGGCTTAAAGTTGACGCACTCACATGCATAGACTGGCTAGTTTTAGCAAAGTGCAAGCTGTGGCTTAAATGCAAAAACAGCTCTACGCTTCGAACATCCACGGCATACTCCTTAACTAATGCAGGAATTCACTATTTCATTTTCTGCAATACAATATCCCAAAATCATCATTTTACGCAATGCGCCTTTCGGTTTATATTGAGCCCATCACGAGACAGGTATAAAGAAACGCACTCAAAAAAGAAGTGCATCGGGATCTCGTAAACACAACAACACCATCATCATTTGATTAACGCTATTTTTACGGAGTCGAACATGGCTAATTATTTCAACACCCTAAGCCTACGCCAAAAGCTAGAGCAATTAGGTAAATGTCGTTTTATGGATCGCAGCGAATTTGCTGATGGTTGTAACTTTATTAAAGACTGGAACATCGTTGTAGTGGGTTGTGGCGCTCAAGGCCTAAACCAAGGTCTAAACATGCGTGATTCTGGCCTAAACATTTCTTACGCTTTACGCGATGCTGCCATTAAAGAGAAGCGTGCTTCTTTTGTTCAAGCAACCGACAACGGTTTTAAAGTAGGTACTTACGAAGAGCTTATCCCACAAGCGGATATGGTTCTTAACCTTACTCCAGACAAGCAGCACAGCAACGTTGTTGAAACTGTAATGCCACTTATGAAGCAAGGTTCTACCCTAGCTTACTCACACGGCTTCAACATTGTTGAAGAAGGCATGCAAGTACGTGAAGACATTACCGTAGTAATGGTTGCACCTAAGTGTCCAGGTACTGAAGTACGTGAAGAATACAAACGTGGTTTTGGTGTTCCAACCCTAATCGCTGTTCACCCAGAAAACGACCCACAAGGTAACGGCCTTGCGATTGCTAAAGCTTACGCTTCTGCAACCGGTGGCGACCGCGCTGGTGTTCTAGAATCTTCTTTCGTAGCTGAAGTAAAGTCTGACCTTATGGGTGAGCAAACCATCCTTTGTGGTGTGCTACAAACTGGTGCCATCTTAGGTTACGACAAAATGGTTGCCGAAGGCATTGAGCCAGGTTACGCCGCTAAACTTATCCAGTTTGGTTGGGAAACAGTAACCGAAGCACTTAAGCACGGTGGCATTACCAACATGGTAGATCGCCTATCTAACCCAGCTAAAATCAAGTGTTTTGATCTAGCCGAAGAACTTAAAGACCTAATGCGCCCATTGTTTGAAAAGCACATGGACGACATCATTGAAGGCGAGTTCTCATCAACCATGATGAAAGATTGGGCCAACGACGACGTTAATTTGCTTAAGTGGCGTGAAGAAACTGGCGAAAGCGGTTTTGAAAATGCACCAGTATCAGACGTAGAAATCACTGAACAAGAATTCTTCGACAAAGGCATTATCTTAGTTGCCCTAGTTAAAGCCGGTGTTGAACTAGCATTCGAAACTATGGTTGCTGCAGGCATCATCGAAGAAAGTGCTTACTACGAGTCACTACACGAAACTCCGCTAATTGCTAACACCATTGCCCGTAAGCGTTTATACGAAATGAACGTAGTAATCTCTGATACTGCAGAATACGGTTGTTACCTATTCTCTCACGCTGCTGTGCCACTATTGCGCGACACCGTGAACAACATCAGCCTAGAGTACATTGGTAAAGGTTTTGAAGAGCAAAGCAACGGCGTTGATAACGCTCGCCTTATCGAAGTAAACGAAGCGCTACGTAGCCACCCTGTAGAAATCGTAGGTAAGAAACTTCGTGGCTACATGAAAGACATGAAGAAAATCGCCGTAGGTGGTTAATCTTCTTGCTTTTGGCTAATGACGATTAGCTAATGGTGGATGTAAAAAGCCCTGAGCAATGCTCGGGGCTTTTTTGTTTTCTATTATTTGGCATTAGCTAAAATGCTTTCGCGTTCAGCCTATCTGGAGCCAAGACGAACCCCGCACAACCAATACGCCACGATGTGTAACCAGAGTTGCAATCTAAAAGCAGAGCTTTCGCCTGCGGCGACGTCATTTTCTTTGAACAGCCAAAGAAAACGAAGCAAAAGAAAGGCTGCCCTGCATCTTCTAAAAACCTGCGTTGCTCACTCACTAGGGCGTTGAAGCAACTCGCTACGCTCACACAGGCTTCAACTTATTTCCCTAGCTCATTTCCGCTACTCGGCGAAGATGATGGGGAAGCCCCCACTTGAATAGTTATTGAGGTTTCTTTTATTGAATGGATTTGTGATTAATAATTCTTAACTTCAAATGCGTGCATTTAGAGCTCTTGATTTCGCTAAGCTAAATATATTTTAAGTATCTGTTATAAAAGCGCCGCAACACAAAGCGTCATCTCTTTTCATACCTTCATTATCGCTGAGTAGCGCAAGTGTCTAAGTGATAAAGTCGAAACCTGTTTGAGCGTAGCGAGTTTTTCGACGCACTTAGATACGAGCAACGCAGGAAGAAGATAATGCAGGGCGAGTTTTCTTTTCGCTTCGTTTTTCTTTGCTCGTCAAAGAAAAATGACGTCGCCGTCAAGGCGAAATCTGCACAACCAGCTAACCCAAAAATCAATTATTACTCAGAAGAAAAAATTTGTGGAACCACCATTAACTAGAAAGTAAGCCACAAATATGCAGGCTTATGATAACTTTACTCAATAAGAGTTTACGGAGTGGGTTAAGTGGCAGATAAAAAATATAACTTTGATTGGAGTACCCCTTTAATAAAGGAAAATGATGAAGAGTTTTCTGCCGACAAACTTAACCGCGCTACTTACGCTGAATTTCTAACCCAGTTTCTCCTTGCCCATTCTTCCACAGGCTACGTGCTCAATCTCAACTCTAGTTGGGGTACAGGAAAAACCTACTTTCTAAAACGCTGGCAAGCATCTATCCAAGAAACGCACCCCACGGTTTATATCGATGCTTGGAAACAAGACTTCTCTGAAGATCCAATGATGACGGTAGTCGCTTCTATTACCGCTCAACTTCGCGACCAATCACAAGATAAAGATGAACAAGCAATAAGAAAAATAGGAAGTAAGGTGTGGGGCTTTTGCAAACACGCCGCGCCAGAGATAACCAAAGCCTTAATCAAAAAAGCCAGTGGTGTAAACCTAGACGAAGTAATAGAAAAAGGCACTAGTGGCAACTTCACCAACAGCCCCGAATTTACCGATGCAGCGGGTAAAATCGTCGCAGCCATGTTTAAAGACCACGAACAAAAACTCAAAAGCATCGACGATTTTAAAACCAGTATCACCGCCTTTATCGATGCAGTAAAAAGCTGCTCAGGTAAGCAAAACCCTACTTTTATTTTTGTGGATGAATTAGATCGCTGCCGCCCCTCTTATGCGGTGGAAATGCTGGAAGTCATTAAACACTTCTTCGATATGCCTGAAATTATTTTTGTTGTGGCTACCGATACCGAACAATTACAACATGCAGTTAAAGCCGTTTACGGTAACGGCTTTGAAGCGGGTGTTTACCTAGGACGCTTTTTCAAACGTCGCTGTACGCTAAAAGAACAACCACGCTTAGAATTCATCTCCAACCACCTTACTTATTTAACCAACGAGCAAACAGATGAGTTCTTTCCAAAAATATGGCCGCAATTAGATGGCGATAAAGACTACTTTTTCGAGTTGTTAGCTTCCATATCAGATATCTATGTTTTGCCTCTACGAGAAACTGAACAACTAGTTGATAAAATTCTCGCTATCCTAGTCAACCTTCGTGATGACAAAATCGACTTATTGCTACTTGCTTCACTAATGATTATTCATGACCATTATTACGAGTACTACGAATGCATAATGGAAAATCGTTTGATGAAAGATAGCAAATTTGAACTCCATAGTTCTGACTCTATTCTGCGAGCATTAGAAGGCGCTCGATTAACAAGCAACATTTCAATAGAAATTGACGCTTCTAATACTTTTCCAAATTTAAAAAAGGTAATTAATAAACAACCTTACCCCATTGATTTTGAGTCTAAACGCTACCCTGTGAACTATAGGACTTTATTATCACAAGAAATCGCGGCTCTCATGGGAAAAAATAGTCAATTTGAACAATCACTAGACAATGCCATTATCAAAAAATCTCCCATACAGGCTTATTATATGACGGCCGTGGAGATCCAAAATGTTATACCAAACCACCAAAAGACAAAATATAGGGATTGGATCGAGCTAGCCACGAGCTTTGAATAACACCGATGCTAGACGCATCAGTCCCATCATCTTCGCCGAGTAGCGCAGTCAATCAGCGATAAAGCCGAGCATTGTTTGAGCGAAGCGAGTTGCGCAGGCGCGCTGATTGATGAGCAACGCAGGATACAAGAAGATGCGGGGTGGCCTTTCTTTTGTGTACTTTTCTTTGGCCACGCAAAGAAAAGTACATCGCCGTCAAGGCGAAACCTGCACGACCAACGCGCCATTATATGTAATCAAACTTGCAATCTAAAAGCAGAGCTTTCGCCTGCGGCGACGTCATTAAGCTTTGAGCGAGTGAAGCTTAACGAAGCAAAAAGAAAGCTCGCCCTGCATTATCTTCTTCCTCCGTTGCTCGTATCCAAGTGCGTCGAAAAACTCGCTGCGCTCAAACAGGTTTCGACTTCATCACTTGGCCACTTGCGCTACTCAGCGATAATGGAGGAACTAAAAAGCAGCTCCGAGTTATGCTTTAAGATCATTTAAACTAGGTGTTAAAAGTACTCTTTTGATGTTGAAATCCAACTCTAATCAAATATTCCGCGGGTGCCCCAAGTAAGGTAGCGATGAAAACAACAACACGGAACAATCCCCATCATCTTCGCCGAGTAGCGTAAATAAACAAGGGAAAAAAGTTGAAGTCTGTATGAGTGCAGCGAGTGACTTCAACGCCCTTGTGAATGTGCAAAGCAGGATTTAGAAAGATGCGGGGGTCTTGGTTATTTGCCGTCAACGTTCACTAATAGCCCAATTAGCCTGTAGTATTTAGTCAGTTGCTATCACTATAATCTTCATCCATTAATATTTTTTCCTCATCAACACAATTGAAATCACTAGGGTGAACCGAATCATAAAATTTGTGCCACAATTTAGATGTCAGTTCAGCAAACCTATTTTCATATAAATCAAGAATTCAAGGTATTGCCAGCTTAACTATAAGGGATACAACGTTTGAGGATTGCCGCTTATTGCTACTTGGCATTGCTTTGGTTTTGCGCTGAGGTCTCAGCGCAAGAGCTAACGATTGCCACCGGAGAACATCCACCTTTTACCTCTCATTACCTAAACGACCATGGCTTCATTAACGCTGTCATTAAAGCTGCGTTTAAAACCAGCAATATACATGTTGAGTACCGTTATTTACCTTGGCAACGCGCTTTAAGCGCTAGCCAAGCTGGAACCTACTCTGCTACGTCTTACTGGGCAAAAAAACAACAAAGAAACAGCCATTTTTTGCATTCTGATCCATTGTGGTACGGAGGAAGTATCTTAGTAAGTTTGTCCAAAAATGGCGAATATAACAGCTTATCCTCACTGCAAGGGAAAGTGATAGGGGCTGTAAGAGGCTATACCTACTCTGAAGAATTTTGGCAATTGGGCAAAGAGCAAAAATATGAAATACAAGAAGTAAATTCTGACTTACAAAACCTTAAAAAGCTCCTCGCAGGCAGAATCGATGCCTTCATCATTGATAGTGTAGCCGCCTCTGCGCTAATAAAAAACCAGCTAACTCCCCACCAACAAGCCGCAATATCAGTGTCCAAGAACTACATTATTACCGCCAGTGTGCACTTGCTGATTTCCCGCAAAACTCATCGCGCAGATCTATTATTGAAGAGTTTTAATAAAGGGCTGCAACAAATTGTTAGCGACGGCACCTACCATAAAATTAGCTTACGTTATCCGATGATAGAACACGGCTTACTGAAGCCAGTTACTGGCTTAAAATAAAACTAATAATTAGGGTAATACATTAATCCGCTCACGCCCATTAGACAGGTTCTCCACCACTACTTTGGCGCCAATTGGCTGGCGTTTAGTTTTGGTTTCCAAAATGAATTTTTCACCGTCGTCCATTTGAACAACATATTGATAATGCAACTCTTCGGTTTTTGTTACTTGGTGCCCGGCTGCACCACCAGCTACCGCGCCAGCAACAGTGGCTACAGTTTTACCGCGGCCGCCGCCAACTTGGTTGCCTAACAAACCGCCAATGGCTGCACCACCTACTGTCGCTAAACCGCTAGATTTAGTTTTAGAAACCGTTTGTTCGCTAATCACTTCCCCGTGAGAGGTGCGCAATACGGTAATCGGCTCAGAGGCACAACCTGCAAGAACAAAGCTACAAAAAAGCAATAAGATGAAGTTTTTCATGGTGTTAAGAGTCTCGTTTTTTTGCCGATTATACCCAAGCAAAAAACCAAGAAAGGCAAACAATAATCATATTTAGCTCACCTAAGCTCAAAACAACAGCAAGCTATTACAACAGTTACAACAAAAAAGCCCAGCAACTTAGCTGAGCTTAACTTCTTTGCCATCAAGGGCAATGACGGCAGCAATTACGCTAGCTACGCATAGCCTGTTATTACTGGACTTTAAAGGCGCTAGTCACTTGATGCAAGTGCACCGCCAAGCTTGAAAGCTCTTTGCTAGCCGCTGAAATTTGCTCGGCACTCACTGCGGTATGTTCGGCAACTGAGCTAATCGCCACTACATTTTCTTTAATATCATTGGCTACTTGAGTTTGTTCGTATAAGGAACTAGACACTCGCTCGCTCATATCGCTAATGATATTAACTCCTTGGTTCATGCCATCAAGTGCAGTCTTCACTTGCTCCATTTGAGCCACACTTTGATCAACATTGGTTTTGCTTTGCATCATCACCTTAACCGCATTTTGCGAGCCATTTTGTAAACGCTTAATCATTGATTCAATTTCGCCAATTGAGTCTTGAGTTCGCTTAGCTAGGGTTCTAACTTCATCGGCTACCACCGCAAAACCACGGCCTTGGTCGCCGGCTCGGGCAGCTTCAATGGCAGCGTTTAGCGCCAGCAAATTTGTTTGTTCGGCAATGCTGCTTATAACAGTAAGGATTGAGCCAATATGCTCACTCTCTTGCTCTAAACCTTGAATAACTTGGGCGGCTTGCTCTACATCGTCGGCCAATTGGCTTACCGATGCACGCGCCGCCACTACGGTACCAAATCCTTGGTTGGCTTGATCCATGGTTTGCTTCGTTTGAGCAGAGGTATTATTGGTATGCTCCGCAACATCATCTACCGATACACTCAGCTGCGATACCGCTGTAGCGACTTGGTCGATTTCGGCAGCTTGTTGCTTGAGGCCTTTGCGGGAACTGTCGGTAATCACTGAGAGCTCTTCCGACGAACTTGATACTTGGCTTACCGCCGAAGCCACTTCTTGAAGACTAAGATCAAAGCTGTCGAGCATATTGTTGAAGGCCTTGCCCATGGCACTCACTTCCTGCCCGCCGGATTCAGCTGCGCGAACAGTAAGATCTTTGTTTTGTGCAACTTGCTGCATTACCGCTAGCAAACCTTGCACCGGCTGATAGATACCTTTACCTATTACCCAAGCACCGCCACCTAATACCACTAAGGTTAAAAGCCAATAAACTAGTGAAGAAAGTAACTTTTGCTGGAAAATAGCATCAACATCATCAACATAAATGCCAGTAGCCACAAGCCAGTTCCAGCCTTCAATACCTTTGGCATAGGTAACCTTATCACTTAATTCCGTTTGATTAGGCTTGTTCCATTGATAGTTAACTTGAGCAACACCATTGGCGTTAACTTGCTTCCACATCTCTTGAATGAGATACACGCCATTGGGATCTTTAACTTGAGACCAATTGGTGTTTTCTTTTTCTAAATTAACCCCGTATGCCAGCATTTTCATGCTTTTATCTACAACAAATAGGTATTGACCACCTTCATAACGTAAGCCTCTAACTAAAGATAAAGCTTGGCCTTTTGCCTCTTGCTCGCTTAATTTACCGCTTAAGAAAAGCTGGCGATAGTATTCAACACTGTCAGTGGTAACTTCAACTAACGCTTTTAATTTGTCGATACGATCATTTAACAAGCTGCGTTTAAGTTCTTGCATAGAAAGAAGCTGTAAAGCCACTAATACCGATATGGCTAAGCCCACCAGCATATAAAGTTTTTGACGAATAGAGAAAGATTTAAAGTATTCCATTACTTACCTTGTTTAATGTTGTCATCTTTACCGAAAATCGAAGCAGATAGGCTTCAAATCGCACCTTTTAAACGATGCTTCAATAGCTTGGCGGCATTCTAATGACATAATCAAGGCATGAAAACTCAATAGTAATATAAACCATTCACATGATTACTTATTGCACCAAATGAGTATAAAAAACAAACGAGAAAGTCATTTAGCGCCTCGAGTTACCAAGCGCCAACAGACTCAATGCAGTTTATATACACATGATTTGAAAACTTTTAGTAAACGCATGGGCATGTAGCCTCTTTAGTGTGTTAACAACACTTGTCTCACCCTTAGTGGCATGACTAAAAGCATCTCACCACCAATCGATGAGCAATATTAATCAAACGACCTTTGTAGTGAGCTAAAGGGTGAGACGCAGGAGCGGTTAACTTATTTGCCATTTATCTGCAAATATTTAAGCCTTGCGCATTAGCAAGGCTTAAATACCAATGAGTCATGCTTTTCATCGGTAGCAGCTATTTTGCGCTTAACTCAAACCAGTTAATGTTAAACAAATAGCCTGATGAACCTTTAAAGTTAAAACGTAAGGTTTGCGCACCGGCTTCTAGCTTAAGGGGATTCTCTAGAGTAACCCAGTTTTGCCAACCGCCTGTTCCTTTTACCTTTACCGTGGCTTTTTCGGCGTTATTCGCTAATACAACAAAACGCCCGCCATCTGTATCGCTGGCTACTCGCACTGCAAAAGTATACTCGCCCGCAGCGGGTACATCGATGGCATATTCCACCCAATCGCCATTTTCAATATAACCGACATTATTGCCACCATCAGCATCAGCTGTAGGCTCTGTTTGTACCCCTTGCTGCTGGCTAAAATTTTCGGCCTTTACTTTTATTGCAGCATTAGCCACCGTGCTTAGGCTAGCCATGGCAACCAGGGCCGATGTCAGTAGTAGGTTTTTAATATGCTTAGGTAATACGCTCATAGATTTGTTCCCTCATTATCTCTATCAAATTATGTTCTACGACCAAATGTCGACATGGCTTGATACTGCACTAAGCGAATGTTCAAAATTCGGCCTAAGACCCAAATTACCCACATTTATTTCAACAGTTAAATTTATTTAATAGAGATTATGTTAGCGCTCACACTCGCTGCTTAATTTAGTAAACGCTTATAAGAAAACTACATAGAAATTGATCAAGAATACCGCAGGAAGTTTGGGACGATAACAGCAATTTACACCAGTGAAATTCGCCGTGACTCCCGCCCAGATAGTATAATAACTAAAGCGCTCTAGTGAAAACGAGTCTGCTTTAATTGCAGCACTCATACTTTAAGTATTAAGCGTGAAGGCTAATCGTGCCCGCTCTTGGCCATTAATATGAATAGCAACAAAATGCTCACCTGGGTAATAGCAACGGGTAGAAATTACTTTAAAAGAATGGCTTTTCTCCATCGCAAACATTTCGCCTTGAGCTAAGCTCACGTTTTTTAGCTTAAATACCTTTGCTGCGGTATTGCCGTTAGCCTTCATAAAGTGAATGGCGTAATCCAGCACAAACTTTTGTTGAGGTTTTTGGGCTCGCAAGGCCACGGCAAAGCTAAGAGTTTCGCCCATTGTTAGCTCACTATTGAGCAATACAAACTCCTCAATATCTACCTGTGGCTCAGCGGTATAACCTAATAATGGAAAACTTTTAGGGTGGCCCTGCTTAACTAAGCTTCGTGTGGCATGTTTTATTAACCACTGTAGATCGGCATTTGCACCTTTTTGCCACACTTGGCAAAGATCCAGAACTAACTCTGGATGGTCTTTAGCGATGTCATTTAGATTATTTGCCACTGAACGACGAACATACAAACTACTATCATTTTTAAGCGCTTCGAGGATCGGTAAAATTGGTGCGGGGTCTGCGATCAACTCTTTTAGTTGCGCTCCCCAAGGAAGGCGCGGCCTACAACCTTCGCTCGCTAAGCGTCGCAAGTGTTCATCGTCACTGGTTGTCCAAGCAAGTAACTGCTCCCAACTTTGTTCAGGATACTTTTCAATAAATGGACGAATAGCAAATTCCGCACTAAATAATGGGCTTAATGCAGCCAAAGCCTTAAAGGCATGCTGAGGATGCGCTATTCCGGCCACTGCAACGTAGTCGGTGACCGGCCAAATAGCAAAACCGCGTAGGCTGTCGTCTGGGTCACCGCGATCCCAATGATGCGGTAGAGCGGTGAGTAATTTGCAGGTTTGTGAAAAGTCTTCAGGCAGAGTTTGTTGTAATACCCCAATAATATGATTAACCCGCTGCTTAAGTTCTAACTCCTCTAAACCATCAAGAGCTAAATCAACAAATTGTTCACAGTCGAACTTGGGATAGACCGCCACAATCCCTTTGGCAATGCGCTGCACCGCAGGTTCTGCGAGGCCGTTTTTCATTAGCATTTGTTCAGTCATGTTGCTCTCTTAAATTGATGCAGCTTGAGCAGTTTAACGCCATTGCTTCTCAGATTTATTAGACTTGCCCATATTGCACAGGTCACACAGCACTTGTAGGTTATCTAGCTCCAGTTCTAGCTCGGGATACAACGAACGGGGCTTAATGTGATCCACATGTAAAGTCGCTCCATTGTCTGCGCCTCTACCGCAACAAGCACAACGGTTTCCATATTGACTTAGGGCTTTATAACGTATATCTAACCAAGCTTGACTGCGATAAAAATCACTCGCTTTACCAGTAGCTTCTGGAACATCACTGGCATTAGTAAAGCTTATTGGTTCTTGATCGGGGCCATAGAGCATAACCAAGGTATGGGCACTTTCTGGATATTTTTGAAACCATTTTCGAATGGCTCGCATCGCTCCCGATTTAGTTTTATACGGCTTTCGCTGTACCTTATCGTTCACCCTAAAACTTACGCTATACACCACTGGCCTCTACAAATACTAGTTTAAAGCTATTCAACATTAAGGCACCAACCAGCGGGTTAGCGACGAGCGAGTTAGCAGCCAACTTAGCACAAAGGCGAGCCCCAAGGCAGCAGCACTAATCACCACAAGTGCAATGCTAGAGTGGCCAAACCATTGATAAATGCCATAGTCGGGATTACGCACCGGAATTAAAAACAAAGGATGGACTAAATAAATCCCAAAGCTGTATTTTGAGATAGTTTTAATAAATGGCCTAAAGCCTTGTGGCACTCGCTCGGCGTAAGCTTTTATTAATACAAACAAGCTCATGGCAATCACCGCAGTATTCAAGCTTTTATAACCCATGAATACACTGCTGTATTCCCCCTGCTGCCAAATATAAAAGGCACTGCCTAATACATTAAATGCCAGCATCGCCCCACCGGTTGCCAACCAAAACTTCAAGTGGGCTTGCTGGTCGTTATTAAACAAATACCAACCCATTATTAGGTAACCGCTATACAAAATAATGTTTTGACGTAATGGCGTTTCTACTTTGAGCCAGTGCATTAAAGTAAGCACTAACCAAGCGGCTAGTAGCAGCAAAATACGTTGTTTCTCCATCTTATAAAGTAGGGGAGCAAGCAAGGGAATCACGAAATAGAGAGGGATGAAGTCGTAAAAGAACCATAGGTGATACCAAGTATGCTCGTTAGGCGAATGCTCCAACAAAGTCGCTGTTGCTTCCCACGACCAAGCCCCTTCTTGATAACCGCCAACAAAAGCATAAATCACCGTCCAAGCCAAAAAGGGCACTAGCACCTTGGCCAGTCGCCTTGGTAAATAATGGGCTGCATTAAATGGCCGCTGATCCGACATCAGCAAAGCACCACTGATCATAATAAAAATAGGTACCGCCCAACGGCTAATAGCATTAAGAGAAATAGCAGGAAGCCACTCGTGCCAAGCCAGTTCAGGCACCATATCTCGATAAGGGCCAAGTACGTGAATACCCACTACCGCTATGGCAGCGATAAAGCGTAAACACTCTATATAAAATAGCGACGGTCGAGCCGCTTGATTATTAGTCATTAGAATATTAACCTTTTTGTTACTACAAGGGCGACCCGCAGCAGTTTGGTTGCCTAAGAATTACATTAACTTTACACTAAGATCTTGAATAAAGGCCAGTTTGCAAGGAGCACAGGTGCCCATATATAGTCCATGGAATGACAAACGTAAGTTTGTTTTTGGCTTATCTTTTATGCTGTTGTGCGCCTTTTGGCTAACCTCATGGTTAAGCTACCAAGTTGCCCATACTTCACTAAGAGAGCAAATTGAATCTAATCACCTGCCGTTAACTAGCGATACCGTTTATTCGGAAATTCAACGAGACTTATTACAACCGATCTTTATTTCATCATTAATGGCGCAAGATACCTTTGTTCGCGATTGGGCGATTTCCGGCGAAAATGACGCTCAACCAATGATTCGTTATTTGGACAACATTCAACGGCGCTACCAAACGATTACTAGCTTTTTTGTTTCTAGCCACAGTGGCCGTTACTACCATCCCTCTGGAATAGTAAAAACCATCTCCAAAGACGATCCAGATGATGCTTGGTTTTATCGCGTCAGCCAATTACCCCCTTCCCAAGAGTACGAAATCAACATTGACTACGACACTGCAGACCAAAGCAGAACAACAGTTTTTGTAAATTACAAAGTATTCGATTTTGAAGAAAAGTTGATTGGTGTAACCGGGGTTGGGCTTAACATCGAGTTTGTAAAAGAGCTTATTCAAGTCTACCAAACACGCTATCAACGCAGCGTTTACTTCATCGATGCCTTAGGCAATGTCACCTTAAGTGGCGCTAACTACCAAGGCCCTAGAAACATTAGCTTGCGCAAAGGTTTAGCCTCTCAAGCAGCCTCATTACTTAGCGGAGCTAAAAACAGCTACCGCTTTAGCGAAGACGGTCAACAGCACTATTTGAATGCTCGCTATATCCCAGAATTTAATTGGTACCTAATTGTTGAACAGCAAGATGTTCCAGCGATTCAAGATCTAAAACACACGCTTTGGATAAACTTAAGCATTAGCCTGCTAGTTACGGTTTGCATGTTAATTGTGGCTAACTTTACCCTAGGCCGCTATCAACGCCGCTTAGAAACGCTGGCATCCACCGACAAATTAACCGGTATCTATAATCGTCAAACCTTTGAAGGTCGCTTAGAGCAAGTTATAGATATTCAACACCGAGCCAACAGCCCCTGTTCCATCATCATTTTCGACATCGACCACTTTAAGCAAGTTAACGATAAGTATGGCCACTTAGTGGGTGATAAAGCCTTAAAAAAAGTAGCCGAAATAACCCGCCAGTATATTCGCCAATCGGACATTTTATGCCGTTGGGGCGGTGAAGAATTTATTGTTTTGCTGCCTAACTGCGATGCATTAGCAGCCCTAGAAGTGGCCGAAAAGATCCGTTTAGCCGTGAATCAAAGCGAACTCGATATTGATGGCAACTTACTTACCATGAGCATTAGCTGTGGTATTGCCCAAATAAAAACCCATGAGATCCTTGCCAGCCTATTGGTCGATCGCGCCGATAAAGCGATGTATCGCGCCAAGCAAAATGGCCGAAATAGAAGTGTATTAGCAGAATAAAACTTGCCCGCTAAATAGGCTATTTAGCGGGTGTTTTAATCTATTAGTTGGCTTTGGGCGGGTAGTTTTCTAACATCAAGGCGACTTGTTCATTGATGAACTTAGCACGACTTTCTGGCCCCATGGTTTCACGTAGTTGGCTTTGTGAAATCGAACGCCAAACCAATGTCTTGGTTTTTGGGTCAAAAAACTCTACCACCAGTTTTCCGTACTTACGTTCCTTATAACGGTCGGGTGAACTCACCCCTATTGCACCATGACGGCGACCTACACCTATTGAGAATGAACCGCCATAAGATTCTAGCTCAGTAGCCACATCAACCCGATAATCAACTAGCATGTCGGCCTCTTCCACCGCTACGGCTTGCATGCCTTTAGCTTGTAATTGAGTGGTTAATTCTCGCTCAATGCGTTGACCATCAATCGTCACCACCGCATCTTCTGGCATAGGCGCAAAGGCAAAATCTTTGAACTGAGAGAAATCTTGATCAACGTTGTAATCTAGCGCTGGTTTTACCGTGCATGCAGCGGCCATAAAAGACAAACACGCAATCGAAAAAATTCGAAACATAGTTCACTCCAAGTGCTTATAAGCACAAATTTCAATACCTTAAAT
Source organism: Agarivorans litoreus (assembly GCF_019649015.1). Taxonomy (NCBI): domain Bacteria; kingdom Pseudomonadati; phylum Pseudomonadota; class Gammaproteobacteria; order Alteromonadales; family Alteromonadaceae; genus Agarivorans; species Agarivorans litoreus. The sequence goes on along the minus strand of NZ_BLPI01000001.1, from coordinate 2,548,162 downwards.
CTAACACAAGTACGCCAATTTACCCCACCCCTTATTGCTGTGACTAGGGGCTGTTAATCTTTGGTGTTGAAATTTTGTTCGAGATAAGCGGGCTTTAATCGCGGCGAGCACTTTGAAGCCTAGTGGGCTAAGCAAGAAGTGCTTAACAAAGAGTAAAGTTCACTTATCCGAACCCTTCGGGCAGCATTTCTTAGCCATTTATTCAGCGTTAGCGAGTGATTATTAAGCCCACTTAACTGCACACTCACTGCCTTACCTAAATGGCTAATAAATTGCTGCAAAAACCATCAGCAAAGATCAACAGACCCTAATGCTTAAACAAGCACCTTGGCTTTGCTATAATCGACGCCGTTATTTTTATAGTGGTTTATCATGTCTCAATTTGAACAACGCTTTGGCGGCATTGCCCGCCTTTACGGTCGCTCGGCGCTCAACACCTTCCAACAATCCCACGTATGTGTAATTGGCATTGGTGGTGTCGGCTCGTGGGCAGCAGAGGCTTTGGCTAGAAGTGGCATTGGTAAAATCACCCTGATAGATCTCGATGACATCTGCACCACCAATACCAATCGTCAGATCCATGCGATTACTAACACTGTTGGTCAGTCAAAAACCGAGGTAATGCGTCAGCGTATTTTGCAGATCAACCCAGAGTGCCAATGCCTAGAAATTGAAGATTTTGTCACTAAAGATAACCTTAGCGAATACATCACCAAAGACTTTGATTATGTGATTGACGCCATTGATAGCGTAAAAGCTAAATCAGCCTTAATTGCTTACTGTAAACGCAACAAAATCAAACTCATAACGGTAGGTGGCGCAGGCGGGCAAATAGATCCTACGCAAATCCAAATTACAGATTTGGCCAAAACCATTCAAGATCCTCTAGCAGCCAAAGTCCGCAACGAGCTGCGTAGATTCTACAACTTCAGCAAAAACCCAAAACGTAAGTTTGGGGTAGATTGCGTGTATTCTACCGAGCAACTTATTTACCCAAGCAGTGATGGTGAAACCTGTATGGCTAAGCCCGACGCAGGCGGTAGCATGCGCATGGATTGCAGCAGTGGCTTTGGTGCGGTCACTCACCTCACCGCGAGTTTTGCCTTTGCAGCGGTGTCTCGAGTGCTGAAAAAACTGGCCAGCAAAAGCAACTAAAACGTCTAAACAATATTCACTAAGCCTTAAAAAACTAAAGGATTACCTCGTTTTTTTAGCTTGCTGTTCTATGCTTAAGTCACTAGGGGCTGTTTATCTTTCGAGCTGATTTTTGCAGCTGTTTGTGGCTTATTAATACAAGGCAGAAGCTTTAATGTGTAGTGAGCCTACATGAGAAGCTGATAACGCAGTAGAAATAAGCCACAAACGCTCCCCGAAGGGTTCGGCTAAAATCGTTTTATGCTTTGTTAAGGCGTATTTACCTAGAATGCTAGGCGACACACGCCTCGCCGCGCTTAAAACGATTTTGTCTCGAACAAAATTTAGCCGCGAAAGATAAACAGCCCCGAGCAAAGGAGAGCAAAAATGTCTTGGGATAAAACCAGCCTACGCTTCAAAATACTGTCGGTTCTTGTTGCTTCGTTAGTGCTGCTTATGGCGGTAGCCATATACACAGCGCTGCACCTAAGAGAAACCGCAAACAGCTTTGATAAACTCACCCGTAACGAAGTACATCTTGAAGAAGTGGCTCTGCTGTCCCACATAGCATTTAAAACTCAAATCCAAGAATGGAAAAACGTGCTTTTGCGTGGTCACGACCCTGAGCAAAATAAAAAATACTGGGACCGCTTCCAAGAAAAGCAACAACAAGTACAAGAACAAGTGCGGCAACTCGTTAGCGAACTAAAACAAGCTAACTATCCAGAGCTTGTCATTATTGCCGAAGAATTTTTAACCTCACATAGAAAACTAGGTTCAGCCTACGCCAAAGGTAAAGCCGAATACGAAGCTGCAGGCTTTGATTTTAAAGTTGGTGATAATGCGGTAAAAGGCATTGATAGAGCACCGTCAAAATCAATGGCGCAGCTTAGCGACCAACTTAAATCGATAACCGCCGTATTGGTAGAGGAAAATACTGAGCGAGCTCATCAAGTGAGTAATATTAGCTTCATTATCATTGGTATTAGTAGCTTACTCGTTATTGTGGTCAGCTTCTTATTTATGGAGAAGCAATGCATTAAACCCATCAACTCATTGGTTAAAGACATCGACGTATTAGCCAATGGTAAACTCAACATTAAAGTGCATCTTGAACGCGGTGACGAACTTGGCAAGTTGGCCAGTGCCACTCGAAAACTACAACAGTTTTTGCTCAGCACCGTATCTGATTTAACTCAATCAGGGGAACAATTGCATAACTCATCCAACATGTTAAACAACATGTCAGAAGATCTCGCGAAAGGAACTCACCAACAACGTGAAAGTTCTGATTTAGTGGCCACTGCCATTCAAGAGATGTCGCACTCGGCCAACGAGGTATCGCAAAATGCCGCCAATACCGCCGATACCACCCATAATACCGACTTAACCGCACACAATGGCGCCGCAGCGATGAAGCAGGTGATAGCCAGCATCAATACTCAAGTTGCTGACATTAGCCACGCTGGTGAGGTGGTTAAAGATTTAGCCGCCGATGCCAATAACGTGGGTGCGGTTCTAGCTGTAATTAAAGGTATTGCCGAGCAAACTAACTTGCTGGCACTTAATGCGGCCATTGAGGCAGCGCGCGCCGGTGACCAAGGGAGAGGCTTTGCCGTAGTAGCCGATGAAGTAAGAACCTTGGCGCAAAAAACTCAACAAAGCACTAGCGAAATTCAAAGCATTCTCGAGAAGATTCAAGGTGGTGCTAACAACGCAGTAACCGCCATGGAGCAGAGCCAAAGCCGAACCGACGAAGTTGTAGAACAAGTAGAAACAGCAGAAAGCTTGTTGTCGGAAATTGTTACCTCTATAGGCAGCATTAACGAAATGAACTTACACATTGCCTCTGCCGCAAAAGAGCAAACTACTGTTGCTGGCGAGATTGCTTCTCTGATTGAGCGTATTGCCGATGTGGCCGCGCAAAACTCTCAGCAAGTGGATGAATCTAATCAAATTAGCGGTCAGCTCAACCAACTGGCCGATGACTTTAATCAGCAATTAAAACGCTTTGAGTATTAAGCTATTTGTATCGCGATTATAAAAAAGCCCAAGCAATTGCTTGGGCTTTTTACTAGCGACAGTGTTGGCTTAGTCGGCCACCGTATCACCCACCAAGTGATCAACACTTGGCACAGGTTTATGGTTTGCGCCTAAGTAAGAGTAAATCACTGGTAATACGAACAAGGTAAATATCGTACCAATAGATAAACCCGCACAAATAACCATACCAATATCAAAGCGCGCTGCAGCACCTGGACCAACAGCAAGCAGCAATGGCACCAAGCCCGCCACCATTGAGATGGTGGTCATCAAAATTGCTCGCAAACGAATTCGAGCAGCATGACGAATCGCGGTGATCTTATCTTCACCTTTCAAGATTTGACGCTCTTTAGCCACTTCACACATCAAAATACCGTGTTTGGTAATCAAACCGACTAAGGTAATCATACCAATCTGAGTATAGATATTGAGTGAGGCTAAGCCCCAGCCCATCATCAGCAAGGCACCACAAATCGCTAGCGGTACCGACACCATAATCACAATGGGGTCGCGTATGCTTTCGAACTGCGCTGCCAACACCAAGAAGATAATCGCCAATGCTAAACCAAAGGTGGCATACAAGGCCGAACCCTCTTGCACAAACTGACGAGATTCACCTTTGTACTCAAAGCCATAACCCTTAGGTAAAATCTCAGCAGATTTTTGCTCTAAGAACTTAAGCGCATCTCCCATGGTTTGGCCTGGCATTAAGGCCCCATTTAAGGTTACCGAGTTAGTTTGGTTCATTTGTAGTAGCGAACTTGGCTGACCGGTTAAGTCCCATTCAATTAAATTAACCAGCGGTACCGGGCTACCATCAACGGTTTTCACATAGAACTGGCCAATTGCCTCAGGGCTTAAACGGTCTTCGCGCTTAACCTGAGGAATCACCTCATAAGAGCGACCATCATAGTTAATGTGGTTGATGTAACCATCGCCCATTAAAGTACCTAGTGTGCTGGCGATGTCGGCCATTTTCACCCCATAGGCACCGGCTTTATCACGGTTAACTTTAATATCTAAGGTGGCCGTTTGGAACTTAGTATCTAAGTCGGTAAATACAAAGTAACCACTTTGCATAGCAGCTTGTTGTAGCTCCTGCGCTAGGCCCACCAAAGTGCGGTAATCACCGGTACCTTGCAATACAAACTGCACCGGGAAACCACCACTGGCACCGGGTAAAACCGGCAGCGGGAACGAAGCTACCGATACACCAGCGATGTCGCCAGTTTCGGCTTGAATCGCTTTAACCAGCTCATCTTGGCTCATGGTGCGATCTTCCCACAAAGTGGTGTTCAAGAAGCCTAAACCCTGAGTCGCACTAGGTATACCCGCCAAAGTAAATGCACTGGCAATATCGTCCAAAGCCATGCCTCGTCGGCCCACTTCGGTGGTGTATTGATCCATGTAATCAATGTTTGCACCGGCTGGGCCATTAGTCATAATCATCGCTGCACCTTTATCTTCGGCAGGTGCGAGCTCGGAAGGAATAATCTTAAGCAATGGGTACAAAGAGCCCATCACAATAATGGCGAAGATCACCACTACAGGGCGGTACTTTAATACCCCACCAACAAGTTTGTCGTAGCCACTGTCTAAACTATCTAGGAATTTATGAACGCCTACTTCAAAACGGCCCGGATTAGGGTTGTGCTTAAGCAGTACCGAACACATCACCGGCGATAGCGTTAAGGCAACAAACCCCGACACTACAACCGCTCCGGCAAGGGTAAGGGCAAACTCTGCAAACAATACGCCGGTTAAACCTTCTACCATGGCGATCGGCGAGTAAACTGCTGCTAAGGTAATGGTCATCGAAATTACCGGCAAGGCAATTTCTCGGGTACCAACAATGGCAGCATCAAAGGGTTTCATCCCTTGTCGAATATGCCGATCAACGTTTTCCACTACCACAATGGCATCGTCCACCACCAAACCAATAGCCAACACCATGGCCAGCAAGGTGAGTAAGTTTAGCGAGAAGCCTAGGGCTTGCATCGCCAAACACACCCCAATCAGCGATAACGGAATCGCAATAACCGGAATCAATACTGCCCGCAAGTTACCCATGAACAAGAAAATCACTACCACTACAATAATGGTGGCTTCCACAATGGTAGTAAGTACTTCATTGATCGATGATTCAATGTATTCCGTTGAATCATAAAGTACTTTCATGCCCATGCTATCTGGAAGGTTAGCTTCTAGCTCTGGCAACATTTCCGTAATCAATTTTGCAACGGTTAGCGGGTTGGCGGTGGGTGTTGGGTCAATCGCTACTACAACCGCCGTTTGTGCATCGGCTTTCGCTCGCACGGTTTCACGGGCAGAGCTTAGCTCAAGTTCAGCGACATCGTTTAAGCGAACAATGCCACTTTCACTGCGCGCAACAATCAACTGCTCAAACTCAGCACGGGTTTTAAGATCAGTATCTGCTTCCACGTTATATAAGAAGAAGCGGCTTTTAGCCTGACCTGGTGCTGACCTAAAGTTATTATTTTGTAAGGCGCTAACCACTTCTGCCGCAGTAAGTTTATGGTTTGCCAATTTTACTGGATCTAACCAAACCCGCATTGACAATTGCGGCCCGTAAACATTGGCCTTGGCAACGCCCGTTACCGTAACCATTTGCGGCTGCACATTACGGTTTACATAATCAACAATTTGCGCCGCTTTTAGCTCATCACTGCTAAAGGCGATGTACATAATCGAAGTACTAGAACCAGTTGAGCGCGAAATATTGGGATCTAAGGCTTCACTGGGTAAACGCGCACGTACTGCGTTTACTTTAGCCATAATCTCCGACAGCGCGGCATCTGGGTCGGCACCTGTCTTCATGTAAGCCGTAATGGTACTACTGCCCATAGAAGAGTTAGATTCCAAGAAATCTAAGTTATCCGCCTCGGCAATCGACTGCTGCAATGGCTGGGTAATAAAACCCTGAATAACTTCTGCAGGTGCACCATAATAAGCGGTGCTCACGGTAATAACCGTGTTGGTTAGCTCTGGATACTCACGAATTTGCAGCTTAAATACTGATTGAATACCAATAATCAGCAGCAGCAAACTTAAAGACAGCGCTAATATCGGTCGCCGAATAAAAATATCGGTAAATCTCATGACCTACGCTCCTAATCTTTTGGCAAGTTTTGGTCGCGTTGTACGAAGCTATCTTCAACAATACGAACCAGCGCCCCGTTGCGTAAACGCACTTGGCCAGAAACCACCACTTGCTCCCCTGCCTTCACGCCTTTATCGATAACCGCAACATCGCCGCGACGTTCACCCACCGTTACCGAGCGCTGTTTAGCTATTAAGGTTTCGCTGCCGTCGTCTGCAGTTGCTCTTTCTAACACGTAAATAGATTCACCGTACAAGGAGAACGAAATAGCCTGCTGCGGCACCACAATTTGATTAGGCTTAACCGCTTGCCAAATACGTACACTAGCGTACATGCCAGAGCGCAAAAGCCCTTCAGCATTAGGAATGGTAGCCTGTACCTGAATCACACCACTTTGTGGGTCAACGGTTGGTTCAATGGTGGTGATCTTGCCTTTAAACCACTGCGCAGGATAAGCATCAGAGTTAAGCTCAATCTCGGTACCAACATTAATTAGCGATATATCTTTTTGCGGCACAATAAAGCGCAGCAACATATGATCGAGGTTCTCTAAACGAGCAATGTCATCACCCGCTTGCAAGTATTGACCAAGGTTGATTTGGCGAATGCCCATTACACCGTTAAACGGAGCGCGAATATCGCGGCGCTCAATGGTGGCTTTAAGAGCTTCAATATCACTGACCAAGGCAAGGTAGTTAGCTTCCGAATCATCAAACTGGGTTTGCGAAACCGAACCACGCTCCAGCAAGGTTTTATTACGCTCCATTTGGCGCTTAACCGCCGGAAGCTTAGCCTTAGCACTAGCTAGGTTAGCTTTTTCAACGTCCGCTTCTAGGCTCACTAATAGCTCACCCGCTTTTACCGTATCACCCGATGAGAAATGAATTTTGGTCACTAAGCCCGCTACTGAGCTACTAATATTCACACCTTGGTAGGGCTCAATAAATCCAATTGATTCAATCGCTGGCTGCCAGTCTTCCGCATTCGCCATAGCGACTTCTACTGGCATTTCTGGCACCGGACGATTAGCCATAAATTCGGCAATCATCTTTTGCTTAAACAAGTAAAATCCAAACACACTGCCAAACAGAATCACTGTTATGACTAGCATGATTGCCATCCATTTTTTCATTTCCCACTCCAATCACTAAGGGTGTATGGTAATAGCATCCCAGCTAGCTAAAAGCGCGGCATCCATGTCTTGCTTTGTAAAATTCACTTCTCGCAGTTGAGAAAAGCGACAAATTTCGAGTATTTGGCCAAAGGCCAAGGCGTATAACATTTCACTTGGTAAAGGTTTAAAGCAGCCTTGCTCAACCCCTCTACTAAAAAAAAGTTTTACTGGTTTAAATAATTCTTGGATAAGCGCTCTATGGCGAGCATTTTTCGGTAAGGTTTCTAAATGCACCCACAAGCGTTGAACGTTTACATTCTCTTGATGGTAATGTAATGCATTTAGCCACAAACAACGGTGACTAGCCTGCAAGCTTTGCGACTCATCAACACCGGCTAAAAATGCCTCAGCAAACAAGCGTAAATTACGCTCATGCAGCTCCGCCATCAATTCGTCTTTGTCTTTAAAATACAAATAGATAGTGCCAGTGGCTACTTTTGCTTGCTTGGCCACACGATGAATAGACACCGCTTCAAGCCCTGATCTATTAATCAGCGCCTCAGCAGCCATCAATATACGTATACGTTTATCTGAAATCATAAAAATGAACATTTGTTCAGTCTTTTCGCGATTATATTCCTCATCAAAAAACAATCAATGAATAATTGTTCATTTTACAAAATCTTACCTTTGTTAAAGAATATGAAAGCAACAAGGCAGCGTAGATCAGCCCTCTATGATCGGCTAGAATGCACGGCCCGTTTAGAAGGAAAGCTTCGTGAAGTTAAATCCCGCACAAGATAAAGCCGTTAGTTACGTCTCTGGCCCCTGCTTAGTATTAGCAGGAGCGGGCAGTGGTAAAACACGGGTTATTACCAACAAAATTGCCCATTTAATTCAAAACTGTGGCTATAAAGCCAAAAACATTGCCGCGGTAACCTTCACCAATAAAGCCGCCCGCGAGATGAAAGAGCGGGTTGGTCAAACCATGGGACGTAAAGAAGCACGGGGATTACGGGTATGTACCTTCCATACCTTGGGTTTAGACATTATTCGTCGTGAATACCGCAGCCTAAAGCTAAAACCCAACTTCTCGTTATTTGATGACCAAGACCAAATGGCCTTGCTTAAAGAGCTCACCGAAAAACAGCTCGAAGGCGACAAAGACTTACTCAAGCAACTGCTAAGCTGCATCTCTAACTGGAAGAATGATTTGGTATTACCGGCGCAAGCGGTGGCAAGAGCTACTGGCCAAAGCCAGCAAGAGCAATTGTTTGCCCACATGTACCAAGCCTATCAGCGTCAGCTTACCGCCTATAATGCACTAGACTTTGATGACCTAATTTTAATGCCTACGCTACTGCTCACTCACGACGCAGCAGTGCGCAAACGTTGGCAAGATACCATTCAATATTTATTGGTAGATGAGTATCAAGATACCAATACCAGCCAATATCAATTAGTAAAATTAATTACCCAAGAACGCGCCTGCTTCACCGTGGTGGGTGACGATGACCAAAGCATTTACTCTTGGCGCGGGGCTCAGCCTAAAAACCTGATGCAACTGCAAAAAGATTTCCCCGCTTTAGAAGTGATTATGCTGGAGCAAAACTATCGCTCAACCCAGCGGATATTAAAATGCGCCAACATCCTTATCGAAAATAATGAGCACATTTTTGAGAAGTCGTTATTCTCCGAGTTAGCCTATGGCGAACCGCTTAAAATCCTCTTTGCGAAAACCGAAGAGCAAGAATCAGAACGCGTAGTGGCCGAGCTAATTGGTCACCGCTTCATGAATAACGCTAGCTATAAAGATTACGCCATTTTGTACCGCGGAAATCACCAGTCTCGATTGCTCGAAAAAACCTTAATGAACAATCGGGTTCCCTATAAAATTAGTGGTGGTACTTCGTTTTTTGCTCGTGCTGAAATCAAAGACATCATGGCCTATTTACGGGTACTGGTGAACCAAGATGACGACAACGCCTTGCTGCGTGTCATCAATACGCCACGTCGCGAAATTGGCCCAACTACCTTAGAAAAAGTGGGCACCTACGCCAACGAGCAACAAATCAGCTTGTTTGCAGCCACTACCCACATAGCAATGACCAGCATTTTACCCACTCGGGCCCTTAATGCAGTAAATCAATTTAGTGAGTGGCTATTAGCATTAGCCGAGCGCGTTGAGCGAGGAGACGCTCAGCAAGCTGTACGCGACATGATCCGTGATATTCACTACGAAGATTTCCTCTACGAAACCAGCCCTAGCCCTAAAGCCGCTGAAATGCGCATGAAGAACGTCTCTGAGTTATTTCGCTGGGTGAGTGGCATGCTCGAGGGCGATAATGACAACGAACCCATGACCCTGCCGCAAGTGGTTAATCGGCTGATTTTACGCGACATGATGGAACGTGGCGAAGAAGACGAAGAAAGTGACCAGGTTCAATTAATGACCTTGCACGCCTCAAAAGGTTTAGAATTTCCTTACGTGTATCTCATCGGCATGGAAGAAGGTTTATTGCCCCACCAAAGCAGTATTGATGAAGACAATGTAGAAGAAGAACGTCGCCTTGCCTATGTAGGGATTACTCGTGCCCAGCGCGAACTCACCTTCACCTTAACTAAAGAGCGTCGCCAATTTGGTGAGCTTATCAAACCAGAACCAAGCCGTTTTTTATACGAACTGCCACAAAACGATTTAGTGTGGGAGCAACGCCGTAAAAAAGAAACCGCAGAAGAACGCCAAGAAAAAGGCAATAAGGGTATTGCCGCACTGCGGGCAGCATTAAACAAAAACAACAGCTAACAGCACACTCTTCAATAGCCGTCATCGTTCACTCACATTTAAGAACAACGATCTTAAATGTGATCCTGCGCTAATTCCCTTCTATAGGCGCATATTATTTGTGATCGAAACGGTTTTCATCCCACAAAATCCGCTTACTCAGGCCTTTTATGAGAATAAACTCACAAAGTAGAATACAAGGATGGAGAGCAAGGATGAATGCAATTGTTGAACAACGCCAACAGGCGCAACTGCATTTTCAACAAGGTGAGCAGAATATTGTGGTGGGAGACCCGACAAACTGTCCACTGCCTCCCGAGCAGTTAGCCTCGTTAGAATTAGACTCTCCTTATGTTGTTGAAGTGTTTAACGGTGGTTTAACCGCTACGGTTATCCACTTATGCATAAATGGTCGCCATTACAATTTAAAGAGGCGTCGCCCTCAAGCTTTAGTGCACAACATTGATGGCGAAACATCCTTCCTTAACGAAGTGCAGCGCCGTCGTGATATTCAAGCATTAAAAGATCAACCAGTTACCGCTAAAGCCTACCAACACATCGTTGCTACTTTGTATGCCGATTACCGTTTAGGTTTCATTTTGTCACCTTGGATAGACGGCAAACCAATTTGCAGTTTTAGTCGTGAAATTTTTCGTCAAATTTTTGCTACACAGTTTGCATTAGAACAAGCGGGTTTAATGGAATGGGACATGTCACCAGGCAATATTTTGTATGACGGTCGCCACATTCACCTATTTGATTTTGGTTATATGTACCCCTTCGACCCCCTTGAGCACTATAACAGCGATGGTCTAAGTGCCCCCGAATTTCATGCTGTTGAACGTCTTGAAACGCGCAATGTATTTGGTTACCTGTTGCGCTATCAAGACGTGATGACCGCTGCAGACCAACTAGCGGTATATCGCGAGCTAAAAGAAGCCGCATTAGATATCTATACTCAAAAGCTCATTTGGCTAAAACAAAACTATGCTCAACCTGCAATTATCCAATGGCAAACAGAAATTATTGAACGCTGGGAATATGCGTTAGACAACGAGCGCTCACTGAAAAATCTATTTATTGCTGAAAGCTTCCGCTCCCACTGTTTAGACATTGCCGACGACATTAGTGGCAAGAGTTGCACCCCAATGACCTTAAAGCGCATCGACAAAGTCATCACCATGGCTGCCACTGTCTACTTACAACTTCAAAACAACGGCGCGCTGTTGTTTGACAACGCAGAGCTAGAGCAGGTCGACCTAATCAAAAAATACCAAGATTACCGTCAACTAGCGGCCCAGTACCAACAGAAATAAATCCTACAATTCAAACCGTTAAGCTTTATTTACAAAGGCATCAACTTATCTTGATGTCTTTGTGATGACAGGCTCACACTTCTATATATTTTTTATCCTGCGCTTATGTTTTTTCTCTAACATTGCTATAGCCATGGCCAGCAGAATGATCTGCGCTGTGGTCGAACAACTATAACAATGATTAAAAACCACTAGCGTTGAGCGAATTTACAAAATTTTCGCCATAACCGGGTGGTTAAAAATACAGCAAGAAAAACAGTATAAGGAAAGGATCCATGAACAAGTTAACAATCGCTCTCGCGGGGGCGACGTTGCTGTCTGCGCCTGTGGCAGCCGAATGGAACTTTAGGGGTACGCCAAACCAATGGCAATCCACTCCCCTTGCGGTAGTTTCAGGAACCGAATACACCACTTGCCAAAGTTTTGGTAGCAATGATCCACGTTTTAAAATCGATCGCTTTGGCGACTGGAACGAAGCTTACCCAAGCGCAGATGTGCGCGTAGACGCCAATAAAAACTACGAAATTCGCTTCTTTAGCGACAGTAAAAACATCACCACCACAGAAGTAGCCACTTGCGGAGATGTAGAGCCACCAGAGGATAGCTGGTTCTATCGCGGTACTTCCAATGGTTGGGCTGCCACAGCCATGACCAGCAGCGATAACCTAAACTTTTGTACTACCCAGAGTTTTGCTAACGATAACCCACGTTTCAAAATCGACCATTATGGCGATTGGAACGAAGCTTACCCAACAGCAGACTTTATAGTAACTGGCAATGCTAGCTACCAGATTTGTTTTAACGCCGATTCAAAACAAATCACCGCAACGCCAACCACGACAGAAGATACTCAAGCTCCTACAGTAAGCGCTAGTCCTGCAGCGGGCTCTTACACCCAAGCTCAGCAAATCAGTTTGAGTGTGAGTGATAATCAAGACAGCGCACCCAATATCTACTGCACTACCGATGGCTCAATACCTACTCAAGCTTCACCGCTATGTAACAATGCAAGCTTTACTGCTAGCGATGTAGTAAGCGACGGGGTAGATTTAAACTTGAAGGTATTTGCGGTTGATGAAAGCGGTAACTCCGCAGTGAGTATTTTTGATTACACCATTAGCGACGCCCCAGCAGATACTTGGTACTTCCGCGGCACACCTAATGGTTGGCAAACCACTCTAATGGCCAGCAGCGACGGTAATAACTACTGCACCACGCAAAGCTTTGGCAGCAACAATCCGCGTTTCAAAATTGATCATTTTGGCGATTGGACCGAAAATTATCCAAGCGCTGATGTATTAGTAGACGCTAACTCTACTTACCAAATCTGTTTCAACGCCAACACCAAAGCAGTAAGCACCGTTAAACAAGGCTGCGAGCCTAACTGTGGTAGCAACAGTGAAACCTTAGGTGCGGTTTACTCCGCAGAAAGCACCACCTTTTCAATATGGTCGCCAGAGCATAGCAATGTAAAAGTGGTGGTTGATGGAGTTGAACACACGCTACAAGCAGTGCCTGATTTTGCCGGTTACAGCCAAGTTTACCAAGTAACCGTTGCAGGCGACTTGCACTTAAAACCTTATACCTTCCTTATCAATGGCGTTCAGGTTCGCGACCCATACGGGAAGATGTCACAACCTGGTACTGGCGATTACGAAGCCATTAACATTGTGATGGACATGTCGCGCACCGAGCCAGTTGGCGGCTGGGCTGCTCGTCCTGCCTTAATTGAACGTGAAGATGCAGTGATTTATGAAGTGCACGTACGCGACTTTACTATCGACTCAAGCTCGGGTGTAAGCGCGGGTAACAACGGTAAATACTTGGGCATGGTTGAAACCGGCACCACAATTAATGGTGTTAAAACCGGAATTGACCACCTAAAAGAGCTAGGCGTAACCCACGTACAACTATTGCCAGTGTACGACTTTGCCACCTGTGATGGCCTGCCAGACAGCGACCCTTGTTACAACTGGGGTTATGACCCACGCAACTTTAACATTCCAGAAGATCGCTACTCAGCCGTTCCAACTAACTATGAAGAGCGAGCGCGTGAGTTCAAAACCATGGTGAACGAGTTCCACAAAGCTGGGATTCGAGTCATTATGGATGTGGTATACAACCACACCTTTGATGATGAAATGTTTGAGAATATTTCTGCTCAATACTATACCGCCAGCGACTTGTCTGGCACTGGTAACTCGATTAATGCAGATGTACCAATGGTAAGCCGCATGATCCAAGACTCTTTAGAGTATTGGGTAGACGAATACGGCATCGACGGTTTCCGCTTCGACTTAATTGGTATTTTTTCTTATCAGGAAGTTGAAAAATGGGGGCGCCACTTAAACGATACCTTTGCAGACCGCAAGTTATTGATTTATGGCGAACCCTGGAACGGTTACGCAACAGATCCTCTAGAAGGTCAGCGAGTTCGTTACGGTACCACTCACCATCTAGTTGATGAAAACATTGGGGTATTTAATGGCGCTTTCCGCGAATCATTAAAAGGCTCAAATGACGATACTCGCACTGGTTACATGTTTAATAATGTAGCTGCTGCTGAATCTGGCTGGGCGATTTACGATGGTTTTCAAGGTTCGCCCTACAATCCCAACGATGGTCGTAACAGCACTTGGTTCCGTAATTACGCGGCCGATCCAGAACAAAGCATCAATTACATTTCGGCCCACGATAACTTTGGCCTTTGGGATAAGGTGTATTTAAGTACTTCAAGCAATGTGCAGCAAAATAGCTCGCATCAGGTGATTAGCTTTAATCCACCTAGCGATTTAACCTACCCTAAACGAGTGGTTAATTTTGGCATGGGCATGATACTTACCAGCCAAGGCATACCTTTTGTGCATGCCGGCGACGAGTTCCTGCGCACCAAAACCAATAACCAGCAAATTAGTAACCCATCAGCTTGGAACTATGGCGCCCATGGCGGTACGCATAATACCTACAACGCACCAGATAGTTTCAATGCAATTCGTTGGTCTAACAAAGCAGATAACATCGCCACCTTTAATTACTTTAAACAACTTATTGAATTGCGCCGTAAACATGCGGGCTTGCGCATGAATACCAGCCAAGAAGTTGCACAGTACTTAAATGTTAGCCGCCCGGACCAATTTGGTGGACAGGTGATAACAGGCCACATCACCGACCCTAGCGACAGCCATAACCTGTTTATTGTGTATAACAGTGGGAATAACCAAACGGTAAGTTTACCTGCAGGTAGTTGGACTAAGGTAGCCGATGCCAATGGAGCCGTTAACACTAGCAACGTGTCAGGTAGCACCGTGGTAGAAGGCACCGCAGTTACCATGTTTACTCAAGCCAAATAAGTAACACTAGCCCTTAACACTCAAAGCCCAAGTGATTCACTTGGGCTTTTTACTTAAAAAACAGTTTAAAATAACCAGCTAAAAAACAATAAAAATCAAGGAGATAGATCTAACCATGCAATAGAAAAATAACGATCCGGATTTGCTTGGCTAAGCTGTCTATTCTAAATATTACGGGAAGCATGATCATGACCCTCATGGTCCTGATGCTCATAAGACTTTTTACAATTACGCAAAGCGGAGTTAAATCGCCGTAAAAAGTTTGGATGGAGCGCTAGCCATGCCGTTGAGAAATAACTACTTAAATCTGCTTGGCTAAGGTGTCTGATTTCAATGTTGCGAGTAACGTGACCATGACTTTTCTCATATTCATAGATTTCATCGGGCCCCACAATCGCGTCGATGCGCCCTAACTGCAGCAGCTCAAATAAAATGTGGTAATCATGTCGAGCATGTATATTGGGGTAATCGTGCTCGATTAACCAATTATGCATTGCGGATTTATACAATACACCTATCTTTAATTCTTTCATCGCTGCACTGTGTAGCTCTACATCCACTTTATTCACGCTAAATAGGCTGCGATAAGTAACAATCAAAGGCTCGCTTGCGGTTGCAAAACGGTCTCTTTCGGCAGTACGATTTAAAACAAAAACACCATCAAACTGGCCTGATTTGAATTCTTTAATTGCACGCCCAATCGGTCTTAGGTCAAGCTCATAGTCTTGTTCTATTGCGGTTAAGCTACATTGCATTAAGCTAACCATAGAGCCACTAACAACATCATGTTCTAGTTCTTGATAAGGCGGTAAGTGATGAGTCACCAAACGCAAGGTATGAGCATGGCTCCATGATGAAGCCAATAAAAACAATGCAAACCAGCACCACTGTATACCTTTGTACACAAAAAAATCCTTATGCTTATTAATGCGGCCTATTAATCCTAACCGTTAAATGCGCGCATACTTAATGAATCGTTTCGCGTGTCGGTTTTTCATAACGTGACCGCTACCACGCTTAAAAAATCTGTTAATAGAACAACCAAGTTTCGTAATTTCTTGTAACAAGTTTAACGCATAAACTTTAATCAACTTGAACATATTGCAAATAAATTGAGCTTTAGGGGTAATTTGTTTAAGTGCGAAGTGAACGCCGTTCTCTTCAGGCCTGGTAATGTTTCCTTGCATTACTAGTAGCATTTTCCTTTCCTTTCTGGATGAATTACCAAGCCCCGCCTTTTATGGCGGGATTTTTTTGTTGAAGCGCAATGTTATTTACAATATCGTCATTATACTCTTTGGCAGGTTTAGCTCAGCCCTTGACAAGGAATTTAGATAAGCGTGACAGATCTAACAAATCCCCAAGAAAGAGATTCTTATTCCCTTTAAAACGCGTATTTTTGAAATGGAAGTAGTTACTTAGCCGATTTAGCATGAAAAAAATCACCGACACCGAACTTATAAGAAGTGCCAACCGCCGAGACATTATTCAAACTCTGCGCATCCATGGTGAGCTTGCACGTGTAGAAATTGGCGAACACACCAAATTAAGCCCCGCTACCATTACATCGATCACCTCTGAGCTAGTTCAACAAGGAGTAATGATTGAACAGAGTGTTGTACTAGAACCCAGCAGTGGGCGCGGGCGGCCAAAAGTAAAACTACAACTTAACAACCAAGCTGCATTTTACTTAGCGATAAAACTATCGATTAATGAAGTACGTTTTATGCTGGGTAATACATCGGGCGCCATAGTGGCTCAGTCTACCCAAGCCATGTTAACTGTCACGCTAAATCAAAAACAGCTGGTTGATGCCTTATCTAAAGCCATCGAAGAATTTATTCAACAGCATGAGATTAAACACAGTTTATTACGTGGCCTAGGTTTAGCTGTACAAGGGGTGATAGAAACTGCAGGTAAAGGCATATTGTGGAGTCCCGCTGTAAAAGGCAAGCAGCTAAATTTAGTTGAGCTGTTGCAGGAAAAAATCCAATTACCGGTATATATTGCCAACGACGCAAACTGCCTAGCGGTTGCCTTAACCCAGCTACCTAAATACCGAACATTGGATAATTTAGTCGCTATCCAGCTTGGTTATGGTGTGGGTATGGGGCTAATTGTTAACGGCGAGCTTTATCAAGATGCCAGCGCAGCCACTACCGAATTTGGCCACACTAAGTTTAGCCTAAACGGCCCGCAATGCCGTTGTGGTGGTCGAGGCTGCATCGAGGCCTATGTAGGTGATTACGCCATTTACCGCGACGCAAGTGCCATTTACAACTTGCCACCCACAGACATGCTGCACCCCTCAGAAAAACAGATGCTCGAACTAAACCAACTGACCGAACAAGACAATCCAGCAATGGCGCAGATTTTCTCCCAAGCTGGTACCGTTTTGGGTATGGGTCTTGCGAATATCATGGCGCTATTTAACCCGCAAAAAATTGTCATATCCGGCCCAGGTATTCGCGCTTATAAATACATGAGTAAGTCGATGCATAGTACGCTAACCGACAACCTCCTGCCCTACCATAAAACTGAAAATGTGGTTGAAAAACACGACTGGGATGAAGACATGGCAGGCCTTGGCATGATAACCATTATCCAACAGCATACCGACTAACCAACTTTTCTAGCCAAAAGGGGGCTTTAAGCTCCCTTTTGGCTTTAGTAGCACTTAGTTTAAGCGCGAGAGAATAGACGTTTGCTTAAGTAATGCCCCAATAACATGCTCAACAAGAACCAATAAATAGCGGCTTCACCCCGCAGCAAACTCGCCACTGCGGGCCCTGGGCAAATACCTACCATACCCCAGCCAATACCAAATAGTACCGAGCCACCGATCAAACGCTTAGTAATAGCCTGATTGGTTGGCACACAACGATACTCATCACCATTAATAGCGCGTCCTCTGGGTTTTATAATCAGGTGGTAAAATGGTGTAAATACCAATAGTGCTCCGCCAATAACAAAAGCCAAGCTTGCATCCCAAGCACCAAATACATCTAAAAAGTTAAGTACTTTATTGGGATCTACCATTTGCGAGATATTCATTCCCAAACCAAATAACAGCCCTGTAATCAAACCAACTATTATTTTATACATAACCTGCTCCTAAATAGGCGCTCACTCCAACCACGAGAGCGGCGGTTATCATAAACACCCCAGTGGCAACTATCGAACGAGGTGAAAAGCGACCAATACCACATATACCGTGCCCACTGGTACAGCCATTAGCCAACTGAGTACCTACACCAACGGCAAGCCCGGCAAACACTATCCACGCTAGAGAGTAATTTGGCAGTACAGGCACGCTAACACCAAGAGGCTGAGTCACCAATACGCTGGCAGCCATGGCTCCAACAAATGCAACCCGCCAAGGCCATTCACTTTTGGCTGCACCAAAAATTCCTCCCAATACACCGCTGATACCTGCGGTTCTGCCACTTAACAGTAATAATAGAGACGCAGACAAGCCCAAAAGCATGCCCCCCAACAGGGCGCTCCATGGGGTAAAATTACTCATAAATAACTCCAAACGTTTAAATCAAAAAATAGCTTAAGGCGGTCGCAGCTTAACGACAAAATTGTTGTTGTAAGCTATTCAGCAGTTGCTTGATACGCGGGTCAGCAAGACAATAATAGACGTTTTGTGCTTCTTTGCGCACTTCCACTAAACCACTTTCTCTTAGCACCTTTAGATGCTGAGAAAACGCTGATTGGCTGTTCTGGCTGAACCGACGTAATTCAGTGACGCCCATTTCACTATCACTTAGCAAACACAATACTACTAGGCGATCTGGGTGAGCGATGGTCTTTAGTAGTTCACTCACCAACTTTGCATTTTCTCGCATAACCAACACATCTTGCATACAGCCCCCTTGTTACTTGCCGCCATTATACAAAGCACAATAAATTAGTCAAATCTAATTTAGATTAAAATAATTTAGATTAATTTATATTAGCTGGTTGCGAATTAGATTTTACTAATATATAGTGATGACAGACTTAACAAGGAGAACGATCATGTCATTAGAAAATGTTGTTCGTATTTTTGCAGGAGCGATGGTGCTACTTTCACTGGCATTAACCCAGTGGGTTCACCCAAACTTTATTTGGTTTACGGTTTTTGTCGGTTTTAATTTGATTCAAAGTGCAATCACCGGTTTTTGCCCAGCCGCGATGGTATTTAAGCGCCTAGGGTTTAAGTAGTAAATCATTGATATAAATCATCTTTATAATTAGTTTTTGTTCTGCCATTGAGCAGCGCAGCTATAGTTAAATTTTTGGAGTTTGTTATGCGTAAGATTGTTATCGTAGGTGGTGTTGCTGGAGGCGCATCCGCGGCTGCCCGAGCTCGCCGCTTAAGTGAAACCGCCGAGATTGTTATGTTAGAGCGAGGCCCGTTTATTTCTTTTGCGAACTGCGGCCTGCCCTACCATATTGGTGGTGATATCGAACAACGCGATGCATTATTACTGCAAACTCCGGAGAGTTTTAAAGCCCGATTCAACGTTGATGTAAGGGTGATGAATGAAGTCATCAGCATTGATCGAGAAAATAAAACGGTCACTATTCGCGATCTGCTAAACCAACAAGACTACCAAGAAAGCTACGATGCTTTAATATTAAGCCCTGGCGCGGCCCCCATTGTACCGCCACTTCCCGGCATTCAAAACAATCGCACATTTTCACTGCGCAATATTCCTGACATGGATAAAATTATTGCTAGCATCGACACCAACAAACCTAAACATGCCACCGTTGTGGGTGGCGGTTTTATTGGTATCGAGATGGCCGAAGCTTTAATTCAACGCGGTATAAGTACCAGCCTGATTGAATTATCACCACAGGTTATGGCCCCTGTAGACCCAGAAATGGCCAGCCCTTTACATCAAGAGCTTCGCCACCACGGGGTTGACCTTCATTTAGGTGTTGCGTTAGAAGCGGTATTTCCATCAAACCATGAGAAAGAGGATGAATTAGCCAACCTTGATCCTCAAGCCTTGGAGTTACGCCTAAGTAACGGGGACATACTAGAGACTGAATTACTAATTATGGCAATTGGGGTTAAACCCGAAACCACATTGGCCAAACTCGCCGGACTTGAGCTAGGCGAGCTAGGTGGTATTAAAGTAAATAGTCAATTACAAACCTCTGACCCGGCTATTTACGCAGTGGGTGATGCGATTGAAGACCCTGATTTTGTCACCGGGGACGCTGCGCTAATCCCACTGGCAGGCCCTGCCAATCGTCAAGGCCGCATGGTCGCTAATAATATCTTTGGTGCTAACGAGCACTATCAGCGCAGCCAAGGCACCGCTATTTGTAAGATCTTCGATATTGCCGTGGCCTCTACCGGCTTAAATGAAAAAACCTTAAAGAGAAAGGGACTTGATTATCAAAAAGTATACCTGCACGCGGCCAGCCATGCGGGTTACTATCCTGGCGCACATCCGATTAATCTCAAGCTATTATTTCATCCGCAAAGTGGTTTGATTTATGGTGCTCAGGCAGTGGGTAAAGACGGTATAGACAAACGTATCGACGTACTTGCAGTAGCCCAGCGCGCCGGAATGACAGTATTTGACTTACAACATCTAGAACTGACTTATGCTCCACCTTTTGGCAGCGCCAAAGATGTGGTTAACCAAGCAGGCTTTGTTGCGGCCAATAGTATTGAAGGCACAACTCACTTGTGCCACAGCGAAGAGCTTAATCAGCCCACTGATCAGCAGCTCATTTTAGATGTGCGTAACCCTGGTGAGCTAGAAAAACTAGGCGCAATCCCTGGCGCGATAAACATTCCGGTAGACCAACTACGTGACCGCATAGCTGAGCTACCTAAAGATAAAGAAATTTTAGTTTATTGCATGGTGGGCTTACGTGGCAATGTTGCCTATCGCCAACTGGCTAATCATGGCTTCAAGGCTAAAAACTTAAGTGGTGGTTATAAAACATGGTTAGCCAATCAAGCAACTAAATAGCATTAAACCGGCGCTCTATAACAGCGCCGTTTTTTTACCAGGAGGGTAATCAATAATGCAAACTCTAGTCACTGTTTTTCTTGGCCTGCTATTGTTTGCAGCCAATACCGCTGGGGCAGCACAAGCTGAGCTCGAAAACTTCACCGTAAGCTCACAAGCGATCCCGATTACCGTTGAGCTAGATGCCGTTATTGAAGCGGTTGACGCCGCAACACTAGCCGCACAAACATCAGGCAGAGTGCTTAAGCTCTATTACGACGTAAATGATTTTGTTGAAAAAGACTCGGTCATTTTAGAAATCACGAGCACTCAACAATCTGCCTCTTATGCTTCGGCTAATGCCCAGCTTAGTCGTGCTATTGCACAAAACAACGAAGCCCAACGTCAATGGCAACGACTGCAAAAACTTTACCCCCAAGGGGCGGTGTCAAAGGGTCAGCTAGACCAAGCAGAAACTGAAGCCAAGGCGGCCCAAAGCGCCGTTCACGCGGCAAATGCAGCATTAATTCAAGCAAAAGAAACCTTAGATTACACGGTAATTAGAGCACCTTTTTCCGGCATTGTGACCCAGCGGCATGTGCAGTTAGGCGAAACCATTTCTCAAGGTCAGCCACTATATTCTGGCTACTCATTAGAGAACATGCGAGCGATTGCTCATATTCCGCAGCGCTATCTTGATGTGATCAATAGCGATACCCAGTTTTTTGTTACACTTGCCGGGCAAACAGAGCTGCAGTCAAACAATTTCACTATTTTCAGACATGCCGATCCGCAGTCCCACTCGTTTAAAATTCGCCTCAACCTGCCTACAGACAATGCCGTTATGTACCCCGGCAGCTGGGCCAAACTGGGTTTTAGTTATGGCCAACGTCAGCAAATATGGGTGCCCCGCTCCACGGTGCTAGAACTTAACGAACTGAGTGCCGTCTACTTAAAAACCAGTCAAGGTTATCGTCTTAATCAAGTGCGCTTAGCCGATACTAACGCAGACCAAGTTCAAGTGCTTTCGGGGCTAGAAAATGGTGATGTCATTGCGTTGTCAGCCTATCAAGCAATGCTAGATAAGGAGCAATAGTCATGGGCATAGCTGGACGCATTGGAGAGCGTTTTCTGCACTCGCCAATAACCCCATTGTTAGCCTTAGTGGGCTTATTAATGGGGATATTTTCGGTAATCATCACCCCCAAGGAAGAAGAACCGCAAATTGATGTGACTTTTGCCGATGTTTACATCCCATTTCCGGGTGCAAGCCCCAAAGAGGTTGAGCATTTAGTCACCCTACCTGCTGAAAAAATAATATCAGAGTTAAATGGTATCGACACTTTGTATTCCTTCTCTCAACCTAATGGTGCAATGCTCATTGTGGTGTTTGAGGTAGGCGTTAAGCGAAACGATGCCATTGTCAGTTTATACAATCAAATCTACGCTAATTTAGACAAATTACCTACCGGCGCAGGTGTTGGCCACCCCTTAATTAAACCACGAGCGATTGACGATGTACCCATCGTAAGTCTGTCCCTTTGGGACGAGAGCCAGCAACTAAGTCCCTTCGAATTAACCAAAGTTGCTCACACTCTAGAAACCGAACTGAAACGGATCCCAGGTACTAAAGATGTGTACACCTTGGGCGAGCAACCGTTAGTTGCTTCAGTGCGCATTGATCCGGTCAAACTAAATGCTTATGGTGTTGAGTTTAAGCAAATCGCTCAGCAGCTTCAGGCAAATAACCTGCAATCAGACTTGGTTGAGCTAATTCAAGACAATCAAGTGATCAAAGTGCAAACTGGACAGTTTTTACAAACCGCCAGTGAACTAGAAAACTTGGTAATTGCAGTCCGCCAGCAACAAGCGGTATACCTCTCAGATGTCGCAGAGGTCAGCCTTAGTGCCGAGCTGCCCAGCCAAAGCGTGTGGCTGGTAAACCAGCAAGGTAGCTTCCCTTCGGTGACCATTGCCATTGCCAAACAAGCCGGTACAAATGCGGTGCAACTGGCTGAACAAATTGAACAGCGCATCAATCAACTAGACAACGTGTTGATCCCTCATCAAGTGAGCCACCAGCTTAGCAGAAACTATGGTGCCACCGCAGCAGACAAAGCCAATACGCTGATAGCTAAACTCATTTTCGCCACTGCCGCAGTGGTACTTTTAGTATTAATTACCATGGGCTGGCGCGAAGCAGTAGTGGTAGGCATTGCCATTGTAATTACTCTAGCCATTACTCTTTTTGCCTCTTGGGCGTGGGGCTTTACCTTAAATAGAGTGTCGCTTTTTGCGCTTATTTTCTCCATTGGCATACTCGTTGATGACGCCATTGTGGTGGTAGAGAACATCCACCGACACATGGGGCTAGCGGCCAATGACCCAAATAAACCCGATTTATTAAGCATTATTCCACAGGCAGTAGATGAAGTTGGTGGACCCACTATTTTAGCCACTTTTACGGTAATAGCCGCCCTGTTACCCATGGCCTTTGTCTCCGGCTTAATGGGGCCTTACATGAGCCCTATTCCGATTAATGCCAGCCTCGGGATGCTTATTTCCTTGTCAGTTGCCTTTGTGTTGTCACCTTGGCTCAGCGCCAAGCTACTGAAAAGTAGCGCCCATGGCGGAGCTGAGCCATCAAAAGAATCTAAATTACAGCGTCTCTTTGAAGGCCTAATTGGTCCGTTTCTGGATAAACAACATGGCCGAAAAGCCCGTGGTTTATTGTGGTTAGCAGTAATACTCATGATAATCGCAGCAATTGCCTTGCCGCTAAATAAGCTGGTGGTAATGAAGATGCTGCCCTTTGATAACAAATCTGAATTTCAGGTAATGGTCGATCTGCCAGAAGGGCGCAGCTTAGAGCAAAACCAACGCTTATTACTCGAGCTTAGTGATTACCTCATGACAGTACCTGAAGTTGCTGATTTACAACTGTATGCCGGCACTACCGCTCCGATAAACTTTAATGGTTTAGTGCGCCACTACTTCATGCGTAACAGCCAAGAACTCGGAGATATTCAAGTAAATCTGGTTGATAAATCGGAACGAGATCGCGATAGTCACAGCATCGCTAGTTCTGTACGTAAACAATTACAAGCAATAGGCTTACCTTATCAAGCCAATATTAAGGTGGTAGAGGTACCGCCCGGCCCACCGGTTTGGTCGCCCATCGTAGCGGAAGTATATGGCCCTAGTGACGAGATTCGCCAGCAAGCCGCCAATGCCTTGATGCAGCATTTCCATAATACCCCAGACATCGTTGATATCGACATCATGCTACCTGACCCACAAAGCCAATGGCGGGTAACTATAGATCGCTCTAAAAGCTCACTACTAGGGATTAACTATAGCGACATTGTAGAAGTAATTAGCACTGCCGTTGGCGGTAGCGATGTGAGCTACCTACATAGCGAGCAACAACAATACCCAGTGCCGATCCGCTTGCAGCTACAAGAGGGCGATAAACTAGATTTAGAGCAAGTGCTTAATCTACGTTTAACTAACCTACAAGGCCAAGCAATACCTTTAAGTGAGCTAGTGAGCATTAAACAGGGTACCATTAACTTACCAATCATGCATAAAAATGCCATTCCCATGGTTATGGTCATGGCCGACATGGCAGGCGAGTTAGACAGTCCATTATATGGCATGTTTGATATGGCGCTAAGTGCTGAAGAGGCAGGCTTACCCTTTGCTCAACATTATATAAAGCAACCTGACGGGCTAAGTGACATTGCAATTTTGTGGGATGGCGAGTGGAAAATCACCTATGAAACATTCCGCGATATGGGCCTAGCTTATGCGGTAGGTATGATCATGATTTATCTATTAGTAGTTGCACAGTTTCGCTCTTATTTAGTACCGCTGATTATTATGGCTCCAATTCCACTAACCATCATTGGGGTGATGCCTGGACACGCTTTGTTAGGAGCACAGTTTACTGCTACCTCGATGATTGGCATGATTGCATTAGCGGGGATCATTGTGCGAAATTCGATTTTACTGGTCGATTTTATTAATCAGCAAACCGCTGCAGGCATGCCATTTTCTAAAGCAGTAATTAGCTCGGGTGCGGTAAGAGCCAAGCCGATAATGTTAACAGGCTTAGCCGCTATGATTGGCGCATTGTTTATCTTAGACGACCCAATTTTTAACGGGCTAGCGATTAGTTTAATCTTTGGCATATTGGTGTCGACCTTGCTCACCTTAATCGTGATTCCGGTTTTATACTTCGCCTTAATGCGCAAACACCAGCCAAGCGAAATAGCTTAAGCTTTACTCATAAAAAAGCCCGGTGTAAACCGGGCAAAAAGCTGAGACGCATAAAAACAATTTACTGCGCGTTTACCGTAATATCTTTGGTAGCGCTATTGAAGTTGATGCGATAAGTAGTGTTGTCAGACACTTGGTAATCCGCATTTGGATACGCTTCTGTCCAGTTACCACTATCTATTTTAAAGCGTGCTGGCGCTTCTTCACCATTAAAGCTTTGAACGGTGTAGTACAAACCACTAGCACTATCGTAATCAAGTTGAGTTGTCCCCCAAGCATTTGGCGTACCGCGGAAGTACCATACTTCGTCGCCGCCATTGTCAGGGTTTCCGCCAACACAGTTAGTTGCAGCTACCCAGCTACCTTGGGCATAACACAATACATCGCCTGTAGTATTTAGGTCTGCGCTTTGATTGGCGCCACTATCATTAAAGATAATGTTTAAGCTGCTTAGCTTAGTGCCAAAGTCGTGACAGTAGTAAGCACCTTTTTGCACCATTGCCACACCTGGCCATTGCGCATTAGCAACCGAGGTTTCAGCTGAAACCGACCAGTAGTAAAGTGTTGGATTACTAAAGCCAGCTTGGTTGTCGTAGCAAACTTCTGTGCCACCTACAGGATCTGGATTCGAGTCGCTAATGTCAAAGCCACAAGCCTCTAGGCTGCTCCAGCTACCGTCTTTATAACAACCGGCACCCGCTGCAGTTAAGTCAGCCGTTTTATTAGCGCCGTTGTTGCTGAAGATAGCATTGATACTGGTAAGTGAGACCCCTAGATCATGACAATAGAAATCGCCGTTCTTCTGCATGGCTACACCAGGCCATGTTGCATTGGCAAGGCTGCCAGCAGGCTGTGCTCCCCAGTAGTACAAAGTAGGTAAGTTTTCCGATGTACAAATAGAGCTAGCCGCTACTGGGGTAGCTGGCTCTGGGTCAGTTCCACAGTTAGAAGTGCATGGGCAATCAGCACCAGTACAAACATCACCAATTTTTGCACCAACATGAATTGCTGCAGCTTGGTCGCCGCCCACAGTAAAGTTAGCTTGACCACCACTCACCGTAATCACCGATTGGCCGCTTGAATCAGCAGCAGCGTTACATTGGCCAGTGCTCTCATCAAAGTTAGCTTCGATAATGTTACAGTACTGCCCGTCTGGCATGCCTGTATCAAAGCTTTGATTAATTGAGCTACCGGAACGTTTGTTGATAACAACAAAACCTAAACCGCCACGACCGAAGGCTATTTGGTCGTTACCACCTTGCCACCAGTTGGTAATACTCCACTCACCAGCAGTATGGTTACGGAAACCCACCATGTTAGCAATGCCGCGCCACTTGTGCTCACACACCCAGTTGCCGCCGTCAAAACCACAAGCATTACCAGTATGTACGCCGCTGCTAGGTGGACCTGCATCAAAGTCACCGTTGAAGTAGTAACCCGACATGATTTTTGGGTAACCATAAGGGTAGGCTAGCGCAAAAATATTCGCTAAGAAGTAGCCGTCACCTTGAACACCATGCCAGATTGGGCCACCTGGATTATGACGCTCTTCATCGTGGTTGGTCACAAAGGTCACCGCATCGGCGCTAGATAGCTCCATTTGGTTGCCTAAATCAGGTAACCACGCAATATTGCTATCACGAAAAGCAGGACCTAACTTACGGGCAAATTCAAACTCAGTAACATCACCAATGTAAGTATATTCGCTTGGACGAACTGGCTCGCCTGGCGCGCCAATCACTTCTTGGAAGATGTAAGGGTTACCGTTTAACTTGCCTTTAATCGCGGCAATATCACCTGCCGGGATGTGCTTGGCTGCATCAATACGGAAACCTGCTACGCCCATACTTATCGCATCATTCATGTAATCTGCAATTTTTTGGCGCACATACTCTGAGCCAGTTTTAAGATCATTTAGCCCCACCAAATCACAGTTTTGTACCTGCCAGCGATTTCCGTAATCGATATCACTGGTACAAGAATTAAAGTCATTTGGTCCGTAAGGTACTTCAGGGAAGTTTCTATCGTAAGCTGCCATGTGGTTAATTACGGCATCTACGTAGATATCTACCCCAACGTTTTTACAACGCTGTACCATATCTTGGAATTGACCACGGCTACCACTGCGTCCTTCAAAGGAATAACTAACTGGTTGGTAGCGGCTCCACCACGCGCCAGCGTTGTGAGATTTAGTTGGAGGTGAGACTTGCACCGCGGCAAATCCTTTTGGTCCTAGGAAGGTTTCACACTCTTGTGCAATGTCTTCCCATTTCCATTCGAAGAGGTGTACAAAGGCGGTCCTAGGTGCCGCCGTGACGCTGGACGCATAGCCCAACGCCGCACCAGCTAGCAGAGCGCTAGTGGCGAGTTTGCTGAATTTTCTCATTGTTACTTTCCCATGTAATCTTAGAGCGTCTCTTTAAGACTCAACTCATCACCACTCTTTGGTGTTTTGCGATGAGGGGCAGACTAACCACTGGAAAGAACCACAAGTAAAACACAACCTTAACTATCCATAGTTAATTTACCGCTTTTTTAATCTACGCTTAATTTTTGAACGATGAAGATAGGTACTCACTTATTGAGCATCGGCTCACAAAGATCTTTGTTTTTGGTTAATGATGTTTGACAGCGATCAAAATTCAAACAATTACCCTTCTATTAAAGATCTTCAATCCCCCTTGCAAACTAATCATCTGTAAAGAAAACACTCCGAACCAGCTTATAAACAGCCTTACAGGCGGCATAAACACTGAGCTTAATAATGATTAGCATTAAAAATAGCAAACTATTCTAATCAAATAAGAGGGTTTACAATGCAAGTAATTCGTAGCAGTAAAAGAATTTAATCATGAACCAACAATGGTGGCATTCGGCGGTTGTTTATCAGGTTTACCCACGCAGTTTTTGTGATAGTAGCGGCGATGGCAACGGCGATTTAAAAGGCATTATTAGCAAGCTAGATTATCTGGAAAAGCTGGGCATCGACCTTATTTGGCTATCGCCTGTTTATCTTTCTCCAATGAAAGACAATGGTTACGACATTGCCGACTATCAGGCCATAGATCCGCGCTTTGGGAACATGAACGACATGCGCCAGTTAATCCATCAAGCTAAACAGCGTAACATCGGCATAATGATGGACTTGGTACTTAACCATACCTCCGACCAACATCATTGGTTTAAGCAAGCAAAACAAAGCCGAGATAACCGCTACCGCGATTATTATATTTGGCGAGACCAAACTAATCAGATCCGCTCCATTTTTAGTGGCCCTGCCTGGCAATATGATCCCGTCACTAGCCAGTATTACTTTCACCTGTTTGCCGATGCTCAGCCCGATCTCAACTGGGAAAACCCAGCCGTAGCAAAAGAAATTCATCAAATGATTTCTTGGTGGGTAGAGCAAGGCGTGGCGGGCTTCCGTTTAGATGTGATTGATTTAATTGGCAAACAAATTGACCAAGGTATTACCGAGAATGGTCCGCGTTTACACCCGCTATTGCAGCAAATGCATCAAGCTTGTTTCAAAGATAAAAAGCTGGTGACCGTGGGCGAAACTTGGGGGGCCACACCCGAGATAGCCAAGTTGTATTCCGATCCGCGTCGCGAAGAGCTGTCGATGGTATTTCAGTTCGAACACGCCGCCCTAGATTGGCACCCCGAACATGGAAAGTGGCAAGTACAAGATTTTGATTTAGTTGCCTTAAAGAAGGTGCTTAGCAAATGGCAAACCGCCTTTGATGGCGATGGCTGGAACGCCTTATTCTGGAACAATCATGACTTACCACGCATTGTTAGCCGCTGGGGCAATGACGGAGAATACCGCGAAGCCAGTGCCAAGTTGTTTGCAACGCTGCTGCATGGCATGCAAGGCACCCCGTACATTTATCAAGGCGAAGAAATCGCCATGACCAACGTACAATTTGACGAGTTAAGCGATTACGATGACATAGAAATTAAAAATAGTTACCAAGAAAAAGTGGTAGAGCAGCAAAGCTTAAGACATCAACAATTTATGCAAGGTGTCTATCAAAGCGCCCGTGATAATGCCCGCACTCCCATGCAGTGGGATAACTCTGACAATGCTGGCTTTAGTTGTGGGCAGCCGTGGCTCAAGCTTAATCCCAACTATCAGCAAATAAATGTTGCTGATGCGCTTGCCAATCAACACTCGGTGTTTTATCACTACCAACGCTTAATCGCACTGCGAAAATCCAGCAAATTTAGCGATACCTTAATCTACGGCAGTTACCAATTATTATTGGAAGAGCACCCTCATATATTCGCGTATATTCGCCAATATCAGGAGCAAAGGCTGCTAATTGTCGCCAATGTCAGCCAACAAACTCAAGCCTTGAGTTTAGATTACAAGCTTGCAGAAGTGGTGCTGGATAACCTTCAGCCGGAGGATGAATCAGAAGTAGATTTAGCTCAGCTTAACTTAGCGCCCTACCAAGCCATTATCTATTTGCTAGCGGATTAATTAGCGATACAAAGACCAGCTAAGCCATTGCCTTTACAATACTTAGCGCCTTAACAGGCGGTAATCGATGCGCTAAATAGCTAAAAGCTTATTCGCTAAGGGTGTATTGCTCTGATAGGCGATGACACAGCCATTTGTACAAGTTAAAAGCTTTTGGGCTATTACTTGTAGGTAATAAATCATCGTCTAAAAAGGCTTCACCCTTAAAGGTAAGCACATCACGCTGTTGTGATACTTCGCGAACTTCTATTCCAGGAATATAGTCTTCGTGCTCGCGCAGTAGCTGATTGGCCAGATCAATCAAATCTTGTTGGCTTATTGCTTGTTTAGTCATCACACCATGAGTATTTGGGTAAATATGAATTTTAGCATACACAGATGTGGCCACTTACCCTAGCGTCAAGATCAAAACTTGTGGCGCTTTTCTCAGCTTAAAAAACTGAGATAAAACGCAATAAGCCAAGTAGCTAAACCGCTTGTTTTTTACCGCGCCATTGTTGTATCAATAAGCCACTAATAATTAACACTAAACCTAAGTATGTTGCAGGCTCTATCACTTCGTTCAAAAAATAGCTGATAAAAAACAGCGACAAAAATGGCGATATAAAAATCAGGTTGCTGATACGAGCAGTATTGTTAGTAAATTTTAATGCCAATACCCAACAAACAAAGGCAATGCCCATTTCAAACAAACCTACATAAGCCGCGCCCAGCCAAGCCTTTGCATTAAAGCTGGGTAAGCCATCACTCCACCAACAATAGGCTAGTACCATTGGCAGGCTAAAACAAAAGGCCACCAGCAAACTCGCCACTGGGTCGCCAGAGTTACGGGTATTAATAATCCAATAGCCTGCCCACAACAAGGTGCTAAACAGTGCCAGCAGAACGCCTAGCACACTGTCAAATTGCATGCTGAGCAAATCACCACGGGTCGCAATTACTAACACCCCAAAATAGCCTAAGGCCATGGCAAGCAGATCTTGCTTACGCAACTGCTGCTTTAAAAAGGGGACCGCCAGCAAAGCTAAGGTAATTGCCCAGGTATAATTAAGTGACTGAGCTTGCTGAGCAGGCAATAAGTCATAGGCTTTGAACAGTACTAAATAATAAAGGAAGGGATTTATAGCACCTACCAGCAAAAAGAAGCCGGGTCGCTGCTTAGCGTAGCTTAACGCTAAAGGCAGTTTGCGTTGCCATAACAACACACCACTTAACAGCAAAATTGAAGTTACTGAAGCCAGCAATACCAATTGAATGGGGCTTAACCACTGCAGCGCTAACTTAAAAGCAGTGGCCACCGTAGACCACATTAACACTGCACTTATGCCAAATGCATAGGCTTTAGTTTGTGTATTCATTATTACTTTACTATTTCCGACCAAGGGGCTCAGTGTATTCGGCATAACTGGCTAGAACAAGCCTTTAAAGTTTCAACGTGTGCGGCGAAATGCTTGAAGAATTAAGCTTAAGCAATGCGCAAGAATGGAAAAGAAAATAACTCACAAACTGGCTACACTGATTTGAAGTCAAGTAATTGAGTCCAACATGGCAAGCCAACAACAGCGAATCAATACGGTTAAAAGACAAG
Source organism: Agarivorans litoreus (assembly GCF_019649015.1). Classification (NCBI taxonomy): domain Bacteria; kingdom Pseudomonadati; phylum Pseudomonadota; class Gammaproteobacteria; order Alteromonadales; family Alteromonadaceae; genus Agarivorans; species Agarivorans litoreus. The sequence continues at coordinate 2,516,978 of NZ_BLPI01000001.1, read as the reverse complement.
TAGAACAAACTCTTGATAGCCAACTGGATATTGATCAGCTGGCTGCCTTAGCCTGTGTTTCACGCTTTCATTTTTGTCGACTATTTCATGCCTATGTCGGCGAAAGCATTTATGCTTATCGCAAGCGTTTGTTGCTAGAGCGTTCGTTAAATCACCTAAGGTTTAGTCAACAACCCTTAGTCGATATCGCCAGTCAAAGCGGCTATCAAAACCAAGCATCCTTTAACAAAGCGTTTAAACAACAGTTTGAGCAAACACCGCTTCAAGTAAGAAATCAGGGCTGGCTTCCGCCTTCTCCAGAACAATCTAACAAGCTTACCCCTAAAGCTGTTAGCCAAGTTGAGGTAATCGATCTCGCGCCACAAGCGGTATTGTGTTCACGCGAACGAGGTCCTTACGCGCAGGCTGCCCCCAAAGCCTGGCGCCAGCTATTTAGCACTTGCAATAAAGTGGGTTTAGATACTCAGCAAAGCACTATGATTGGTGTCTCCTACGATGATCCTAAGGTTACCCATCCGGAGCAAGTGCGCTTTGATGCTTGCCTAAGTTTACCCATTGAACAAACAAACCACGCCCGCTTGCCCTGCACTTCACAACTTGCCGAGCTGGGTATTCAACAAATCACCTTAGCAGGCGGTAAGTTCGCTAAGCTGCGCCACCACGGAGGCTACGCCAGCATCGCTAACAGCTATCAAGTGCTGCTGCGCGACTGGCTGCCGCAGTCAAGCTATCAGCTTCGAGACGCCAATTGCTTAGAGATCTACCACCATAAAACAACCGATAGCGTCCCGGAAAAAGCCCTAATAACAGACCTTCTACTGCCCATTAACTAGCCAAAGGCAAGCACCCATGACCTCTTCAATTGATTACGCCAGTTTTAGTGAGTTTAGCGACCCCAAAAGCTATTTGTCGCAACTGCCAAATTGCCAAGCGGATATCGCCGAACTGGTTAAGTGCGTGCAAAACAACTTGGTTCATCCCTATTGGTTGCAACACTACCAACTCAACCCAGATTTCACCCAGCGCCTAGACGAAATGCAAACTCGCAGCGTGCAGCAAAAGCTAAAGCGCTTAAGCAATACCGAAGGGCCGCTGCTTGCGGACAAACCTGCTAGCCAAAGAATGCTTGGGAACTGTCGAGATTTTGCCTTACTGCTCTGCACGTTATTACGCGCTCAAGGTATTGCAGCGCGCTTGCGTTGTGGTTTTGCCGCCTACCTCGGCATGCACCCTTACGAAGACCATTGGATATGTGAGTATTGGCAGAACAAGCAACAACGCTGGATAAAAGTAGACGCCCAGCTTGATGCCAAGCAACAAGCCCTATTAAACATTAGGTTTGATCCACTAGACCTGCCAGATGAGCAATTTATTTACGCAGGCTCTGCCTGGCAATTATGCCGACAAGAACCAGAACGTGCCCAGCAGTTTGGCATTTTGAGCATCACTGGCTGGCCATTGCTGCAAGGCAATTTACTGCGCGACATATTTGCCCTAAGTAAAATCGAGTTGCTTGCCTGGGACAGCGGCTGGGGACTCAACAAACACTATTTTGAATACAGCCAAGTCCCCCAAGAGCTAAGTCTTCTTGATCAACTGGCAGGGGCAAGTGCCAACTCACAGGCAGTTCAAGCTTACACACTTAGCCAGCATTCATCGCTAGCTCTCCCCCAAGATTGGCAATGGCAACAGGCACCCAGCATCCAAACCTTGTTGCAACAAGTAGCAAACCCAACAAACACGATAAGCTAACGCCGCTATTTAGTTTAGTGGCCTGTAATAGCAACACCCCTTTCACCGTTGAAGCTCAAGTCCCATATTGCCGCTGCTCTTTAAACACCCCTGCTTGCTATCCGCTAACGCTTAATAGAGAGCAGATAGCAAAGCGAGAGAATGTAAGCAGTTAGTCTTTCAAAGCTGCATTGCCTCTAGTGAGCGCAGACAAATGCCAGCTTATGTCGAAGTTAACCAAGCCTCTACCCTTCTGGTAGTTTTAAACAACCACAAATACAGGCTAATTTCCGCCAGAGCGCATCTTGCCTATCAAGTTATTGACGGCAATAACTACTTACGATAGCAATCAAGAAAACTATCTATTTACCATAATTAATGCTGACTTAAACGAGTAACCCCAAGGCTTACAGTGGCAGAAACGCTATACTCAAGACCTTAATTTTGCTACTCTGCGCGACCTTTTTTGCAGGTATAAGGCGTAGCTTATGAGTCATTTAATTGCAGGTTTCGATTTTGGGACTTCTAACTGTGCAGTCGGTGTAATGCAGGGAGAACAAGCGCAATTAGTTAGGCTTCCCGAGCATGGCAATTATATGCCCTCTACCTTATTTGCTCCCCAATCAGAGATGATTTGCGGCTGGTTATATCAGCAACTAGACACCCAAGGTAAGGCCCAGGCTTATCAGCAAGCACGTACTAACCAGCTAAGTGCTAGCTTACGCGCCTTAAAAGAACTCAAGCTAGATGGTTACGATGAACACCTAAGCTTTGGCCAACAAGCGCTAACAGAATACCTAGTCGATCCCGCCGATTGTTATTACGTACGTTCCCCAAAGTCATTTTTAGGTGCCAGCGGTATTCGCGAGCGTCAACAACAGCAGTTTGAAGATATTGCCGCCGCCATGATGTGGCACATAAGCCAGCAAGTGAAACAAAGCAGACAGGCCGACATGGCTAAAGTGGTGATTGGTCGCCCGGTTAACTTCCAAGGTTTAAATAGCGAAGTGAGCAACCAACAAGCCATTAGCATTCTTAGCAATGCCGCCCATTTTGTAGGCTTTAAGCAGGTAGAGTTTTTGTATGAGCCGATGGCCGCTGGTTTAAGCTATCAACAGCAATTACAGCAAGAGCAGCGAGTATTAGTCATCGACATCGGCGGCGGAACTAGCGATGTATCGATGCTAATTATGGGCCCAAACTACCTAGCCACACGCGATCATAAAGAATTAGTGCTCGGATACAACGGTGAACGGATTGGCGGAAACGACTTCGACATCGCGCTAAATTTTGAAACCCTGATGCCTAGCCTTGGTGCCAAACTAAACTTAGCCAGTGGCCAGCCAATGCCAATAAAACCCTTTTGGGATGCTGCTGCCATCAATGACTTCCCTGCGCAAACCCGCTTCTACGAAAAAGATACTCGCTTGTTATTGCAGCGCTTACTTAAAGAGCCGCAATTAAGCTCCCTAAGAGGTTTATTGCGTTTAAGCGAAGAGCGACAAACCTATCAATTAAGTGCCTGCGCCGAGCGAGCCAAAATTGCGTTAAGTGAAGCGAGTACGACTACTGTGGATTTGTCTTACTTACTGGAGCAACTAGAAGTAAACGTCAGCCAAGAGGCTTACCAGCAGGCAGCTGAACGACTGCTTAACAGCATTGCAGCACTTAGTGACGATGTTATCGCGCAAGCAGGTTGCCAACCCGAAGCAATATTCTTAACTGGCGGCAGCGCTAATTCACCCATGATTAAAAACTTCTTGGCCAAACGCTACCAAGCACCTTTAATTAGCGGGGATAACTTTGGTAGCGTAACCAGCGGCTTAACCTTGTGGGCCGACCATATCTTTGAATAAGTACCTATAGCTCATAAACTTGCGGGGCTAATTCCACCCGGTTTTTGCCGCGCTCTTTGGCAATATACAAAGCGCTGTCGGCCCGAGCAACCAGCGCTTCGGGGCTAGAATCATAGCTAGTTAACATTGCCAAGCCCATGCTAACGGTGGTGCTAAATTTATGCTCATCTTTAGTCACTTCAAGCTCGGCTAAATGCTCTCGGACTCGATTGGCTATTAGTAGTGCCTGCTCTTGCACTGTATTAGGCAACAATAACAAAAACTCCTCTCCGCCCCAGCGACATAAATAATCACCATTGCGCAGCACCTTAAGACTCTCGATGGCAAATACGCGCAAGGCTTCATCGCCAGAAGGGTGACCAAAGCGATCATTAATTTGTTTAAAGTTATCGATATCTAACAAAATACAACACAATGGGTGTAGCGAGCGCTTACTGATGGCAAACTCTTCGGTAAGAGTCTCGCTCATAGAACGGCGATTCATTAAACCCGTCAGCGGGTCATGGTTAGCTTGAAACTCCAAACGACGCTGATCATGATGTTGTTGCGTCACATCCATCATCACTGACTGCACCGCTGGTTTGCCATTCCAACTCACTACCGCTTCACTAATGTGCAACCAAGTAGACGTTCCATCCCGGCATACATACTCGGTTACCAATCTGTTGCTCTCAACCTCGCCTTGGATTAGTTGTTCATGCAGTTGTATCGCTTTGGGCTGATTTCCCTCAGGAATGAGTGACAGTAAACTGTCTAAAACTAACACCGCTTCAGGGCTATCATAACCTAGAATATTGGCCATCGCTTGGTTGCAATAAAGCGGCTCGAAAAAGCGGTGTACCACAATCCCCTGCAAAGAAGACTCTGTTAATAAACGATAACGTTGCTCACTTTGCTGTAGCTTTTTCTCCGCGGCAATTTGTGATGAAAAATCCACTAGAGTAATTTGTAAAGCAGGTTTACCCTGCCATTCGGTGAGGTGATCAATAGTTAACACCGAGAATTGCTCACCGTCTCGATTATAGTTTGCGTAGACTCTTACTTTAGGCCTCGCCTGACCACTCATTACTGCCTCGTAAGCGCTAATCGCTTCGTCGCGATCATCTTCAGCTATTAGATCCAGTAAAGAGGGCAAGGCCATAATATCTTCAGCACTATCGTAGCCGAACATCTGAGCATAGCGTTCGTCAGCGAACAGCGGCACAAAGTCCCGGTGGATCACGATTCCGTAATAAGCACTAATGTCAGAAACTTTGCCCATGCTTAACCATATTCAACTAAGGTAACTTAAGCGTAGTCAGGCAGGCTTATGAACTCAACTGTCAGTGGCTAACTACCACTAAATTAATAGTGCTGTTACATTGCTACTAGCTTTGCGATAAACCTGAGGAAAACCAATGAGAACCCTGTTAACAGTCGGCTTGTTAATACTCGGCCTAAGTCATCTCACCCTAGCCAGTGCTAATGAGTCTTCAGCCATGCTTGAGTCAAATTCTCCACAACTAAATATGCAATTACAGGTAGAAGTAGTAGGGATTGATAAAGCAGCGGCTCAGGCATCACAAGCTTTACGAGACATCGCCGATAGCGTTAATCAACTTGCTAGCAATCCAAAACTTAGCCCAGAGCAGCAACAGCACTTTCAGCAAACCCTTAACGCGGTAGAGCAGCTAAGCCAGCAGTTAGATAGCAGCTTGAAACAACTGCCCGATACCGTAGCGCAAAGCACCAAACCCATTGTGAACTTAGCTGATAAGTTATCCAGTGAAGTGCAGTTTTGGGTAATGATCATCTTAGTCAGTTTAGTGATAATCATTATTGTCGCTTTGTTAGCAATCTACTTTAGTGTGCTGGCACCAACTAGCCGAGCAGTGCTTAGCGCCACCGGGCAACTTAACCAACTGGCCTCTAGCTTAAAAATAACGGCAGAGTTAGTCGAGAAAACCGCCGCTCAAAATCAACATTTGCTGGAGCATTTAACGCCAGCACCACAGCGATTTAGCCAGCGCCAGCGCCAGCGCCAGCGGGCTAAAGCTGCTATTAAATAACTAACCTGTACAACAAAAAAGCCAGCATTTCTGCTGGCTTTTCGACACAAGCGATCAGGCTTAGTCACCCAAAAAACCACCGGTTTGATGCGCCCATAGCTGACTGTAAATACCATCACCCTTGATTAACTCGGCATGGCTACCTTGTTCTACAATCTCGCCTTTATCTAGCACGATTAAACGGTCCATGGCGGCAATCGTTGATAAGCGATGAGCTATTGCAATCACCGTTTTACCTTCCATCAGCTGATTCAAGCTAGTTTGAATTGCCGCTTCGACTTCCGAGTCCAATGCCGAGGTGGCTTCATCTAAGACCAAAATAGGCGCATCTTTTAGCAGTACCCGAGAAATCGCAATTCGCTGACGCTGACCGCCCGAAAGTTTAACCCCGCGCTCACCTACATGGGCATCGTAACCAGTACGGCCGTCTTGATCGCTAAGGCTTAAGATAAACTCGTGGGCTTTAGCTTGCTTGGCCGCTTCAATCATTTGCTCTTCACTTGCGTCAGGACGCCCATACAATATATTGTCGCGCACTGAGCGATGCAGCAAGGAAGTATCTTGCGTCACCATACCAATTTGCGCCCGCAGGCTATCTTGGCTCACTTGGCTAATATCTTGATCGTCGATCAAAATAGCGCCGCCTTCCACATCGTGAAAGCGCAGCAATAAATTAACCAAGGTGGTTTTCCCAGCTCCCGAGCGCCCCACCAAGCCAATTTTTTCACCCGCTTTAATTTGCAAGTTAAGCTTATCAATCACGCCGCTTTTTTCACCATAATGGAAACGAATATCACGGTAATGAATGCGGCTTTCGGTCACTTTAATCGGCTTAGCATCTTTTTTATCGGTAATGGTTTGCTCGGTGGTTAGGGTAGTCATGCCATCGGCCACGGTACCAATATTTTCAAACAAGGAACCAATTTCCCACATAATCCACTGCGCCATGCCATTAAGACGCAATACCAAGGCAATCGCTACTGCAATTGCACCTACCGATACATCACCTAGCGTCCAGAGGTAAATAGACAAAGCTGCAATACCAAAGGTTAGTAGGTAATTAGACAGTTGTACCGAGAAGTTAAGCCCTGTCACCAAGCGCATCTGTTTATGTACCGTCACCAAAAATTCGTTCATGCCTTCTTGGGCATAATCGGCTTCTCGCTGACTATGCGAAAACAGCTTTACGGTCGCAATATTCGTATAGCTATCTACGATTCTGCCACTCATTAACGAGCGGGCATTGGCCTGCTCAGTAGATATGCGCTTTAAACGCGGCACAAAATAAAACTGCACCCCAATATAAACCGATAACCACACTAGCATAGGCCAAATTAGTCGAATATCTGCTTGCGCCACCAATACCACCATGGCGGCAAAATAGACCAAAATGTACACCATCAGGTCGAGCAACTTCATCACTGTTTCGCGCACTGCGAGTGAGGTTTGCATAACTTTAGTTGCCACTCGCCCGGCAAAGTCATTGGCAAAAAACGACACACTCTGGCGTAACAAATAACGGTGAGCCGACCAACGAATCGCCATCGGGAAATTACCCAGCAAGGCTTGGTGAATCAATAAAGAATCCAGCAGGATCAGCAGCGGCATTACCACCAGCAAAGTGAGCCCCATCATCCATAAGGTTGCAGCCTCTTCACTAAAAAAGGTAGCAGGATCTTTAGTGCCCAACCAATCAACCAATTGCCCCATAAAGCCAAATAAGGCGACTTCACAAATGGCAATTAACGCTGCGATAATCGACATAAATAACAATGGTCTACCCATGCCTTGGCAGTAATGACGGCAGAACTGATACAAGCCTTTGGGTGGCTGTTCAGGCTCTTGTTTTGGGAAAGGAACGGTGAGCCGTTCAAAAAAGCTAAACATCTGGATATTCCTTGCAATAATGCTTGGTGTTACAACGAATTGGTTGGTGTTTGTACTCTAGCCTACTTTAGCGTCGTTGCGCAGCCCAATAGAGCAATAAACCCCAAATAAGAAAGGAGCGGCGGGTAACCTCATAGACAGAAGATAGCAAGTTAAGTGGAATAAAGCGCTGTGACTAAAACAGCAGGTTTACCACTAACTCTATGTCTCTCAGCCAGCGACATTCCAACATTTAGCTGCTGCATTAAGGAGATCCAACACAAATTAAGCAAGCTCACTGTAGCCAGCCTAATCAACAGAGTGCTTATTCCGCTGGCGGATTTTCTCCTGCTTGCTGCAATACGAAAGGACTGGTGGGTTCGCTGTTATCGAGTAATTTTTCTACTTGCTTAATTTGCGCTAACGCGGGTGAATCTTTGCGATAACTAAAGTAAATAGATCTTATCCACGGCTCAGAGCCTTCCACCAAATACAGCTGCTCACCTTCGACAAAAGGCGCCACTATCGAAGCTGGTAAATAACAAGCACCACTTTTTTCCAAAATAAAATCTAAAGCAATACGCCCAGTTGAAGTGCGTAAAAATGGTGGTGGCATTTTACTATGACGGGCCGCATGCTCTGACGCAAACCGGGTCCCCCAATCTACATAGACGTAGCCCTTGTCTAGGGCTTGCTGCTGATTTTGCACCACCGTAGAGACCATCACCAATTCAAGCTCAGCAACTTTACTGCAGTTTAATTCTTCCGACTTTAAAGGATCTAAGCCCACTGCAATATCAAGCGTACGCTCTAATAAGGCTCTCTGCATGTGCTCGCGCCCCAAGGTTTCGGCACTAAAAGCATAACCATCGAACACATCCGTAATAAGGCCTAAACAATGTTGCAAATAAGCATCCCATACATTGGGAGTACCGGCTAAAGCTAGCTGGATGGCATGCGCTTTAGTTAACAGAAGCTCGGCTTTAGATTGTTCCAGAGTACGTACCATATTCTCGGCATAGGCAATCAACTTCTCGCCAGAACTGGTAAGCTTGATTGCATTACGGTCACGGATAAACAGTTGGGTATCAAAAAAGCTTTCTAGCTGTTTAATGCGGGCGCTAACAGCGGCTTGAGTAATATATAAGTTCTCTGAAGCACGTCCAAAATGCTTTACCTTGGCCACTTCCAAAAACGTGCGAAATACTTTTACATCCATCTATTTACTTCTCCTCAGCTAAACTGAGGTTAACAAACAAATTTTGTTGTTACGACAAAAACAATTCGTTTTCTTGTTTGGTCAATAATCACTAACTTGCAGCCAACTTATCCCGCTGCCTAAACAGCCTTATTTCTCAGTTGGAGTGACCTCATGAATATCGATTTTCGCTTTGGCAACAAACGTTTTTATGACGACAAGCGCTTTAAACGCGGTTTTAGTAAATCTGGCGATTTCACCTTGATGGAATCAGAATTACTTAGCTTATACGGCGAAACCATGCGTGCCCTAGATGCTGGAGAAATTCTCCCGGAAGGAGAGCAAGAGAAACGTTTTTTATTAGTATGTAGCCAACAGATAGAGCCAGAGGGTAGACTAGAGAAGATATGGATGAAGTACAAAAAATTGGCACAAACTCGTCGTCGCTTTCACACCTTAAATAGTCGCGGTAAACCAAGCGCTGATAATTTCCAAAGTGAAGATGACACATTTATTATTGAAGATGACTAAGCAACTCACTGAACTTTTAACTACTAGGACTAAATTATGCGTATAGCAATTTTATCTCGAGGCGAAAACCTCTACTCCACCCGCCGCTTAAAAGAAGCTGGTGAAGCTCGTGGGCACCAAGTAGACATTATCGATACCTTGCATTGCTATATGGATATTACCAGTAGCAAACCCACTGTTCGTTATAATGGTGAAGTTTTGCCAAGATATGATGCGGTCATTCCGCGTATTGGCTCATCAATTACCTTTTATGGCACGGCTGTCGTTCGTCAATTTGAAATGATGGGCACCTTTTGCGTTAACGAGTCGGTGGCCATTAGCCGCTCACGCGACAAGCTGCGTTCGCTACAGTTACTGTCACGCAAAGGTATTGGCTTACCGCGCACGGGTTTTGCGAGCAAGCCTGATAAAATTCAAGATGTCATCAAAAACGTAGGTGGCGCTCCGCTGGTAATTAAACTGCTAGAGGGCACCCAAGGCATAGGCGTTGTGTTAGCCGAAACCAACAAGGCAGCCGAAAGCGTGATCGAAGCCTTTATGGGTCTAAAAGCCAACATTCTAGTGCAAGAATTTATTAAAGAAGCGGGCGGCGCCGACATTCGTTGTTTAGTGGTAGGCGGTAAGGTGGTTGCAGCAATGAAACGCCAAGCGGCAGAAGGCGAGTTTCGTTCAAACTTACACCGCGGCGGCGCAGCAAAATTAGTGCGCTTAAGCAAAGAAGAGCGCGCCACCGCGGTTAATGCGGCTAAAGCCATGGGCTTAAATCTATGTGGCGTAGATATTTTACAGTCAAACAATGGGCCAGTAGTGATGGAAGTGAACTCTTCGCCAGGTTTAGAAGGCATAGAAACATCCACCAAAAAAGACATTGCCGGTATGGTATTTGAATTTATCGAAAAAAACGCTAAACCTTTCGCAACTAAAACCCGTGGTAAAGGCTAAATAGCCAAGTATTAAATAAAGAGGCAAACCATGATTATCGCTGGAACGGAAATAAAACCGGGAGAGCAAAAGCAGCTCGAGATCTCGGTGGCTAAGTTGTACACAGACACCAATATTTCGATTCCAGTGCTAATTACCCGCGCCAAACGAGCCGGCCCAACAGTATTTATAAGCGCAGCAGTGCATGGCGATGAACTAAATGGCATAGAAATTATTCGCCGCTTAACCCGCTCACCAAGCTTTAAAATCACTAAGGGCTGCTTAATTGCTGTGCCAATGGTAAATATTTATGGGGTGCTAAATCAAAGCCGCTATATGCCAGACAGACGCGACTTAAATCGTTGTTTTCCTGGCTCGGAAAAAGGCTCGTTGGCTGGACGTTTAGCGCATATTTTCTTAAATGAAATCGTTGCCCATTGCGATTACGGGATTGATTTACACACCGGCGCGATTCATCGCTCAAATTTGCCACAAATCAGGGCTAATTTGAAAGACCCTGAAACTAAACTCTTAGCCGAGGCCTTTGGCGTACCGGTACTATTAAATGCCGATTTACGTGATGGTTCGTTACGTGAAGCGGCGGTAAATATCAATACTAAGATCCTGCTTTACGAAGCCGGAGAAGCGCTGCGCTTTGATGAGTTATCGATTCAAAGCGGGGTAAAAGGCATCCTAAAAGTACTGTCACATTTAGGTATGGTTAAAAAGCGTCGTAGCACTAAAAAAGCTGCGCCATATATAGCCTACAGCAGTTCGTGGCTGCGTGCCTCAGCCAGTGGTATTGTAAATGAATATGCCCAGCTGGGTGATTTAGTCGAGGTAGGTGATATATTAGCCGAGATTAATAGTCCTTTTGGTGAGCTAATTAATAAAGTAACCGCAAAACGCTCAGGCATTGTGATAGGCAAGCAAAACATCCCCTTAGTACAAGAGGGCGATGCCATGTATCACCTTGCGTATTTTGGCGCGGAGCAAGATGAAGTGGCCGAACAGATTGAAAACTGGCAAGAGTCTATTAGTCCTGCTAGCAGTACTGTTCATCATCCTCAATAGGAGAGGCTAGGTAATGAGCATTAATAGCTTTTTGATAATTGTTGTCGCATTTGCGATTTTTTATGTCACTCAAAGCAAAGTTAATACACTGGTGCTTAACTTCGGCGCGGCACGCAATATTGCTAAAACAAGAATTCACTATGTTAGTTGGGTACTGCGCAGTGTTCTAATATTAGTATTAGTAATGGTGGTTAGCCTTATTGGTGATTTGGGTTTTAATGATTTTGGGGTGTTTTTATCCTCGGTATTTGCGGTTGTTGGTGTAGCCTTATTTGCCCAGTGGTCGATTTTAAGCAATGTTACCGCCAGTATTGTGGTGTTTTTCTTTTTCCCTTACCGCGTTGGCGATCACGTAAAAATCTTAGATGGAGACAACTCGGTTGAAGGCCGTTTAGAAGAAATCACCTTGTTCCATGTGATTCTACTGGCCAAAAATGGCTCTAAGCTCACCTTTCCCAACGCCATGGTTTTTCAAAAAGCGGTAGTAATAGGTGAGCACCAACCTACTCGCGCGGTGGAGGCAAAGCCTAAATTACAAGGTAATGAAGAGGAAGAAGTCAGTGAATAAACTGGTAATTGGCAATCTAGAAACCTGTAATCTGCCAGATTTAGGCATTACCGATTTGCAAGTTAGGGTAGATACTGGCGCTAAAACGTCGGCGCTACATGTGGATAATCTTGAACGAAAAAAAGTAGATGGCAAACCACACATTAGCTTTGATTTACACCCTGATATCTATAACCTTGAACGGGTTTGCCGTTGTAGCGCGCCCATTTATGACACCAGAAAAATCAAGTCATCCAATGGTGACGTAGAACAGCGCTATGTTATACAAACGCGCTTTCAACTGGGTGAGCTCATTTGGCCGATTGAAATAACCTTAAGCAACCGCCAAGATATGACCTACTTAATGCTATTAGGTCGACAGGGGATGGGCGATAAAGTGTTGGTAGACCCCGCTCAAAGCTTCTTGGTAAATAACTAATACTAACTAGCGACATAATGAGGAACACCAACACCCAGTAATTTGCAATAACAAGGACATCGTCAATGACCAGCGAAAACTTAGCAAGCTCCAACCAACAAACTTTTGATGGTCATCATGATGCGGCGCTTCGTCGTGTTTTGGACATTCTGGAACACGAATTACCCGTAACTGAACTCAGCTTTATTAGCCAATATGACAATGCCATATTGGCTAACTTGCTTGAATCGTTGCCCGACAACTACCGCCAACAAATCTGGCCTCACTTAGCAACCGAGCGCTACTGGGACATATTGCACCTAATGCAATATGAGACCGTTAAGCACTTGTTCGAACTCTTTAATCAGTCGCAGCTAAACGCCTTACAGCAAACCATTAACGACACTGAAATCGTTGAATTTGCTGACTTTCTTCCAGAATCAATGGTGGAGGTTTATCTTGAGCAACAAGATGAGCTTAGCGCGGCACAACTGCAAGATGCACTAAGTTACGACGATGAACAAATTGGTCGTTATGTTGATACCCACATATTGCGTGCTCGCCCCAACTCAACAGTGGCTCGCATTAAACAACGCTTAAGCGCCCAAACCGACAAACATGTGGCGGTATATTTGGTGGATGCCCAAGGGCAATTTCAAGGTGCTTGCAGCTTGACTGATATAGCCAACGCCAGCGACAACATTCGACTGAGTGAACTTAGCCAACATATCGAAGTTTTTGACCACCAACAAATGCTGGCCGATGTATCCTTATCACTGAATGTGGTACCTGGCCATGCTTGGAACCCAGTACAAAAAGACGGAAAAATTGTAGGCGCCATTGCCTTATCAAACATTGTGCAATGGCTACAAGAACGCAGTTTAGATGTGGCGATTATTGATACACCATCGGATGAAGAAGATCTGTTTACCCCGGTACCTACCGCGGCCAAAATGCGGGCGATTTGGCTAACCACCAATTTAGCCACGGCATTTTTGGCCTCATGGGTAATTGGCTTATTTGAAGGCGCGCTCCAACAGCTAGTAGCGCTGGCGATATTAATGCCGGTGGTGGCCAGCATGGGCGGCATTGCAGGCAGCCAAACATTGGCGGTCGCCTTGCGCGGTATAGCGCTTAATCACTTACAACAAAGTAACCTAAAACTATTACTTAACAAAGAGTTAAAAATTGCCGCATTCAACGGCTTAGCCTTAGGTCTAGTCATCGCGCTTGTGGTTAGCCTGTGGTTTAAGTCTGCTGCCTTAGGCGCGGTTATCTTTGTAGCCATTGTGCTTAATAGCTTAGCTGCAGCAGCGTCTGCCACAATGATCCCATTTATACTGAAAAAGATGAAAATAGACCCAGCCGTTGCTGGCTCGGTCATTTTAACCACTGTCACCGACATTGTCGGTTTTGTGGCTTTTCTTGGCCTAGCTTCACTATTACTCATGAACTAAGCCAACAACACCAGTGCAGTACAACCCCTAAGGGCACACTATGATTAGAACTTGGTTAAGCCAAAAGGACGAAACTCCTCAGCAAGGTGATGAGCAACAAATTGGCAAGTGGTTAGAGCAAGAGCAAGGCAATATCTGGATAGACATTAATTTGAGTAGCTTTAGCCATGCCAAAGCAGAGCAATTACTTAAACGCTTTGACTGCCACCCCTTAGCAATCATCGATACTTTTCGCTCTCGCCACCCGCCTAAAATAGAGCTCTTCGATCAACAAATCTTCATGCTTTATCGAGGCATTCAACGCTGCATCGGAGATTTAAAATTTGAACATATGCAGCTGGCCATGTTTGTAGGCAAAAACTATCTGATTACCCTGCATGATGGCCAATCGCAAGGCATAGAAAACCTCTTGCAACAGCCCTTTCATAAATATCTCCAGCACCCTCTAAGTTTAGCTAGCCGGATCATGCACAGTGCTTCAACTTTATATTTAAACCAATTACTCGAATTTGAAGATCAACTGAGTGGGTTAGAAGAGCAATTAAGTAGCCATGGTGACGACCAATTACTCGGCACCATTACTCGCTATAAAACTGACATTCTTCGGCTCAACCGAATTTTTAGTTACCACCTAAGCCTAAGTAAAAAGCTGCTGCATCTAGAGCAAGAACAAAGTGTAAACGACATAGCGATCGATCAACCGGTGCTGCAAGACTTGCACGAGCGCTTCGAACGATTGCATAGCCTTAGCAGCATGTATTACGACATTTGCGGTGATTTAGTGGATGGTTACTTATCGATAAGTTCGCACAAACTTAACAACACCATGCGGGTATTAACCTTAATTACCGCCATCTTTGTCCCTTTAAGTTTTTTAGCCGGCATTTACGGAATGAATTTTGAAGTGATACCCGAACTTCATCACCCAAACGGCTACTTCATTTTGCTTGGAACAATGCTGCTAATTGCAGTATCACTAATTGCCGTATTTAAATGGAAGCGCTGGTTTTAACCAGCCCCACCCGCAGTTAATTAGCAAATTAATGATTAACGTTAGCAATAGAAAAGCAACTTTCAGTCTCAATTACATGGGCTTCTCTGAGGCCTCTAATTAAATTACGGAACGATAATGAAACGACTAATTTTGGTAACGTCACCTCCGGCCAGCGGGAAAACCTACATATCTAAACAACTAGCCAAAGCGCTTAAGCACGTTGTGTACTTAGATAAAGACACCCTCATTGTGTTATCACATCAAATTTTTAAACTCGCAAATGTCGAGGTGAACCGCAGTTCCGAGTTCTTTGAGCAACACATACGTAACTATGAATACCAGGCCACTCTAGCACTCGCCATGGAAGCCTTAGACTATGACGATATCGTTTTAATAAATGCGCCATTCACCCGAGAAATTAGAGATACGGCCTATATCGACAACTTAAAACAGCAGCTGCTAGAAAAAAATGCACGACTTACGGTGGTTTGGGTAGAAACCGATGTGGAAGTCGTTAAACAGCGAATGATTGAACGAAACTCACCAAGAGATAGCTGGAAGCTAGCTAATTGGGATGAGTACATTGCAGGCGTAGACTTCTCTATTCCTCATTGTATCGACAACCCAGAGGTAGTAGATGACTTGTTACTATTTAAGAATTCAAATCAGCAACAATATCAACAATCGATGCACGATATCTTACAGGTTTTAGAAGCCAGCTAGATCTTACGAGTAAATGCTAAAAACCCGCTTCAAGGCGGGTTTCTTGTTATTTAGTTTAACGAAACACATACTCGCTTATTGTATGGCATTGCTGCCAATACCGCACTGGCCATTACCAGCAACACTAACAGCAAAAACTCTACGATTAAGTTCGCCGACACGCCTTCACGCAGCCCCATTTTCAGCATAATCACACCTAGACCGGCGTAAAAAGACAACCTTACCTATCACGCTCTACACCATAAAAAACAAGGGTGAAAACGAAACATCTAGCATGGGAATAGTGCTAATCACACTCGCCATTGAGTAAACCCGCGCAGTTATTCAGTATTAGCGCTACACTTAACGATCCCACATCACATCACAGTGTTTTTTAGCCGCTGAGCTTAATAGCTCAATTAAGGGCTGAGCACGAGTATTTAAGCTAATCGCAGGTTCTAACTCAGCATCGTTCTCATTAGCTTGAGATTGCTCTGCTTGAGCCTTAGCCGCTAGCTCAAGCCCAGCTTTTAACTGGCTTAATGCTTCGGCAACATCTTCGGCCCGTATCGCTCCCGGCACACTGCCACTGTGCCCCATCATTTTTAATAACGCTAAACCAATATCGCCAAACATGGTGACATTTGCATAAGCTTTGCAGCTGAATGTAATTAACATGGCCATTTACCTATTAATAAACGAAGACAACACTAGCAGCATAAAACGAATCGCTTAGGCTTTCTTTAAGCTAAACGACATAGTTGCCACAAACCAAAATTAAAAGGCTTACGGTCTCTTCTTGGTCTGTGCCCCATGCTTGAGACTAACAAGAAAGGTATCGAATCAGACCTCTGCACACTTACGCTTGATTTGCTAAACCATTCAATAATAGCGGATGGGTTCTTGGAAAATCGTCACAAAATAAATCCGCGATAAAGCAACTCACAACAGCGCCAAATTAGCGCTCTTGTTAAGCGGTGTTACTCAAGCTCCAAATACACTTTATCCAGCAAGGACATGGCTAAATCGTTATCGTAATAAGCCGCTTCGTTAATAAACGCTGGGTATACGGTTTTCTCGCCTTGATAACAAATGTCTTCGCCCATAAAGGTTCTAAAAATGGGGTCACCAGGATTAATTGGCTGGTAGTCATTGTCTTGCACATTGCTGTGCACCATCGCTAGTCGTTCACCCTTGTCGTTAAGCGGCAGTTTAATGCTATCGAGATACAAAAAGGCCTCTACTTGTTTGGGAAGCTCGGGTAAATCTTGTTGGTTATGCAGCTCGACAAAATCAAGAATATGCCCGGTCATTTGCTCCATTTGCTCCAACACATCTTGGCGCAATACCGATTGCGGCTGCGGCCCTACCTCAATTAAAACGCCGTATTTACCACAACTTGCGAGGAAGCGATGATTACTCATATCCTCTTCCGGCTCATCCAGAAACACCACAGCTTCTGGCATCCGCATAGTGACGTAAGCGGCAAGTTGTTTGTAGAAAGACGTCTGCTCTAACAAGATAAGGGTAGGTCCCATGTTAGAGGTAGTGTTGTGCAAGTCGATAACCAAATCCATGTTCGGTTTTGATTTAGGGCCAAGCTGCTGGTGCAGCGCTTTAGCGCGTGATTGCTCATAATTGGCCAAACTAAAATCAGCTAGGTTAGTAGCGCTAAATTGGCGATTTAAATCGGCATCAATGTAGCGTTTGTTTTCACCATGCGCTTTAGGGTTGGCAAATACAGTTTCTACTTTGAGGCTAGGACGGGCAATAAGTTGAGGATGTTGCTGCCATTTATTTATTAAGTACACCCCACTAAATTCATTACCGTGGGTGCCACCTACAATGGCAACATTATTAATCTTCGACAAGTGCAGCTCTCCTTTTATACCAACCAGCAAACAGCCTTGAGCTTAAAAGGAAATGCGCTTTGACTCAAGCCAAAGCGCCGTTGCTGCTGACTATTCTTCTTGCTCTTGTTTACTAATACGGTAAGCCTTAGGCGTTAACTCTAAGTCTTTCTTAAATACCGCATACATGTATTGCAAAGAAGGGTAACCACATAGCTCCGCAATGTCGGAGGTGGAAAGCTCGGTATTACGCAACAAACTCATGGCTTGTTCTAACTTAGCACAGTGAATTTCTTGATGAACCGAGTGGCCAATATCATCTTTAAAACGCTTTTCTAGGTTTGAACGCGAGACTTTTACATAATCTAATACTTGCTCAACCTTAATGCCTTTACAGGCGTTATGGCGAATAAAGTGCATTGCTTGAATAACGTAAGGGTCTTTTAGCGCTTTGTAATCGGTAGATTGGCGCTCAACCACTTGCTCTGGGCCTACCAGCTCACGTACTTTACGTAATTCTTGGCCTTGTAGTTGGCGGTGTAATAGCTTGGCCGCTTGGAAGCCCATTTTACGACAACCTTGCGCCACCGAACTCAAAGATACTCGGCTTAAATGGCGAGTTAAGTCTTCATCATCAATACCAATAATCGACACTTTGTCTGGCACGATGATCCCCAAGTGATCACACACTTGCAGCAAGTGGCGCGCTCGCGCATCAGATACTGCAACAATGCCTACCGGCTTAGGCATAGATTGAATCCAATCCGCCAGGCGATTCATTGCATACTGCCAAGACTCAGGGGTGGTTTCCATGCCGCGATAAACCGCACACTCGTAACCATCACCTGCTACCAATTGTTGGAAAATAGCTTCACGCTCCATCGCCCAACGGTTGCCCTCATTAGGCGGCATGCCGTAGTAAGCGAAATACTCCAAACCCTTGGCTTTTAAGTGCTCATAAGCTGAATTAACCAAAGCACGGTTGTCGGTAGCCACGTAAGGAAAGTCAGGGTATTGCTCTGGGTTTTCGTAAGAGCTACCCACAGCCACCACTGGCACACGCAGGCCAGTTAGGGCTTTTTCAATTTCTGGGTCGTCGAAATCGGCAATAATGCCGTCGCCTACCCAATGTTGTAGCTTGCTGATCCGACAGCGAAAATCTTCCTCTAGAAATATATCCCAATCACATTGTGATGCCTGTAAGTAGTCGCCAATACCTTTAATAATTTGGCGGTCATAAACCTTATTTGCGTTAAATAACAATGTAATTTTGAAACGTTTATCAAACATGGGGGCTCCTAAAAGCACGCGGCCGATCAATATTTAATTTAATATCTAAAAAAAATTAACGAAGCGCCACTGTGAAAAATCGTAATGTGATTATGATCATGCACATTTCAAACGAAACTGTGAACTCAGGCACGCCATGGAAAAACGCTATTCCTCTGGTAATTTTCGTAATTGAGCCAAGTTTCCAATCCGCGGCAGGATGAGCTCATATTTAAAACACTTTTGCTGCCGCTTAATTACAGTGTAGTTTCGCCGAGCAGCTCGCGTCCAATAAGGAACTTCTATGTATATCGGTATTGATTTAGGCACCTCTGGAGTAAAAGTTGTGCTGCAGGCTGAAAACGGTGACATTTTAAGCCAAGCCACCGAAAGCTTAACAGTATCTCGCCCTGCACCGTTGTGGTCTGAGCAAGCTCCGCTAGACTGGTGGCAAGCCACTCAAGATGCACTTAGCGCATTAAGCAAACAACACTCGCTAGCAGACGTTAAAGCAATTGGCCTAAGTGGCCAAATGCATGGCGCTACCTTACTGGACGCCCAAGGCGAAATTTTACGCCCAGCCATTTTATGGAACGACGGCCGCAGTGCAGCTCAGTGTGAAGAAATCGAGCGCGTAGTGGCTAATTCTCGCGATATCGTAGGCAATCTGATGATGCCAGGTTTTACCGCGCCTAAACTACTTTGGGTTAAGCAAAACGAGCCGGAAATTTTTGCCAAGGTAGACAAGGTACTGCTGCCTAAAGATTACTTGCGTTACTTGCTGTCGGGCAACTTTGCCTCTGATATGTCAGATTCGGCCGGCACCATGTGGTTAGACGTAGCCAAGCGCGACTGGAGTGATGAAATTCTAGCGGCCACTGGCCTTAGCCGTGAACACATGCCTGAGTTATTTGAAGGCAGTGAAGTTACCGGTAACCTTAAAGCAGAACTCGCCGAGCGCTGGGGCATGCCCGCCGTGCCATTAGTAGCAGGTGGTGGCGATAACGCAGCAGGCGCGGTAGGTGTTGGCATCACTAAACCAGGCCAGGCGATGTTGTCTTTAGGCACCTCGGGCGTTTACTTTGCGGTAAGCGACGGCTACCTAAGCAACCCCGAATCAGCCTTACATAGCTTCTGTCATGCCTTGCCTGGTGCTTGGCACCAAATGTCGGTCATTCTTAGTGCCGCTTCATGTTTAGATTGGGTAGTTAACTTAACCGGCCAAGCAGACGTACCTAGCATGTTAGCCGCCGTAGAAGCCGCGCCAGAAAGTGATAACCCAGTGTACTTTTTACCTTACTTATCGGGCGAACGTACTCCGCACAATAACCCAGAAGCCAAGGGCGTATTCTTTGGCATGACCCATTCAACTGGCCCATTAGATTTATGCCGCGCGGTCTTAGAAGGCGTGGCTTACGCCTTTGCCGACGGCTTAGATGCATTGCATGCAACGGGCTTAAAACCAGAAGAAATTACCTTAATTGGTGGTGGTGCGCGCAGTCAGTTTTGGCGTCAAATGCTGGCCGACGTTTTTGGCCAAGCAGTAAGCTACCGCTTAGGCGGCGAAGTAGGCCCAGCACTTGGTGCTGCCCGTTTAGCCCAACTAGGAGTAACCGAGAACCCAGATCTAGCCGCCATTTGCCCAGTGCCAGAGCTAGTTGAAGTTCACCAAGTGAATGCCGAGCGCCATGCTGTTTACGCTAAACGCCGCGAAACTTACCAAGCGCTTTACCCAAAACTAGCACCACTTTTTTAAGCAATAAACCCAACGAACAGCCATAGCCTTGCTATGGCTGTTCTGCCAACTAAGTGAACACATCTGATAAATCCGCATTTATCACATGTGCTCACCCCGGCCCATTGAACGTAGTAATACGGAAGACAAATACTATGGCAAACAACTATCGCGTAGCGCTTCTTTTGAACGCTAACATGGCTTACGACCGAGGCATCATTACCGGCATATCGTCATTTGTGAAAAATGGTGCTCCTTGGAGTTTGTTCATCGGAGAACAAAATCTATTTTCGGTGGACGATTTTAGTAAGTGGCAGGGTGACGGCGTAATTGCCGACTTTGACCACCCAGAAATTCGCGATGCGATTAAGTCTCGAAATATTCCAGTAGTAGGCATTGCCAGTAGCGAAACCGTAGCCAATACCATGCAAGATTACCCGGTGGTGATGTCTGACAATAAACAGATCATCAATATGGCGGCACGTTTCTTAAAAATGCGCCGTTATACCCATTTGGCATTTTGTGGTTACCCCAACCGCCCCTTTAATGACTGGTCGGCCAACCGCGAGCAGCTGCTGCGCGATTGGTGTGAGCGTAACCAATGCGCCTATAGCCAGTTTAGCGCTAAAGACAACATTGATACCTGGGACAGTGACTTACAGTGTTTAGTAGATTGGCTCAGCCGCCTACCTAAGCCAGTAGGGATCATTGCTGCCAACGATGTGCGCGCTCGCCAACTGAGTTACGCCTGTCAGCAGGCTAAAATAAACATCCCCGAAGAAGTCTCTATCATGGGGATCGACGATGACGAGCTAAACTGCACTTTAAGTTTACCAACTCTAACTTCGGTTCGCCAAGGTACCCGAGCCATGGGCTATTTAACTGCCTCGCTTCTGCAGCCGTTAATGGATGGCAAAAACTTGGTTAAACGCCACCACTTTGTGCAACCTGAACGGGTTATTGGCCGCGATTCGACCGACTTTTTCCATTTTAAAGACAACCTAGTACGGGGCGCCTTAAGCCTTATTCGAATTAACCAAGGCAATATTAAGGTAAAACAAATTCTGGCCGAACTAGGCTGCTCTCGTGGCGCCATCGACAATAAATTCCATGAAGAGTTAGGCATGTCGCTGCACGCTTACTTGCTGGATACACAGCTTAATTTGGCGCTAGAGCTATTGGTGGATACCGAGCAAACCTTAAGTGAGATAGCTAAAGTGGTGGGCTTTAGTAGCCCGCAATATTTGTCTTGCGCAATTAAGAAACGCTGGAACATGACTCCAGGCATGTTGCGCGAACAAAAAGGTGTAACAAACCGAGAGCTAGCTCCACTAATTGAAGATACCGAAGAGTTAATCGAACAAGCCTAGTTTCATCAAGCTGGCATAATTAGCTGCCACTATAAGCGAGTAAGCGCAGTGATAGCCTAGCTTGTTGAGTCATTACGCTATTCCAGAGCACAACCAAGAGCTGAGGGTTTGGTAAAAACGTAACCCAACAGATCTGGTGAAGATCAAAAAAACATCATCACTGTTATTAAAACTCTGCAGTGGTGATGCGTTTCTTTTTTCAACAAATCAGCGCACCATGCAAGGGAGTGTGACAACAACATGAAGCTTGCGTGGCCCAATTCAACAAAATGCTTAATAAAGCGTGATCTGGATCAGGGCTGCGAAAATTCAACATTAGCGCTAAAAAAAGCGTAATTGCGCTTAATTGCCAGTCTGGCACTTTAATACGGACATGAAGCTTAGCTTTGGTCAATGACCTTCAACCAATAATGAAGGCTCGCCAAACAAGCCGCACAATTAGTTTTCATTACAAGGGTCTATACATCTTATGAGTTCTCTACTTACACAGCTAAAACAATACACCACGGTTGTTGCCGATACCGGCGACTTAGACACAATGCGCAAATTCTCACCTGAAGATGCCACCACAAACCCATCGTTAATTGTTAAGGCCTTAGGTTTACCTGAGTACTCAAGCCTACTTAAAGACGTAGCCGACTGGGCCAAAACCCAATCAAACGACCAAGCCGAACAAATCGAAATGGCTGCCGACAAACTGGTAGTAACCATTGGTTGTAAGGTACTTGAGTTAGTACCGGGTCGTATTTCTACCGAAGTAGACGCACGTTTGTCATTTGACACCGAAGCCAGCATTGCTAAAGCACGCCGCTTAATTGAGCTTTACCAAGCGGCCGGCATTAACAAAGAACGTGTATTGATTAAGTTAGCCTCTACTTGGCAAGGTATTCGCGCCGCCGAGCAACTAGAAAAAGAAGGCATTAACTGTAACCTTACGTTGTTGTTCTCTTTTGCCCAAGCCCGCGCTTGTGCCGAAGCTGGCGTATTCCTTATCTCACCTTTTGTTGGCCGTATTCTTGATTGGTACAAAGCTAAAGACGCTAACGCAGACTTTGCTGGCGCTAAAGATCCGGGTGTTATCTCGGTATCAGAAATCTACAGTTACTACAAAGACCACGGCTACAACACTGTAGTGATGGGCGCAAGCTTCCGTAACATTGGCGAAATTGTAGAACTTGCCGGTTGTGACCGCCTAACCATTGGTCCAGCCCTACTTGAAGAGCTAGACCAAACCGAAGCGCAACTAGAGGTTCGCCTACAAGATAAAGGTGTTAGCAAAAACCGTCCTGCAGCAATGACCGAAGCAGAATTTTACTGGGCGCATAACGAAGATGCCATGGCAACGGAAAAACTGGCAGAAGGTATTCGTGCCTTTGCAGTTGACCAAGTGAAGCTAGACAACATGCTAATTGAAGCGCTGCAAGCTTAAGATTTATTAATTATTAGGAACTAGAAGATGACTCACCCTCGTCAACAATACGCTAACGCAATCCGCGCTTTAAGCATGGACGGTGTACAACAAGCTAAGTCGGGTCACCCTGGCGCACCTATGGGCATGGCAGACATTGCCGAAGTACTATGGCGCGACCATTTAGCGCATAACCCTAGCAACCCAAGCTGGAGCAACCGCGACCGCTTTATTTTGTCTAACGGCCATGGCTCTATGCTGTTGTACTCGCTACTTCACCTAAGCGGTTATGCTTTGCCAATTGAAGAACTTAAAAACTTCCGTCAGTTACACTCTAAAACGCCGGGTCACCCAGAATATGGTTACGCTCCTGGTGTTGAAACCACTACCGGCCCACTAGGCCAAGGTATTGCTAATGCTGTGGGTATGGCACTAGCAGAGAAAATGTTAGCCGCGCAATTCAACCGTGACGGTCACGATATTGTTGACCACTTCACTTACGCCTTTATGGGCGACGGTTGTTTGATGGAAGGTATTTCTCACGAAGTATGTTCATTGGCCGGCACCCTAGGTTTAGGTAAGCTAATTGCGTTTTGGGATGACAATGGCATCTCTATTGACGGCCACGTTGAAGGCTGGTTTAGCGATGATACTCCGGCACGTTTTGAAGCTTACGGCTGGAACGTAGTTCGCGATGTTGATGGCCACGATCCTGAACAAATTAACGCAGCCATTGCCGCGGCTAAAGCCGACATGACTAAACCTACGCTAATTTGTACTAAAACCATTATTGGTTTTGGTTCACCAAATAAGTCTGGCTCGCATGATTGTCACGGTGCACCACTAGGTGATGAAGAAATTAAAGCGGCTCGCGAATTCTTAAACTGGCCACACGCCGCGTTCGAAATCCCAGCCGATGTTTACCAAGCTTGGGATAACAAAGCGAAAGGCAGCGAGCAAGAAAAAGCTTGGAACGACAAGTTTGCCGCATACAAAAAAGCCTACCCAGAGCTAGCTGCCGAATATGCACGTCGCGTAGAAGGCCAGTTGCCAGAAAACTGGAAAGCTGAAACTCAAGCTTTATTGCAACGCTTGCAAAACGAGCCAGCAAACATTGCTAGCCGCATGGCGTCTAAAAACACCCTTGATGTAATTGGTAAAATCTTACCTGAATTACTGGGTGGTTCTGCCGACCTTGCACCATCAAACCTAACCTTCCACGCTAGCTCTAAATCAGTAAGCGCAGAAGATGCCTCAGGTAACTACTTACACTACGGTGTACGTGAGTTTGGTATGTCGGCAATGCAAAATGGTATTGCTTTGCACGGCGGTTTTGTTCCTTACTCAGCCACCTTCTTAATGTTTATGGAATACGCCCGCAACGCGGTACGTATGGCAGCATTAATGAAGCAACGTTCTATTTTTGTTTACACCCACGACTCAATTGGTCTTGGCGAAGATGGTCCTACTCACCAACCGGTTGAGCAAGTGGCTAGCTTACGTTTAACACCAAACATGGAAACATGGCGTCCTTGTGACCAAGTTGAATCAGCAGCGGCTTGGATCAATGCAGTAGAACGTATTGATGGCCCGAGTTCGTTAATCTTCTCTCGCCAAAACCTTGCTCAACAAAAACGTAGCGGTGAGCAACTGGAGTTAATTAATCGCGGTGCTTACATTCTTAAAGACTGTAGTGGCACCCCAGAGCTTATTCTTATCGCCACTGGCTCAGAAGTAGAGCTAGCCGTTGAAGCCGCAGCCAAGTTAAGCGAGCAAGGTAAGCAAGTACGTGTTGTATCTATGCCTTGTACCGAGCGTTTCGACAAACAAGATGCTGCTTACCGCGAAGCTATACTGCCAAAAGCTGTTCGTGCTCGCGTAGCTGTTGAAGCACTACAAGCCGACTTCTGGGGCAAATACGTTGGCCTAGATGGCGTAACTGTAGGTATGACAAGCTTTGGCGAATCGGCACCTGCTGGGGAGCTCTTCAAACTATTTGGCTTTACTGTAGAAAACGTAGTAGACCAAAGCTTAAGCTTGCTCAATAGCTAAAATTTTTACCTATCGAGCTAAAGGCGTTGATGATTCAGCGCCTTTTTTTTCATCTTCAAATGATGTTAATTGACAAGCAAAGCCGAAAAAGTAAGACTCAACTCACCAAACCAAAGTATTTGCTCTAGCTAAACAGCTGATCTTAAACAGCTGTCTATACTTGTTATTACAATTAAACAAAACTTAAAAGGATAGTTTTGCAGCTACTTTCAAGGGTGCTTATAACGTTTACCGTTAGCTTGCTTGTTTCCCAAGTTCAAGCCGCTCCTTTACGTTTAGTTTATCCAAATTTTCCTCCTTATACTTATGCCAGTGATGAACAACCAGCCGCTGGTAATTTTCTGGTCGAAAAAATCATGCAAGTGTTGGAACAGCCATACAAAATGGCGCCGGTACCCAACTACAAACGCGCACTTAACGATGTGCAATATGGCGTAGCCGATGGTTTTTTCTTTGCATCTCAGAACAGCCAACGCGATGCTATTGCCGAGTTTTCTAAGCCCATTGTTTACAACAATTGGAGTTGGTTTTTCCGCTATGACAGCTATTTCGATCCAGACGCCAACGACTTTAAGACCGATGTAAAAGTAGCCTCAATTGAAGGTACCAACACCTTACGCTGGCTTAATACTCATCACTTCAAGGTTGTTGGCAAGCAAAAAAATGTCGCGAAACTTGCGCAATTACTGTTTGACCTAAAGCGCATAGACGCCGCATTTTTGTCGGCCGATGTATTTAAAAGTAGCCATGTTCATCCCAACCTAGTCAGTGGTGAATACATTGAAGTTGTGCAGCGCTCCGCCCCCTTTGGTATCTACATTTCCAAGGTTTACTTGGAACAACACCCAGGCTTTATGCAGCGCTTAAATCAAGCTATTAGCCAAGTGCAAAACAAATACTTAGACAATACTTACTCGTTGTCGGGACTAAAGCGCAACGCTGATTAAGTGCCCTTATACACTCAATAAATCAAACACTCGCAACGAATGGCTGCAATTAACTCATACCAGCATTTACCGCTAGGCGAACATGGGTTTCATGCCATACAAGATAAGATGAATAGCTTTTCATCCAGTGTTTACCGCTATAAACCTCCACTTAAAGCATTATGAAATTTCACACACCCGCAATGTTTTTGCAGAATTGAAGAAAATTCCTGAATAAAGCTTGGTTTAAAACGCGAGTTAGCGCACGAAAAGTAAATAGCTGAAAAAAGTCTGCATTTTTCATAATTGAGAGAAAGCTAAGCAAGGCTAACAATAAGCTCACAGAAGGAGATTGGTTCTCCGATGAAAACGCATTCTTTTTTAGGAGTAGTTCCATGGCTCAATATTTTGACCAGTTTGAAAAAATCGCATACGAAGGACCAGAGTCCACTAACCCACTAGCGTTCCGTCACTACGACGCGAAAAAAGTCATCATGGGTAAAACCATGGAAGAGCACCTACGTTTTGGCGCTTGTTACTGGCATAATTTCTGCTGGGATGGTTTTGATATCTTCGGCTCAGGCACTTTCGACCGTCCTTGGCAGAAGCCTGGTAACGCGCTTGAAATGGCTAAGATGAAAGCTGACGTAGCCTTCGACTTCTTCTCTAAGGTAGGCACACCTTACTACTCGTTCCACGACGTAGACGTAGCTCCAGCAGGTAACTCTATTAAAGAGTACGCTGAAAACATGAAAGTAATGATGGACGTGCTTGCTCAGAAGCAAGACGAAACCGGCATGAAACTTCTTTGGGGTACAGCAAACGCATTCTCAAATGCACGTTACATGTCTGGCGCTGGCTCTAACCCTAACCCAGAAGTATTTGCTTACGCTGCGAGCCAAATTTTTACTGCTATGAACGCAACCAAAATGCTAGGTGGTGAAAACTATGTATTATGGGGCGGCCGTGAAGGTTACGAAACATTGCTAAATACCGATCTACGCCAAGAGCGCGAGCAGCTAGGTCGCTTGTTCCAAATGGTAGTTGAGCACAAACACAAAATTGGCTTTACCGGCACAATCTTAATTGAGCCAAAACCAGCCGAGCCTACTAAGCACCAATACGACTACGACACAGCCACTGTATACGGCTTCTTGAAGCAGTTCGGTCTTGAAGACGAAGTGAAAGTAAACATCGAAGTTAACCACGCAACTCTAGCGGGTCACTCTTTCCACCACGAAATTGCGACGGCTATTTCACTAGGCCTATTTGGTTCTATTGATGCTAACCGCGGTGATGCGCAACTAGGTTGGGATACTGACCAATTCCCTAACAGTGTTGAAGAGTGGACACCGGTAATGTACGACATTCTGCGCTCTGGTGGCTTTAAAGATGGTGGTTTGATGTTTGATACTAAACTACGTCGCCAAAGTATTGATCCAGCTGACTACTTCCACGGCCACATTGGCGGTATGGACACTTGTGCATTAGCACTTGAGAAAGCAGCTAGCCTAATTGAAAGCCAAGAAATCAGCAATATCGTTGCAGATCGTTACGCGGGTTGGAGCGGTGACCTAGGTAAAGCCATTATGACTGGCGATTACAGCCTAGAAGCTCTAGCAACTCAAGCCATTGGCGACAACATTGATCCTAAACACGTATCAGGTCGTCAAGAAGAGCTAGAAAACATTGTTAATAAACACATTTTTAGCAAGTAATACCTAGTACAATTGCTTATTTGTATTAAGTTAGCCGACGCTTAGCGTCGGCTTTTTTTATTTTGGTTCAGTAGACAACTCCGCACCTTTTACCAAACTCACCGTTAAGCTCAATGGGTCGACGCCTTCCAAACAACCCGCATTTACCCGAGTAAGCTCTGGCGCAGATCGCGGGTTGTGGAAAGTATAAATGCCGCAGTATTTACAAAAGTAATGCTTAGCTATTTGGGTATTCCACTGATACAAACTTAAGGCCTGCTCACCTTGCAACAGCTCAAAACTGTCTTCTTCCGCGGTTAGCATTACAGCTCCCTTACGCTTACACAAACTGCAATTACAACGCAGCGCAGACTCTAGACTGGTGCGTAGGCTAAATTTAACCGCACCGCAGTGGCACTGGCCTTGATAATGTTGAGCCATTTTCTTCTCCTTGCTACTAAAGGCAAACATAAACCGAACCGTTTGGGCGTAGTCACAATAAAGCCCAACTAAATAACCTGAGCTCGGGATAAAGAAGTGACGATAACTCTGCAACCCAGTACTTAATCTAGCTTCATGTTTCTAGCGAGACACCTTAAATTGCACTACCATTAATAACAATTAACTCACTAAAGGTGAAATATGGATCGTTCGTTTAGCACCAAGCTTAGCCTATGTATGCTTTTTTTTAGCTCGTACCCGCTATTAGCAAAATCTCCGCAACCACCAGCACTGGTATTAGCTAGCGATTACCAGCAGGATTTAGACCTGCAAGATTACTGGGTATGTGAAAAATACGATGGCGTAAGAGCCTATTGGGACGGCAAGCAATTATTTAGTCGAGCGGGCCACCTGATTAACCTTCCCAGCGCCTTAAGCAAGCAACTACCGGAGGTGGCGGTAGATGGTGAGCTTTGGTTAGGCAGAGGTCAATTTAGTGATTTAGTCAGCCTAATCAAACAACAGGATGTGAGCTTGAACAAGTGGCTGGAAGTTCAATTTATAGTATTTGATTTACCCCACCACCCTGGTTCTTATCAGCAGCGCTACCGTCATTTGCAAACCCTTAGCAGTGCAAGCAACTTTATGCGTGTGCCAGCTTATCGCGCCTACCCTGGGCGACCAAAACTAGAACAGCAATTGGCTAAAATCAGTGCCGAGGGTGGCGAAGGACTAATGCTGCGCGACCCTAAATCGATGTACCTTCCAACGCGCAGCAATGCGCTAATAAAATACAAAAGTTACCAAGACGCCGAGGCTAAAGTGATTGCCTATAGTGACGGCAAAGGCAAATACCGAGGCATGCTTGGGGCTTTGGTCGTTCAAGACCAACAGGGCCGGCAGTTTAAAATAGGCAGTGGTTTAAGCGATCAATTGCGCGCCGATCCACCACCTATCGGCAGCTTGGTTGAGTATCGTTATAACGGGCTCACTGAGCATGGCAAACCCCGCTTTGTGCGTTTTGTTAGGGTTCACCAAACCTTATAATTGAGGCTATTTCAGGTTTTTGTTGAGCTCAACATCGACCAAGTAATCACCTTCTAGCCAGTTACGGCCAATCAGCAATTTGTAATGCATTTTGCTGCGATCGCGTAAATTAACATCTACGGTTTTTGCCTGTCCTTGCCAAGCAATCGCCAAAGCAACTTTATAGCGAATTTCTAAACCTTGAGAGTTGCGCACCGCTGCAACATCGGTAATTAAGGCTTTACCTTGGTGCTTTTCACCATGTTCGTTCTCGGTGGTAAACTGCAAATACTTGCCTATATTCTTACGCATCAGTGGCCGCACCACCGACTTCTGTTCGGCCTCGCTGTAATCAGCAGGATCAATATTTTCCCCGTCGATAACTCGCATATCTTCTGCATGCAAAGAAGTGCTAGCCGCTCCGGTATCAATTCGAGTTAAAAAGCTTAAGTTGGCTTCTACTACTTTTACATGCTCGGCGGCGCCTACTGTTTGCTTCTCGGCCATTGCGCAACTTACTACAGCAAGTGCTAGCGTTACGGCTACCAGTAATTTCTTTAACACATTCCACCTCTTATATTGTCACGAAAACAGCACACTAATGGACTAATTACGGCTGTTTAAAGTCGCATACCTTAGCATGATTATCTATAATTTGCCGTAAGCTCAAGGATGAGGACTCTCATGAAGTTACTCGCAGTTTTCTTACTAATTATTAGCTCTGGCCTGTGCCAAGCGAAAACCATCGAAATACAAGGTTTTGTTTTTCCTCCTTACATCATGCTTAACGATCAGGGTAAAGCCGAGGGCATTATTGTTGAATTAGTTCAGCGAAGTTTAGACAAACTTAATGTTGAAGCCGACTTTCAAATCAGCAACTGGGCACGCGCATTTGCTAAAGTAAAAAGCCACCAGAGCCAAGGCTTAATTCCCACCATGCGAACCGCTGATCGTGAGGCTTATTTCTACTACCCCGACACAGCATTTTTATTGCTAGACCAGCATTTAATCGCACAAAGCTCATGGCAAGAAAGCCGCTTTTCCGGTGACTACGCAGAGCTCGACGATTACCGCATTGGCAAGGTGCGTAATGCCCGCATATCACCAGACTTTGACCAGGCACTTAGCGAGCAAGTATTCGACGTAGAGAAACACAATAGTGTAGAAGGATTGGTGAAATCATTATTGCGTGGACGGCTAGACATGATTGCAACCGACAGCCGACAAGCTCAGCTAATTGCGACTCAGGAAGGCCAGGCCGAAGCAATTAAGCTGATTAAACCGGCCTTGGGACAAGTACCGGTGTATCTAGCCTTTAGTAAGCAACAAGTAGATCAAGAGTTTGTAGAGCGATTTAACCAACAACTTAAGCTGCTACTTGAGCAAGGGGCTCTAGAACAGCTAGAAGCAAAATATTTGCATTAGCCTAGTACCCGATCCCAATCTTTCCACACCACTTGATAACCAGCTTGCTTTACCGCTTCGGCGACCACTTCTGGGCGGCGTTCATCGCTGATTTCAAATTGTTCTAAGGCTTTCTGGCTGTCGTCTGCATAACCACCAGGTTGAGTGCTCGAAAATGCACTCATGCTGGTAATGCCAAGTGGAATTGCATGATTGCGGAAGTGCTCAGACTCACGGGTAGATAGCGACAGCTCAACATCTGGGTTAAACAAACGGTAAGCACAAATTAGTTGGACTAGTTGTTTGTCGGTCATCACCGATTTTGGCTGAAAACCGCCTTCACAAGGGCGCAAACGAGGAAAAGAAATTGAAAACTTACTCCGCCAATATTTGCGCTCTAAATATTGCAAATGAGCAGCCACGTAAAAACAGTCACTGCGCCATTCATCCAAACCAATTAGTGCGCCAATGCCCATTTTGCGAATACCGGCTTCACCTAAGCGCTCTGGAGTTGCAAGGCGAAAATCGAAATCGCGTTTTTTACCCTTAGGATGAACCTCGGCATAACGGTGGCGATTATAGGTTTCTTGATAGACCATCACCGCATCTAAGCCAAGGCTAATCAGCTCTTGATACTCGTCTTGTTCAAGTGGCTGAACTTCCATAGAAACATGAGAAAAACGCGCTTTAATTCTTGGCAGAACTTGGCGAAAGTAATCCATACCCACTTTACGTTCTGACTCACCGGTAACCAATAATATGTGGTCAAAGCCAAGCTGCTTAATAGCTTCTAGTTCAGCGTCTAACTGCGCCATATCTAAGGTGACGCGACGAATCTTGTTGCCCATAGAGAAGCCGCAATAGTCACAGACATTGCTGCACATATTGCTGAGATATAAAGGGATATAGAATTGCTGAGTTTTGCCAAAGCGCTGCTGGGTTAAACGCATGCTGCGCTGCGCCATAGGCTCAATATATGCTTCAGCAGCCGGTGAAATAAGCGCCTGAAAATCATCAAGGTCCAACTTATCTTTGGCCAGCGCGCGCTCTACATCAGCAGCGGTTTTACTGTTAATCGCTAAATGAACAGCAGCGTTATCGTATTGGGCAAGTTGCTCGGCAAAACTCATGATGTTCTCTATT
Organism: Agarivorans litoreus; assembly: GCF_019649015.1. NCBI lineage: Bacteria > Pseudomonadati > Pseudomonadota > Gammaproteobacteria > Alteromonadales > Alteromonadaceae > Agarivorans > Agarivorans litoreus. The sequence goes on along the minus strand of NZ_BLPI01000001.1, from coordinate 2,485,314 downwards.
TACAAAGTATCTAAAAAAGCCGTTAACGGACTCGATGCCTCGGCGTGACGAAGCTCTGCGCCTAAACCCGCAAGGTAAGCGCTACGCCCAGCTTCAACCGCTTGAGCAAAGGCTTTAGCCATGGCCACCGGATCTTTTGCCACGGCCATCGCGGTATTAACCAACACCGCATCTGCACCTAATTCCATAGCCAGTGCAGCATCTGATGGCGCTCCAATTCCCGCATCAACCACTACCGGTACATTGGCTTGCTCAATAATAATCTCTAAGAAATCGCGGCTACGCAGACCTTTGTTGGTGCCAATAGGCGCGCCTAAAGGCATCACTGCAGCACAACCAACATCTTCAAGGCGTTTGCATAATACTGGGTCAGCATGTACATAAGGCAACACCACAAAACCTTGCTCCACTAGCTTCTCTGCTGCGGCTAAGGTTTCGATAGGATCGGGCATTAGGTACTTAGGATCTGGATGAATTTCTAATTTTAGCCAATTGGTGCCCAGGGCTTCTCGGGCTAATTGGGCAGCAAATATTGCTTCTTCTGCGTTACGTGCCCCCGAGGTATTAGGCAATAGGTTCACCCCTGCTTGAATAAGCGGAGCCAGAATATCGTCTTGCTGATCTTGCGCATCGACACGTTTCATCGCCATAGTAACCAGCTGGCTACCGCTGGCTTGAATACTTTGGCTCATTAACTGTGGGGTCGCAAATTTGCCAGTGCCGGTAAACAAACGGCTGGTAAAACTCTTATCTGCAATCTTTAACACAAGGCTTCCTCTTATCCGCCAGCAATGGCGCGAAATACTCTTACTTTGGCTTGGTCTGCCAGCTTGGTGCTTGCCCATTCGCTGCGAGTCACAATGTTGCCATTAAGCACCACCGCAATGCCTTCGGGTGCTTGCTGGTGTAATGCCAATAGCTGCTCAATGTTGAGCTCAGCATCAAGCGACTGTGCTTGACCATTAAATTCAATATTAATCATGATATTTGTTTATCTTTTCCACATACCGGACAGTTTGCATCGGCGCTCACTTTAAGGTGAAACCATTCAAGGCTATGCGCATCAAAGCTGGAAAAACGACCGAGTTGGGCAGAAGGAATGCCCGCAATCAACTTAATCGTTTCTAAGGCTTGCAAGCTACCAATGGTGCCTACAACTGGACCAAGAATACCGGCATTACTGCAGTTGAGTTGCTGTTCACTGGCATTAGGAAACAAGCAGTGATAGCAGCCTTGCTTTGCCTGGCGAAAATCAAACACCATTAACTGTCCATCAAAGGCTACCGCCGCTCCGCTAACTAGTGGCACTTTGGCCTTAACACAAGCTTGGTTTACCGCATAACGGGTAACGATGTTGTCACTGCAATCAAGCACTACATCGGCTTGAGCCACTTCCATGGCCAGCAACAGCTCATCCATTTTACGGTTAACGGTTCGCACCTGAATGTTTGAGTTTAGAGCTTGCAAATGCTGCTTAGCCGCCACGACTTTAGGCTGTTTAATATCGTCTTCTCGGTACAAGACTTGGCGCTGTAAATTAGAGCTGTCTAGTTCATCAAAATCTGCCAACACTAATTTGCCAACACCAGCCGCAGCCAAATACAAAGCGGCAGGCGCGCCCAATCCGCCCATGCCAACCAGCAATACCTGCGCACTCTTTAACTTGAGCTGCCCCGCTTCACCAACATCCTTAAGTAACAGATGGCGGCTATAACGAAGAACTTCTTGATCGCTTAAGGTTGATTGCTTGCTGGTTTGGCTCATAGTGCTTCCTAATGCTGACTGGCTATTTATTGGCTAACAATGGCTTCTAGCTCAGCAACTGCCGCAACCGGATCGGCTGCTTCGGTAATTGCCCGTACCACTGCCACACTGCCCACACCACATTGCCAAACTTGTTTCGCTCGAGGCAAGTCGATGCCTCCAATGGCTACCAAGGGATAGTCTTGCATCAACTGAGCATAACGGCTGAGTTTAGCTAAACCTTGCGGCTTAGATGGCATATCCTTGGTTGTAGTAGGGAAAATGTGTCCAAGTGCAATATAACTTGGTTGCAGCTGGCTAGCACGTAGCAATTCAAAATAACCATGGGTACTAATGCCCAAACGCAAACCTGCGGCAGCAATTTGTTGCAAGTCGGCCACTTCTAAATCTTCTTGGCCTAAATGCACACCATAAGCACCATGCTTAACCGCCAGTTGCCAGTAGTCATTAATAAACAAACGCGCTTGATGTTGATGCCCTAAATCAATGGCCCGTTTAACATCAGCTTCAACCTCAGCATCAGCTTTGTCTTTAATCCGTAGTTGAATGGTTTTAATGCCCATATTTAACAAGCGCTCAATCCATTCAACACTGTCTACAACAGGATAAACACCCAGCTGATTAGTGTCACAGCGCGCAAAAGGCACAGCCTCTGGCCAAGACTCGCTTAAGCCAAATTGCTTACCCAATTCGGTTTGTGCCGACTCTACCCGAGGGAAGTTTACCCGCTCTATAGGCCAACCAAGATGGGCTAGATTGCCACGTCCAGTAACTTGCTTTAGGCCTTGATAAACATAGGCTTTAGCAATCACCAAAGCGTCTTCCATGAAAAAATCATGCGCTAAGGCAGAAGCTAAGGCAGAGGCTAAAGTACAGCCGGTACCATGGGTATGCGGTGCGTCAATCAACTCGCTCGACAATACAATTTCACGCTGGCCGTCGGTGAAGTAGTCCAAAGCTACTTTGGGGGTTAACGCTAAGTGCCCGCCTTTAGCCCAAACCGCTTTAACGCCCTGCTTAAGCAAAGCTGCACAAGCTTGTTTTAGCTCGGCCACACTGTTTAACGCCACGCCACTTAAGGTTGCTAGCTCTGAGGCATTAGGTGTTAGCACATCGGTTTGTGCCAATAGTACCGGTAAGGCTTGCATTAGGTCATCCAAGGCTAGGTTTGCCCCTGAACTAGCAACTAACACTGGGTCACACACCACCAACGGAGGCTCGGCCCAAGTCGCCTTGTAAGTGGCAATTTTATCTGCCACAACACGCACTAATTCTGCACTGCCCAGCATGCCAATTTTAATCACTTTGGCGGGATTAGTAGCCGCAAGCGCATCTAGCTGCGCCGCTAACAATTCAGGCGAAGACGGCTCAATCGCCGTTACTCCCTTAATGTTTTGCGCAGTAATAGCAGTTACTGCGGTAGCGCACTCCACCTCAAGATCATGGGCAGTTAACAAGTCAGCTTGCAAGCCTGCACCCGCACAACTATCGCTACCTGCGATAGTCCAAATTTGCGGGCGCAAACCTTCAGCGGTTTCCAGCTTAAACTTCATCGCTGGTCTCGGCGCGCAGTGGCGAGTGGTAAATCTCGGCACCTTTGTTTCTAAATTCAGCAGATTTTTCTGCCATCCCCTCGGCCACAAAACCTAAATCGGCCAATGGTTCGTCAATCATCTTAATTTCCAAGTCTTTGGCATAATCACGCACTTCTTGAGAAATTTTCATTGAGCAGAACTTAGGTCCACACATTGAACAGAAGTGAGCCACTTTAGCCGACTCTTGCGGTAAGGCTTCATCGTGGTAGGCTCTGGCAGTGTCTGGGTCTAAGGCTAGGTTAAATTGGTCTTCCCAGCGGAACTCGAAACGCGCTTTACTCATCGCATTATCACGAATTTGCGCGCCAGTATGGCCTTTGGCTAAATCAGCCGCGTGCGCAGCGATCTTGTAAGCAATCATGCCTTGCTTCACGTCTTCTTTGTTAGGTAAACCTAAGTGCTCTTTAGGGGTTACGTAACACAACATGGCACAGCCAAACCAACCGATCATTGCCGCACCAATACCTGATGAGAAGTGATCGTAGCCAGGAGAGATGTCGGTGATTAATGGACCAAGCGTATAGAATGGTGCTTCATGACACTCTTCTAATTGCTTTTCCATGTTCTCTTTAATCATTTGCATTGGCACATGGCCAGGGCCTTCGATAATCACTTGAACATCGTATTCCCAAGCCACTTTTGTTAGCTCACCTAGGGTTTCTAACTCAGCAAACTGGGCTTCATCGTTGGCGTCGGCAATCGAACCAGGACGCATGCCATCACCTAGCGACAGTGATACATCGTAGGCGGCACAAATTTCACAAATCTCACGAAAACGCTCATACAAGAAGCTTTCTTTATGGTGGGCTAAACACCACTTAGCCATAATTGAGCCACCACGCGACACAATACCAGTAACTCGCTTGGCGGTCATTGGTACGTAACGCAGCAATACACCGGCGTGAATCGTGAAGTAATCCACCCCTTGCTCGGCTTGCTCAATCAGTGTGTCGCGGAACACTTCCCAAGTAAGGTCTTCGGCAACGCCGTTCACTTTTTCTAAGGCTTGGTAGATAGGCACGGTACCGATTGGCACAGGAGAGTTACGAATCACCCATTCGCGGGTTTCATGAATATAACGGCCAGTTGATAAATCCATCACCGTATCGGCGCCCCAACGGCTTGCCCATACTAGCTTTTCAACTTCTTCTTCAATCGAAGAGGTTACCGCTGAGTTACCAATGTTGGCGTTCACTTTAACCAAGAAGTTACGACCAATAATCATTGGCTCGGCTTCGGCGTGGTTAATGTTAGACGGAATAATCGCCCGACCGCGTGCCACTTCATCACGAACAAACTCACCAGTGATGTGCTCTGGCAATGAAGCACCAAAGGAATGGCCTTTTTGTTGCTCGGCTAACAGCTCCTCACGGATTTTGTCGCGGCCCATGTTTTCACGAATAGCAATGTACTCCATCTCTGGGGTAACGATGCCTTGGCGAGCATAGTGCAGCTGGGTGACAGTTTTGCCTAGTTTAGCTTTGCGTGGCGTTGGTAGGTTTTCGAAACGAATATGATCAAGGCCTTCATCTGCCAAGCGCTGCTGCGAGAAGTTAGAGCTTAAACCTGCTAACTCTTCAGTATCGCCACGCTCTTCAATCCAAGCTTTACGCAGTTGTGGCAAACCTTTATGTACATCTAACTCTGCGTTTTCGTCAGTGTAGATACCAGAAGTATCGTAAACACGTACCGGCTCGTTAGGCTCAAAGGTAGGTTCTTCTTTGGTGCCGCCAACTAAACTGTCAGACAGATTAATTTGGCGCATGGCTACTTGGATATCGTCACGACTTCCCTGAATATAGATTTTTTCTGAATTTGGAAAAGGTTGGCCTTGCAGGTTATTAATGTATTGTTCTGCTGCAGCTCGAGTTTCGCGTCTTGACATGACTGGCCTCTAAATAAAAATTTAAGTAATGAGGCTTGTCGGATGTAGGAAAAGTAACCAAATGTTAGACCAAGAGTGCATTTTTACACTAGTGGTAACAGAAGGAATTGATTACTTATCTTGTTCCCTGCGCAGGCATTATCCTGATCAAGTTATACGGATCCCACACAACGTAGCTTAGCTAACCGTGGTCTCAGCCTTTCGGCACTCCGACAAGAGAGCCGAGTATAGGGCTGATAAAACTAAACCACAATAGTGATATTAAGAAAGCCAATGATGATATTCGCTATTTTGCTTAAAACTAGACTAGGGTCTGTTGATCTTTGGTGTTGAAATTTTGTTCGAGATAAGCGGGCTTTAATCGCGGCGAGCACTTAGAAGCCTAGTGGGCTAAGCAAGAAGTGCTTAACAAAGAGTAAAGTTCGCTTATCCGAACCCTTCGGGCAGCATTTATTAGCCATTTATTCAGCGTTAGCGAGTGATTATTAAGCCCACTTAACTGCACACTCACTGCCTTGCCTAAATGGCTAATAAATTGCTGCAAAAACCATCAGCAAAGATCAACAGACCCTAACAATTAGATAGGCATTTGGCCTAAGCCAACAATGGGGTTAGAAGAAACTTTGCGGAATATTAAGAACATCACCAGCAGAAACACGATCTTCAAGGCTCACTCGCTCGCGCTCATCGGGGGTGGCGCCTTCTGCTTGAATCGTGATTTTGCTTTTACCGGCCCGCTCAGTAAACCCACCAGCAAGGGTAATTGCACGATTTACCGTTAAGCCAGGTTGATAAGGGTAGGCGCCGGGGCGAGCAACTTCACCATTAATAAAAAAGGGGCGGTATTCAACCATGGTAACTTGCACCATCGGGTCGACTAAATAGTCACCCTTTAGGCCATTTTGAATACGTAGCTGCAATTCAGTAAGCGTAAGACCGCGTACTTTTATTTCACCCAAAAATGGGTAACGAATAAAGCCATCGTCAGATAAACGGGTTTCCAAGCTAAGCTCAGGTTCACCGTAAACACTTACTCTGAAGGTATCGCCAGCCGCCAAACGGTAATTACTCACCGTTTCTGCATGTGTAGAAAAACACAGCACGCCGACTAATAAAACTAGTCTTAATTTAAGGCGCGCAATGTGTTTTCGCATAACTTAATCCTTGATCATAAACTCAGTCTCAATTTAAGACTGGTAACTTGCTTATCATAGGTAACGGCCTGAAGCGTAGAATCTTTATCTCTCCATAGCTGCCAGAGTGAAATTTCTAGCCAACGACGGAACTGGTAACTTACGCCAACTCGGCCTTCATAAATTTTATCTTGGCGAGTAATGCCCTGATAATCATTATTGTCGTACCCCACGGTTAGGTAAGTGGCCAAGCGCTCTTGCCAGTAATGCTCCCAATCTAAGGTGATATTGGTATTGTCGATAACATCGCCGCCTTGCTCCGGTGCCTTGGCTTGGCGTCCCCCTTCAATACTGAAAGTGGAGTATGAACGAGGCGACCAATCGGCAGCTAACGACCAACTTAAATCGCTAAATTTTTCACGCTCTCCTTCTTTAAAATCACGTTGCTGCCAACCAACTTTTGCCCGCCCTTTAGTTTTTCCGGTAATCGCCCAGTCTCCACCAACAAAACCCAGTAAGTCGTTAAAGTCTCGACTGGCACCGCCAGGCTCAGTGGTTTTGTAGTCGCTTTTTCCCGCTTTAAGTTCAGCCAACAAACGGGTGGCCGACGATACTCGATAAAAGAAACGTGCGCTGCCGTCGAGAGCATTGCGATCGCGATACTGGGTAACTTCGCGAAAGTTTTGGTAATCCAGCTGGCGAGCATTGGCTTCTAACTCAATCTGCGCCGTTGCACTCTTAGCGCCAAATCCATATAAACCATGGCCCCAATGCAAGTTATATTGCACAGGTTCGTCAATTACACCACCTACACCCGCAGAAATACCTTCACCACGTTGATCATGATTACGACGAAAATCGTAGCGTAATTTAGCCCGATGACGCGCGCTAAAGTCCCATTCGCCGTTTAAACGTAAGTGGTGATCGATAAAGTTATCTTCTGAGCTGTCAAAATACTCGCCCCACACCAAGCGATATGCTGCATAATAAGTGCTTTTTTCTTGTTCAGAAATCGCCGCAATGGCTGGCGAAACGATGGTTCCCCAGGAAGATATTTGATTGCTATTACTGTTAGTAAGGTTACTGTCGTATAAACCCATTATTTCAATACTGGGTACAATTCCTACTCCGTCTGCACTATACCACTTGGCAGGCTGCATGTCGGCCAAACTTGGGCCTGCAATTGCTAGGGCTGGCAGCAAGATGGTCCCTATCTTGCGCATCGATAATCCTCCAAAACATCTGTAGCTACCTTAGCAAAGGCCAAGGACTAGGCTCAACGCTTTTTATCCACCTGGCGTAGATTAAATGCGAATATTGTGTGTCATTTGGCGATAAGGCTTTAGCAGCTGTTGATCTTTCGAGCTGATTTTCGCGAGCAAAACTTTACCGCGAAAACTCAACAACCCCTAATAATGAAACTGCAAACCAAGACTAAACAACAAGGCGATAAAAAAACTTAGTTTGGCGGTGAGCTGCAATTGCTTGTCCAATAGCTGATGCTGGCGCTCCAGCATAACGGTTTTAGTTACCTTCATAAGAGCTAAAGCAGGCAACAAACACAACCAAGCGAAACTAGCGCTACTTTGCCAAATAACAAAGCTGGCAAATAACAATAAAGCCAGCACCACTAATACTAAATGGTAACAACGGGCATTACGCTCACCTAAGCGCACTGCCAAAGTCAGCTTTCCGGCAGCCTTATCAGGAGCAAAATCACGGAGATTGTTTATGTTAAGCACCGCCGTGGCTAACAAACCATTGGCTGCGGCTATCATCAGTACCGGCCAGCCCAGAGTTTGCGTATGCAAATAATAAGAGCCCAATACTCCCAGTAAGCCAAAAAACAAAAATACACTTATATCGCCAAAGCCACGATAACCGTATGGCCGAGCTCCCATGGTGTAGGCCATAGCCGCAACAATCGACAGCCCACCCAAGCCCATAAACCCTAACCAAGCCTGTAGATTGCTGCCCAAACTTACTGCCAGTAGCGCAATACCACTTAACACTGCCAGCAGGGCAACCAGCGTAATTGCCCGAAACATTTGCTGCTTAGTCAATAATCCAGCTTGAATCGCGCGAGCCGGGCCCACTCGAGTGTCATCATCAACACCACTTACCGCATCGCCATAATCATTGGCTAAATTGGAAAGAATTTGCAGCAACAAGGCCGTTAGCAAGGCCAGCAGCAATACTGGCCAAGCAAAGCGTCCCTCAGAATATGCCAGTGCAGAACCCAAAATTATCGACGCGCTCGCTAAAGGCAAGGTGCGTAAACGCGCCGCATGAAGCCATGATTTCAAAGTAATATTCAACATTAAGATAAGAACTTAGCGCCTATTATTGCTCAGCATCAAGGCTGAGCCAAATCTGACTATAAACTTGTAACAAAAACAGCTACATTGAACCAGTGTCATTGAGCAGGAATAGTTAAGGTGAGACTCACTGCTAGCCAGTTTAAAAATGCGATGGACCAGCTTAGGCTATTGCCGCAGCAGGGGTTTCAGCAGGTTTGTATAAAGCTGCCAAAGCTCGAGCTTCTCGCCTGGCTTAACCAACAACAACACACCACCCGCGGTTACTGGAAAAACAAACGCCAGCAACAAGTTGCCTTTGTGGGTGCGGCTAAGTCGGTACTCGATTTGGAGCAACTGCAATCGGTGTGTGACCAACTAGACCCACACAATAACCAGCTGCGCTTTTATGGCGGCATTGCCTTTGCTCGGCAAAGCGCCCTGTGGTCAAGCTTTCCGCATCGCCGCTTTATTCTGCCCCGCTTTGAAATTCGTTGTGACGGCGAATATACCCGGTTGTTCATCAATGCTAATTTTGAACATCAACCAGAGCTAGAGTATCAGCGCATCGAAAAGGCCTTTGCTGCCTTAAAACCAGTACAAGCCCTGCAACACACACAACTTAAAGCCTTGTCTCGCCAAGACCAACCCAGTCGCGAACAATGGCAGCACTTGGTTAAGCAAGTCACCAGCGAAGATTTTCAACAACACACCGCCAAAGTGGTGCTGTCTCGGCAAACCAATTTGCAACTAAATGCCGAAATAAACGCTTTTTCTTTGCTACAACAATGGCAACAAAAAGAACGGAACTGCTACAGCTTTTTATTTCAGTTTGATGGAGTAACTAGCTTTTTGGGCTGCAGTCCCGAGCGTTTGTATTCTCGTGAAGGCAGCCAATTGGTCAGTGAAGCCTTAGCCGGCACTGCGCCGCGTGGAGAAACTAGCGAGCTAGATGCTCAACTGGGCGAACAGCTATTAGAAGACGCCAAAAATAAGCTAGAAAACCAACTGGTAGTGGATGATTTAACCCGCCGCTTAAAAGAGCTAAGCCTGCATGTGCGCACCTTAGATAATCTAGAATTGCTAAAGCTAGATAGAGTGCAGCATTTAAAACGGCGGATTCAGGCCCGCATTAGCCCTGCCTTAGATGACCGCTCGTTATTGCAAGCCTTACACCCCACCCCTGCAGTAGGTGGCTTGCCACGTTCTTCTGCGGTGCAATATATTCTTAAAAACGAAGGCTATGCCCGTGGCTGGTATGCTGGCGCAGTAGGCTGGTTAAGCGGTGCGCAAAGCGAGTTTTCGGTGGCCATTCGTAGCGCCTTAGTTACTCCGCAACATTTAAGTACCTTTGCTGGTGCAGGCATTGTGGCAGGCTCACAAGCCGAGCAAGAATGGCAAGAGCTTAACCACAAAATCGCCACGGTATTGCAGCTGGTAGATAAGGACCTACTCCTTGATTAAAAACATTAACATTGCCTGGGCTGAGTGCTTAATAGAAGATTGCATTCGCCACGGCATTGAACACTTTTGTATCGCCCCCGGCTCTCGCTCTACGCCATTAACCCTAGCGGTGGCTAAACACCCTAAAGCCACTAGCCATTGCCACTTTGACGAACGCGGTTTAGGCTTTTTTGCTTTAGGTTTAAGTAAGGCTCGCCAGCAAACTGTCGCCATTATTACCACCTCGGGCAGTGCGGTTGCTAACCTTTACCCGGCGGTGATTGAGGCAAAGCAATCAAACATTCCATTGTTAGTGCTTAGCGCCGATCGGCCACAGGAGCTGGTTGCTGTTGGAGCTAATCAAGCCATTGAACAGCAGGGAATATTTGCCAACTACCCGGTATATAGTGGCCAACTAGCCGAACCCAGTGTTGATGCTTCACTCGCCAATATGCTTAGCGAGCTGGGGCATGCCTTAGCGCTGCAGCAACAAACACCTGGCCCAGTGCATTTAAATTGTCCTTACCGTGAACCCTTCTATCCTGAACAAGCTAAACAAGATTTAACTGCGCTTTATAAGCAACTTGAAGCTTGGATAAACAGCGGCTCGCCCTATTACCAACAACATCCTAATAGCTCCCAGCCTGTCGTTAGTCAGCAGTGGTCAGAGCTAGTCGAAAAGTCCAAAGTATTGGTAATAATAGGCCAGCAAACCGCCGAGCAAAGCCAAGCCATTATAACTTGGGCGCAGCAAGCAGGCTGGCCAGTAGTAGTCGATTGCCAAAGCCATTGGCAAACCGCACAAGAGGGTGCTGGGCTGATTCAACACGCTGAGTTATTACTCGCCAACTCGCGATTTACCGAACAAGTACAAGCCGAACTGATAATTCAGTTTGGCGGCAAGCTGGTGTCGAAACGCCTCAACCAATGGCTGGCCAAGAGCTCAGCAAAGTATTATTTAATTGATCAATCAGCGCAGCGGGTAAACCCCGGCCAAAGTATCCAGCAGCGCTGGCAATGCAGCGCCAAAGCTTGGCTACACGCTCATCCGGTTAAGGCAAGCCCCACTAGCCAACAGTATCTAGAGCGATGGACCCAAGCTCAACAAGCCATTAGCGAGGAGGTTAATGCTGCCTTACTCGATTACTCCGAGCTGGCAATATGCGCACAAATTTCGGCACAGCAAAAACCACAATCAGCCTTGTTTATGGGCAATAGCATGGTCGTGCGTTTGTTTGAACTACTTGGCCAACCTTGCCAAGCGGAGCATTACTTTGCCAACCGCGGAGCGTCGGGCATTGATGGTTTATTAGCCACCAGCGTAGGAATTGCCGAAGGTCTGCAACAAGCATGTACTTTAGTGATTGGCGATACCTCGTTATTGCATGACTTAAACTCCTTAAGCCTTGCCGCTAATAGCCAGCAAAATCTAGTGATAGTGCTGTTTAATAATAACGGCGGTGAAATATTTAACCTATTGCCTGCGCTATCAACAGGCCCGCAGGATCAACAGCTAAGCAAACAGTATTATCAGTTACCTCATCAGGCCGACTTTGCCGCCGCCGCAGCCACCTTCAATTTAGCTTATCAACAGGTGGTAAATTTCGAACAATTCGGCCATGCTTTTGAGCGTGCACAGTACCAAGCCGGAGCCAGCTTGATTGAAGTCTGCTTTACTCCAGGCGATGCCAGTGCGCGTTATCAATCTTTAATTAGTCAGGTAGCCAGCCACGATGCACTTTAGCGTTTATGGACAAAGCCAACATCCCTGTTTAGTTTTTTTGCATGGATTTCTAGGTAGCGGTAGCGACTGGCAAGCGCAAATTGCAGTGCTTAGCCAGCACTACTATTGTGTAACCGTAGACATTGCCGGCCATGGCATGAGCGCCCAGCAGCGGCTTAAACCACGCAATGCCTTTAAAGATTTTAGCCACCAGCTCACCGCATGCTTAAAGCGCCTTAAAATCGCCCATTACCATTTAGTGGGTTACAGCCTAGGAGGCCGCTTAGCGCTGCAACATGCTTTACTCGCCCCCAAAGGTATTGAACGATTAGTTATCGAATCTGCCAATACTGGTTTAAGTGATGAAGATGCACGCCAACAACGTTTAGTGCACGACAACCGTTGGGCAGACCGCTGGTTAACAGAGCCCCTGGATACGCTAGTCAACGAATGGTACCAACAAGCGGTATTTGCCAACCTTAGTAGCGAGCAGCGGCAGCAGCTTATTCAACGCCGCCAACATCAAGACCGCCAGGGCATTGCCGCAACGTTGCGCGCAACCAGCTTGGGTTTGCAGCAAGATCTGAGTCGGCAGCTTGGTCAATTAAAAATGCCGCTAGATTTTATTGGTGGAAGCCTAGACAATAAATACCAAGCGCTAGCCAAACAGCTACAACAAGATTACCCACGCCTTAAATGTCACATCATTGAAGGCGCTGGGCACAATTGCCATTTTGAACAACCGACACTGTTTCTCGAACAACTGTCCAGTGTCCTAAATAATGATAGAGAAGAGAATGACCCAAATAGATAGCTCAGCAGTAACTTGGCAGGATGCCGACAATGGATACGAAGATATTCGCTACCATAAGTCCGCCTGCGGCATCGCCAAGATCACTATTAACCGCCCGCAAGTTCGCAACGCATTTCGTCCTTTAACGGTTCAAGAGATGATGCATGCCTTAAATGACGCCCGCATCGACCCAGAAGTGGGTGTGATTATTCTTACTGGCGAAGGCGAACTGGCTTTTTGTTCTGGCGGCGATCAATCGGTACGTGGTGATTACGGCGGCTATAAAGATGACCAAGGGACCCATCACCTAAATGTATTAGATTTTCAACGCCAAATTCGTACCTGCCCTAAACCTGTGGTAGCCATGGTAGCCGGTTACGCTGTAGGTGGTGGCCATGTATTACACATGATGTGTGACTTAACCATTGCCGCCGACAACGCCAAATTTGGCCAAACTGGCCCTAAAGTAGGCTCTTTTGATGGTGGCTGGGGAGCCAGTTACATGGCGCGCATAGTCGGCCAAAAGAAAGCGCGCGAGATTTGGTTTTTATGCCGCATGTATGATGCGCAAGAAGCACTTGATATGGGCTTAGTGAACACCGTAGTGCCGTATGCAGATCTTGAAAAAGAAACCGTGCAGTGGTGTCGTGAGATGTTGCAAAACAGCCCTATGGCTTTGCGCTGTTTAAAAGCTGCACTCAATGCTGATTGTGATGGCCAAGCTGGTTTACAAGAACTCGCGGGCAACGCCACCATGCTGTTCTACATGACAGAAGAAGGCCAAGAAGGTCGTAACGCCTTTAACGAAAAACGCCCGCCTGAGTTTAGTAAATTTAAGCGTAATCCTTAACGGCAATGGTGAAGGGCAGAATCCTCGTATGCTTTAGCGAGTATTCTACCCCACTCTTCATTTAACCTAGTCCACTCGCACCACTCAACCAGCTTAAAAACACCCACTAAAGCATAATAATAAATCGCATATTTGCTATTGCGACTGCTCTGTACAAAGTGATAGATTTGCAGAGTGATGAGTGCTTCATCACTTCTAGTATTTGAGAGGTCTCAGCATGCTCTGTAACTGGCAAAGTGCTACCTTAAGTCGCTATACCCAAGCATTTGTTGACCCCATACAGCTTGGTTCTCTAAAACATAAGCAACGCCAAGGTCTTTACCTCGAAATTCGCTTTCGTGATGGCCGCTTGGGACGTGGAGAAATAGCCCCACTACCCGGATTTAGCGAAGAAACATTAGCGCAAGCAGAGCAGCAAATTACCGACTACTTACAAGGGCATGTTCAGCGTAAGCTGTATCCAAGTGTTGCCTTTGGTATCGACTGTGCGATGGCAGGGCTACCACTAAGTACTCCCATTGTTTCTGGCTACCCGCTACTTAACGGCGATTTCGCTCACTGCCAACAAATTCTGGACTCTCAATCTGGTCATCTAGCCAAGCTTAAAGTGGCTCGCCAATCCCCCAAACAAGATCTAGAACTAATTCAACAATTACAACACAGCTATCCTGATTTACAGCTACGTTTAGATGCAAACCGAGGCTGGATATGGAACCAAGCTATTTTTGTTTTAGAGAGTATCGATCTTAGCCGCATCGACTATATTGAAGAACCGCTAATGAATAGCCAACAATGCGAGTTGTTAGCTCAACGCACTGGCGTAGGCATTGGCTTAGATGAAACCCTACAAGACAGCAGCTACCGCTATCATTACTTCGAAGGTTTGCGCTGCTTAGTCATTAAACCGAGTTTACTTGGCCCTTGGCGAACCTGTGCCAGCATTATCGACCAAGCACAAGCTAACCAAGTAAGTTGTGTGCTTAGCTCAGCTTACGAAAGTGCGTTAGGTTTGCAGTGGATCAACGCCATCGCCAAACAATACACCCCAGGGCAAGCTCCAGGTTTAGATACGCTAAAGGCATTTAGTGAGCAAGCGGCTCAAATTGAGTTAATCGGCGAGTTTCAACATCACAGCTAATGTGAGCTTTACCTGCGTTTTAAGTGAAACTAAAGCTTTCACTTAAATCTCTTTGTGGAAAATGACAATATCTTTATTTTCAGCAGCTTATTACAAAAATTTCAAATCTTCTTCCACCGCCCTTTTATTAATTTTATTATCAAATTAATAAAATATAAGTAAAAGTGTGACTCAACTATAGTGCCAAGTTTTAGTAATTCTTAAAAAACGCCCGCCAAAGGAAAACGTTTTCTTGAGACTTGTCACATAATGACATTTAATGTGAATAAACATTATAGCTGTACAAAAAAGCATCATTGGTGAGTATCCAAATTGAGCCTAATCTGGTTGACGAGGAATGAGTTTTTGGGATTACCTCTACACCCTACAATTAGCTAAAAATAACAAAAAGCTATATAGCAAGGAGCCAAAACATGAAAAAGCTGATCACTCTATTGTGCACAGTCGCGTTAGCCGTTTCCGCCCCAGCATTTGCCAAAACCGTAAAAATCGGCTTGGCCATCGATGATCTTCGCCTAGAGCGCTGGCAAAAAGACCGAGACTTTTTTGTTGAGAAAGCCGAAGAACTTGGTGCCAAAGTGTATGTTCAATCGTCCAACAGTAATGAAACCGCCCAGATTTCTCAAATTGAGAACATGATTTCTCGTGGCGTAGACGTACTAGTGATAATTCCCTATAACGGAAAAGTATTGTCTAATGTGATCGCCGAAGCTAAATCTGAGGGCATTCAGGTACTGGCTTATGATCGCCTAATTAACAATGCCGACATCGATTTTTACTTATCTTTCGATAACGAAAAAGTAGGTGAACTACAAGCCGAAGCATTAATTAAGCACAAAGCCGATGGCAACTTTTTTCTAATGGGCGGTTCGCCAGTTGATAACAACGCGAAGTTGTTCCGCCAAGGGCAAATGAACATCCTACAGCCACTGATCGACAAAGGTGATATTAAAGTAGTAGGTGACCAATGGGTTGATGGCTGGTTAGCCGAGAATGCCCTAAAAATCATGGAAAATGCCTTAACTGCTAACGACAATAACATCGACGTAGTTGTTGCCTCTAACGACTCTACTGCAGGTGGTGCTATTCAAGCATTAGACGCACAAGGGCTAGCTGGTAGGGTATATATCTCTGGTCAAGATGCCGATTTAGCCGCCAGCCGCCGCGTAGTAGCCGGTACCCAAACCATGACCATTTACAAGCCAATTAAACTGCTCGCCACCACTGCAGCAGAGCTGGCAGTGCAAATGGGCAACGGCCAAATGCCAGAGTCGAACTCTAGCTTAAACAACGGTACTAAAGACGTACCTTCTTACCTACTTACGCCAATTCCTGTAGATAAATCGAATATTGATCAAACCGTGATTGCCGACGGCTTCCACAGCAAAGCAGACGTATATCAGTAAGCGCTATTTACTACGCAGTAACAAAAGGGCGGGGCCATCGCCTCGCCCTTTCTATTAGGAGTTAAGATGAGCCAAAGCAGCTTATTGATGATGTCTGACATCGTTAAAAAATTCTCCGGAGTGATTGCGCTTAATGGGGTAAGTTTCAACTTAGAACGTGGCGAAGTTGTCTCGCTTTGCGGCGAGAACGGGTCTGGGAAGTCCACCTTAATGAAGGTGCTAACCGGCGTTCATCCCCATGGTAGTTATGAAGGACAAATTATTTATAAAGGCGAACCGCTTGTTTCGCGCAATATTCGCGATAGCGAGGCAAAGGGCATTGCCATCATTCACCAAGAGCTCACGCTGGTTAAAGAGCTGTCTATTTTAGAGAATATTTTTCTTGGTGCCGAAATCACCAGTTATGGGGTACTTGATCACAGTGCCATGTTTAAGCAAACCGAAGATTTGCTTAAACGGGTAAAACTAGATGTTTCACCCGACACGCTTATTCGAGAATTAGGGGTTGGCCAACAGCAACTGGTAGAAATTGCCAAAGCCTTATCTAAAAAAGCCGAAGTATTAGTGCTGGATGAACCTAGTGCGCCTCTAACAGAATCCGAAACACGGGTGTTGTTAGACATTGTTAAACAGCTACGCAGTGAAGGCGTAAGTTGTGTTTACATCTCTCACAAACTCAATGAAGTAAAAGAGATATCTGACCGAATTTGC
The DNA here is from genome assembly GCF_019649015.1 of Agarivorans litoreus. Taxonomy (NCBI): domain Bacteria; kingdom Pseudomonadati; phylum Pseudomonadota; class Gammaproteobacteria; order Alteromonadales; family Alteromonadaceae; genus Agarivorans; species Agarivorans litoreus. Next base: position 2,468,576 of record NZ_BLPI01000001.1, on the reverse strand, counting down.
ATCATTCGCGATGGTGAACATATCGGCACTCAAAACGCCAACATCATGAGCACCGACGACATAATCAGCATGATGGTGGGCCGTGAACTTAAACAACTGTTTCCTCGCGAAGAGCATCCTATTGGCGAAGTGATCCTCAAGGTTGGGCCGGTTAATGCCCAATTAAGCAAGTCGTCCAATCTTAAACAAGTAGACCAAGTGAGTTTTAGTCTACGTAAGGGTGAGATTTTGGGCGTAGCTGGTTTGGTGGGTTCGGGCCGTACCGAACTTATGCAGTGTTTATTTGGTTCTTACGAAGGCATTTATCAATGCCCTGTGGAGCTAGATGGAAAACCGATAAAAATTCGCCACAATCGCGATGCTTTAAATCACGGCATTGCTATGGTGCCCGAAGATCGTAAACGCCATGGCATTGTGCCAATTATGGGAGTAGGCCAAAACATTACCCTAGCCGGTTTAAACATGTTTAGTGGCTTAGGCCAAACCGTCAATGAATCAGCTGAACAAACAGCCATTGAACAATCCATTCAACGCCTTAAAGTAAAAACAGCGTCCCCAGAGTTGGCCATAAAAAGCCTAAGTGGAGGCAACCAACAAAAAGCCATTTTAGCCAAATTCTTATTATTACAACCGCGTATTTTGATCCTTGATGAACCCACTAGAGGCATCGATGTAGGGGCAAAATATGAAATTTATAAGTTGATGTATCAATTGGTTAAACAAGGGATCAGCATCATTATGGTGTCCTCCGAATTGCCGGAAGTATTAGGCATTAGTGACCGAGTATTAGTGATGCATGAAGGTAAATTGAAAGGCCTTCTAGACAATCAAAACCTGAGCCAAGAAATGGTGATGGACTGCGCGTTGGCCGAGGAGTAACAAACATGTCTAGTCAAGAAACAACCATCAATAGCACCACAAACAAGGTGAACTTGATGAGTAATTTAAAGAAAATGAAGTTACAAGTATTGGTGATGTTTGCCGCTATTGCGGTAATTATGCTGTTTTTCTACTTTGCCACCGAGGGCAGCTATCTTACCCCACGTAACATCTCTAATTTACTACGCCAAACGGCCATAACCGGGATACTCGCTATTGGCATGGTGTTTGTGATCATCTCGGCAGAGATTGATTTATCAGTTGGCTCAATGATGGGCCTATTAGGCGGCGCAGCTGCCATTATGGATGTGTGGTGGCAATTGCCTTTACCACTCACCATTGTGCTTACTTTAAGTGCTGGCTTTTTACTCGGCCTGTGGAATGGTTGGTGGGTAGCCTACCGCAAAGTACCATCGTTTATTGTTACCCTAGCCGGCTTACTGGCCTTTAGGGGGATTTTAATCGGCATTACTGGCGGTAGCACGGTTGCTCCAACAACCCCAGATATGGGCATTATTGGCCAAAGCTACTTGCCAGACATGTTCTCACTAATCACCACCGTAGGTGCGCTGGCAGTCTTTTTTGCTTGGCAAGGAAAACTGCGTAAAACTCGCTCGGAGCACAAACTAAGTAATAAGCCCGTCACTGGAGATATATTCAAGTTTGGCCTGATTGCCATCTTCGCCCTAGGCACGGTATTACTATTAAACGACTACCGCGGTGTTCCTACTCCAGTATTATTGCTGGTAGTGCTGATGTTTGCCGCTGCCTTTATGGCCAAGAAAACCGCCTTCGGTCGCCGTATTTACGCTATTGGTGGCAACCTTGAAGCCAGCCGTTTATCTGGCATCAACGTTGAGCGCACCAAGCTATCTGTATTTGCAATTAATGGCTTATTGGTGGGCGTGGCGGGCTTAATTTTGGCTTCACGTTTAGGCGCGGGTTCTCCATCTGCTGGTAACATTGCTGAGTTAGACGCCATTGCGGCCTGTGTGATTGGCGGAACCAGTTTAGCCGGTGGGGTGGGCACAGTATTTGGCGCAGTGATGGGCGCATTTATTATGGCCAGCTTAGACAACGGCATGAGCATGATGGATGTACCAACATATTGGCAATCCATCATCAAAGGTAGCATCTTGCTATTAGCGGTTTGGATGGATGTAGCCAGTAAGAAGCGCGCTTAAACTGATAATTTACCTAATAAAAGCCGGCCCTAGCCTACAAAGCAAAAGGCTGGCTTAGCTAACAATCTTGGCTAAACTTAAACATTATCAACTAGCCAACATCTCTATGAGCACAGAACCACTTCACGGCGACTACCAGCTATACCTGCTCGACAATTTACTAATTGCCAGCGCTCAAGGCGCGTGGAATCAAGCTGTTAGTGAGCACTTTGCTGAAGACTTTAAACGTATTGGGCAATCACTATCAGCACCTTGGGCACATTTAGTATTGTTAGAACAATGGGAATTAGCTGTGCCGGAGGCAGAGCTGGCAATCAGTGAACTACAGCAATGGTGTATTCAAACTGGAATGAGCCATGTTGCGCAAGTATTTAGCTTTTCGCCGCTCAAACAATACCAACTTAGGCGGATGCTACCTGCGGAACAACATTATACTAAACAGGTTTTTGTTGAAGTCACTAGCGCAACGCAATGGTTAAACCTACAAGGCTTTAAGGCAGCTAAAAATTTCGAGCTAACAAACAATAAACCCCAGATGATGCAACGCCATTTTGATAGGGTGGCCTAACCTATTGCAGAAGGTTCATCTAGAGCATAATAACTAAATTGATTACGGCCATTAGACTTGGCTTGATACATCGCCGCATCGGCATTACGCACTAATAACTCTGGGTCGTTGCCATCTGCTGGGTACATACTAATACCTACGCTGGCATAAACTGGCTGAATATGCACCCCCAAACTAATTTCCTGAGCCAAGCGGCGTAGCACAGTGCCAACCACTTCATTGGTCTCTTCAGGCTCGGAAATTGACTCTAGAGCCAGCATAAATTCATCACCAGCAAAACGGGCTACCGAATCCCCCGAGCGAATGGAATCGCGCAACACCATTGCGACCTGTTTTAACAAGAGGTCACCCGCTTCATGGCCCAAATTATCATTAACTTGTTTAAAATTATCCAAATCAATGAACACCACTGCGAGGCTATGCTGTGCTACCTCGGCACGATGAATTGCAGCACGCAGTTGCTCTAAGAATAAACTGCGGTTTGGCAACCCCGTTAAACTATCGTGACTGGCCATATAGCGTAGATTAATCTCATTATCTTTAAGCTCAACTATTTGTTTGTTAATTTGCCGCGACATCGCTTTAAAGGTATTGGCCAATAAACCAATTTCGTCCTTTCGCTCACTAGGCAATAGTTGCGCAGCTGGTAGCTTACCTTTAGAAAATGAGTTTACCGCTATCACCATATTACGAATAGGCTGAGACAACACCTTGGCAAAGAATAATGAGGTGAATAGCCCCAGTAAGCTTAAAGCTAAACATACCTTAATCATTGAGCCTGCAAGGGAATCAATAATATGACTTAGCGTAGGTAAAGGGCTAGCCAATCCAAGCACCGCCATTTTAGGGCTAGACTTTGGTCCATAAAATAATGGAGTAAAAGACACTGCTCGCTCATACTTGTAGACTGCAGAGGGGTCCAGTACAAAAGTAATTGGCTGCAAATCGCTAAATAGCACCTCCATCTGCGGAAAGTCACGCTGCATTAAATAGCGGTGGCCAAAATGAAAACCAAACTGTTTATCAGGATTAGGATTAACTAAGTAATCGCCTTTTTGGTTGGCTAAGTAGATGGCAACCCCTTCAGGTAAATCGGCCTGCATTTGGCTAAACAAACGCGTCAAGCCCACATTCACCACCACCAAGCCAAGGGCTTTCCCCTCTACATATACCGGCGAAGCAATTTTTAAGGTAGGTTGATGCAAGCCCAGTTCGACGCCTTTCTCATTATGAATGTCTACATCCGACAAATAGCTTTCGCCTACATTTAATCGCAATGTGCGGAAAACATAAGGATAATGAGCTTTTTCTTCTAAGCTCGCATCGGGAATAGAGACCAAGCCATCACTCAGTCTATCAACTCGAATTAATTCACGACCAAAGTTGTCGGCGCCAATAAAACGCAACTGAAAATAAGAAGGATTTAAATTGAGCTTTTGCTTAAAAATATCCTTCAGCTGCTTAGCAAGTTCATCTTGATTAGAGGCGCCAAAATAACCCACGGTTTGAGGAATAGAGCTTAAAAACAATACATCTTTGGTTATTTCTTCAATGCTAGTTCCAAACTCCCGAGCTAAGATCTGAGTGGTGGTTGCTAATTCTCGCTCTGCGCTTTCGGCTAACAACCCGCGGCTCTCATGGTAACTAACCGCAGCAGTAACCACCGAGGCCAAAATACCAAAGCCGGCAAACCAAAGTCCAAAACGCAGAGAAATTGAATTGATCATGGCAAACTCATCATTTGCAAGGTTTTGCCGCTAAGAATGTTTTCCCAAAACTCACTGCGCAGCTGATGATCTTCCACCTCCTCTAACCAAATGATTTTGTCTTCAGCAACCGAGCGGTTATCTTGCACAATGGTATTCGCTAAGCCTTGGCGCTCGGTAAGTAACTGACTAACCCAAGGCTCTAGGGTGAAATCAATCCATTTATGGGCGAGATCTTTATTTTTAACTCCGCTAGACAGTGCCCAGCAATCTAACCATGCTAAGGCTCCCTCTTGGGGAATAACATAACTAATATCGGCTCCAGCATCTTGTAACTGCTTAAGTTGCTGGGCGCCATAGTTAGCAAATACTAAAGCGACCGACTCTTGATTATAAAACTCAGAGGCTTCTTCTGGTGAACTATAAAAAGTAAGCGCATTACGCCTAAGCGCCAACAATAATTCGGTGCTTTTGTTAAATTGCTGGTTAGATTGTTGAAAAGGGTTATCAAGGCCTTGCACCATACCAGCTAAAGAATAGTTGTGGGCACTCCCATTGTATGCCAGCACCTTACCTTGATATTGTGGGTCCCACATGATTTTCCAACTGGTAGGCGGCTGCTCAAAATAGTTTTTATTGTAGATGAGGCCCATCTCAGAATAGGTATAGGGAATAGCATAAACCAGCCCATCGCGAGTGACTCCAGGGATCTCTTCTAAAGTAGCAAACCGCGGTAACTGTTTGGCTATATTGCCGATGGCCTGGGGATTTAAAGGCCTAGCCAGTTTGGCATCAATGTAGCGCTGTAACTCGGCAGTATTTACCGCAAAAACATCGTAGTTCTCGCCGTTTTTATGGCCCATTCTCAGCCACATTTCATCATCACTGGTAATGTAGCTGACTTTAACTTTAACCTTATAACGCTTTTCAAAGTCAGCCACCATATCAGCATCGGCGTAACCCGGCCAAGCGAGTACACGCAAATCCACTTTTTCTTGCGCGAAGGCAGCATTAAACCAAGTAAAAGCCAATAAAACGATAGATAATAGTCGCAACATTCCCTGTTCCCTAATTCCCTAGGAGTCTTGTTAAATTTCATTAACAAGACCAACAAGTATACGATCCTTGATTAATTTGTGAATAGAAAACTTATTTAGCATCGGCAGAGATGAAACAATTCAAAGAGTTTTCAACAAATCTTCTATGCTCTGAATCCTAGTGCGCGCCCCAATGTTTCGAAGTATTGCAACGCACTATCACCTATCAGCAATAGATGCCGATCATCGGGATAGGCTCCTTGTTTGGCTAATTCAGTTTGCTTGGTACCACTCACTAAGTAGCTGTTTTTGATATCGTTACGACTTTGAATCCATGCTTCAAACGCCCGCGCCATCATTTCTGTAGGCAAGCTAAAATAACGCAGCCCGAGTTGCTTATCTAAGGCCACTGAGCGGCTTACATAAGGATGTAGATTTTGCCCTTGCTCGCTTAAAAACACCGCAGCAAACAGCTGATCAAGTAACTGGTTTAAAGCATGGGGATGCTGCTTATCATCGGCCAGCCAGCGAGTCGAAGCAAACTCGTTGCGCTCGGCAGGCTGGCAAAATAATTTTGCGGCCATGTAGTTGTCGAAAGCATGCCACCACTCATGAGCTAGAGCGCCAGCGCCAGCATTTTTAGCAAGTGCGAGAGTTTTACTCGCAGGGGCATAGTGAGCTTGAACATTAGCTTGACCACCGGTGCCAAAAGCCAAATTTAAGCTACCTCTTAAACCTAGTGCGACCGGAGGCAAATTAAGCAAAAATGCCAAATCGGCTAAGGCATCAAAGATTAGCTCTGCAGCACGTTGTTTCTCTTGTTTATTAACCCAAGCGCCTATCGCTAAACCAGCAAAGCCAAAAGTATGCTTAATATCGACAAAGTCTACGCTATCACCATGGCGGTAATCAGGGCCACGCCGATAGTATTGGCGATTTAGCCCTACACCACTGGTTTCATTTGCATGCATTTATTGGCCAACACCACATAGTAAACGTTAAACAGCTTGAGCTTTAGGGTTTTCCCCATAAGCATTGGCTGCACTTTCGCTGTCAGACAAAAAGAAAAATAACAGCACTAATACGCCAATAATTGGCAGGAATAATATAAACAACCACCAGCCACTGCGCCCGGTATCATGTAGCCTACGCACCGCCACCGCCAGAGAAGGCAGCAAGACCGCCAAGGTATAAATACTGCCCAATACCCCTAAGCCAGATTCAAGATTAACGGTTCCGGTAACTTGGTCAATTAAACTTAGTATCACTCCGATGATGCTGTTGAAAAGCACAAACATCCAATATTCTTTGCGTCGAGCGCGCCCATTAAACACCAAGTATTTTTTAAGAACCGCTATATACCAACTCATCTTATTACTCCTGTGGACTAGAGATTAATTTGCAGCATAGTGCCACGCTCAAAGCGTACTTAGATGCACCGCGCCATCGGTAAAATCGATAAAGTGTTTAATGCTCGGTAAGGCATCATCTTGATGGTGAGTAACATACACTAGCTGACTAAGATTGTGTTTAGCCACCAACTCTAAAGCCTTTAACACGGTATTACGTTGTAAAAAATCTAAGCCTTGGCAAGGCTCGTCCAACAATAATAGTTGCGGCCCTTTCACCAAGGCGCGAGCAATAATCAACAAACGCTGCTGCCCATAAGACAAGCTTTTAAAGTCGTGTTTTTCTAAGTGAGCCAAACCAAATAGTTGTAACCATAAACGTGCTTGTTCAAGCTCAAGTTCACTGGCTTGTTGATAAACACCAATAGAGTCGTACAAACCCGACAACACCACTTCAAGGGCGCTACAGTTGACCCGATACTGTAAATGCAAGGCGGCCGATACCATGCCAATATGCTGCTTAACTTGCCAGATGCTTTCACCGCTACCACGGCGAAACCCCATCACCTCTATTTGGTTACTGTAACACTGCGGGTGGTCACCAAAAATCAGATTCAACAAGGTGCTTTTTCCACAACCGTTGGGGCCACGAACTTGCCAGTGCTCGCCGCGCTGTATTTGCCAATCTAAGTCACTAAACAATGTCTCACCGGCATAACTCACCGAGCCTTGAGTAATCGCGAATAAGGGTGTAACCGGTTCTACTTGCTGAAATTCGCGCAAGGCCTGCACAATAGCCAAAGATTGTTGCTCAGCTTGCTGTACCATTTGCTGACGCTCGGGATGCTGTAGCCATTGCTCAATGGTGAGTTGCTGGCTTAAGCCTTGTTCATCAAGCACCGCTACGTGACTAATTGAGCTAGGCAACTCATCATCACGCGAGCTAATAATCAATAACTGACACTCTTTGGCTAGTTGTTCAAGCAGAGCGAGTAATTGCTGTTGGTGGCGGAGATCTAAGCCGGCAAAGGGCTCGTCTAAAATTAACAATTGTGGTTGCTTAATCAGTGCTAAAGCCAGCATCAGGCGACGCGTTTCGCCCGTTGATAACAAACGAAAACCGCGCTTAAGTAAATGTGTTAAATCACACTGTTGGCTCACTCGCTCAAGTAAACGCGGCTCGCAACAGCCAGCTTCAAGCAACGCAAGTACTGTGTGCCCGCTATCTATTTGATCGGTGAACTCACTGTCATCGTCGGCGAGCTCGCGTTCAAGCAAAGCCTGTTGCTGCTCTAAAGAGACTAAAGCAATACGCTGCGGTTGTTGGCTGAAGGTGGCCCGCTCGGCTACTAAGTCTCCCACCAACCAAGCACCCAACAAAGATTTACCACTACCACTGTGACCAAAGATCGCCCAGTGCTCGCCAGCTTTTAACTCCCAGCGTTTTATCGCTAACTGATGCTGACCAGCCAGTAAGTGTAAATCTTCAATAATCATTCAGCGCAACCATCCGAAAGTCTTACATTTATTGGTAACTATTCTCGCTTAGACAGGAGCTTTATAACACCGCATTGAGTCATTAATTGAATGAACTAGACTGAATTTAACGGAGATTGAATTATTTATCGCAATACACAGGTCTGTTAGTACAGATAAAAAGCAAAAGGAAGTGCCGTTACTGTGACTGAACAAACAAATACCAAACCCTCTGCACCTTACGTATCCCCCGGTATGCCGGCCTTGGATATGAACGGAAAAACCACTTCTTTCTTTGAATTTTGGCCAACTTGGGCAGTATATATTCCTGTGGTATTACAATGGATAGCCTTGGGCATTCGCCATCGCTCGTTTACTTTACCACTAATAGCCAACCCTAAGTTGCCGCTAGCAGGCATGGTAGGTGTAGGCAAAAGCGAACTGTTGGCTCAAGCTACCCGGTCATGCGACGATGCTGTCCTTGCCTGGATGAAGGTCAATCGCACCGGCGCACCTTTAGCACGTCAAGTAGAAGACTTATTAGAGCAAATGCAACAACGCGGCCTCGAGTTTCCAGTTGTAGGTAAGCCAGATATTGGCTGCCGTGGTGCGGGAGTAAAGTTACTGCATAACCGTCAAGAGCTGCAAGATTGCCTAGAAAACTATCCGCTTAATGCAGCCATGTTGATTCAAAAACTGGCCAGCTATGAAGCCGAGGCAGGCGTGTTCTTTGTACGCCACCCCGACCAGCCACAAGGTAAGATTATTTCTTTGGCATTAAAGTACACGCCTTATGTAGTGGGTGATGGCCAGTCCACTCTAAAACAGTTGATTCAAGCAGACCCTCGCGCTAGCGAACTGCAACACCTCTATTTAAGTCGTCATCACGACAAACTAGACAGCATTATCGATCAAGGCCAACCCTATAAATTGGTGTTTTCGGCCAGTCATTGTCGTGGCGCTATCTTTCGCGATGCCAATGACTTAATCACTCCAGAATTAAACCAAGCGATTAACCAAATAATGGCCGATTTGCCCGAGTTCTATTATGGACGAATGGACATTAAATTCGCCGACATCACCCACTTACAACAAGGAACCAATCTGGAGATTGTCGAAATAAATAGCGCTAGCTCTGAATCGCTGCATATTTGGGATCGCAAAACTCCCTTTCGCGAAGCCATGCGCTCGTTATTGTTTCAATACAAAACCTTATTTGAACTAGGTGCTGCCAATCGCAAACGTGGTTATCGACCACCTAAATTTAAAGAGCTGCTAGTACGCTGGAAACATGAGCGTGAACTCACTGCTTGTTATCCAGAAACGGATTAAGGAGTAATCCATGCAGGAAAAAAATAATCCATTTAGGCTGAGCATGCGCCCACAGTGGTTAGCTAGAGTGATAGAAAAGATCTTGGGCTTAAGCACTTTAGCCAAGTACTACGATGCTGCTCCTAAGTTTGTAGATGACAGCCAAACAGCACAACAGTTTTTGCGTCATACCATGCGCCGCTTAGATTTCTCGCTACTCGCCAACAACCCTGAGGCACTTAAAAATGTGCCGCAAGAAGGTCCGCTACTGATTGTGGCTAACCATCCTTTGGGCGGCTTAGAAGGCGTAGCAATGAGCGAATTATTGCTACAAGTGCGCCCCGACTTAAAAGTGCTCACAAATGAACTGTTAGCCAATATAGAAGAGTTTCAAAATCTGTTTATTGGCGTAGACGTGCTCTCACAGCAAGCCGCCAAGAAAAATGCCCGCGGTATTCGCATGTCTTGCCAGCACTTATCTAAGGGGGGAGCATTAATGATTTACCCCGCTGGCATGGTGTCAGCCATCAATACCGAAACGGGTCAAATAGAAGATCGCCAGTGGAACAATTTGGTTGGGCGTTTAGCCAAACGTTATAAGGCGCACGTATTGCCTTGTTTTGTTACAGGGCGTAATTCCAAGTTGTTTTATCTCGCTGGTTTATTGCATCGCCGTTTACGTACAGCCCTTCTACCAAGAGAACTAATAAACAAACGTGGTCGTGAATTTACCATGCAAATTGGCGAGGTTATTGACCCTAAAGATTATCAAAACTTAAGTAATGAACAAGCCGTTACCGATTACTTGCGGGTAGCGACTGATTTACTGAGTTTACCTAACAATAAAAAAGCTAAAGCTGCGCCCAAGCACCCGCCGCTGAACTTAGTTGAATGTTTGCCTAATGGCCGCCAAGAACTACGTAAGCAGTTAGATACTTTAGAAGACTGCATCTTAGTCAGCCACCGAAACTTTAGTGTGTATTGCGCCCCCTACCCACGCTTAGGGCCGATTATGGATGAGATAGCCTTGGCGCGCGAAGTCACCTTTAGAGCTGCTGGAGAGGGCACCGGGAAACACTTAGATAGTGACCAGTTTGACCCTCATTATTTACACTTATTTGTTTGGGATAACGACGCCCATTGCTTGGTGGGGGGCTATCGCTTGGGCCAAGCCAACGAAATTGTTGAGCAACATGGCATCAATGCTCTTTATAGCCGCTCACTATACGATTTTGACCAAGCCTATTTAAAACGCATGGGCGACTGTTTAGAAATGGGCCGCTCCTTTGTGGTGCCTAAATACCAGCGCCATCCTCGAGCGCTCGATTTGCTGTGGCAAGGCATTGGTCACTACGTGGCAGAAAACCCGCAATACCACACCTTATTTGGTTGTGTGAGTATTTCCCAAGAGCATTCCGAGCTGGCTCAAGCCTTTATCTCAGATTCGATGATTTCGGCGTTTCGCGCAGAGCAGCGCTACCTAAACGATGTTAAGCCGATTGTGCCTTTAAAGGTGAAAGGCAAAGTATGGTCGAGCAAGGTACTCGCATCGCTTAGCAATATTGCCATTCTGAATAAACTGGTAGGTCAATGTGAACCGGGTAAATCGATCCCCATATTGCTGCGCCACTACTTAGCGCTTAATGGCCGCTTTGTTTGTTTTTCGCTGAACAACAGTTTCAACCAATCGCTAGATGGACTCATTATTGTTGATTTAAGAAAAACCCCTGAGAAATATTTACGTCGTTACCTCGGTCAAACTGGTAGTGAACGCTTTTTAAATAAATGGAGAACCAATGAAGCAGCTGCGTGAAGCTACCGTAGAGGCACTTCAACAAGTGCAACAATTAGTTGAAGCGAGTGATGGAGCACTCTACAACCAGCCCTCTGTTCACAGTGAATCAGGCATTGGCCGCCATGTACGACACATTCTAGATCACTTCCTAGCACTACAACATGGTTTAAATAAAGGCAGTATTGATTACAACTCGCGCCATCGCGACAGCGATATCGAGAATAACCCAAGCTTAGCCTTACAACTGATCAATCAGTTGTGTAACTGGTTCCTTCACCCACAATCCAGCATTGATGAACGCCCGATTAAGGTGGAATCAGAGATTTCCTTGAAGCAGCAACAAAGCATGCAGTTTGATAGCAGTTTAAGCCGCGAACTATGCTACTTAATTAACCATACCGTACACCATGTTGCGTATGCCAAATTAGTGGCAAAAGAGCTGGGTTTATCGATAGACAATAACATGGGCATCGCACCTAGCACTGCGAGTTACCTGCGCCAACAAGGCAACTAAATGTGTACTGTTAGTGTATTGCGCCTTGGCCAACAAACCGTAATTACCATGAACCGTGATGAAGCCCGTCATCGCCATGAAGCAGGCATAAAGCAACAGCATAATGGTGATACGGTATTGGTTTACCCCGTTGATGGACAAGCTGGTGGTACCTGGTTTGGCTTTAACAATCATGGGGTTGTATTAGCGCTATTAAATCGTTACCAAGATCCACAGCACGCAGGTGCGCCCACACGCGGACAAATCATTCCCCAAGCCTTGGCGTTAGGCAGTAGCCAACGCCTTGAGCAACACTTAGCTACGCAAGATTACCAGCACTTCAACCCTTTTGATCTATTAATGATATCAGCCAATGATTGCCAGCACTTTTCTTGGAGTGGTAAACAGCTTAGCCATCATCATCTTAGCGACAAGGCCATTCAGCTCAGTTCATCCGCCTTAAATACCCAACAGGTATTGGCTAGCCGAAAACGCCGCTTCCAACAATGGCTGAAACATAAACCTAGCTCTGCCGAACGAGTACTTAGCGATATTCACCTGCAGCAATGCCAACAGAACCGCAGCCACTCGGTACTTATGGACAGAGATGAAGCCCACAGCAAAAGCATTTGCCAAGTACGCCTAAGTGCCCAAAATAGCGAATTTGATTACTACCCAGAAGCTAGCCTACAAGCGTGGCGACAGCAACTTAGCCAAGCTACTCAGCCCTTAGATGCAAGCTTACTAGAGAAACAACAACGCCAACTTTCCATCATCCGTTCTAATTTAATCGACGAGGTAACCCTATGAAAAAACTAATGCTCGCCTTACTATTTGTCTCCGGATACAGCTTTGCTGCAGATCCCATCTATACCTCTTGGTTTAATAACCTAGCCATCAAAGGTTACGATAGTGTGGCTTATTTTACTGAAAACAAACCAGTAGAAGGCAAAGAAAGCTTTGAATATGAATGGCAAGGCGCAACCTGGCGCTTTAGTAGCGCAGAAAACTTAGCCATGTTTAAAGCCGAGCCAGAAAAATATGCGCCACAATACGGTGGGTACTGCGCCTATGCGGTAGCCAAAGGCAAAACAGCCAGCATTGAACCAGAGCAGTTCACCGTGCTCGATGGCAAGCTTTACTTAAACTATAACGCCAGCGTGCAGCAAAAATGGACGGCTAATCGCGATGATTTCATTGTTAGTGCCGACAAAAACTGGCCAGCAGTGCTAAATGATTAATAACTACCGCAAGCTAGTTAACCGACTTAGCCCTTGGCAAATCGCCTTACTTGCAGCCTTGGTGTATGGCGCTTGGGCTGCCTTTGTGAATAGCGAACACGGTAACCAAGTTGCCTTAAAAGCGGGCTTAGTTCAGGGCAGTTATGCTTTTGTATCAACCTGGTTAATTAGCTTTATCGCTAAATCAATGCTGGCTTATTGGGGTTATAGCCAAGCAATGCGTTGGTCGGCGATGTCGGTATCTTGGTTAGTCATGCTGGCGATCCCAGTCTTGTTACATACTTGGCAGAAAACACCCGATTTATTAGAAGCCATTCTGCCTGGCCTGGCTATCGGTAGCCTCTACCTTTGGAGCTATTGCCAACAACTACAAGAACCCGCTTAACCAAACAATTTGTTCTTGTGATTTCAAGGCTAATGACCCTCTTTACCTGAGTGCTCAGCATGCTGCTCATTGGTGGGTGGCACAGCGCTTAAATAAGCGTAATCAATCTTATCTTGCTCTTCTTTGGCGCGGCGTCGTTGTATTTGATATTGCTGTAAGCGCTTCACTTTCGTGTTTTGTGGATTGGTCCAAGCGACATATACCAGTAAACCTAGGCTCATCATACTGGCCGCACTAAACAAAGCCACTATAGAAGACTCCACCAAACTGGTTGCAAAGATCATATTTAGGATATGCACAACCGCAATCCCGGTAAGTAACAAGCGGCCATGTAAACTGTCGTGCAGCAAGGAGTAACTAGCGAGTAAGCTAAGAAACAGCAGCACCAAAGCAAACTCAAACCGTAACGGAAAGATCCAAACTCGCTGGATTATATGATAATCAGAAAAGCCGCCACTAAAGGCGGTCGCCAAAAATGCCAATAAAGCACAAGCAACATAGGCACTGATCGCCAGTTTAAGCATTCTTGTATGGCTCATATTCAAGTCCTTAATCCTTGTTGGCCATGTTTATATTATAAAACATAATTACCGACTTACTGACAAATGAACAATTAACAATGTAGCTGGTGAAAATTCTATGGCTATTCTGTGACATCACCAGCGAATACCAGCAGCAACTCCGCAGCCAGTGCGGTTGGGCAAAGAGCCATGCCCGCCAACACAACAATACCTAAATACTCAGGGTCTGTTGATCTTTGCTGATGGTTTTTGCAGCAATTTATTAGCCATTTAGGCAAGGCAGTGAGTGTGTAGTTAAGTGGGCTTAATAATCACTCGCTAACGCTGAATAAATGGTTAAAAAATACTGCCCGAAGGGTTCGGATAAGCGAACTTTACTCTTTGTTAAGCACTTTTTGCTTAGCCCACTAGGCTTCTAAGTGCTCGCCGCGATTAAAGCCCGCTTATCTCGAACAAAATTTCAACACCAAAGATCAACAGACCCTAGTGAGAACAATGCTTAAAGCCAGAACATTGAGTATGCCTTGGTTCATGGTATTTCTCCCTACAAGCGGTAAGTACAATCACCATTGTGGAGAAAACAAGCACCAATAAATGCGACCCACTTCACCGCTTGGTAGGGAGAAATTAAGATCCTCTTTAACTTTGATTAGGAACAAACCAGGGCTCGGTAGCTGCCAGAAAAGCTTATATTTTTGAACTAACGCAGCACTTAAACATCCAGATCTAACACTGCTTGATTACGCCCCTGATGTTTTGCCTTATACAAACACGTATCGGCAAGCTCTAACAGCTTGGTAGGGTCAATAACATCATCAGGTTCAATTAAAACGCCGCCGACACTAATTGTTAATACCGAGCTTACTTGCGAATCTGCATGCTCAATTTGTAATTTGGCAACCTCTTTAACCAGCCGCTCAGCCATTTTGGGCAGCTCGTCTTGGTTGGCATCAGAGACTAAGATGGCAAACTCTTCACCACCGACCCGCGCCACACAATCTTCACTACGCTTTACCACTTCGTTCAGAGCTTTGGCTACTAGCTTTAGGGCTTCATCACCTTGCACATGTCCGTAGTGGTCGTTATAAGCTTTAAAGTAATCGATGTCGGCCATTAGCACTGCCAACTGGGATTTGTGCCTTCTGGCACTGGTTACAGCGCGGTTTAATTCTCGCTTAAACGGCCTACGGTTAACCAAACCTGTTAGTTCATCGGTTTCAGCTAGTACCTGCAAGCGTTCATTCACCTGCAGCAGTTCGTTTTGCAGACGATTCATTGCCTGATCGTTTTTTTCATTAATTAACAAACCACTAATGGCAGCGGCAAATTGACTTAACAATACAACTTGGTAATCATCCCAAATTGCGCAATAGCTCAAGCTCACACAATTCAGTAAACCAAAAGCCTTATTACCATCACTTAAGGGAATACCTACAAAGGACTTAATTCCGTAGTGAGTAAGTAGCTGATATTCGGCGGGGGCTTGCCGTTTAAGCTTTTCCACATCGTTTACAACTATAGGCGCTACACTCACCAAACGCCGCTTTAGCTCACTAAGTTGGCTTAAGTCCACCGGCTCTATAGGCGCTAAATGCCCAGGCACACTCCATACATCGCGATAAATCGCTTGCTGGCGCTCAAATTCCAAAACCACCACCCGCTCTACTGGGAACAAACTGCCTATGGCTGAGGTGGCTCGCTGTAACAATGCTTTTGAATTACTGGATGTTTGATTTAAAAAAGACAGGGATATCTCGGATAGCAATTGATTGGCCTCGGTTTGCCAATTAAGCACCGAGGTGCGTTGTTCAACGGTTTCTTCTAACGCCTGCCGGTGCTGATGCAACTGCTGCTCGGCTTCTAAACGGGCATTTAAGCCACGTTGCAAACGTTGTTGTAGCTGTTGCATGGAGCTGGCCACTAGGCCAATTTCATCATTACGTTTTAGTAGCTTACTAGGCAACTGAACAATCTGCTGCTCTTCGGTAAATATCTGATCGGCAGCCTCGGCTAAACGTCGTAAGTCGCCTGTCACAATACGCCCCACAAGCAATAAAATAATCATGCTCATTAAAAAGGTTTTTAAGCCATTGGTTAGCAATATAACTAAAGCTTGGGCTTTTATATCTTGCTTGATCAAGGATAAGTCTAGGCCAACCGTAAGTTTGCCCAGCGCAGTGCCTTGGTGGTCGAGTGAATAAACATAAAATTTCTGGCTTAAGTCTGCTTCACCAACGCCCGAAGCCATACCTTCGTCGGTTGAGAAATGAACCGATGACACGTATTGCTGCCGAACAAAACCTTGCAGCAAATCATCCAGCAGCTGGTAATCAATTTCCCATACTGCTCGCTCTATCGCGCTCAAGTTAGCTTGGTTGTATTCATCAACCCACTGCTCAGCGTTTTTAACTGCGCCAGAAAAATTAAACGCCAGTTGCACCGCCACAGATAACAAAGCAAACAAGGTGCTAGCGCTTACGATTAAAATAACTAATCGTTTGGCAATAGGAGTGCGAAGTTTAAAAGCCCCTTTCATAACAACCTACTCAGTAAACTGAAAGCTAAGCGGATTACCGGCTTCTAGCAACAAGTTCTCAAACATCACGGCATCCCAGTTTTTTTGTTTTACTGTATCAAAAGCCTCTGTCCCTGGCTGCAACATGACAAACAAGGGAATATTCACTTTACTTGGCAGTGTTTGTCCTTGAATATGCCGGTGAATCAAGCTCAGTCCCCAACCTGCAGCGGTAAAATGGCCACCTGCCAAGGCGCTAATTTCTCCCTGTTCACGCATTAATAGGGCTTGTTGGGAGGTATTCACGGTGCCAACAATCACATCTCTACCTGGTTGCTTTCCTAATTCTTTAATCGCTTTAATACTACCAAAAGCCATGTGATCATTAGCTGTCCACAGGTATTTCAAATCGGGGTAACGTTTCAGTAAAACTTTGGTTTGTTGGTAGCTTCGTTGCTCATCCCAATGGCCATAAATAACTTGCTTTAAGTCAATACCGGCTTGATGTTGAAAAAAATCGGCAGCACCGGCGGTACGCTCTACTGAGGCAGGGGTGGTTTTATCTCCCGAGATAATTACCGCTTCACCAACCACTTGTTCGGCATTTAAATACATGGATTGGGCCGTTTGATAACCCGCCCACAAATTGTTAGGCACGATGCAAGACAGCAAGTAATGTTGCCAATGGGGGTTATTATTACGAAGCTGTTGTTGTTCGACACTCACATCATTAAGCAACACCAATACATAAACCGGTTGTCCTTCTAGCAGACTAAGCATACGTGGCAAGGCTTGCTTCTCATTCACTAGCATGAGGTAATCGGGCAGCCGCTGATTATTGATCATCCATTCGATGTGCTTAATCATTGAGTAATGATTACGCTCTCCATGAAAAGTACGGTAATCAAGCGCTAAACGCTTAGCGGCAGCATTAGCAAATAAATCTACGTCTTGCCAAAAGCTTTCTTCAGCTTTACCGGGGTTTATAAAAACCACCGACGCTTTTCCCCAAGCTATAGGACAAACCAACAACAAAAGTAGTAGGATTTTCACGTGCTAACTACCAACGCGACTAAATTTCACTTACTTAAAATATAAACCACCCGCCAGATTTAGCGCGTCTAGTTAGCTAAAAAAGCCGCTTAAGTGAAAATAAAACTAAAAAAGCGCCAACTAGGCGCTTTTTAAAAAATACTACTGCTAATTCAACTAGCTAATTACTGGTTTCAAACCGTAAGCCACCTTTGCAAATGGCTAGCGTCATGGCCGCAAATGGCAGCGCCATTAACAAGGCAAGTTGCTCGGTATTGGCTAAACCACTTACACCTAAGATGCCCACTAAACTTGCAGAACCGGTCATTTGTACAAAGCCCAATAAAGCAGAAGCCGTGCCCGCTTTGTCACCAAAAGGTGCCAAGGCGCTACCGGTTCCCACCGCAATTAACAGACAAAAGCCAATGCTAGAGACAAATACCGGAGCCATAAACGCCAGCGGATGCAATACTTGCTGGCCTAGTACTAAGGCAATGGCCGCGCCTGCCATTAAACTTGCGCCAAGCCAAAGGCCTGCTGTTTGACCAATCTGTTTAATGACTTGAGGGGCCAAAAACGCAGCTACAATGTTAATGGCAGCGTTGCAGCCAAACCACAAGGCATAGTCGGCACTAGAGAGCTGCATATCCACCATTAAACGGCCAGCAGATTGCGAAACATAACCAATAATCATCGCCATGCCCAGCATCACCAACAAGGAATAAAAACGAAAGCTAGCCACCGCAATAACCGAATAATAACGACTAAAAGAAT
Organism: Agarivorans litoreus; assembly: GCF_019649015.1. NCBI lineage: Bacteria > Pseudomonadati > Pseudomonadota > Gammaproteobacteria > Alteromonadales > Alteromonadaceae > Agarivorans > Agarivorans litoreus. The sequence continues at coordinate 2,450,310 of NZ_BLPI01000001.1, read as the reverse complement.
ATAAGCGCCCGTTAAACACCTTAGCTTGAGGTTTAGTTTCTTTTAAACCAAATAGCAGCACCAAAAATACCACCAGCGCAAATGCCACCATAAACCAAAAGTTTGCTGCCCATGACCACCAATGGGTGAGCACGCCACCTAACAAGGGTGCCAATGCGGGGACAATGCAAATCACACCGTTTAAATAGCTAAATATATTTTTTGAGCGCTCGGCACCAAATACATCACGTACCCCAGCAAATGCCGCCACCGACAAACAGCTAGCGGCAATACCTTGCGCTAAGCGCGCTAGCATTAACAGCTCATAACTACTGGCTATCGCCGCCAAAGCAGAGCTTGCCAAATATAACAGCGCACCTACCAAAGCCACTGGCCTACGGCCATAGCGGTCGGCCAATGGGCCCACTAACAACTGGCCAATACCAAAGGAAAACAAAAATACCGGAATAGCTTGAGCAATCCATGCCACTGGCACATCAAAGGCCTGTGCCATTTGTGGAATAGCGGGTAAGAAGATATCAATCGCTAAAGGTGAGAACAGCACCATTAACATGAATAGGGGTAAAGGCTTCGACATAACATGCTCCAAAAACTAGGTGGGCATTGTAAATCCTGCGATTTATGAATCATAATGATAGTTTAGGTTCACTCATAGTCCTCACAGGAATATCATGTCTCAGCAATACGATCTTAATCTACTGCGAGTTTTACTCACCTTGCTTGAACAGCGCAGTGTTTCAAAAGCGGCAGATAAGCTATTCCTCACCCAATCGGCAGTGAGTAAGCAATTGGCAAAATTGCGTCAACAACTAAACGATCCCTTATTTATTCGCCACGCCACTGGCTTGAGCCCAACCCCAAGGGTGCGCAACCTAGAACCCAAATTGCGACAGTGGCTGCAAAGCGCTAATGAAATGATTGAAGCAGAAGGCTTTGAGCCAGCACTTAGCCAACGAAACTTTCGCTGCTGCCTTAATGAAACCTGTTTTGCCACCTTATTACCGCGTTTTTTTGGCAAGCTTATGCAACAAGCGCCAGGCCTAAAGCTAGATACTCACCGACTAGAACCAGGCAGTATCGACGGTCTGCAAAAAGGGGAATTTGATTTAGCTATTGTGGCTCGCGATAACGACGAGCGCACGCCTAGTCATTTTCATGTTAAACAATTACCCGCTCAAATTAATAGCTTTGAGTTATTTAGAGATGACCATGTTTGTTTAGTGAGAAAAGGCCACTCAGCCTTAAATCAACAATGGGATTTAGACAGCTACATGCAACAAGCTCATTTAAGCTGTGAGTGTGAGGTTGGCGATCGTTGGTTATTGCACTCGGTACTTGCAGAGCAAGGGCTGCATATTGAAAACAGCTCCCTTACCGCCGATTTTTTTGCCGCGGCTCTGCTCTGTCAATCTAGCGACTTGGTGTTTACCTGCACCCGCAGCTTTGCCCAGCAAGTGATAAAGACTCACCAACTAGAGTTGCTGCCTTTACCGGTTTACATGGCTCCGTTTAGCTACTTGCTGGCTTGGCCGCAACACCTAGAAAACGACCCCGCACACCGCTGGCTGCGAGAGCTGATTATCGAGCATTGTCATAAAACCACACCTTAGCGCCTGCGAATATTTAGTTAGGCTGGCCTACGATTCGCTTTGATTGAGCTGGAGTTTTTTCGCCAACGGTTCGATAGCTGCACCTTGAATAAACACCGAATAAAGCACTACAAAAAACACCATGTGCATCATCTCTAATGCACCTTCTACACCGGCAGCGGCGGGGATCAACGCAAACACAATCGGAGTAGCCCCTTTTAAACCAATAGATGAAATAAACAAACGCTTCTTCCAAGTGGCTTGGCGAAATGGCAGATAACAAAGTTGCACCGCAAGAGGGCGTGCCACCAACATCAAAATAGCGCTTGGAATGGTAGCCACCCACAATACATCTAGTAATTGTTGCGGGAATATTTGCAGCCCTAGAATAATAAACATCACTGCTTGGGCTAACCAAGATAAGCTATTAAAAAAGTGTTTATTCACCTCTTTACCACGCTTCAAGCCATTACCAATTACCACACCGCTCACGTAACAAGCTATTAGCACGTTACCGCCAGCTAACTCACTGCCATAAGTAGCTAAGATAAAACAGGCCAATACAAACACCGGAATTAAGCCATATTCTTGCAAGCTAATTTTACGTAGCGCCAACACACATACCTTGCCCACAATAAAGCCAATCGCTAAGCCGCCAATGACTTGAATTGCCAAAGTTTGGCTAATCTCCATAGCCGATACGCCGCTGTCAGGTGACAAAGACAACGCGGTAAGAATCACCACCATAATTAGCGCCACCGGATCGTTAGTGGCTGATTCAAACTCCAACACCGTATCGGTACTTTCTTTTAGTTTGAGCTTTTTCGATTCTAAAATTGAGAACACCGCAGCAGCATCGGTAGACGACACCACCGCAGCAAACAGCAAGCAATAGACAAAGTCATAATCAAATATTAGGTAAAAAATAGCGGCAAAAATAATCGAGGTTAACACCACCCCCAGCGAAGATAGCACTCCGCCTTCTTTATAAGCGACTTTAATACTCTGTAAAGGCGTATTAATACCGCCTACAAATACAATGATGTTTAAGGCAAAAGACCCCACCAGCGAAGTAACCGCCAGATTATCGTAAACAAAATTGAATTCGCCATTACCAATGGATAAACCCACCCCCATAAAAATCAGCAGCGAAGGAATACCTAAGGTGCGCGAAGGGTGATGTAATAAGATGCCAATAGCTATAAGACTAGCAAGGCCAAGTAAAATCCACTGATAGGGCATAGCGTCTCCGAATTTTTTGCCTATTTTATCATAGCTAAGACCATGAATTATTATTGAAAAGTATCTTTATTTTGCTATTGAGAGCGCCACCTTGCACCGCTCTGCTATGGTTTACTTTATTGTTTACTGTTTCCAAGCGGAGCCACCATGAATAGTTTAAAAATACTCCTTTTCACCTGCCTATTTATTAGCACCTATAGCTACGCTCACGACTCCACAATTAAACTAAGAATCATCGAAACCACTGACATTCACGCCAACATAATGGACTTTGACTATTACAAGGATAAACCCTCCGCCAAAATAGGTTTAGTGCGTACTGCGACCCTCGTTAAACAAGCCCAAGCAGAAGTGGACAATAGCGTGCTGGTAGATAATGGCGACCTGATACAAGGCAGCCCAATGGGCGACTATATTGCTGACCGAGGGTTAACTGGCCAACAAGTTCATCCGGTTTATCAGGCGATGAACAACCTCGATTACGATGTAGGCAATATAGGTAATCATGAGTTTAATTATGGCTTGGACTTTTTAGACAAAGCATTAGCGGGCGCTGCCTTTCCCTACATCAATGCTAACGTAATCCGCAGCGACAACCAGCAAAACTACTTTAGCCCCTACCTAATAAAAGACTACAGCTTTAAAGATACAGCCGGTCAAAGCCAAAACCTCAAGATTGGCTACATTGGTTTTGTTCCCCCACAAATTATGATTTGGGATAAAGCCAATTTAGAAGGCAAGGTAAGCGCGCAAGACATTAAACAAAGTGCCGAACGTTGGGTGCCAAAAATGAAGGCCGAAGGCGCCGATATTATTGTCGCCATTCCCCATTCAGGCCTATCTACCGATCCTTACAAGGTCATGGCCGAAAACTCGGTTTACTATTTATCTGAAGTCGCTGGCATTGATGCCATTGCCTTTGGCCATGCTCATACGGTGTTCCCCGGCAAAGGCTTTGATAACTTGCCAGGTGTAGACAACCAAAGCGGCACCATTAATGGGGTGGCGGCAGTAATGCCGGGGCGTTGGGGCAGCCATGTTGGCATTATCGACTTAGAGCTACAGCATACCCAAGCAGGCTGGCAGGTGACTAAAAGCCAATCCACCAACCGAGCTATCTTTGACAGTGCCAATAAAAAATCTCTGGCTAAGGCTGATGCAGCCATGGTGGCCGCTGTAGCAGAAGATCACCAAGCCACCCGTGATTTTGTCAATCAGCCTTTGGGTAAATCTAGCGACGTAATGTATAGCTTTTTAGCCTTAGTTCAGGACGACCCCACCATTCAAATTGTTAACTTAGCGCAAACCGACTATGTAAAAACCTTGATTCAAGGTGACCCCGATTTAGCCGATTTACCGGTGCTTTCGGCCGCAGCCCCCTTTAAAGCAGGTGGGCGTAAAAACGACCCTAGCAACTATACCGAAGTAGAAGCCGGCGAACTCACCTTTAGAAATGCCGCCGATTTATATTTGTATCCCAATACTCTGGTGGTGTTAAAAGTGACCGGCGCAGAAGTGAAAGACTGGCTAGAATGCTCGGCTGGGCAGTTCAACCAAATAGACCCAAACCAAGCCACCCCGCAAGCGTTAATCAATTGGGACGAGTTTAGAACCTATAATTTTGATGTGATCGACGGTGTTACTTACCAAATTGACGTAAGCCAAGCCGCCCGTTTTGACGCAGACTGCAAACCACTCAACCCAGAGTCTGAACGTATCAAACAACTTCACTACGCCGGCAAAGCGATTGACCCAAGCCAAGAGTTTTTAATGGCAACAAACAACTACCGCGCCTATAGCGGCGGTTTTGCCGGCACCGGCGAAGACAAAGTGGTGATTCAAGCACCCGACGAAAACCGCAGTGTATTAGCCAACTACATTAAGCGAGTAAGCAAGGAAAAAGGGCAAATTAGCCCTAGCGCAGACAACAACTGGCGCTTTAGCCCTCTTGAGTCAAAAACAAAAGCCAAGTTAAACATTTTCTTTGAAACCTCACCCAGCGACAAAGCTGCCGCATTTATCGCTGAGAAAGCCATTTATCCCATGCAAAAACTTTCTGTAGATGATGTTGGTTTTGCCCTTTACCAAATAGACCTACAAAGCCAACCTTAAACCTCCACTCCGCTGCGCCCACTACGCAGCGGATTTTTGCTCACTAAGATCTTCTCAAACCACCAAGAAAGCAAAAAATTCACTTGTTGTTCAACAATATGTGAGGAAAGTTGAGCGCCAAATTCAAAAGTATGCGATTGTAGCGACAGACGGGTTCACGGAGGACTAAAATGGCAACACTGTCGTTTAAATTAAAACTACTTATTAGCATCACCCTATTATTTATCTGCGTGCTTACTAGCATGTTGATGTTTGGTAGCGCTTCACTTAGCGCCGAACAAGCCGCTGCTGCCACTCAGCTAAATGCAACTGAGCTACAAGCTCTGTTTGCAGAAACAGCAGCAGAAGCTCGCGGCACCATGATCTTAGTGTCTGCCGCTGTGGTTATCATTGCGCTGTTTATTGTGTCGCAATTGGTGCAAGGTTTCTTAGAGCCTTTAAGCCAAATCACCCGTCGGATCGGTTACCTAGCCGGAAATGATGGCGATTTAACCATGAAGCTAGATGTGCAAAAACACCAAGAACTGGTAGCCATGGCCACCCAGTTTAACGCCTTTACCGAAAAACTACGGGTAATGGTAAATCAACTACAGCAGCAATCAACTCAGCTTACCAATGGTTCACAAACCCTGGCTAAAAATGCCGAGTCGGCGGGTGAAGCAAGCCGCTTACAACGCAATAACACCGACAGTGTAGCCGCCGCTGTGAATGAAATGTCGTCGACAGCTAGTGACGTAGCAGAGCTGGCCAATGGCACCGCAACCAACGCTCAAGAAGCAGAGAAACAATTAAGTCAAACTCAACAAGAATTCCAAAGCTCTGTTGAACAAATTCGCGATATCTCTGGCAGTATGGAAGGCATTAGTGAGCGTATCACCCAAGTAGCAGGTCGTAGCCAAGACATTAACAGCATCTTGGAGACCATTCGTGGAATTGCCGAGCAAACTAACTTACTAGCACTAAACGCAGCGATTGAAGCCGCACGTGCCGGTGAACAAGGCCGAGGCTTTGCGGTAGTAGCTGACGAAGTAAGAAACCTAGCAGGCAGAACCCAAAGCTCTACCGAAGAAATTAACCAACTGATTCAAGCACTGCAAAGTGATGTGAATGCCACAGTAGACTTAATTAGCACCAGCCGAGAAAAAGTGAATACCACCGCGGTAGACACCGAGGCTAGCTACGAGCAGTTACATAAAGTGGTAGAAAGCATTGCCGCCATTAACGATAACGCAGCTCAAGTTGCTACTGCCGCACATCAACAAAGCCATGTGAGCGAGGATATTAACCGCAATATTAATGGCATTGGCGAAGCCGCAGGCGTGCAGAATAGTTTGGCCCACGATATCGAAAGTATTAGCGCTGAATTGTCGCAAGTGGCAAAGGCGCTTGATACTCAGCTATCAACACTAAAAGCCTAATCTGCGCTTCATCTCGTCAAAGGCTGCCGTGGCAGCCTTTTTATTGCCTTCAAAACCTAAACCACTCCAGCTCACGCTTGCTCCATTTATTTAAAAGCCTTAAGCACTCCGTTAACTAAACCACACATTCACAGCTGCAGCTGAACTACACTTGATCTAGGCCTTGTTTGAAGAAGGACTGATATCATGACCATGACCTTACAGTTTCTTGGTGCTGCCGAGGAAGTAACGGGCTCTTGTCACCTACTTAGCGTAAATGATAAACAAGTGCTACTGGATTGCGGACTAATTCAAGGCGGTAAAGCCGACGCCATGCGCAACTACCAAGCGTTCCGATTTGAGCCTGCACAAATTGATGCGGTGATTCTTAGCCACGCGCACATAGACCATTCAGGCAGAATACCGCAGTTGGTAAAATCTGGTTTTAATGGTCCAATTTATACCCATAAGGCCTCGGCTGAACTGTGCGCCATTATGCTAAAAGACGCCGCTATGCTGCAGCAACGCGATACCGAACGGCTTAACAAAAAGCGTTTAAAAAAAGGCCTAGAACCCCTACAAGCCTTATTTGATGAGCAAGACGTAGAGCAAACTATCCAGCAATTTAAGCCGCTTAATTATGGCGAAAGCATCCAGATACTTCCTCAACTTACCCTACAACTCTCTGATGCAGGGCATATCCTTGGCTCGGCTATTGTTGAGTTATGGATCAACGAAATAGGCACCCGTAAAAAAATTGTCTTTAGTGGTGATTTAGGTCGCAAAGGCATGCCTATTTTAGATGATCCTGAAATCATCAAAGAAGCCGATTTAGTGTTAATGGAAAGCACCTACGGCAATCGCTTACACCGTAGCTGGCAGCAAACCATCGATGAACTGGAGCAAATATTTGCAGCGGCAATTAGCGGTAGCCAGGGTAATATTCTATTGCCTGCTTTTTCGGTAGGGCGCGCCCAAGAACTGCTCTATTTATTTCACCTCTACGCCAAGCAATGGGACCTTTCGCGCTGGAGAATTTGTTTAGATAGCCCCATGGCTATCGAAGCCACCAAGGTATATATCAACAATTACCCGGTGATGGATGACGATTTTAAGCGTTTTACTCGGCAGCATCCGGGAGAGCATCCACTGCTATCAAATGTAGAGTTTATTCAAAGCACCGAACAATCCATGGAGCTTAATGACATAAACCAAGGCTTAATTATTATTGCGGGTAGTGGCATGTGTAATGGCGGGCGTATTCGCTGCCACCTAGAGCACAACCTATGGCGCCCCGAATGCGATGTTATTATTTGTGGTTATCAAGCCATTAGCACACCAGGTCGCATGCTAGTAGATGGGGCTGACTATCTCACTATTCGCGGCAAACCGGTTAAAGTTGCCGCCAAGCTACATACGATTGGCGGGCTTTCCGCTCATGCCGACCAAGCAGAGTTGATCCACTGGTACCAACAATTCGATAACGCTCCTCCGCTAATACTGGTGCATGGAGAGCAGCAAGTACAACAAGATCTGCTGGCAGCCATTCAAGCCTCACTATCCCAACCAGCAACAATGGTCGCCGCCCAACAAGGAGACAAATTGGATTTAAGCGCCTTGCCAAAACTGGTTTGGCTAGGAGAGTAAAATCACCTAAGCATTTGACCACCCAAAGCTTAACTGATAGAAAAGTAACTAAATGTATTTGCCTGGTACAAACATGAAATTATCTATTTTGTTACTGCCTTTATTATTAACCAGCGGTTTACTGCATGCCCAAGATGCAATAAATCCAGATTCGCTAATTGGTTTGTGGGGAAGCTCTGAAGATCAAGGCCAATCCATTTGGGGTTACGACCAGTACAATGCCGACGGCACCATTAACAGCTGGGGAACCTTTCCCGACAGCATTGCTGATTTTAGAATAGATGGCCGTTACGAGATTTCTGGCGAGTTGGGCACGACGATTTGTTTAACCATTAGCCGAACATCCCACCCAGACATATTGCCAGTTGGTACACAATGGTGTGACCAAATCATTTCGATTAGTGAAGATGAATTTGTCTACCAAGATCCCGATGGCGAACAACATGTGGTTTATCGCCAAAAGGTAGGCGAGGCATATTATTAATATCAAGCTGACTAAGTTAAGCGCTAAACGATATAGCCGTAAACCGTAGCAAAATGGCAAGCACAACCTGCGACTACAAAAACATGCCAGATAGCATGGGTGTAAGGTTTATGTTTAGCCACATAAAACAGCGCACCAACGCTAAACAACACTCCGCCTGCAGCTAATAGCCACAAACCTTCGCCCGCAATATGCTGATACATGGGATAAGCTAACGCCAAAGACAACCACCCCATCGCCAAATAAGTACTCAGTGATACTTTGGGAAAACGGGTGCCTGTGAGCAACTTAAAACCCACGCCAAAAGCCGCTAATGTCCAAATTACAATCATCGAAATTAGCGATAACCAACCGTCAAAAGACACCAGCAATATTGGTGTATAAGTGCCGGCTATTAACAGATAAATCGCTGAGTGATCAAACAGCTTTAAGCCAGCCTTCCAGGCGCTATAGCTAACCGCATGGTAAAGAGAAGAGGCCAAAAACAACAAGACTAAAGACCCGCCATAAATACTTACAGCCACCACTTCAGTTAGGCCTTCGGCTTTGCTCAGTAACATAAACAAACCCACCACAGAGATAAGCAAACCAATCAGGTGAGAAACTACATTCAGTAATTCTTCTTTCGCGCTGTAGTGCTTTGCAGCCTGCATGTTGTTACCTAAATTTAACAAGTCGCCGACCAGCTTATTATTTCAGCGTACACTTGTACACTGAAAAATTGTAATGCTTTTATTACAAGCTGGTTCACTTTAACCAAAGCAGCGCTTTTAAGGCTTAAACTCACCTTGTTAAGCCTCAGAAAGGCTTCCACTTTTAGAGTTTTACTTTCCATTTACATGCAAAGACCAAGCGCTGCCAGTTTTTGTTTCAAGCAAGCAGCATTAATCCGCGCGTCGCAAGTTCATCACCTATAATCAAATAGCCGTGCAAGTCTTACTCATTTCTTTTTGGATTAAGCAAACAAGGATCGTCAATGAGCAAACAGTTACCTCTTGCCTTAGCAAAATCGCTTGCCTTAAGTGAAGATCTTGACCAGCTTCAATTTCATCACTTACTAGAAAACATTAGCCAAGATCCGCAACTAAAACAGTTTGCTCCAGACGGCGTTTGTCAAATTGACCCACGCAACGGTAACTTAGTGATTTATAACTCTGCCCGCGCTAAACGGGTTCACACTACAGCGCAACCTACTGCAGTTAAAGAAGATGAGCATTGCCCTATTTGTGAAGGCTTAAGCGCCGATATTCTCGATATAGCCGAGCACAGCGAGGGATTTACTTTTATCAACAAAAACCTCTACCCCATTTTTCACCCTATCGAAGATATTCCTTTAGAAAACGCCGACTACTTCCTCCACCAAGACCCAGAACACCAAGGCCGTGCATCCTATGGTTTTCATCTATTGCAATGGACTTCTTCACTACACGATAAAGATTGGCATAACCTACCATTCTCCGATGCGCTGATTAGCTTTCAGCGTTTAGCAAACCTAGAAAAGAATCTGTTATGCCAACCCACCGACTTTATGGCGCGCTCAGAGACCAAAGTGAATCAAGACGTAGTAAGTGGCTACGTGTCTATTATTAAAAACTTTGGCGCTACGGCCGGTGCATCTTTAGTGCATGGCCACCAGCAAATCGCCTATAGCAATATTTTGCCGCAGCACTTTTTCAATAACTTGCGCTTTAGAAAACGCCACAACAAATCCTTTAGCCGCTACATGTTAGAAGAGAACCCCAGCGAATTATTGGTAAAAGACTATGGCGAATTGCAGCTAATCGTGCCGTATTTTATGAAGCGACCTTTAGACATGCTGCTAATTGTGAAAGACAGCGACAAACGCTACTTGCATCAGCTCAACAGCATAGAGCAGCACCAATTGGTGGAAGGGATGCAGCAAGCCATACAAGCTATTCTTCATCTCATGGAGCAAATGGGCATTCCGCCTGCTTACAACATGATTATTAACAATGGGCCAGGCTGTGGGTTATATCTTGAGTTTTTACCTAAAACTCAAATGATGGGTGGTTATGAGCAAATAGGCTTATTTGTCTGCCAAGCTAATGCTGCCAATTCAGCTGAGTTGTTGCGTCAGCACATTAGCCTACCCAAAGAGAAGTGACAAAATTTTCCACTGCATAAATACTAATGCAGCGCTCAATAATACAGCCCTAAAATCAATCAAAAGTCATATAAATCAAAGCAATGACATTTTTTTGAATATTATAATAATCTTTAGTTTAAGCGCATTGTTAGTGTAATATTCTTCCCGCAAAATCTGCGCACATGGGCGTTTCGCGTCCATTTTTTGAGTTAACTAGACCAATTGCAGTAGCGAGAACAGAATGGAAATATCTCACCCAACCACCATTAGAGTGGGCAATAAAGATTATGACTACAACATCATTTCAGTCACAAAAATATACGGTGGAGCAAAAGTTTATAACGACGGCACCAACATTTATTTAGAAGATGAAAATGGCAAAGTTGAAACCATGGGCATCGACTTTAAGCCCGATATTCCACCCTCAACGCGGATGATTTCAACCCTATGGGGCGAAGACAAAAAAACCAAGAAAACCTTTCGATTTGGGTATTACATTCATTCCAATGATTTCTTAGGTTACACCACGAACCAACAAAGCATAAATGCTGCTAAACGGATTATTCCGCTACAAGGATTTGCCGCAAAACTAGAAAAATGGAGCACATTCATTATTGGCATGTTGGCGATACTGTTTGCTTGGAACGCCTTTTGGGCGGGCGCTGGCATTAGCCACTATGGCATATTGTCCTTTTTTACAGCCATCCCCTATGTGTTACTTGATACTCCGTACTTAATTGCCAACTTTTCTGATGTTGCACACAGTAACAGTGTTAGCTATGGCTGGGCATTTTTAGGGCTAATTGTCGGATTTGTTATTGGCAAGCTAACGATTGGGTTAACTGTTGGTCGTCTGCGCAGCAAACTACGTCTGGCATTTGGTGGTTCATTAGAAGAACAGCTTCCTAAGATTTTTGCCAAAGCAAACCAAGCCGTTGCAGCAACGCCTAGTTCTGAAAACACAAGTGCAGAACCGAAAACCGACGCCGACGGCTACCAAACTCTTATTTAAACCAAGATATCGTTTAAGGAACTAACATGTCTTTTGAACATGGCTCACTCGACTTAGGGATCCGCAATCCCTTCCGCTTTGAAGGCACGCTGCGTGCCATTCGAGGCGGCATCACAGCGCTGCTAGGTTTACTCTCATTATTAAACGTAGCAAGTGCAGTACAAACCCACCCAATTACTGGGTGGACCTTCGCCATCATCGGCTTTGTGTTAATGGCCAACGGCCTATGGACACTAGGGCGTGGCTTAATGCAGGTAATGCGTTTTTACGTGGGACGCTCAGCGCCTACTTCACTGTCTTATAACCATGCAACGTCTGAACAAGATAGCGCACGACGTGAACAAAATGACGTTGCCTACGACCAGCAGCAAATTGAATCAATGTTGGTGGGCAGTAAAAACTACACCTTTAAAGAACCCGTGGGTTTAGTAGCCAGAATGCTGCACACCCTGTTCCCCAAAATCACCTTTGTGCCTTACCCAATTCAAAACTTGGCGCAGCGCATTGTTGGGGCATTAGTACAAACCTTGGTGGCGCTATTTGCTTTTGCCATTTTAAGCTTTGTTACTTCGGTGGGTTTAGCTGGCGATAAAGCCACTATCTTAATGCCATTTTTTGCCTTTACCTTACTCTGCTACGTAGCCTTAGTATGGTTTAAAGCTGGCCGCCCACTTAACCGCAGCTTAGGTCGTGGTATCGAAACCGTAAGCGCTTTTGGCTTTGTTAAAATGGTGGCGGTATGTGTAAGTGTGCCAGTACTGGTTAATATGCTTCTAGGCAAACTCTTTGCTTACGAGCTAGGCCAATACCAAGATGTTATTGCCGCTCAACTACGTGGTTTAGAGATAGAAGCAGAGCTAAGCGAGGGCATGACTTGGGCAACCCAAATGCTAGATTTGGCCTACAACAGCTATAGCAACTCTACCTGGTTGGGTTTAATTTTTGTATTTGCAATCATTAGCTGTGGTTTAGTTTTAGGATTAACCGCCTTACGTGCCAAACAAGCTAACCCAACGACCGAGATCACCGACAAACTGCCTCGCACCAGCGAAGTAGGCGCTCGCCCAATGGATATATTCAACGAGTTTACCCACCAAGTGATGGAGCGCCGTCGCTACAAAAAGGTGCCAAACCGTGTTTATAAACCTTTGAGTGCTCGTCAAAATCCTAACAATGGAGAATTTGATGGCGAACTGATTCAAGAAACTCAACCAAAAACTGTTGAGAAAAACGACGAACCAGTAAGCAAACAAATGCGTATTGCTTCAACCAGTTTGGCTCAGGCTTTACTGCTAATCGCCAGCTTATTGGTGTTTTACGCACTCACTCCGCTAACCACTTACACCAACTTCTTCGACGGTGTGGTGTTTGAGCTACTGGATGATGAAACCGGACCAGCATTTGTTCAAACTACCATTGAAAGCTTCTTTACCATTCTTACCTTGTTAGTTGCTGCCACCATTTGTGCCATTTTTGGCCGTTTGCTTAGCAACCTAAGCCATCCGTTTTGGAGCGAAATTCAGTTTGAATCAAGCTTGGTTTACTTCAAGTGTAAAGGCACGGTAAAAGAAGATACGCGCACCTTTGGTAAAGGGTATAACGACAGCACTAGCCTAGAAACCAGCGTGTTCACCTCAACCATTCAGCCACGTTTGTTTGTAACTCGAGTCATTAGCTCTACCTTTGCTGGCATTGGTAGCACTAACTTAATGTTCCCTCGCCATATTATGACCATGCATGGTGACGAGAACTTAGCCGACGAACTTCATCACGAACTAATGCACAGCATTGGCAACCGCGCAGGCACCGCTGCTATGAACGACGAGCAGCGTAAAGTAGTAGATGAATACAATAGCTCTAACCTACAAATGAAAGCAGAATCGGCCCCAGAGCGCTTAGCCAACCGCAGCAGCGAGCTAAGCCTAGATGCGCCCAAAGCTCAAGCCGCACTAGCGCAAAAAGAAGACCATGAGGCAGAAACTAGCTTAGAAAACTAAGTTTGTTTTGCTAAACCTAAAAAAGCCGCTTTGTTTAAAGCGGCTTTTTTGCAGCCTAATTTGCTAAGCAATCATAAGCATCTACTCTGGCTTGAACTGCAAACACTTTTCGCTAAAATGCTCTCTTTAAACTCACACAAGGATCTAGTGTGGCCGCTTTCAAAACCATAGTCTTTATTCCACTCTTTACTCTATGGCTAGCCGCTTGCCAAAGCCCCCAACAAACAGCCTCAGTTAATGAGCAAAAATACCCTAGTGAACACTACAAGCAATACGGCTTAAACGATTTTCAAGCGCGCCAAATGTCGATAGTGGGTGTGCCGCCGCGCTACGCCAGTCGCTATTTAGAAGGGGCATTTACCTTTTCAGATATCAAACATTGCCTTAGCACAGCCGAAAAGCACAACATCGACCTTAAACTGCAGTTCGACAACGTACTGGTAGCCTACAATCAATGCCAAGAGCTTTATCAACAAACCCATTAATAGCGCTTAACACGCTAATCTTCATCTTGAATGCTTGAGTTAACGGCCAAGGTTGCTGCAAAATCACTTACAGTATTTCTTAACACTGCAGTAACAAACATTGACCACAAAAAGCCAAAACCTACAAAGCCAATTTGAACGCCTTAAAAGTAACAAGCTATTTGAGTTGTTTGTGATTTCAGTGATCTTGGTCTCCGCCCTGCTAATTGGCGCAAAAACCTACTCGCTGCCACCTAAAGTTATTACTGCCACCATCATACTCGACTACCTCATTACCCTGTTTTTTGTGGTCGAAATTAGTATTCGCTTTATTGCCGAGCCCAATAAAAAGCACTTCTTTAATAACTTCTGGAATGTCTTCGATACCCTAATTGTATTGGTAAGCCTAGTCCCTATCGAAAACTCTGAACTAGCCGTAGTTGGTCGCCTAATTAGGGTATTTAGGGTACTGCGAATGGTGTCTATTATTCCCGAGCTGCGTATTTTGCTTACCTCGCTGGTTAAAGCCCTGCCGCAACTGGGTTACGTAATGCTGCTAATGTTCATCATTTTCTACATTTACGCCGCCATTGGTAGCACCCTGTTCGAAACCATTAACCCAACACTGTGGGGCGACATTGCCATTTCTATGCTCACCTTGTTCCGAGTGATGACCTTTGAAGATTGGACCGACGTAATGTACGAAACCATGCAGGTATACAGCCTAAGTTGGATTTACTTCCTTAGTTTTATCTTCCTGTCGGCATTTGCCTTTCTTAATATGGTGATTGGCATTGTGGTAAATGTGATGGAACAAGAACACGCTAAAGTACGTGAAGAAAAAAGCCTCGCCGAAGGCACCAACGAGCCGAGTCTGCGAGAACTACAGCAAGAGCTAAGCGAGATAAAAGCGCTGATTAAGCAGCAAAAATAGTAGCGTAATAAGCGAGCTTAAGGGCAGATAAGCCCTTAAGCCTTGTTGCTCCAAGCAATAATACCAATCGTACTAAGTCACTGTTCATTCTACCTGGTTAAAATACTCGATAACTGCGTTATTTCTGATCACTTACTTAGTGTGATTGGTATAAAAGCGAACAAACATCAAACAAAACCTTGCTCCAAGCTCAACGATAGTTAATGATAACTATTCGCAACAAGTGTTTGGACATAACCATGAAACATCACTCTGCAACACCACCAAGGATCCAGTTAAGCCTCTCGGTAGATAAGCTACAACAATTGCTTGCTCAGGGAGCAATTTGTATCAATGACTTGGCCGATATACAGCCAGAAGCTAAGCGCGTGCTATGGAAGCTTTGCCTGCAAAACTGCCAATCCGGCGCCTGTGAGCGGCGAGCAAAAGCGGTGAATGATGAAGAAAGGCTTAAGGTTAAGAATGTAGACTAAATTAAATGATTAGCTCTAAGCTGATAAATAATTTGGTTTTAATTAACGCGTTAGTGCTCCTCTACGTGTTAGAGCTCACTCAAAACTAATCTTAATAAACCTATGTACCCATAATTTTTCTACTTTTCTGAACAAAGCACTGTGCTTATAGACATATAAATAGTGATTCCTTTTATCCACAAAGGCTTGCATTCTTTGTGCTGATGTTTTTGTTATTTTTCGAGCTAGGTAGCTGATACAGCTTAGGAAAGGTGATAATCTGGGTTTTATCAAATGTATGATAAGAGGAAGAATCCCCTGTTTAAACAAGGAATTTTTCCTCTTAAGAAGCTGTTAGCACGATCCAAAATTCACTACCAAAATTTGAACATGTTGTGTACGCTGTGCTTGGTTTCAACCCAAAATGTCTGAAGTTGTTACTGCTTCGGACTTGGAACTCCGGGTAACATATGCTCGGCTACAACTGTATCTGATGTTATCGATTTGCTCGATGGCTCAAATGGCGCAAGGTGATTGGGTTGAAACCATTTATTAAAACTAGTTATTTCGATGAGTAACCTTTTTAACAAGTTACTATTCAGTATCGCATCCTTTGAACCTGAAAAAGTTTCAAACAACGGTTCGCACAATTGGAAAAATCCAAAGCTATCTCCATTTTTAACGAGAGATGTTGAGATCGCTAAAGAGCGTTTTATTGGGCTTAAAAGTGACAATGATGTTGCTAACATACTTGAAATCCCTGTTGGTCAACTTCTACACATTCTCTACTCTCAAAACCCAAACTATGAATCATTTACCATCATAAAAAAATCTGGAAAGAAAAGGGTTATTGATAGCCCAAAGAAGTCTATAAAAATACTACAAAACAAAGTTAGGCCATTAATTGAGGCTCACTATCGTGTTAAAAAACCAGTTCATGGATTTGTAGGAGGTGGCAAAAGTATTATTACCAATGCTGAACAACATAAGAAAAAGAATTATGTTCTCAATGTTGATCTTCAAGATTTCTTCCACTCAGTAAATTTTGGTCGCGTACAAGGGATATTTAGAAATACTCCTTTTAATATGGGGGGGCCTGCAGCCACAGTATTGGCTCAATTACAGGGCGGGAGCATACTTTGATGGATTTATAACCCAAAGAAGACTCTTGCCCTATAATCATCGTTCCAACCCGCTTTCTTCAGCTTCACTTTTTGGCTCGGCGCACCACATTCGCATTGCTTGAGCATATTCATCACAAAACGTCTAGATAACGCAATGTTTTCAACGGCACCATCTAAAGTAATACGAGAGCTATCTTCTTTAAAAACAACATCTAAAACATAATGTTGGCTGTTCTCAATCCGCCAATGCTGGCGAATATAATGGCCCAGTAGTTTGTGGTTTGGCGACAAAGAACTAATGTAGTAAGAGGTATCTACAGTACCTTTACCATTGATCACACGATGGCGTTCCACTGCTATGATGCTTCTTATCGTCGGCCATTTCTTCGCCAATTCGTCGGGCAATTTGGCCTTTATCTGAAATACGTATCGCTCTTCGCTGCGACCATGTTTTTTCTCTTTGACCTCGGTGACTATTTTCTCTTTACCTGCATCAAAAATCGCTTGGAACTGCTCCACAACAGCCGCTCTAAGCTTGGGCTGATTATTCTTAACCTGGACAACAACATGCGCTTGTTTTTCTTTGATTTTTTCTAGTGTTTCACGCTGGCAATGCAGTGCATCAACCGTGACAACACTACCCTTTACATTAATGACATCAAGCATTTGACGAACAATGCTTATTTCACCATTTTTAGTCTCAGTCGGCTTTTGGCTTAGAACGAGGCCACGCTCGGTGTCGTAAGCCGTGACCAACTGCAATGCTGTTTTCCTGTCGTTACGATAGGAGCCCCGTAGAACCTTTCCGTCAAAAGCGATAATGGGTTTGTTCTGAGTAGTTCGTTGTTCGTTAATCCAAAGAGCCAAAGCTTCAAGCAAAGATTCCGCAACAACGGAACGCAAGATGCGAGCTATCGTGTGTCTTCGAGGGATGCCATGCTCGAATGGTCGATATTTTCTTAACCAGTCGAGTTTTTCTTCTCCAAAAAATTCAATGTCTTGCCAACCTTCGCATCCCGATGCGATAGCGCTGATCACAAGGAACATAACATCAATAAGGTTGTGTTTCTGGTTGATGTCCGATCGAGTATCTTCTACAACAGATAAGTGTTCAATAAGGTTCAAAATGACTGTGCTGCTGAGGGTTTGGCACAATTAGATCATATTAGTTAACAAAGTGCGATCCCGCCCTGGGCTCAATTATGCACTCACAATGGTCGTTTGCCACAAGGCGCAAGTACCTCGCCTATTTTGTCAAATTTAGCTGCTACATCACTAGATAAAAAGCTTGTTCAAATAGCTAAAAAGTTTCACTTAACGTACACAAGATATGCTGATGATCTTACATTTTCTAGCAATAAGCCGTTTCCAAGTATCTTAGTTGAACGCAAAACTCAAGATAACGGACAAGATAAACATCGCGTTGGAAAGTTACTAGAACAGGTTATTAAAGATGCTGGTTTTGAAATTAGCCATGATAAAACAAGACTACAACACAAGTCTCAGCGACAAGAGGTTACTGGGCTGGTTGTAAACGAGGGCGTTAATGTAAACCGTAAATTTGTTAGAAAAACACGCGCCATGATAAACGAGTGGGGTAAAGATTTACGAGCTGCAGAAATTCGTTTTATTAAACACAGATACCATGTGACTGACTCTGAAATTAATATGGAAAATCTCGATGGTTCTATTTATAAACGAGCAATTTATGGAAACCTAAGTTTCATCAAGATGGTTAAAGGTGAAGAGCACTCTCCATATTTAAACTTATGTAAGAAAGTGCTAGAGCTAGAGAGTAATCCTCCTGAATTTATAAAAAAGTTAAAAGGTGTATTCGATATGTACGATATTTTTATCTGTCACGCTAGTGAAAATAAATCTGATGTGGCTTTACCGCTACATGCTGCATTAGCAGAACGAGGGATAAATGCATTTGTTGATTGTTTTGAAATTAAATGGGGTGATTCCCTTGTTGCTAAAATCAACACTGCTTTACAGAAGTCTAAGTATGTAATTGCTGTTATATCTGAAGAGTCGGTAAAAAAATCATGGCCTATGAAAGAGTTAAATGCAGTGTTGTCATCTGAAATAGGTTCCGAACAAACGAAGTTACTACCTCTAATGGTCGGTGATGACGAATCTTTATTAAAACAACTGCCGTTATTGGGAGATAAACTTTTTGTTAATTTTGATGACAACATTGAGGAAATAGCAGGAAAAGTAGATTCGTTACTCCGTGGATAATAGTGCTAACAAGTTACTCCAAGCGACACATTTTGCTACGCCGTTTTTGTGCAAGTGTTGCAAGCTATAATTTTTGCACAAAAACACTACACAAAATGTGCGCCTGAGTAAGGCGTTAGCTCCAACTATTCCATACTTCCGCTAATCCGAAATACCTTTGCACAAGTGACAACTCAAACACGTTTTGTCCATCAACCAGTTAAGGTGTGAATACAGGCTATCAGCACGAACAAAAAAAGCCGCTCTACTGAGCGGCCATATCATTAACGCGAGTTAAGATCTAAACACTCATCCAACGTTTCACATCGGCTTCATCTACTTCGTCTTTGCTACCCTGCAATACCACATTGCCGCGATCTAATACGGTGTAGTTGTCGGCAAGCGCTACCGCAAAATCAAAATACTGTTCTACTAATACAATCGCCATTTCGCCGCGATCGCGCAGTAGTGCCAATACCTTTTGGATGTCTTTAATAATTGAGGGCTGAATCCCCTCGGTAGGCTCGTCTAGCATCAATAACTTAGGGCGCATGATTAAAGCACGCGCTATCGCTAATTGTTGCTGCTGACCACCCGATAAATCTCCGCCGCGGCGCGCCAGCATTTGCTTTAGCACTGGGAACAAACGAAAGATTTCGTCGGGAATAAAACGCTCCGATTTAGGCAATACCGAAAACCCAGTTTTAAGATTCTCCAGCACCGTTAGTTGGCCAAATATCTCACGCCCTTGCGGTACAATCGCAATGCCTTGTTTAGCACGTTGCGCCGCCGACATTTTGCTAATGTCTTTACCGTTAAACATAATGCTGCCGGCGCTAATGCTTTGCTGACCCGCTAGCGCTTTTAGCAGCGTGGTTTTACCCACACCGTTACGCCCGAGTACACAGCTTATTTTGCCCAGCTCGGCACTTAGGCCTACATTGTAAAGCGCTTGGCTAGCCCCGTAATGACTATCTACTTTAGAAAGTTCTAACATTCCTTCGCCTCCTAGCGCCCTAAGTAAACTTCGATGACTTGCTGATTTTGCTGCACTTGCTCAAGGGTGCCTTGGGCCAATACCGAACCTTCGTGCAATACCGTTACTGGGCAATCTAGCGCTTTTACAAAATCCATGTCGTGCTCTACCACCACTAAAGAGTGCTTTTTAGCTAGCTCTTTAAACAGCTCGGCGGTGAGGGCGGTTTCTTCGTCGGTCATACCGGCGGCGGGTTCATCAATGAGCAATAACTGTGGCTCTTGCATAATTAACATGCCAATCTCTAGCCACTGTTTTTGACCATGCGACAAAGAGCCAGCTAACCATTCTTGCTTATCTGCTAAACGAATCAGCGCCAAGGTGTCGCCAATTTGCTTGTTGTCGCTAGAAGACAATTTATGCATCAAAGATTCAAACACACCACGGCGTCCGGCCAAGGCTAATTCGAGGTTTTCGAATACTGTTAGGTTTTCGATTACCGAGGGTTTTTGAAACTTACGACCAATGCCAATATTGGCAATTTCGGCTTCGTCGTGCTGGGTTAAATCGATATCGTTATTAAAAAATACCGTGCCTTCATCGGGGCGAAGCTTGCCAGTAATTACGTCCATCATGGTGGTTTTACCGGCACCATTGGGGCCAATAATCGCACGCATTTGGCCAGGCTCTAAAATTAACGACAAACTATTTAAGGCTTTAAAACCATCGAAGCTTTTGGTTACACCATCTACATACAAGATGGTGTCTTGAGGAATATGTACACTACGCATTTACTGCACCCTCCGCTGGATCGGCTTTTTTCTCGGTTGCTGGAGTTGGCTCAGTTACAGCAGCAGTGCTTACTTTAGTTGCTGCTCTTTCTTGCAACTTAGCTTTGATACTGCCATACAAACCCACCACGCCTTTTGGTAACCACAAAGTCGTTACCACAAACAAGGCGCCTAAGAAGAACAACCATAGTTCTGGGAATGCACCGGTAAACCAAGACTTACCAAAGTTAACCAGCAGCGCACCAAATACCGCGCCAAACAGAGTGCCTCGGCCACCAACGGCTACCCAAACAATACTTTCGATGGAGTTAAGCGGCGCAAATTCACCCGGGTTAATAATGCCCACTTGCGGCACATACAAAGCACCAGCTACGCCAGCTAACATTGCCGAAACTACAAACACAAACAGCTTAAAGCGCTCTACGCGGTAACCGATAAATCGGGTACGGCTTTCGCTGTCGCGCACTGCAATTAATACTCGACCAAGTTTTGAATTCACAATCCAGCGGCACAATACATAAGCGCCGGCTAAGGCTAGTGCACTTAAGGCAAACAACACCGCACGGGTTGAATCTGCTTGCAAGCTAAAACCTAGAATGTCTTTAAAATCGGTTAAGCCGTTGTTACCACCAAAACCCATGTCGTTACGGAAAAATGCCAACATCAGCGCATAAGTAAGGGCTTGGGTAATAATTGACAAGTACACACCGGTTACACGTGAGCGGAAGGCTAAGTAACCAAAGATAAAGGCCAAAATGCCCGGTGCCAAAAACACCATCAACATAGCAAAGGGGAACATATCAAAACCCAGCCAATACCAAGGTAATTCCGACCAATCGAGGAATACCATAAAGTCTGGCAATTCTGGGTTAGCGTATACACCACGGTCACCAATTTGGCGCATTAAGTACATGCCCATGGCGTAGCCGCCCAGTGCAAAAAAGGCACCGTGACCTAAACTCAAAATACCGCAATAACCCCACACTAAATCCACTGCAATGGCGAGCAAGGCATAACATAGGTATTTACCCAACAAAGTTACCCAGTAAGAACTAAGGTGCAAAGGGTTCTCGGGGCTAAGCGCCAAACTCATTAACGGCACCAAAATCGCCGACAATAACAAAGCCAGCAACATGGCGTTGCCCACTTTGTCTTTCACTAAAAATCGAACTAATACAGATTTAGGCATGCTTTAGTCCTCCACCGTACGACCTTTCAAGGCAAACAAGCCTCGAGGACGTTTTTGAATAAATAGAATGATGAACACTAGAACCAAGATTTTGGCTAATACGGCACCGGCAAACGGTTCCATTAGCTTGTTAGCCACACCTAAAGTAAGTGCGCCAATCACTGTGCCAAATAGGTTACCCACGCCGCCAAATACCACTACCATGAAGGAATCGATAATGTAGTTTTGGCCAAGGTTAGGGCCTACGTTAGTTAACTGACTTAATGCCACACCAGCAATACCGGCAATGCCAGAGCCTAAACCAAAGGTCATGGCGTCTACCCAGCTTGAACGAATGCCCATAGAGTTAGCCATTGGGCGATTCTGAGTTACCGCACGCATTTGCAAACCAAAGAAGGTTTTACGCAAAATTGTCCACAGTAGTGCCACTACCATAAAGCTGAAGATGATGATGTAGAGACGGTTGTAGGTAAGAGACAATACGCCGTTAATTTCTAGTGAGCCGCTCATCCATTGCGGGGTAATTACCGCTTGGTTTAGCGGACCAAAAATACTGCGAACCGCCTGCTGTAGAATAAGGCTTAAACCAAAAGTGGCTAATAGTGTTTCTAGCGGGCGACCGTATAAGAAACGAATCACGCCACGCTCAATTAATACACCTACCAAACCAGACACTAAAAAGGCGGCAGGAATTGCCACCAGCAACGACCATTCAATGTTGTTTGGCATTAATTGCTGCACCACATAGGTGGTGTAAGCACCCAGCATGATCATTTCGCCGTGGGCCATGTTAATCACGCCCATCACCCCAAAGGTAATCGCAAGGCCTACCGCTGCCAACAACAGTACCGCACCTAAGCTCAAACCAAAGTAGATGTTCTCGGCCACGCTGTTTATTTGTAACAGCTGATCATTGGTAGCAATGGCTTTATCAATGGCGGCTAGTACTTTAGGCTCTTGCTCGCTAGCTTGCTGCTTAACTAATACGTTACGAGAGGCAGGATCTAATTGACCTGCCAGTAGCTCGGCCGCAGCTAAACGCTTGGCGGTGTCGCCAAATTGCAGATTAATAATCGCCTGCATTTCTTTTAGTTTGGCAATCACATCTTTGTCTTGCTCAGCAACCAAACGCTGCTCGATTAGTGGTGTGTATGATTGGTCAGCATCATTCATTAACGAGCGAATGGCTGCTATACGGTCGGTAGCTTGTTCAGCATTTAAGCCAATAAGTGCTAAACCATTGCGCAGTTGCCGACGAATTTTGTTGTTAACGGTAATTTTCTTAATCTTAGATTTTTTAACCGTGCCTAAATCAGCGCCATCAATCACTGAACTTAAGTGATAAACACCGCCATCTTCAGCCGCTACTACTACTTTTTTATCTGATTTTTGGTAGTACAAATTGGCGCTTAATAAGCTTTCGAAGATCAAACTATTACGTTTGTCTCCGCTAGCAATTAGCTGTTCAATAGCTTGTTGTTTTTGACTATTTTTTTTTGCAGTTAAGGCCTGCACTGCCTGCTCCCAATCACTTGCTGCAGCTGGTAATACCCAAAGCATGAGTAAAACACCGGCCAACAAGCGTGCAAAGCGAGATATGTATATGCTCAAAACAATCCCTACTCTTGATTGATTCAATACAAAAAAGGCGCTACCGATATTACTCAGCCGCGCCTTTTAAAAAGTGCCCGTAGGCACTTAGCTGTTTACGCGTACCTAGGTTCTATTTGTCTTTTGGGCTGTTGAGCTCAAAAGCGCAACAGTTCCTTAGTAGTTTTGACCAGAACATTGGCCAGTTTTAATATTGAAGTTGCCACACTTAATTGGGGCAGTCCAATCAGCAACAATAGTAGCCGATTCAGTTAGGTGGTCTGTCCAAGCATCACCAATTACGCCGCCGCTTGTTTGCCATACAGTGTCGAACTGACCATCAGCTTGAATCTCACCAATAAGCACAGGCTTAGTTAAGTGATGGTTAGTGTTCATTACTGCATAACCGCCAGTTAAGTTAGGCACAGTGATACCGTACATTGCTTCACGTACAGGGTCGGTGTCGGTAGTACCGGCTTTTTCAACGGCTTCAGCCCACATTTGGAAACCAATGTAAGTGGCTTCCATTGGGTCGTTAGTTACACGCTTGTCGTCGCCCGTGTAGGCTTTCCAAGCTGCAATAAACGCTTCGTTTGCTTCGCTGTCTGCACTTTGGAAGTAGTTCCAAGCCGCTAAGTGACCAACTAGAGGGGTTGTATCAAAACCAGATAGTTCTTCTTCACCTACAGAGAAAGCAACAACTGGGATATCTTCAGCCGAAATACCTTGGTTAGCTAGTTCTTTGTAGAAAGGAACGTTGGCGTCACCGTTAATGGTTGAAACAACCGCTGTTTTCTTACCTGCACCACCAAATTTCTTCACATCAGAAACGATAGTTTGCCAATCAGAGTGACCAAATGGCGTGTAGTTAATCATGATGTCGGCGTCGCTTACACCTTTAGACTTCAGGTAAGCTTCTAAGATTTTGTTAGTAGTACGTGGGTATACGTAGTCGGTTCCGGCTAAAACCCAACGCTCTACTCCTTCTTCGTCCATTAGGTAATCAACCGCTGGAATCGCTTGCTGGTTTGGCGCAGCGCCAGTGTAGAATACATTTTTAGAGCTTTCTTCACCTTCGTACTGAACAGGATAGAAAAGCATACCGTTTAGCTCTTCAATTACCGGAAGAACAGACTTACGAGATACCGAAGTCCAACAACCGAAGATAACGTCTACTTGCTCTTTATCCAGTAGCTCACGTGCTTTCTCGGCAAATAAAGGCCAGTTAGATGCTGGGTCAACCACTACAGGTTCTAGCTTCTTACCTAATAAACCACCCTTTTTGTTTTGCTCTTCAATCATCATAAGCACGGTGTCTTTCAGTGTTGTTTCACTGATAGCCATGGTGCCTGATAACGAGTGCAATACGCCTACTTTAATGGTTTCTGCGGCTTGAGCTGCATTCATTGAGAAGGCAAGTGCTACACCACTTGCAACCGTTGCGATCTTCTTCCATTTGCTATGTTGTGTCATTGCTATATTTCCTATTTTTTATAGTCCTTTAGAGCATGCGGTACCTCATGCAATGCTAAACAAGCTAGAGCATCGACTATGCCAAGTAGAAAATAATAATTAAAAACAATAACTTACATAAATAATACATGTGTCATTAATAATTCTACGCACAAAACATGAGCGTTTGCCTCAAATAAACGCACCAAAATGATCGTACAATAAACAAACACCAAAAAAACGCACCATTTTGGCCATTACGCACCAAAATGATCCACCGCAAGCTGCTGATTTTACGTTATTTTGAATAGGAGCCGCTCTTAGGTTAGCTCGATAAAACTGGTTTAGTTCTTGCTCTATTAAGCAGAGAAAAATCACTCCCAGCCATCAAAGAAGGATAACAGTGAGTCAGCAAGAGCAAACCGCATGCAGCAATTCGCACGCCCCCATTAAGCAAGGTTGGGTAGCCACCCTTGATTTGGGCTTTGCCCCTATCGCTAATAAAACTCGCTTAACCTTAAATCAAAGCCAAGGACCATTGCGGGTACAACGCCCTTTTCACCCAGAACTGGCAGCACCAGATTGTTGCCATGTGTATTTATTACATCCACCCGGTGGCTTAGTGGCGGGCGATCACCTGCTGATGAATGTGGAATGTTTGGCTGGCAGTAAAGTGGTACTTACTACCCCAGCATCAGGCAAGTTATACCGCTCTAACTTGGCCCGCCAACAGCAACGCCAAGAGCAGCGATTTCATTTACAAGACAACAGCAGCTTAGAGTGGCTGCCGCCAGAGACCATTGTATTTAATGGCGCGCAAGGCCGCTTAGACAGTCACTTCATGTTGCAAGGTAATGCTCAACTAATCGCTTGGGAAATTACCTGCTTAGGCCGTAAAGCCAGTGACGAAGACTTTGACCACGGCGAGTTGATGCAATCTATCAAGGTGTATCGCGAACAGCGCCCATTGCTGATTGAGAATACCCGCATCGATAACGCCAATACTGCTGCTAACCCAGCAGCCTTGGCTGGCAAACACGTATACGCCTGCATGTTAGCCACAGTAGATTTGCTCAGCGAATTAGCCCAAAAGCAGCTATTAGAAGATTTACGCGAACAACTAGCGTGTGCAGAGGTGGGCATCACATTAGTGCGCAGCCTTATCATTTTGCGCTATTTAGGGGATAACGCTGAACAAGTAAGGCAAGAGTTTGAAGCGGCTTGGGCGCTTATTCGCCCGGTTACCCTAGGCCACTCAGCGGTACGCCCCCGAATTTGGAATACTTAATTTAATACTACGAGGCAGACATGGAATTAACCCCAAGAGAGAAAGACAAGTTATTGCTGTTCACCGCCTTTTTGGTCGCCGAGCGACGTAAAAACAAAGGGCTAAAACTGAACTACCCCGAAACCGTGGCTTATCTCTCGGCCAGCATCGTAGAAGGCGCGCGTGAAGGGCGCAGTGTTGCCGAACTAATGAGCTGGGGACGCACCTTGCTAAGCCGTGACGACGTAATGGATGGCATTGCTGAAATGGTGCACGAAGTACAGGTGGAAGCCACCTTCCCCGATGGCACCAAACTGGTCACCGTGCATAACCCAATCCCTTAGGCAACGAGTAGAGGAACAGCAAATGATACCCGGAGAACTAATCATTGATGATGGTGACATTGAGCTAAACCAAGGTTTAGCCACAGTGACCATAGATGTTGCCAACAGTGGCGATCGCCCAGTGCAAGTAGGCTCGCACTACCACTTCGCCGAAACCAACCCAGCCCTGCATTTTGACCGTAAAGCCGCTTTAGGTTTTCGTCTTAATATTGCCGCCGGCACCGCAGTACGTTTTGAGCCAGGCCAAAGCCGCCGCGTAGAACTGGTTGCCTTAAGCGGCAGGCGCGAAGTATACGGCTTTAGAGGGGAAGTAATGGGCAAACTAAGTGACGAGGAACAAGCATGAGCAAAATGGATAAACGCGCCTATGCCGAAATGTTTGGCCCAACCGTGGGTGACAAAGTACGCCTTGGCGATACCGAGCTAATCATTCAAGTTGAAAAAGACTACGCCCAATACGGCAGCGAAGTAAAATTTGGTGGTGGTAAAGTAATTCGTGATGGCATGGGGCAAAGCCAAGCTAGCTGTGCCATGGTGCCAGATACCGTGATTACCAACGCCCTTATTTTGGATCACTGGGGTATTGTAAAGGCCGACATCGCACTTAAAGACGGTCGTATTCAAGCCATTGGTAAAGCGGGTAATCCCGATATTCAAGACAACATTGATATCGAGATTGGTGCCGGTACCGAGGTAATTGCCGGTGAAGGCCAAATTGTGACTGCCGGCGGGGTCGACTCACACATTCACTATATTTGCCCACAGCAAATTGAAGAAGCCTTAATGTCGGGCACTACCACCATGTTAGGGGGTGGCACCGGCCCCGCAACCGGAACCAATGCAACTACCTGTACCCCTGGCGCCTTTCACTTAGGCAAAATGCTGCAGTCGGCAGATTGTTTCCCAATGAACCTAGGCTTTTTAGGCAAGGGCAACGCTAGCCTACCGCGTCCATTAGAAGAACAACTAATGGCCGGCGCCATGGGCTTAAAACTGCACGAAGATTGGGGCACTACTCCGATGTCTATCGACAACTGTTTAACCGTTGCCGAAAACTACGACGTGCAAGTGGCCATTCATACCGACACCTTAAATGAATCAGGTTTTGTAGAAGATACTATCGCTGCCTTTAAAGGCCGAGTCATTCATACTTACCACACCGAAGGCGCAGGCGGCGGCCACGCTCCCGACATTATTACCGCCTGTGGTTTAGATAATGTGTTGCCATCGTCTACCAACCCAACTCGCCCCTACACCATTAACACCGTAGACGAGCACTTAGACATGCTAATGGTATGTCACCACCTTGATCCGGCTATTCCTGAAGACGTGGCTTTTGCTGATTCGCGGATCCGTAAAGAAACCATCGCCGCCGAAGACATCTTGCACGATTTAGGCGCATTTTCGATGATCGCCTCAGATTCGCAAGCCATGGGCCGAGTAGGCGAAGTAATCACCCGTACTTGGCAAACCGCCCACAAAATGAAAGTGCAACGCGGTTTATTGCCAGAAGATAAAGAAATTGGCTGCGATAACTTCCGTGCTAAACGTTACATTGCCAAATACACCATTAACCCGGCCATAACCCACGGTATTGCCCATGAAGTAGGCTCGGTTGAAGTGGGTAAACTGGCAGATTTAGTATTGTGGAAGCCTGCCTTTTTTGGCGCTAAACCCTCGTTAATTATTAAAGGGGGCGCGATTGCTGCCGCACCAATGGGCGACCCAAATGCGTCGATCCCTACGCCACAGCCAGTACATTACCGCCCAATGTTTGGCGCTTACGGCAAGGCGATGAGCGAAACCCGCGTCACCTTTGTAAGCCAAGCGGCTTTAGATGCAAAAATTGATGAAACCTTAGGCCTCACTAGTCGCCTTGTGGCTTGTAAAAATACCCGCAGCATTAAAAAGCAAGACATGGTGCACAACCACTACCAACCGCACATGGAAGTGGACTCGCAAACCTATGAAGTACGTGCCGATGGCCAATTGCTTGAATGTGAACCCGCTGCCGAGCTACCACTCGCTCAGCGTTACTTTTTATTTTAAGGAGAGAATGAATGTTAAAGGTGTATCAAACCCTCCATCACTATCACGGCCCGGTGCATCACCAAGTGGTATTGAGTTACGAATTGCGTAAAAAAGCCCGCATTAAGGCGCAAACCGAAGCCAAACAAGATATCGGCTTTTTCCTTGAGCGTGGCCAAGTGCTGCAAAATGGTCAAAAGCTCGAAGCCGACAATGGCGAAGTGGTTGAGATTAAAAGTGCCGACGAGTTGGTAACCACCGCCTATAGCGATGACCCACTAATGTTCGCCAAGGTGTGCTACCACTTAGGCAACCGCCATACACCGCTGCAAATAGGCGAAGGTTGGGTGCGCTTTCAACCCGACCACGTATTGCAAGACTTAGTGGAGCTTTACGGGCTACGAGTAGAACAGCACCAAGGGCCTTTTGACCCAGAAACCGGTGCTTATCACAGCCACTTGCCAGGACATAGCCACTAATGACTAGCATGGCGCAACTTCAGCTAATGCGTTTGGTTAGCCCCAGCTTACCGGTAGGTGGTTTTGCCTATTCGCAGGGTTTGGAATACGCCATCGAAAACGGCTGGGTGAATAACCCTCAGCAGCTAAAAAGCTGGATTAGCGGTTGTTTAGAGGCAGGGCTAGCCTGCCTCGACATTCCGATGCTGGCGGCACTTTATCAAGCCTGCAAAGCGCAAGACTTTGCTAAGTTTGAGAGCCTAAATTTAGAACTTATTGCCAGCCGAGAAACCCTTGAGTTGGAGCTAGAAGATGTGCAAATGGGTAACGCCTTACGTACCTTGCTTAGCCAACTCGATGAGGCAATTACCGCCCCGCTCAGCCAAGAATCGATGAGCTGGACTAGCATGTTCGCTTTGGCAGGTGTGCATTGGCAAGTAGCGCTTGATGAATTAGCCGATGGCTACCTATGGACTTGGCTAGAAAACCAATTAGCGGTAGCCGGTAAAACCCTACCGCTTGGGCAAACTGCCTGCCAAAAATTATTGAGTGAGTTACTGCCACTACTGCCACCGGCACGTGAATCGGGACTCACTCTACCTTTAGAACAAATTAGCGGGTCGTTACCAGCCTTAAGCTTGGCTAGCGCCCTTCACGAAACCCAATATTGTCGGCTGTTTCGCTCTTAGCGTAGCCACAAAAAAGAGGAACTATAATGAGCATAAAACAAACCTTACGTGTAGGTGTCGGCGGCCCGGTTGGCTCAGGCAAAACAGCCTTACTTACAGCGCTATGTCGCGAACTAAAAGACCGTTTCAACCTAGCGGTTGTGACCAACGACATCTATACCAAAGAAGATGCCCAATTTTTGCTGCGCAACGATGCCCTCGCTGAAGACCGCATTTTAGGTGTAGAAACTGGCGGCTGCCCACACACCGCCATTCGCGAAGATGCGTCGATGAACCTAGCGGCGATTGCCGAGCTTAATCGCCGTCATCAAGGCTTAGATTTAGTGCTAGTAGAAAGCGGCGGCGATAACCTAAGTGCCACTTTTAGTCCCGAGTTAAGTGATTTAACCCTTTACGTAATCGACGTAAGTGCCGGAGACAAAATCCCCCGTAAAGGTGGCCCAGGCATTACCAAATCTGACTTATTGATCATCAATAAAACCGATTTAGCCCCACACGTTGGTGCCTCGCTAGAAGTCATGGATCGCGACGCTAAAAAAATGCGCGGCGAACGCCCATTTGTATTTAGTAACCTTAAAACCAGCGAAGGCTTACAAACCATTATCAACTTTATTATTGAGCAAGGCATGCTAGAAGAATCTAGCCCTGCTACTGCCAACTAGTTTTAAATTACAAGGAACCTACCATGAAAAGACTACTTACTTTGGCTGCAGGCCTACTCATTAGCTTGCCCAGCTTTGCCCACGAAGGACATCACCATGGCTTAAGTGAAGGCTTGTTACACCCACTTACTGGCCTTGACCATCTAATTGCCTTAAGCCTAATTGGTTTATTAGCTAGCCAAACTGGCAAACTTAAGTTGAGCTTGGCGCAAAGTGTATTTGCGTTGATTGTGGCAGCGGTTGTTGCCAGCATGGGTTTTGTACCACCAATGTTAGAGACAGGCTTAGCTATTTCTCTACTGGTTATGGCGGTATTAGTGGCTAAGGTATTGCCAAAAGCGGCTAGCCTAGCGGGTTTAGCAGTATGTTTAGTGGCAGCCTTACACGGTGCAGCCCATGGTAACGAAGTGCCTGCTGGCGCAGACATGAAGCTATTCTTTGCAGGCTTTATTGCTAGCTCAATTGCCCTTATTAGCGGCGGTTACTTGCTAGGTAAAGCTGTGCAAAAATCGACTTACGGCCAAAAAATCACTCGCACTATTGCTGGTTTCGCTGGTGCCTTTGGTGTAACTGCACTGCTTGCATAAGCCCCACAAAAACTGCGCCGCTGGCGATATTTGCCAGCGGCGACAAGCTTCACAATTTGCGGCATAATGCTGCTATGAGCGCCCATTCTTTGTCTACCCACGCACTGCAACTGCAAAGCCAACTTCGCCCAGAACATATTGCCCTGAGCATTGGCCAACAGCAGCTTAGCTATCAGCAGCTTTATGTCATGGTAAAAGCCACGGCTGAACAGTTGCGTCTGCAAGGCGTAACACAAGGCTCAAGAGTGTGCTGTTTTGGCGAAGATCCACTGCGTATGCTGCTGTTGCAGCTAGCTAGCTTGGAGCTAGCCTATATCTTTTGCCCACTTAATCATCATCACCCGCTCCCGCAATTACAGGCTTTAAGTGAAACCGTAGACTGTCAGTTTTATTGGAGTGATTTAGATTACAGCTTACAGCACGCGAAGCGAGTAGAGTTTAACCCGCACCAAGAGCTTAGCTGCTCTGCCGGTATTGAGCTCGACAGCGAAGCCCCAATCAGTATGGTGTTTACCTCCGGCAGCAGTGGCCCGCCTAAAGCTGTGGTGCACTGCTGGCGAAATCACTACTACAGTGCTCAGGGCTCGCAAGCGATGATCCCTCTCAAGCACCAAGACCAATGGTTATTATCTTTACCGCTTTACCATATTGGCGGCCAAGCCATTGTATGGCGCTGCTTGTTAGCTGGTGCGCGCATCGTTGTGGCACAAAACAAAGGGCGAGTATTTCCGGATTTACTGGGTAGCAACACCACCCATGTATCATTGGTGCCTACTCAACTTTATCGGCTACTCACCCAAGCAAGATTTTGGGCGCATAGCCTTAAGCTCAAACACATCTTAATTGGTGGCGCAGCTTGTAACGACAGTTTATTGGAAGAAGCCATTAGCCGCGGCTTTCAAGTTTATAGCTCCTATGGCAGCAGTGAAATGAGCTCGCAAATCGCTACCCGCCATCACCGCTTAGGCCAAAGTGCTTATCAAATTTTGCCGCATCGCCGCGCCAAGATACATCAAGACGAGATTTACCTACGCGGTAAAACCTTGTTCTTGGGTTACTGGAAAAACGGCGAAATTTTAAAAGCCTGTGAACCTGACGGCTGGTTTAACAGCGGGGATAGAGGGTTAATTGAAGGTGCGCACTTACACACACTAGGGCGTAGCAATAATATGTTTATTTGCGCCGGTGAAAACATTCAACCGGAAGAAATAGAGCTGGCATTATTGCAACACCCAATGATCAATCAGGCGGTGGTAGTGGCACAACAAAACAATGAATACGGCCAATGTCCGGTGGCGTTTATTAACGCAGAACAAAAGCTAAGTAAGCAGCAGCTGAATCTGTTTTTACGTCAGCAGCTTGCGGCGATCAAACTACCGATCGCCTATTTTGAATTACCGGCTCACAACTCGCTGAAACCTTCGCGCAACGAGTTGAGCACATTGGCTAATCACAAGTCTAGTTGTTGTGACCAGTGTTGAAGTTCAGAAATGCTAATCCAAGATTGTTGATAGGCGTGTTGTAAGGCACTGTGTTGCTGCTCTTTAAGGCTTAAGTGTGAGTCAGGAACAAAGCAGCATGCTCCTTTTAAAAACTGTTCTCTTTCTGCTAAGTAACGGCTTAGCAAGCCGGTATTGGCGAACGCTTGTTCTGTTCTCATAAGCACTCCTTACGACTAAAAATAGCTAGCGCTTAGAAGCTGAAGAGCCAAAGAAAATCACTCTCAACAACTTCGTAAAGTAGTCGACCAACAATTGGAAACAACCACTTAGCTTACATTTAGCATGCATTTACCCCCTCAACAAGCACTATTTCGCAGCAATTGATCAAATTAGCTTAGCCCGTCACGATATCACCACCAAGCTGTCGATAAAGCCACTAAACAGTAGTTTATCTTGCAAATAGCTGACTATAGAATCCTGAGTATTCAATATTAGAGGTAAAAATGAAAATTACAGTATTTATTGCTAGCGCACTTTGTTTGGTAGCACTTTCGAGTAATGCCAATCCCGAGCTTGGGGTAATGGTGGGCAGTGACAATGGTATTAGCGCTCAATTTAATGATATTCGAATGAGTCTAGGGCTTAACGATTTCTCTTTAAGTGGCGATAAAATCATTGGTTTTCCTGAGCAACAATACTTTTATTACGGCTTTGGCGGTAAATGGAGTGATAACAACCGGCATAAGTTAGGCGCTAGAGCGGTGTTTGGGGCGCATACTGTAGTTGATAAGTTTCGTTTCTTTGCCGAGCTACAACCGATTGTGTATGTAGTTGACGACTTTGAGGTTAAGCTCGAGGCCAGTGCAGGTGTTCGCTACATGTTTTAACAGCTCAGCTATTCTCTGCTAGCCTTAAAAGATACTAAGATCATGGCCTATGAGAATGCAGCACACGGATATTGGCTTGCTCAGTCGGTTTGTTAAAGCCTATGAGCAACGCCACCATTACCCAGAGATGACCAGTTCTAGCAGCAGAAGAAAGATTTTTTCTGACTTAGAGCAATCATTAAACTGCACGCTATTCGACCCCGATTACCGCCGCTTAAACGAACAAGGCCAGCAACTTTACCAACGCGCTAAACAGTTGCAACAGCAACTAGATAACTTTCTGCAAAGCCCGGTAGATAAAGTACAGCCTCAACAAATCTTTATTGGTTTGGATGAATTTGTACCTAGCCAGAACTTGTTACAATGCTACCCACGCTTTATTAGCGAGCTTTCACTGCAACAACTAAAATTGGTGCAATTAACTAGCGGCCAACTCCAACAGCAATTAGTAAACGGTAATATCGACATTGCATTGCGGGTGGCTCAGCAGAGCAAACCGCCTAAAACTCATTCACGCCGCTACTGTAATTTAAGTTTAGCTCTGGCCTGCGCCGCTCGCCATAGTTTAAGTAAACATCAGCAGCTCAGCGTAGAGCAGTTACAGCGCCATCGCCAACTCTGTTTAAGCCATTTGCCCTCAGAGCTACAACTTAATCGCGTAAATTGCTGGCAACTGAGTCACCGCGAAATGCTGCACGATTTGCTAGTACTAGGAATGGGCTGGGCGATCGCTCCACGCCATTGGTTGGAGTCCAGTTTTCGTAATGGCAGCTTAATAGAATTACACTTAAGTAATTACTTCTCACCGACCAAGCTGGAAATAGAAATCCTTTGGTTAAACAGTCAACACAACAGCCAAGTCGCGCAATGCTTAAACCTATTAAGTTTGAGTGCCTATGATGGATGAACAAGCCAAACAAGCAGCCTTAGAAGCCTTTGTTTGCCTCGCCAAACATGGCAATTTAATAAAGTGTGCCGAGCAACTTAAGTGCACCGAGATACAGGTAATACAGCGGATTGACCAACTAGAAAAACAACTCGTCTGCTGCTTGTTCAACCAACACGCGGCACCTTTTCCACTAAGTTCAGCAGGACTTGCCTTAATAGAGCAGGCTGAGTTAATAGTAAGCCGCTATCACGAACTACAGCGCCACTGCCGCCATTTACAACTAGGCAAGAGCCTCAAGTTAAGCATTAGCTATCAAGCCTGGTTTCCTAGTCCGTGGCTTACCTTGTTAGCCAACCAATTACAGCGCTTTGATCCCTTACTGGATTTGCATTTCAGCGGTAATAGTCAGCAACATGTTCACTTTAGCTTTTCTGCACAAAGCCAACAGCACAATACTCAAGTGCTTAGTTGGCGCCCAGCCAAGTTGATAAAAGTAGCTCACCCTAAGTTGGTTAATCATCAGCAGCGCTTTGATGGCCATTTAAAGCTGTTTGATATTCGCGAGCCTCAGCAAAATAATTTGTTTATTGGAGAGACCTTGTTGCTGGATGCGCTAGAAGCCGCTTTAGGCTGGGCAATTTTGCCACAAATAAGTGTCGAATCTCGGCTCGCTGAAGGGCAGCTAAAGGCTTGGCCAGATTTACTGGTAGAACTGCCAACTTACTTGCACTTGTCACATCATTGTCCGGATGACATCCATAGCTGGCTGCTGCAACAACAAGCAGAGTATTGTGAATTACCCTAAACAATCGCTTATAATTGACACGCCTTTATTAACCTAAGAAATCCATGAGTCGAGTTCGTTGCCATCGCTGCTTGCGCCCTCAAAGCCACTGCTTATGTGCAGATATCCCCAGTTGTTCACATCAGCATCCGGTAATTATTTTGCAACATCCCAGCGAGCAACAGCACGCCAAAGGCACTGCGCATCTTGCTTGCTTGGCTCTCGACAATGCCAAGATAATAGTAGGCGAAACCGCGACGGATTTTGCCGAGTTAAAGCAACAAGTTGAGCTAAACCCGGATCAATTTTTACTCATCTATCCCAGCGAAACTAGCCAAGCTATTGAACATAAGATGAATAGCTCAAATATACGCCCTCCAGTAACGGACTCCACCACAATTTTGCTTCTTGACGGCACTTGGCGAAAAGCCAAAAAGCTGTGGCACCTTAACCCTTGGCTGCAGCAATTAGCGCAATTTCACTTCGACCATGCTCCCAAAGGCCAATACAAAATACGAAAAACATCTGTCGATAGCGGCTTATCTACTATAGAGGCCATCGGATACGCTCTTAATCAGTTAGAAATGTTTGACCCCACCCCTTTAGTAGAGGTTTTACATGTTCTGGCAAACCAACAACTCTCAGCCATGCCTGCGGCGGTAAAAAAGCGCTACTAATTTGCAGTGGCTCAATGACACAGATAAGCACAAAAAACAGCCGTAAAACTGGTCAAGCTTACCTATCAAGACTACGTTAAGTTTAATACATAGCATTAATGTAGGAGCGCTTTAGCATGTCTAAAAATAATGTGGTGGAAGACAACCCCAGCAGAATGGATGAATGGAAAGTATTTTTATTTATCGCTGTTGTGCTTTTTCCTGTTTTGGCAGTAATAACAGTGGGTGGTTATGGCTTTATTGTGTGGATGTTACAGCTAATTATGGGCCCTCCTGGACACGGCTAATAACTAAGCTCCTCCTTTTTAACGATTAATCATTCGCAGCAATGTGAGACACCACCATGAAAAATATGCTGAAGAAATTTTGGTCAATAGTGAGCAAACCAAGTGTGCATTTAAGCTTCGGTTTTTTGACTATTGGCGGATTTGTTGCCGGTATCATTTTCTGGGGCGGCTTTAATACCGCACTAGAAGCCACCAATACCGAAGAATTCTGTATTGGCTGCCACGAAATGGCCGACAACGTTTATGTTGAACTGCAAGACACGGTGCACTGGAAAAACAATTCAGGTGTACGCGCCACCTGCCCAGATTGTCACGTACCCCATAATTGGACTGACAAAATCGCTCGCAAAATGCAGGCATCGAAAGAAGTGTACGGCAAAATTTTTGGCACCATCAGTACCCGCGAAAAGTTCCTAGAGAAACGTGGTGAACTAGCCCAGCACGAATGGGACCGATTCACAGCCAATAACTCTTTAGAATGTAAAAACTGCCATAACTACAACAGCATGGACTTTGCCTCCATGTCTGAGCGCGCCCAAGTGCAAATGAAAATGGCCGCCGAGCGCGACCAAAGCTGTATTGATTGCCACAAAGGGATTGCCCACGAACTACCAGAAAACATGAATTCCGGCGAAGGCACCCTAGCCAAACTCGAAGAGATGGCGACATCGGGTTACAAAAAAGGCGAAACTTACTACAGCGTGCGCCAACTGCCAATGTTCACCAATCAAGAGCTCAATGAAGAGGCAGGCCAACTTAATGCAGCCACGGCAGT
Source organism: Agarivorans litoreus (assembly GCF_019649015.1). Taxonomy (NCBI): domain Bacteria; kingdom Pseudomonadati; phylum Pseudomonadota; class Gammaproteobacteria; order Alteromonadales; family Alteromonadaceae; genus Agarivorans; species Agarivorans litoreus. The sequence goes on along the minus strand of NZ_BLPI01000001.1, from coordinate 2,413,752 downwards.
GAAAATTATCGAAGTGAAAGGTGATGCCATAAAAGTAGAAATAGACGGCTGGCGCAAAACTAAAGGTTTTGGTCGAGTACTGTTTGAAGACTTTGCCATGAACATTAACGATGGCTTCTTAACCAAAGAAGTGGCTCAAAACGACAGCATATTTAAAAAAGGGGAAACCAAAGAGGACGATTTAACTGGTTTGCCATGGCAAAAGGTATCGGTAGAGCTATGGATGCGTAACGGTTCACTTACCGACTCACGCGATACCCTCTGGCAGTTTGCCAAAACCACTTATGACACAGCCTGTAGTGTATGTCATACCCAGCCTGCCGAAAATCACTTCGACACCAACACCTGGCCAGGTATGTTTAACGGTATGTTGTCGTTTGTGAATTTAGACGGTGATACTCAAGCGCTGGTATTGAAATACCTTCAAAAACATTCATCAGATTTTTCTGACGCTGGCCACTAACAAGGAGATTAACATGGCAATTACTCGTCGCGGTTTTCTCAAAGGCATTTTAGCCACCAGCGCTAGTACTTTGATCGGCCCAAGTTTATTGGCAGTATCTAGCGATGCTGCCGCTGCTGAAACAGTCGGAAGCTGGAAGGTTTCAGGCTCACACTGGGGCGCGTTTCGTGCCCGCGTGTATGCAGGCAAAGTGCAACAAATAAAACCCTTTGAAGCTGATAAATACCCCACCGAAATGCTCAAGGGCATTAAAGGTATTTTGTATAGTCCTTCTCGTATTCGCTACCCAATGGTGCGCTACGATTGGTACCTAAAACGCAACAAAAGTGATACCTCGCAGCGCGGTGATAATCGCTTTATTCGGGTCACTTGGGACGAAGCTCTAGACCTGTTTTATCAAGAATTAGAACGCGTACAAAAAGACTATGGCCCTTGGGCCTTACATGCCGGCCAAACCGGTTGGCGTCAAACCGGTCAAGTTCACTCCTGCGGTAACCACATGGAACGCGCCGTTGCCATGCATGGCTTCTCAGTCAAGAAAGTAGGCGATTACTCTACCGGTGCAGGGCAAACCATTATGCCCTATGTGCTAGGTACTACCGAGGTTTATGCGCAAGGTACTTCTTGGCCTTTGATTCTCGATAACAGTAAAACCGTGGTGCTTTGGGCCACCGATTTAATGAAGAATCTGCAAGTAGGTTGGGCCTGTGAAACTCACGAATCCTTCGAGTACTTAGAGCAACTCAAGGACAAGGTGGCGAACAAACAAATTAGAGTGATTAGTGTTGACCCAGTCCGTACTAAAACCCAAAAGTACTTAGACTGTGAACAGCGCTATGTAAATCCGCAGGCCGATGTGCCATTCATGCTTGCCATCGCCCACACCCTTTACAAAGAAGAGCTTTACGATAAAGAATTTCTCAATACTTACGCCCTAGGTTTTGAAGACTTTATTCCTTATGTCACTGGCGAATCTAAAGATAAGGTAGAAAAAACTCCAGAATGGGCCGAAGCCATTTGTGGCGTGCCCGCAGAAGAGATCCGTGAATTTGCTCGCTTGCTGGCAAGCGACCGTACTCAGATTATCTTTGGTTGGTGTATTCAGCGCCAGCAACATGGCGAGCAACCTTATTGGATGGGCGCGGTTATCGCAGCCATGTTGGGACAAATTGGTTTACCGGGTGGCGGTATATCTTATGCTCACCATTATAGCTCTATTGGCGTTCCTTCTACCGGTGCTGCAGCTCCTGGCGCGTTCCCACGTAATCCAGATAAACCTAATGAGCGGGTCCACATGAACCAAGACTTTAAAGGTTATAGCAGCACCATTCCGGTAGCACGCTGGGTTGATGCGATTATGGAACCCGGTAAAGTGATAAACGCCAATGGCGCAAAAATCACCTTACCCGACATCAAGATGATGGTGTTCTCTGGCTGTAACCCTTGGCATCATCACCAAGATCGCAACCGCATGAAGAAAGCCTTTCAGAAACTAGAAACTGTGGTCTCGGTAGATTTTACCTGGACCGCCAGTTGCCGCTTCTCAGATATTGTATTGCCAGCGTGTACCCAATGGGAGCGTAACGATTTAGATCTCTACGGTTCTTACAGCAACCGCGGCATTATTGCCATGCACAAATTGGTTGACCCACTGTATCAATCTAAAACCGATTTTGAGATTTTCACTCTACTCACCCAACGCTTTGGTAAGAGTAAAGAATACACCCAAGGTAAATCCGAAATGGAGTGGGTGAAGCAACTTTATGATGAGTGCGCCGCGGCCAATAAAGGCAAGTTTGATATGCCAGACTTCATGACCTTTTGGCAAGAAGGCTGGGTAGACTTTGGCAAAGGCGAAAACTGGACCCGCCAAGCCGATTTCAGAGAAGATCCTGAAATTAACGCTTTAGGCACCCCGTCTGGCTTTATAGAGATATTTAGCCGCAAGATCGATCGCTACGGCTACGACGATTGCCAAGGCCACCCAATGTGGTTTGAAAAAGCCGAACGCTCGCACGGCGGCCCTGGCTCAGAAGAATTCCCCATTTGGCTGCAATCTTGTCACCCCGACAAACGCCTGCACTCGCAAATGTGTGACTCAGAAGAGTTTCGCGCGACCTATGCGGTACAAGGCCGCGAGCCATTGTATATCAACCCAGAAGATGCCAAGAAGCGGGGTATTAAAGATGGTGATTTAGTTCGAGTGTTTAACAAACGTGGGCAACTGCTGGCTGGCGCAGTAGTGTCTGAAGACTACGCCAAAGGTGTTGCCCGCCTGCAAGAAGGTGCTTGGTATGGCCCGGTGGATGAAACCATAGGCTCACTCGATACCTATGGCGATCCTAATACCCTAACCATGGATATTGGCAGCTCGCAATTAGCTCAAGCCACCAGCGCAAATACCTGTTTGGTTGAATACGAGAAATTCACCGGTAAAGTACCTGCGGTAAGCGCCTTTGGCGGCCCTAAGGAGATGTCGTAGATGACAATCGCTGCTAGCGTTAGCCAAGAGAACGAAATTCGTGCCAGCATCTATTGGTGGTTTGCAACGGTTTTTACCAAAGAGCTGGATAAGCAACAACTTGCTTCGTATACCTCTGGTGAAGGAGCACAGTTGCTTAAGCAATTAGCAGACACGGCCGAGCTAAGCTCGGCTGTTACCATGATTAAAAATCATTTAGCAAAGTTGAGCGCCTTTAAACACCCAGAGTTAGAACTCGCAGCAGACTTTTGCCAGCAGTTCTTAAGTGACAGCAAAGTAGGTGCACCACCTTATGCCTCGGTTTACCTGTCGGCCAACAAGCTTATGTTTCAAGAGCCGCATGAAAAAATGCGCGCCTTGCTAGTAAGCCAAGGGCTGCAAGTTGACCCTAATTTTAATGAGCCAGCGGATCATCTTGCTATTCAGCTCGATTACCTTGGCAATTTAATTTTGCGCGAAGCACCAGCGCAGCAACAAGCTGATTTTATTAATCAGCACCTGCTGTGTTGGTTGCCACTATGGCTTGATACCTTACGCAAGGTTAGTAAAGGCGGCTTTTACCAAGGCTTTGCCGAATTACTCGTAGGCTACTTAAAATTAGAGCTTAGCGAGTTATAAGTTAAACGTGACTAGCTAGTCGCTCACTTAAAGCCATTACTCTTTATATGGCTATAGTAAGTCCTGTTGCCCACTGTCGATATTTCATACACTTAGCCGAGCAAACGCCATCAAGTTAACATTTTCACAACATTTATCTCGCATTACAGGCAAACTATTTTATAGTTAAATTAAGTCGGTTGTCGCTTCTAGATGCTCGGGCGGTAATACCTCAACTGTTAGGCGTTACGCCCCTCCTATCTTTTAGCGGTGCCGGCTGGCCTATTTCTAAGGCCCCATAAAGCAACAATTTATCTCCATTGCTTTGGTATAGTTCATGACCTAAACACAAATCTGTGAAAAAATACCGCTTCTTAGCCGCAGCAGATGAGCTTTACCATGGATGATAAAAAACGCCCGCTCTATATTCCTTACGCAGGTCCAGCATTACTTGAAACCCCCTTATTAAACAAAGGCAGCGCCTTTAACCAAGAAGAGCGTATTTTCTTCAATTTAGAAGGGCTGTTGCCAGAGACCATCGAGAGCATCGATGAACAAACTGAGCGTGCTTATCTGCAATATCAAAGCTTTACTAATGACTTAGACCGCCACATTTACCTGCGCAACATTCAAGATACTAACGAAACCTTGTTTTACCGTTTGGTAGAAGATCACATCAGCGAAATGATGCCGATTATCTACACGCCTACCGTGGGTGCGGCCTGTGAGCAGTTCTCTAATATTTACCGCCGCTCACGTGGTTTGTTTATTTCTTACCCTAACCGCCACCGTATCGACGAGCTGCTAAACAATGCCACTCGCCACAATGTGAAAATCATTGTAGTGACCGACGGCGAGCGGATCCTCGGCTTAGGCGACCAAGGCATCGGCGGCATGGGCATTCCTATTGGTAAATTATCACTGTACACGGCTTGTGGCGGTATCAGCCCAGCTTATACTCTGCCAATTGTGTTAGATGTAGGCACCGACAACCAGCAACTACTCAATGACCCCATGTATATGGGCTGGCGCCATCAACGAATTAGCGGCGATGAATATAGCGAATTTGTAGAATTATTCATGCAAGCGGTTAAAGTCCGCTGGCCAGATGCGCTGATTCAATTTGAAGATTTCGCCCAGAAAAATGCCATGCCTTTATTGCAGCGTTACAAAGATCAATTCTGCTGTTTTAATGATGATATTCAAGGCACCGCCGCAGTAACCGTGGGTTCTTTATTGGCAGCCTGTAAGGCAGCTGGATCTAACTTAGCCGAACAGCGCGTTACCTTTGTTGGCTCCGGCTCAGCAGGGTGCGGTATTGCCGAAGCGATAGTGCGGGCGATGGTGGAAGAAGGCATTAGCGAAGCGCAAGCCCGCAGCCAAATCTTCATGGTTGACCGTTGGGGCTTGTTGCAAGACAACATGCCTAATCTACTCGACTTCCAACAAGCTTTGGCGCAATCAGCCGATATTCAGCAAAAATGGGGACTTAATAGCGATGCTTTGTCGCTGTTAGACGTAGTGGAGCATGGCAAGCCTACGGTACTTATTGGTGTATCTGGTGCACCAGGCGTGTTTACTCAGCAAGTGATTGAAGGCATGCATCAGCACTGCAAGAAACCTATCGTATTGCCGCTATCCAATCCCACCAGCCGGGTTGAAGCCTTGCCTGAAGACATACTGCGCTGGACCAATGGCGAAGCCTTGGTAGCGACTGGTAGTCCGTTCTCGCCGGTGAAGTTAGGCGAAGAGACCTTCCCTATCGCCCAGTGTAACAACAGCTATATTTTCCCAGGTATTGGCTTAGGCGTACTAGCCTGTCAGGCCACCAGAGTGAGTGACGAAATGCTCATCGCCAGCAGCCGCGCCTTAGCCGAATGCTCGCCATTAGCTAACGATGGTGAAGGAGCCTTACTGCCACCGCTTGAAGAAATTCAGCTAGTGAGCAAGCACATCGCTTACGCGGTAGCCAAAACGGCCATGCAACAAGGCTTAGCGGTAAACACCACCGACGAAGTGCTAATGCAAACTATTGAAGCAAGCTTTTGGAAACCTGAGTATCGCCACTACAAGCGGACATCGTTTTAAGAATGCTACGGCTCAAATCATATCACCAAGGACTAACTAAATGAGTATTGAGCTTCACTCGACGCTATTAACGATGTGAGGGGGGGTATTCTTAGTATGCTTTGCTCTAATGTTCGCTTTCTTCATCACTGTACACAGTCAATTTTTCAAGCTGCTTAAATTATTTACGCACTGGCTTCCCTGCCGTCTACAAGGACTTAGGGGAGCCAAGCCTTTTTAATTCAAGTATAAAAAATCAAACCAGAGTCCTGAAGTTCATTTTCAAGAAGGAATATGCGCTACTAGATAACCATCAAATTGAAACATTAGGAAATCGATTACGAAAAACATATAAGATAAGCTTTATCTTGGTCTCTACCATGTTTCTGGCGTTCTTCTTAACAAGCTATTTAGACTCGATTATTCCTACTTACTGAAAAATCGTTGACTTGCTCTTCCATTTAAAAGCCGCCTCAAAGGCGGCTTTTTACTATCTGTAGCTATAGCGTTTACATGCCAAAGCCGTAGAAGTCTGGGAATACCAATATCGAGGCTAATACCAATATCTGCAAAATAATAAATGGCACCACGCCTTTGTAGATATCGGTAGTTCGCACCTCAGGCGGGGCAACACCTTTGAGATAGAACAGACTAAAGCCAAAGGGCGGTGTGAGGAACGAAGTCTGCAAGTTCATCGCAATTAGAATCGCAAACCAGGTTAAATCAATACCCAAAATCTCGGCTACTGGGTACAACATAGGCACCACAATAAATGAGATTTCAACAAAGTCGATAAAGAAGCCCAAAATCAAAATCACAATCATGGTTAAGATTAAGAAGCCCCATTTCTCACCCGGTAAGCTAGTCATCACTTTTTCAATAACTTCTTCACCACCGGTGTAAGAGAACACCATAGAGAAGGCCGTTGCACCAATGAAGATAGCAAATACCATCGAGGTAACTTTTACCGTTTCTATAGCGGCTTCGTAGATAATTTTCCAAGAAAACTGGCGGTAGATTATCGATAAAAGAATTGCACCAATGCCGCCAATAGCAGAAGACTCGGTTGGCGTAGCAATACCGTAAAAAATCGAGCCAAGTACTGCAATCATTAGGGCTAAGGGTGGAGCAATGGCTTTAAAGGCATTCCAACAAGGTTGCACGCCATGACCTGCAGCTTCATCTTTAGGTAAAGCAGGAGCGGCTTCTGGGCGAATAAACGATACGCCTAGAACATAGATGATGAAGGCGCCTACCAATACTGCGCCAGGCAGTAGTGCAGCTTTAAATAAATCACCTACCGGCACGCCCATTACATCACCAAGAATAATCAAGATGATAGAGGGAGGAATAATTTGTCCAAGCGTACCCGAGGCACAAATTACCCCGGTGGCTAAACGCTTATCGTATTTATATTTGAGCATTACTGGCAAGGAGATAACTCCCATTGCCACTACAGACGCACCTACCACACCGGTAGACGCGGCAAGCAGCGCACCCACCAAAATAGTGGATACCGCCAAACCACCACGCACCCGGCCAAACAATTGGCCCATGGCTTCAAGCAGCTGTTCAGCAAGGCGGGTTTTCTGCAATACAATGCCCATGAAAATGAACAGTGGTACAGCCATTAATACCGAGTTTTGCATGATGCTCATTATGCGATAAGGCATAAAGGCAAATAGATCGATACCTTCGGCAAAGATACCAAAGACTAGTGCAACACCGCCAAATACAAAGGCGACTGGAAAACCAGTGAGCAGCATTAGCAAGGCCACGAAAAACATGACAATCCCAATCATGACAACTTCCTTTTCTTGTTATGAGCTAGGCGTTATTTCGCAGCTGAATGAGGTTTTTGAGTAACATTCCAAAGCCACTTATGGCGAGGCATATAGCCGAAATTGGAATCATTGATTTAATTATCCAGCGGTAAGGTAAGCCACCCGGATCGCCGCTGGTTTCTCCTAAGTTGTAAGCTTCTAAGGCAAAGTCGTAACCGTACCAAGCAATCAAGCCACAAAAAGGGAACAAGAAAAATACGACGCCTAGGCTGTCAATCCAAGCACGTTTACGCGCCGCTAACTTGTCGTAGATAATATCTACCCGCACATGGCCTTCGGCCTGCAGCGTAGAGGCAATGCCTAATAAAAACATGGCTGCAAACAAGTGCCATTCTAACTCTTGCATACCAATAGAACTGGAGCGAAAAAAGTAACGCATGACTACGTCATAAAAAATGTTTACTAACATTAGCAGCATTAACACCGCGGTGAGGCCTGCTATACCCTTGGAAAATCCATCTACCGCTCGTTGCAAACGCAACATCCCTAGCCTCCCAAGCAAAGTAATTGCTTTTTTGGTTTAGCTGATGGAGCTACAGCCAAGCTGCAGCCCCATTCTCTACTACAAACCTTCAGTACTGTTTAAGTAACCTTGTTCTGAAATTGCAGTGTAGGCACGAACTTGTTTCATGTATTGCTGTTGTGACTCAATGATCTTAGCGGCCATTGGGTCTGCAGCGGCTTTCTCTTTTAACAAGTCATCATTTGCGGTTTTAAGCGCTTTGATAACTTCGGCAGGGAAAGTTTTAACCTGAATGTTCGGGTACTCTTGCAACATGGTTTGCCAGTTCTTAGCACTTTCTGCGTAAGAATGAATGAACATGTCATAGGCAGCTTTACGCATTGCTACTGCTAGAATTGCCTGTAAATCTTCTGGCATTTTTTCGAGTTTTTTCTTGTTAGCAATAAACATCAACTCGGTAGCTGGCTCGTGCCAACCCATGTAGTAGTAAGGGGCGATTTTGTGAAAGCCCATGCGTAAATCTAGAGAAGGCCCAACCCACTCAAGAGCGTCGATAGTATTACGCTCAAGTGCAGTGTATAACTCACCTGGCGGAATGTTTACTGGGGTAGCACCTAACTTAGCTAATACTTCACCGGCAAAACCTGGAATACGCATTTTTAGGTTTTGTAGGTCTTCAACTGAGTTAATCTCTTTACGGAACCAACCGCCCATTTGCACCCCAGTGTTACCGCCAGGGAAAGGTACCAGGTTATGCTCAGCGTAGACTTGATTCATCAAGTCTTGGCCGCCACCATACTGCAACCACGCGTGTTGCTCTGGTGCATTCATACCAAATGGCATGGTGGTGAAGTAAAGAGTGTTTGGCACCTTACCTTTATAGTAATAAGATGCGGTGTGGCCTAAGTCGTACTGGCCACTTTTAACCAAATCAAATACCCCAAAAGGCGCTTTGTGTTTGTTTGAAGAGTCAACGCGGATCTTTAAGCGGCCGTTAGACATTTCATCGGCCATTTTCACCATGTTTTTTACTGCATCGCCAAAAACTGGGAAGTTAGGGCCCCAGGTTTCAGCCAGTTTTAGTTTGTATACTTTGTCGGCAGCTACGGCAGCCGAACTAAACGCAATAATCGCAGAAGCCAGCAGGGTTTTACTGCAGAGGGACTTAAGCATGTTGTTCTCCCTTTCGTTGTAAGTTCCATTGTTGGTTAGATGTTTTAAATGTAAACCAACTGCTTAATGGTCACCCTTAATGTTAGCGAGTTGTTACAATAAAACCTATCCGGCAATACACGGTTTTTTTCTACGTAAGATCACGTACAGGCTAGACTTTGGTATAATCGAGAGCCAGATCACTATTTTTGAAAAATCGCATAGATTAACATATAGTTAACATTCTCTTAGTTAGGCCGTCACGAGATGTGGTCCCTCAAATTTAAAATTATCCTGTTATCTATTGTTCCTTTGCTTTGTGTTACCGCCCTCATTGCCACCTTGGTTTTTAAACAATCTTCCATCCTCACTGAGCAACAATTAGCGCTGATTAAAGAAAACATCATGCGCAGCAAAACCTTAGAGCTGCAAAACCACATAGACCAAGCTTTTGCCAGCATTCGTGACATATACGAGCCTGCAGCAGCCGACGATGAGAGAGCCAAACAACAGGTAAGAGAATTGCTCAACCGTTTACGCTTTGCCGAAGACGGTTACTTCTTTGCTTACACCCTTAAAGGCGTTAACTTGGTTCACCCTATTCAGCCTGAACTAGTGGGGCAAAATTTATGGGACTTTAAGGATTCTGAGGGCACCTACCTCATTCAAGACTTAATTGCACAAGCCAAAGCAGGCGGCGGTTTTAGTAACTATTTGTGGGAAAAACCCAGCACCGGAAAACGCACTAAAAAACTGGGTTATGTAGTAATGCTAGATAAATGGCAATGGATGTTTGGCACTGGCGTGTACTTAGATGATGTAGATGTCGAGCTAGCAAAGCTTGAAGCACAAACCCAAAACAACATTAATCGCACTTTTATTTGGTTATTCATAATTACCACCATTTCGGGGATTTTAATCGCCTTTTTGGGGGCATCTTTGAATATTTCAGAGCACAAGCTGGCCGACAAGAAGCTCAAAGAACTCACCCAACGAATTATTGATTCACAAGAACAAGAGCGCCAAAGGGTATCGCGCGAACTGCATGACGGTATTAACCAATTATTGGTTTCCATTAAGTATCGCTTAGAAAGCGCCACAGAATGTAACAGCACCCCTAGCTCGGTCAGTGACAGCCTCAACCAAGGATTACATACCATTAACGAAGCGATTGGTGAGATACGTCGTATTTCAAAAGACCTACGCCCCAGCGTACTGGATGACTTAGGTTTAGCCGCCGCATTAGGAGGTTTTTGCCAGGAATTTGAACACCGTACAGGAATAGATGTGTTTTTAGAGTGCGACATTGATAATCTAAACCTTCCATCTACTGTGGAAACAACCTTCTATCGGATTACCCAAGAAGCCTTACAAAATGTCGAAAAACATGCGCAAGCAGATACAGTAGACATAGTGCTAAGCCAGCAAGCTAAATTGTTAGTGATGAAAATTAGGGACAATGGCACTGGTTTTGTAATGGGCAAAAAGGTACGACGCCATTCGATAAAAGAGCTTACCCGGCGCCCAGAGCTGGCCAGTAGCGGTTTGGGTTTACGCAATATTTTTGAACGGATTGCCCACATCGATGGTCAAGTAGATGTAGATAGCAAATTAGGAGAAGGGACACTGATCACCATAAAAGTACCGCTATATGAAGTAGAGAAAACCTTACCCGCCACAATTCAAGAGCAAACGGTATGACCTCAATTCTATTGGTGGACGATCACCCCTTAGTACAAGACGGCCTCAAAATGCGACTAGAGGCTAACCCTGGCTTTTCCGTTGTAGGTACAGCCGCTGACGGCGAGCAAGCGCTTACCATGGCGCAACAACTGAACCCAGACATAGTATTAACCGACATTAATATGCCCAAATTAAATGGCATTCAGCTGTTAGAGGCCCTTTCCGAACAAAGCCCTAACAGCAAAGTGGTGATGTTAAGCATGCACGACAATAAAGAATATGTGCAAAACGCCATGCGTAATGGCGCTAAAGGTTACTTGCTCAAGGATATTGCGTCTAGTGAACTAATTAGCGCTTTGGAAGCAATCGCCAATGGCGGGCGCTACATTAGTGCTGGTGTGTCGAAGCTGTTATTTGATAACGAGCCTAGCGCTAGCAAAGCGAGTTTAACCAAACGCGAACAGCAGGTATTACGCTTACTGGCCACCGGTTGTGGCAATAAGAAAATCGCTGATAGCCTGTCGATAAGCATTCGAACCGTAGAAACCCATACTTTAAAAATTCGTAGAAAGCTGGAATTAGATAGCAGTGCAGCCATGATTAAATACGCCATAGAGCACTATGGTAGCGATAGTTAATTAAGCACTTTAAGGGGCAAGCTTGAATCAATCCGTAAAAATTAGGCCACAGTTTGAAGAGCCGCCAGTTACCCAGCAGCCAAAGCAGCAAGTTCACTTCGTGAGTGGGTCTTGTAAAGCAAGCGCCAGCAATACTCTCGCTTGCGACTTTAGCACCACCCTAGAGCTGGCTTTGCGTTGTTTAGAAAAACACAAAAACACAACTAGCTACTAGCGCAGTATGACATCCTATTGGCTTATAAGCTCCGTTCGATCGACAGCTTGTTCTACAGCTTCCAGTAACAAGGCAGATTGGCTCTTGGCCTAGCCTCAATGCCAATAAACGCTATGCTAGCGCAGCATGACATCCAGTTGGTCTACAAGTTCTACCCAGTCAGCATCTTGCTGCACCGCTTCTAATAAAAAAGCAGCCTGAGTGGGTGTCCAAAAAGCCGCTTGATGCAATGGCACTTCACTCGGTATCGGGGCATGTTCTGCCACAAACTCAGCGATGGCATTAATTGAAGGATCTAAACCAAGCTGGGCAAACAAGTCACTTAAGGTGTGAATAGCAGATTCCATCACTTACTCTCCTTTCTCTTATTTGAATTTAGTCGGCATTAAGATAACAAATCATCAGCATAAGCGAACAATGCGGGTGTTCCACCGGTGTGCCAAAACAATACGTTTTGATCAGATCTATAAGCCCCTTGACGCACTCTAGCAATTAAACCCGCCATCGCTTTAGCGGTATAAACTGGGTCTAATAAAATGCCCTCGGTTTCAGCCAGTAGCATAATCGCTTCGCGTTCTGCGTCGCCAATTATGCCGTACCCTTCACCGAGGTAGTTGTCATCCAAACAAACCTCATTAGCGGTAAAACTCTTATCCAAGGCAAATTGTTTAGCCGCACTATTAGCTAAGTCGGCAATAGTTTGATTAAAGCTTTGCTGCTCATGGTTTAGCTTGTCGATATTAATGCCACGCAAGTTTACATCTAAACCTAACTCAGCCTTAGCCAACATTAAACCTGCCTGGGTTGCACCTGAGCTAGAAGCAAATACTATTTCATCCAGCTCTTTGATTTGCTGATGTAGTTCATGAAGTGCGGCTGCAAACCCCAAGCAGCCTATGGCATCTGAGCCACCATAAGGAACAACATAGGGCTTCATGCCTTTTTGCATAAGTTGTTGCGCTAGCTCTTCAATGCCTTCGCCTTTACGCTGTTGGCCGGCCCAAATAATGGTTGCTCCGAAAAGCTTGTCTAACAACACATTACCTTGAGCGAGGGTTGGTGCGCTGCCACCTAGCAACAAATAACAGGGTAAATTAAGCTTAGCCGCAGCAGCAGCCGTTTGACGGCAATGGTTAGATTGAGCAGCACCTGCGGTAATAATACAATCAGCTTCTTTGTGCAAAGCGTCACCTAACAAAAACTCTAGCTTGCGCACTTTGTTGCCGCCTAAAGCCAAGCCACTTAAATCATCTCGCTTGATATAAATTTGCGGACCTTCAAGATGTTCTGACAGATTACTTAAAAGGTGAACAGGTGTAGGAAAGAAGCCCAAGGACTGCCTAGGCTGATGTTGCCAGTTCATGCGAATTCCCTTTTGCTAGGTTTATCTTACTTAAGCCTTTAAAAGAGAAAAGAGCAACTATTTTTTCCCTGGGGTTAAGGGCGTAAAGGTGATTTTACCGTTTTCATATTTAGTTTCTGTGGGGCCGTATTCACGGTTAGTAAATAACTTATGACCAACAATATCTAAACGCACATTAGGATGAAGTTCTTTTTTTACCGTAAGCCTAGCATTGGAAAAGAACTTATCTTCCATCTGTTGATTGTAATCTAGTGCAAAATCAATTTGAACCAACTCCTGACGAGTGTGATGCAGCGTTGCCGAGAGCTTGTCTGCCATGCCCGCTTCGCGATCTTCCTGTTTAGTTGAACCCAACTTCATTTGAGCGTCGAGTACCTTGCTCAGTTTTTCGTGTAAGGTGTGCTTGATATTTTTTAAGCTACGCCGCTCTTCTTGAATATCATCAAAATCACCAGAGATAGTAAGTTGCGTAGCTGTGCCTGCAGTGGCACCTAAAACCACTGCGCTAATTTCCCCGCCTGCTTCAATGGAACCTCCCACTAAGGTGCCACGAAGTCCGCTAGCATCACTCACCGTTACTTTACCATCGGTTTCTATTTTACTATGCAGTAGCTGACTGGTAATAGTGACATCTTTAGCTGCGTTGATATGCGAGTACTGAACAAAAGTAGCATGTAACTCGCCTTTCGCATTAATACTGCAAGAGTAGTTTTGGTCTCCTTCCATCAGTCGATGGCCAATCACACCCTTACCAACCACTACATCGCCACCGGCGGTGATGTTAGCAGATTCAACAAAGCCATTAATGTGCACATCGCCCGATGCTTTCACTTTCATGCCCTCACCAACATTACCGGTAATTAGCACGCTACCTGCAAAATCTACATGGCCATAAGTAACGTCTACACTTTTTATCGACAAAACATCGTCAACCTTCATGCCATTTTCTATTTCTAGAGGCAGACCGGTTCTATCGGCCAGTAACAAGTTAGCGTCATCTACTGCTATTGTGGTGCCTTCACCCACAGTAAAGGGAATTTCGTGTCCTTGTTTGAATGGCAGTTCTTCACCACAAACATTTTTCCCCGCTTTACCGTGAGTATGAGGATGACGCCGCATCAACTCAACACCTGGCTCTACCGTTTCCAAATTACCTAAATCGCGCATGTCCACACGACCATCTTCGGTTTCTTTAGGCTTTAATAAACGTTCTTTCGGGGTAGCGACAAATCGTTCAAAGCGGCTGTCTTCACCATCTACAGATTGACGCCCAAGGGCAACCACTTTCTTAATTTTCACGCCAGGATCGGCTTGTTTTGCCGCAGCTAATAAGGCCAAAGCTCGTTGCTTTTGCAAGCCAAACACCACACCGGCTTCTTGCATCGCGCTAACTAAATCTCCCTGAGAAATAGGGTTACCACCATAAGCAGCAGTAATAGTGGCTCGAGCTACCATTTTATCTTCTGAAACGTCGATAATCACTTCGGCATTGCGAATGTTGGCTAACTTAACAAAAGTCTGCCCCCATTGTTGAATTAAATCTGGAGATTCACGTAATTCGGCGAACTTAGCAACGGCGTCATCTATCGCCTCTTCATCAACTAAGTAATCACCAAAATTAGAGCGAAGAATTAAAGCCTTCACGTCGCTAACGCTTACGTGTGATTCTTGAGGTGTTATCTCAATTAGTGCCGCTAATTTATCTTGGGATAAACGTAAACAGCTTAACTCCAGCATTCAATCCCCTTAATTTAATCCCTAGCTGCCATATAAAAAATACCTAAGACAGCGCTTTCAAACTCATTATGCCTTGCAGCAGCTTGTTAACCAATACTAGCCTAAGCTTTAGTTTTCAACTAATTGAGCTTGATCTGAATTTATTTATTTGAATGATTACCCTACCGTAAAAAGCGGCCAGCAGAAACACATTAAGTAATTTGTATGTCAAATATGAGGCTTATTTAAAGGTACTGCGATAAACAAAAAACCGCAAACCAACGGGTAAGTTTAGCCTTGTTCCTAGAGCGAACAAGGCTGGCAAACAAAAGGCTAGTCTTTAAGTAACTTATAATTTAACACTTGGTTAGTTAAGTCTTCTGTGGTGATCGGCTCCACACTTAAATTCAAACCCGAGGTATCTTCCGTCACCAATATCGGTGTTACATCATTTCGTACTGGATATGCACCACACAACTCACCTTCGTCGCAAATACTGTAATCATTGTCATGATCACTGCCCACTGTTAACTCATATTCACCAGAAAGCACCTCGGCGAAGCTAAAGCTAAACTCACCATTATTCATGTTTACCGATTGCTCATAGTAGCTGGTGCCGGTTTCGGGGTCAGACAACAAAATATAAACCAAACCATTATCGCCAGCCTGTACATTGCTCACGTTCATTGAGACAGCTAGGGTAAGTTCACTGCCATTAGATACGCTAAACACCACACTGGCGCCATAATTGCCATCGCTTAAACCGTTACGGTTTACACTAAGTAAGTAATCTCCAAGGCCGTTTGCATCTACATTTTGCGGGCTTACCGTTAACCAACTAGCATTGCTCTGGACACTGTTCACCGACAAACTCACACTGCCAATAAGCTCTACGCTAACTTCAGCACTATCCTCTAAAAAGCTTAAACTAACTTGATTAGTGCTCAAACTTAAAGTGCTTCTATCTGGCTGGTCAGCATCTAATTGCGAACGTACTGCTTTTTCGGCATTAATTAAGCCAAAACCGTAAAACTGATCGAAACCATCACTGCCAATGTCATCGCTCATATCACTCTGAGCAAGCAAGTTCATCACATCATCAGTATTAAGTTCTGAATTTAGTTGACGCATCAAGCCAATAACTCCTGCCACATGTGGCGCGGCCATACTGGTCCCGTTCAAGTACTGGTAACTGGCAGAATTACTACTGCCATTTTCTGCCACATAAGTGCTATAAACGCCATCTCCGTAACCATCACCATTTAAGTCGGCACTGCCATCTCCACCTGGCGCAGCAACATCTATGTATGAGCCATAATTAGAATATGAAGTGAGGTCTTTTGCAGCGTCTACCGCACTAACACCAATAACATTGGCAAATGCCGCTGGGTAACTAAACTGTGAAGTACTTTCGTTGCCTGCAGCAGCAACTACAATCACACCGCTGGCAATGGCTTGCTGGGTTACCGAGTCAAAGGCGCGGTCGTAACCACTTCCACCTAAGCTCATATTAATTACATCAGCGGTTTGGCTAGGCAAACGATTTGAGATATTACTTAAGCCTGCTGCATATAAAATGGCTTGGGAGATATCAAAAGTTGTGCCTCCATAACGACCAAGCGTACGTAGATTCATAATTTTAGTATTGGGCGCTACGCCCGCTACACCGAGGGCATTATCGGTTTGTGCCGCGACCGTGCCCGCCACATGGGTACCGTGCCAAGAAGAACCGCCGCCCGGGCTAGTCAAGTCTCCAGGATCTTCAGGATTAGCATCAATACCATCGCCATCTAAAGCATTAGACGCATCGGAAATAAAGTCGTAACCATCACTGGTTAACTGATCCTTTAAATCGGGATGACTCTGAAAAATACCGGTATCAATAACCGCTACTACCACATCATTTAAGGTGCTGTTTTGCATGAGCTGCCAAGCATTATCTAAATTGATTTGTTCGTAGTGCCACTGACGAGAAACCAAAGGGTCGTTAGACAAAGCAAAAGGTTGGTACAAATAGTTAGGTGAAACTGATTGTTCCACCCCACCTAATTGGTAATGAAGGCGCTTAATTTCCAGCAAAGTACTGCGCTTGGCGGCATATTCATCACTAAACTGCGCTCCTAAGCCATCTCCAGCGGTACTATTTAAGGCCACTGCTTGTTGGTTATTGCTTTGGTAAAGGCTCATGCTTACCGAAGATTGTTTTTGCCTTAGGCCTAAATCTTGGGAGCTAAGTGCTACGGCTCGCCCCGCCTGATGCATAACCACCATTTGCTTGGCTACAAAATTTTGTTGAGTACTATAATGCTTACTCTCTAGCAGCGCAGCAGAGTTTTGGCCAATCAAACGTAAGGTGTAGTTCCCCCTGTATGGCTCTGTGCTAAAGGTCGTATAAGCTTCCACAACAAGATAATAGCTACCAGGTTGCTCTACGGTTAACAACTCGGTTTTGTTAATGCCTAACGAAGCGCTAACTTCAAACATGGTGTCTGCATTTATCAGACGTAAATCAAAATCGTTGCCGCTGGTTTCCCAATCGGCAATTTCTAAAAACAAACGTTGATTAGCTTGTAAATCCACCCGGTATACGTCGCGTTCATCGGGTTCATTTGCAAAGCGATCTTTGGCATCGCCTGTCGCATGACTGGCTAAATAACCACTCACTGTAGCGATTGGAGGAATGGTTTGCGCCTCCGCATAGCTGTCGTTTGCAATGTACTCATTAGCGACATCGTTAACATCGCTATCAACGACTGTATTAACTGCTGTGGTTACCGTGCCGCTCACAGAATAGGTTTTGCCATCGAGCACTAATACCCGAGCCTCTGCAACTTGCTCTTGACCTTCAAAATCACGGGACGCGCGAACCATAAAAACGCCTTCACTGACATAGGTATGGGATACCGTACTGCTGCCAAATGAAGTGCTTGAATTGCCGTCACCAAAATCCCAAGTCACTTGCACATTTGTTAAGTCACTTGCAGTAGAGATTGCTTGAAAATCAACAGCTAAGGGAGGAATGCCGGCACTTTCTGAGCTTAAAATAGTTAAGGCGGAAGCAGCGTCATTAGTAATCTGAATTACGGTGCTAGAGGTAGAGCTTAGATTATCATTATCTAATACTGTTAAACGGACCGTATAGTTGCCTTCGCTGGCATAGCTTTTAGAAACATTGATTCCGTTTGCGCCGCTACCGTCACCAAAGTCCCAAGTATAATCAACAATAGTACCGTCATCATTCGAGTCACTGCCATCAAATTGAATAAACTGCCCAATAAGCGCTTCACTGCGACTAACGCTAATCACTGAGTTGGGCGAACCAGTAATTGACTCTGAACCCCCGCCCCCTCCACAAGCAAGCAAAGCTATGCTAAGTAATACCGTTACTATCGCTTTCATATAATCCCTTACATCTACTCTTCAGCGCTGTGCACATACTACGCAATATATAATCACAATTATATTAGGGCTTATGTAAAGAAAATGAAAATTTCCCAAATCCATTCAGCATTGTAGTGACCAGAGTCCACCATTTAAGCCACTCAACTTGCTATCAAGCTTTTGCCTTTTCTTGCTGTAATAACTCATCATTCTGAACGGTATTACCCGCCTGCAACATAGCCTTTGGAATAGCCCCTTTAGTAGGAACACTTTTGCCCTCTTGGCTAACGCCGCTTGCAGCGCTGCCAATTTGGCTTGCAGCAGCTACTTGCTGGCTACCCTCGGCAACAATCCCCGCACTTGCTAATGCAGCTTGCTCGGCCAGCTCTTCGGCAGTAGGTAATACTTGAGTGGCACTAGGATCACCCGACATACCAGCAATAAGAGCAGCAGCAATACCTTGGCCTAGCTCAGTAAATTGCTTTTCAATATCGGCACGCAACACGCTTTGCAATAAATCGGTGCCCGCTAAGCCTGCCGCTACTGGATTACCGGAAGCTAAACCCATGCCAATATTCATAGCCGCAGGAGCAACATCCATAATGCCAACATCCACCGTACCCTCGGCTTTGTCGCCAGTGTTCGTAGCTGTCGCCAGCGCTTGTGTGTTTAGCTGGGTATCACTTTTTAGGCTTAAAGCATCTTGTAGCTTTTGAGTAAAACCAGAGCCTGTTTTTACTTCGCTGGTTTGCTGATTGTTCACCTCAATCAAATTAGGCTTATAATCTAAGCTATTGGTTGCCAGTGGGGTGTTGCTATAAGAAGTTGTCATATCCTTCTCCTTTAATATCTATTATTGCGTGCTTTCGGTAAGAGCAAACGGATCATTTGTAACCGCCACCAATACATCACGAATCTGTATGTTGGCCATATCCGAATAGCGCTCAGTCGCTAATACTGCGCGATCAGATTGCACCGATACTACCGTTAGTTGGGTTTGGTCTGCGTTAAATATCGGGCCGCGCAGTCCACCATCTAAATGCATTAAGTATTGCTGCCTAACCAGCTCAAACTTATCACCTTTACGTACACCATTCGTTTGTCCAATGTTGATTACCACCTGTCCGTTATACAGCCCAACTACCGTTGCCAAACTTTGGCGGCAATAGAGTGCACCTTCAACGTCACTAACTGATTGATCAATGTAGGAGTCAATCAACTTGCCATACTCTGAGGACCAAAAGGTTTCACCTGTAACGTCCAACTTCATCGTCACGTCGAATGGCCATTCTCGATTAGACCCGTAATTTTTACGGAGTACTGTTTCACCATTGATACCGTCAATCACGTAGAGCTTTATTTGAAAGTTGCGCAGCTTAACCGTGTTTTTCATGCCGAGTATGTTAGTAGTGGTTTCGTTGTAGCTCGACATATCATTGATCTTGCCAAACAAAATATATTGCACGTCGTACTGTTGAGATAAGCTGCGTGCTACTTTGAGCATTTGCGGTTCTATGTCATTAGCATAGCGACCATCAAACGCTATTTGGCGAGTCATTAAGTGCCGGGCATCAACCCTTTTACTCTTTGATTTAAATCGGTGAAATAAGCGCTGCGAGACTTCTTCTGGTGTTCTATAAACCCCGCCAAGCTGCGCATGTTCGCGCTTCTGCAATTGAAAAGGCCCTACAAACAGTGTTTTAGCGTAGCTATCTTTCTCGCAGGTATTTAAAGGAAATATGTCAGCGGCTACTTTGACCGTCATTTGGTCATCAATGATGGTCTCAACTAATAACTTCATGTCATACACTTCGCCATTAGTACGCACCGTTAGTTCATCGGTTTCTAACACGCCAGACTTCACCACTTGCAGTGACTTTACACTGGCACCGCCGCGGTACATTAAGGTTAACAAAGCATCTTGGATAGCCTGCTGACGAGCTTTATCTACTTGGCCATCGACGATCTTCGCTTGGCCCTCACCTTCCAACCAAATGGCGTAACTGGGTAAAGTAATGCCCATTAGCGTCAGCAGACAAACACAAACTCGTAAAAATTTAGACATAATTAACGTCCTACAGTGGCCACATACTTCCGCCTAGGAATGAAGATAACCAGCCTTGAGTTTGCACGTCAGCGTGATCACCAGTACCACTAAACTCGATGCGAGCATCAGCGACTTGATAAGAGCCAATCGAATTGTCTTCTCCTACATCTAGCGGTCTAACTATACCGGTGAAGCGCATGTACTCTTTACCATTGTTAATAACTAGCCACTTCTCACCGCGTACCACCAAATTTCCGTTGTTAAGAATGTCAACAACCGAAACCGTAATTCTTCCCGACAAACGATGGCGTTGATTAGCATCTGAAGATCCATCGAAATCTTGTTTTTGTTTCATTTCGAGCTCGACCACACGCCCATTGATCGTTAAATTTCCGCCTGGCACTTTAACGGGATCGAGCTTATAGCTATTCTCTTTACCAAGATTTGAACTGGCAGATTTAGTCGCCGTAGCCTCTTCCTCTAATAAAATCGTAATAGTGTCACCAAGCGCAAAAGGCGGGGTATAACTATATAAACTGCGTGAAGTATTGCTGTTGAACATTGAGCCCGTAACAATCACCGGATCCGCTGCCGGGCTGGGTTCGATAGGTGCATAAAAAGGATCATCAGGAATTGGAGAACGGCTATCTGTGCTTACTGTGACTTGCCGTTGATTACGGTCTTCACGTTCTTGAACGCTATCTGCGACTTCCTCAACACCATCTACAATTGACGAACATGCTGACAGCAAAATTACATTGCACAGCATAAAAACTCGGATAATCATTGGGTCTATTCCTAGTTACGTTAGCTTCCGTTTACCGTTCTCTTTCCACTTGCTTTAACCTAGGCCCGAGTTTTATCCCGTTTATTGCAATTAGATACCTAAGGAAACCATAGGCCACAAATAGCAAAGCAAATGCAACTAACGCCAGTAGAAACATATCCTTACGATAATCTAGCTGACAAATCTTCACCTAACCGACAACAATCCGTCGTTTTTGCCGTTTTTAGCTAAGTACGACACAAAATGCAAATTAAATGCCATAAAACACAACAAACTCAGTATTTTATAATGTTTATACAAATTGATATAAATTTTAATTCACTGCAGCCGATACGGCCTAAGCTGAGCTACAAGCTAAGTTTTAGTCAAATAGTCGGTAAACTACGTAAAACAGGATAAAAGCAGCCTTTTTGATTTACTATCTAGGCAAAGATTGCCCACCAACTCTTACCTTGGTTTTAGAAACCAACAGACTTAAAGTAAAAAACAGTTAAAACAATCGGTTAAATACAGCTTCAACGAACTCAATTTTTGCATCTCAATCAAGCTGGATCACTTAGCTCGGAGTTAGCCTTCCAGCAACTACAAACTTCACGCTTACAAGTGGCTTGAGCACTACAACCATCAAGCGCGACCAATGATGAAAGCGCTCTTTAATAAAAATGAGAGATGGTGAAGGGGATGATACGCCTGAGAGACTAAATCGCAGGCAATAAAAAAGCCCTCGTCGTTAGACGAGGGCTTAGTATAGGAGCCTGGCGGTGACCTACTTTCACATGGGGAAGCCCCACACTATCATCGGCGCAGTTGCGTTTCACTTCTGAGTTCGGCATGGAGTCAGGTGGGTCCACAACGCTATTGCCACCAGGCAAAAACTGTTGTCTTTAACATTCGAAAAAGCTGAAATACCTCATGAGCACTAACAAGCATTCATGGTTTCTAAAATAAAGTATCTATAAGCAACACCCTTTAGGTGTTGTATGGTTAAGCCTCACGGGTAATTAGTACAAGTTAGCTCAATGCCTCACAGCACTTACACACCTTGCCTATCAACGTTGTAGTCTCCAACGGCCCTTCAGAGGACTTAAAGTCCTAGTGAGAATTAATCTCGAGGCCTGCTTCCCGCTTAGATGCTTTCAGCGGTTATCAGTTCCGAACGTAGCTACTGGGCAATGCTATTGGCATAACAACCCAAACACCAGCGGTTCGTCCACTCCGGTCCTCTCGTACTAGGAGCAGCTCCCCTCAATTCTCAAACGCCCACGGCAGATAGGGACCGAACTGTCTCACGACGTTCTAAACCCAGCTCGCGTACCACTTTAAATGGCGAACAGCCATACCCTTGGGACCGACTTCAGCCCCAGGATGTGATGAGCCGACATCGAGGTGCCAAACACCGCCGTCGATATGAACTCTTGGGCGGTATCAGCCTGTTATCCCCGGAGTACCTTTTATCCGTTGAGCGATGGCCCTTCCATACAGAACCACCGGATCACTATGACCTACTTTCGTACCTGCTCGACGTGTCTGTCTCGCAGTTAAGCTGGCTTATGCCATTGCACTAACCGTATGATGTCCGACCATACTTAGCCAACCTTCGTGCTCCTCCGTTACTCTTTGGGAGGAGACCGCCCCAGTCAAACTACCCACCAGACACTGTCCGCATCCCGGATAACGGGACAACGTTAGAACATCAACACTACAAGGGTGGTATTTCAAGGTCGGCTCCACGTCATCTAGCGACAACGCTTCAAAGCCTCCCACCTATCCTACACATGTAGGGTCAATGTTCAGTGTCAAGCTGTAGTAAAGGTTCACGGGGTCTTTCCGTCTAGCCGCGGGTACACCGCATCTTCACGGCAATTTCAATTTCACTGAGTCTCGGGTGGAGACAGCTTGGCCATCATTACGCCATTCGTGCAGGTCGGAACTTACCCGACAAGGAATTTCGCTACCTTAGGACCGTTATAGTTACGGCCGCCGTTTACCGGGGCTTCGATCAATAGCTTCGCTTGCGCTAACCACATCAATTAACCTTCCGGCACCGGGCAGGCGTCACACCGTATACGTCATCTTTCGATTTAGCACAGTGCTGTGTTTTTAATAAACAGTTGCAGCCAACTGGTATCTGCGACTGCCAGCAGCTTAGGAAGCAAGTTCCATCACCGCCGGCAGCGTACCTTCTCCCGAAGTTACGGTACCATTTTGCCTAGTTCCTTCACCCGAGTTCTCTCAAGCGCCTTGGTATTCTCTACCCAACCACCTGTGTCGGTTTGGGGTACGGTTTCGTATAATCTGAAGCTTAGAGACTTTTCCTGGAAGCAGGGCATCAACCACTTCGTGTCCGTAGACACTCGTCATCAACTCTCAGCGTATTGTAAACCCGGATTTGCCTAAGTTTACCGCCTACTGCCTTTCACGTGGACAACCATCGCCACGCTGGCCTAGCCTTCTCCGTCCTCCCATCGCAATTATACGAAGTACAGGAATATTAACCTGTTTCCCATCGACTACACTTTTCAGTCTCGCCTTAGGGGCCGACTCACCCTGCCCTGATTAACATTGGACAGGAAACCTTGGTCTTTCGGCGAGGGGGCTTTTCACCCCCTTTATCGTTACTCATGTCAACATTCGCACTTCTGATACCTCCAGCATGCCTTACGACACACCTTCAACGGCTTACAGAACGCTCCTCTACCGAGCATGCAAGCATGCTCCCGTAGCTTCGGTGGTATGTTTAGCCCCGTTACATCTTCCGCGCAGGCCGACTCGACCAGTGAGCTATTACGCTTTCTTTAAATGATGGCTGCTTCTAAGCCAACATCCTGGCTGTCTAAGCCTTCCCACATCGTTTCCCACTTAACATACACTTTGGGACCTTAGCTGACGGTCTGGGTTGTTTCCCTTTCCACGACGGACGTTAGCACCCGCCGTGTGTCTCCCGAGTAGTACTTGATGGTATTCGGAGTTTGCAAAGGGTTGGTAAGTCGGGATGACCCCCTAGCCTTAACAGTGCTCTACCCCCATCAGTATTCGCTCGAGGCGCTACCTAAATAGCTTTCGAGGAGAACCAGCTATCTCCCGGTTTGATTGGCCTTTCACCCCCAGCCACAAGTCATCCGCTAATTTTTCAACATTAGTCGGTTCGGTCCTCCAATTGGTGTTACCCAATCTTCAACCTGCCCATGGCTAGATCACCGGGTTTCGGGTCTAATCCCAGCAACTATGCGCGCAGTTAACACTCGGTTTCCCTACGGCTCCGCTATTCGCTTAACCTTGCTACTGAAATTAAGTCGTTGACCCATTATACAAAAGGTACGCAGTCACCCCACGAAGGGGCTCCCACTGCTTGTACGTATACGGTTTCAGGTTCTATTTCACTCCCCTCACAGGGGTTCTTTTCGCCTTTCCCTCACGGTACTGGTTCACTATCGGTCAGTCAGGAGTATTTAGCCTTGGAGGATGGTCCCCCCATATTCAGACAACATATCACGTGTGCCGTCCTACTCGTTTTCACTTAAAGTAGATTTTCATGTACGGGGCTATCACCCTGTATCGCCATCCTTTCCAGAATGTTCCACTAATCACCTAAAAGCTTAAGGGCTAATCCGGGTTCGCTCGCCGCTACTACCAGAATCTCGGTTGATTTCTTTTCCTCCGGGTACTTAGATGTTTCAGTTCCCCGGGTTCGCCTCGCAACGCTATGTATTCACGTTACGATACTGCATAAAATGCAGTGGGTTTCCCCATTCGGAAATCCATGTCTATTACGTCTTTTATCGACTTAACATGGCTTATCGCAGATTAACACGTCCTTCATCGCCTCTGACTGCCAAGGCATCCACCGTATACGCTTAGTCACTTAACCATACAACACCTAAATGTTGTCGCTTAAATCACTTGAATGGTCAGGCTGTATAAATCCTGCCATTCGAGTACGATCACCTTATTTTTGAATACCAAGAACACTTGTTATTAAACTCATATTCTTGAGATATTTTTTTATCAGCTTTTCCAAATTGTTAAAGAGCAATTGGT
This sequence comes from Agarivorans litoreus, assembly GCF_019649015.1. Taxonomy (NCBI): domain Bacteria; kingdom Pseudomonadati; phylum Pseudomonadota; class Gammaproteobacteria; order Alteromonadales; family Alteromonadaceae; genus Agarivorans; species Agarivorans litoreus. The sequence continues at coordinate 2,388,817 of NZ_BLPI01000001.1, read as the reverse complement.
TCCTTAGAAACCAAAGCTAAGCACTGTATCAATCAACGCTTAGCTTTGTATTCTCAAACCAGTGAGAGAAAATGGTATCCCGTAGGGGATTTGAACCCCTGTTACCGCCGTGAAAGGGCGGTGTCCTAGGCCTCTAGACGAACGGGACACTGCAGTAGCTGTTCTCGTTGGTTCTACACCACACTAGAACTTCTCTCTTTTCTTTTTCATCAAGCAATCTGTGTGAACACGTCACAAAACCTAAGCATCATAATAAGGAGGTGATCCAGCCCCAGGTTCCCCTAGGGCTACCTTGTTACGACTTCACCCCAGTCATGAACCACAAAGTGGTGAGCGTCCTCCCGAAGGTTAAACTACCCACTTCTTTTGCAGCCCACTCCCATGGTGTGACGGGCGGTGTGTACAAGGCCCGGGAACGTATTCACCGTAGCATTCTGATCTACGATTACTAGCGATTCCGACTTCACGGAGTCGAGTTGCAGACTCCGATCCGGACTACGACATGCTTTTTGGGGTCCGCTTGCTCTCGCGAGTTCGCATCCCTCTGTACATGCCATTGTAGCACGTGTGTAGCCCTGCCCGTAAGGGCCATGATGACTTGACGTCGTCCCCACCTTCCTCCGGTTTATCACCGGCAGTCTCCCTAGAGTTCCCACCATTACGTGCTGGCAAATAAGGATAGGGGTTGCGCTCGTTGCGGGACTTAACCCAACATCTCACGACACGAGCTGACGACAGCCATGCAGCACCTGTATCTGAGTTCCCGAAGGCACTAAACCATCTCTGGTAAATTCTCAGTATGTCAAGGGCAGGTAAGGTTCTTCGCGTTGCATCGAATTAAACCACATGCTCCACCGCTTGTGCGGGCCCCCGTCAATTCATTTGAGTTTTAACCTTGCGGCCGTACTCCCCAGGCGGTCTACTTAATGCGTTAGCTGCGTTACCCACGAGTTAAACTCACAGACAACTAGTAGACATCGTTTACGGCGTGGACTACCAGGGTATCTAATCCTGTTTGCTCCCCACGCTTTCGTACATGAGCGTCAGTTTTTGTCCAGGTGGCCGCCTTCGCCACTGGTATTCCTTCAGATCTCTACGCATTTCACCGCTACACCTGAAATTCTACCACCCTCTACAAAACTCTAGCTTGCCAGTTCCAAATGCCATTCCCAGGTTGAGCCCGGGGATTTCACATCTGGCTTAGAAAGCCGCCTGCGTACGCTTTACGCCCAGTAATTCCGATTAACGCTCGGACCCTCCGTATTACCGCGGCTGCTGGCACGGAGTTAGCCGGTCCTTCTTCTGTCGCTAACGTCAAAGATAGTAAGTATTAATTACTACCCCTTCCTCACGACTGAAAGTGCTTTACAACCCGAAGGCCTTCTTCACACACGCGGCATGGCTGCATCAGGCTTTCGCCCATTGTGCAATATTCCCCACTGCTGCCTCCCGTAGGAGTCTGGGCCGTGTCTCAGTCCCAGTGTGGCTGATCATCCTCTCAAACCAGCTAGGGATCGTCGCCTTGGTGAGCCATTACCCCACCAACTAGCTAATCCCACTTGGGCTAATCTTTACGCGAAAGGCTCCGAAGAGTCCCCTCCTTTGGTCCGAAGACATTATGCGGTATTAGCAGTCGTTTCCAACTGTTGTCCCCCACGTAAAGGCATATTCCCAAGCATTACTCACCCGTCCGCCGCTCGTCAGCAAAGTAGCAAGCTACTCTCTGTTACCGCTCGACTTGCATGTGTTAAGCCTGCCGCCAGCGTTCAATCTGAGCCATGATCAAACTCTTCAATCAAAAGTTTTTTCGCTCAAAGTTAAAAACTGAAATTATTACTGTGTTTTACAGTGCAAGACTCCAGTTCACTTAAGCTTAATTTTTTCGCTTAAGGCCCTGTGAGTGCTCACACAGATTGCTTGATAAATTGTTAAAGAGCGTTGCTTCTTGCCGAAGCGAGGTGCGCATTCTACGCTTTCCTCCGTGGCTGTCAACCGCTTTTTAAAAACATTTTAAAAAGAAGTTTGAGAGCCGGCTAACTTAGCCCTAGGCCTTGCTAACCCTGACGTAGCCTTGCTTCGCTTTAGTGCGCTGCGTGCCGTGTCAGTGGAGGTGCATTATAGGGATCAGATTTTATAGCGCAAGCATTTATTACAGAAAAATGAAAATAACTGCCTTTATGAACAATATTCGCTCCAAACGCTTATTAATTACACTTTAATCGCCATATTCAGTCCCTAAGGAACAAGATAAGTACCCAAAATATACCTTTCGTTTTCGCCAATGAGCCATTTTTTATCTAACTATCTAGATAGTCATGGCTTAGCTAATTAGTCGTATTACTCTTATTTAAGTCTATCTCACTATTTGTATTGGAGAAGGGATGTCGTAAGCTGGGTTTTATATATAAGGACCGACAGCGGAGTAAGCAATGAGTGTGAAGTCATTTTCTGGATTTAGCCCTATTTTAGGTAAAGAAGTATGGGTAGACCCCAGTGCTGTATTGTACGGTGAGATAAAACTTGGTGATGACGTAAGTATCTGGCCTATGGTAGCGGCACGTGGTGATGTGAATCATATTCAAATTGGGGCGCGCTCTAACGTTCAAGACGGCAGCGTTTTGCACGTAACCCGTAAAACAGAAAATCCACCTTATGGCTACCCTTTGATTATTGGTGAAGATGTCACCGTAGGTCACAAGGCCATGCTACATGGATGCACCATTGGCAACCGTGTATTGGTGGGCATGGGCGCAATAGTATTAGACGGTGTGGTGGTTGAAGATGATGTAATGATTGGAGCAGGTAGCTTGGTACCGCCTCATAAACGTTTGGAGTCTGGTTACTTGTATATGGGCAGTCCGGTTAAACAAGCTCGCCCTTTAAATGAAAAAGAAAAAGCCTTTTTAAGCGAGTCGGCCGACAACTACGTGCGCCTGAAACAACAGTATCTAGAAGAACAGGCTTAAACAATAATTTCGCCATTAGGCTCGAAGTCTTCCTGCTGTAGCTTTTGCTCTAGCAGTTCTTCAATATCAAATTGAACACTGTGATAAGCCTCGAGCATTTTATCGTCGTTAGTTAGCGGTAACCCCACCAAATGCTCGAGGGTAGATTTACGTACAGCGCATTGCACTCGCGCTCCCATCACCTGAGCGCTAAATTCAACACACTGATTGACTGCCTGCCAACGTTGATCGTCACTTATTATAATGGCTTGATTCATAGTTTATTTACTCCGGCAACGGACTAGTTGTTTTTTCTGCGTGCTGTTCTTAAAGTGTTGCCATTGAACCGACAAACTGCAAGTGAAAATTAGATGATAACTTGGCAATGCTTAGCCTTTAATCAACTTAGTACCCTACAGCTTTATCGAATGATGATGCTGCGCGAAGAAGTGTTTGTTGTTGAACAAAACTGCCCCTATCAAGACGCCGATGGAAAAGATTTGCAGGCGAAGCATGTAATGGCCTATCAAGATGCGGAACTAGTAGCTTATGCGCGTATCTATACCAGTGAGCCATTAAGTGCTCATATCGGCAGAGTTGTCACCAAAGCCAGCGCAAGGGGAAACGGGTTAGGGCAACAACTTATGCAACAAGCTATAAGCCAATGCCAACAACACTGGCCCAACGCTACCATTCACATTTCAGCACAACGCTATCTGGAAGATTTCTATCAAGGTCTTGGTTTTGTTATCTGCAGCGAACCCTACCTTGAAGACAATATTCCACACATAGGTATGGAAATAAGAGCTAACGACTAAGGTTGCGGCGTAATTCGCGCAACACCTGACGAAAACCAGGACGAATACCTCGCCAAACGGTGAAGCTTTCGGCGGCTTGGCCCACCAGCATGCCTAAACCGTCAACCACTTTTGTTGCTCCTTGCTCTGCAGCCCAAGCATTAAAGGCGGTAACATCAGCTGAGTAGGTCATGTCATAACATCGAGTGGTAGCTTGAATTAGCTCTGCCTTTAATGGCGGGAGCTGCCCCTTAAGGCCTGCCGAAGTAGAGTTAATGATAATATCAAACTGACCTGACAAATCTTCGAATGAACGACTAGAGACCTTACCAAACTCACTAAAACGCTCGGCAAGCGCTTCAGCTTTAGCCACCGTGCGGTTAACAATTACCAGCTCGCTAATTTGCTCATCTAATAAAGGGCGGATTACCCCACGCGCAGCACCGCCCGCGCCTAACAGCAATACTCGCAAATCTTTTAGCTCACCGAAGTTGGCAATTAAATCTGCAACTAACCCAGCGCCGTCGGTATTATCGCCAAGAATAATACCGTCATCGGTCAACTTTAGCGTGTTCACCGCTCCAGCTAATAAAGCCCGCTCGGTGTGTTGCTGTGCAGCTTGAAAAGCTTGCTCTTTAAATGGTGCAGTAACATTGCAGCCCTTCCCGCCTTCCTGCCAAAATTTAGCAAGAGCATCTGCAAAACCGTCTTCTGCTGGTTCAATGGCGGTATAACTTAACTGCTGCTGGGTTTGGCGAGCAAACAAGGTATGAATGAAAGGTGACTTCGACTGGCTAATTGGGTTGCCAAATACTGCGTATAAATCCATTAGGTGCGCTACTAAAACAAATAATAACGCACCTTAACAAGGCTTTAAGAAAAAGCCAAAGTACAAAGTCGAAAAATTACCCCTGTAACCGCTAATCTTCGTCGTCGATATCAGGACCATCATCATCAACATCAACATCAACATCGTCATCATCGCTGTTGGCGGCTGTTTCGGTCACACTGGCTTTGGGTGGATTGCTCACTAAACCATGAAATGCTTTGCGACCAGTTAGCTTTTTATATTTAAGCCAGACCTTTTGCTCGGCTGTTTCAGGTTCGGCATCGCCGCGGCACACCGATACAAAGTGAGATTCAATATCATCCACAGGTTCGCGGATAGATTCATCAAGCTCTTTAAACGCGCTACCACAGCGCTCAAGTAACTCGGCTTCTTTAATGGTGAATGCGCCGCTGCGAGAAAAGCCGCGGCGAAAGTTTTTATCATCTGCAAATCGGCGTTTTGCCGAAAACGATCCATTCATAGCTCAAACTCAACTAAAAAAAAATCATCAAAAGTAGGGGCTTAAACCCGACAGTTAAAATAATTAATCCATTGTCGACATTCTTGCAAGAAAATAAGTCGTTTTTTTAGTGTTTAGTTCGCCAACTCTAACCAATTTTGCGGTACCAAATAACGTTGATATAAACGCTCTTCGGGGCTGCCCGCTTCTGGTTGCCAGTTATAGCGCCATTTCACCAAGGGCGGTAAGGACATTAAGATAGATTCGGTGCGGCCACCCGATTGCAGGCCAAACAAGGTTCCGCGATCGTAAACCAAATTGAATTCAACATAGCGGCCACGGCGATACAATTGAAAGTCTCGTTGCTGCTCGCTAAACGGGCTGTCTTTACGTCGCTCTACAATCGGCAAATAGGCATTTAAGAAGCCCTCGCCAACAGCTTGAGTAAAGGCAAAACTCTGAGCAAAACCAGCTTCATTGAGATCATCAAAAAATAAGCCTCCTACCCCCCGTGTTTCGTTACGATGCTTTAGGAAGAAATAACGGTCACACCAAGCTTTATATTTAGGATAAACATCTTCACCAAAGGGTTGGCATAAATCAGCTGCGGTTTGATGCCACCAGATACAGTCTTCATCAAAACCGTAATACGGGGTTAAATCGAAACCACCACCAAACCACCAGATAGGCTCTTCGCCTTCTTTTTCTGCCACAAAGAAGCGCACGTTAGCATGTGAAGTAGGTACCATTGGATTGTTTGGGTGAATCACCAACGAGACCCCCATCGCTTCAAAGTGACGGCCTGCCAACTCTGGACGCTGTGCGGTAGCGGAAGCTGGCATTTCTTTGCCACAAACGTGAGAGAAGTTGACTCCCGCTTGCTCAAATACCTTACCATTAGTAAGCACCCGAGTACGGCCTTCGCCAGTTAAGCCTTTATGCTCGGCTGGGTCACGCTGCCAATCATCATGCAAAAATGTTGCTGCACCATCTTGTAATTCCAATTGCTGACAGATGGATTGTTGTAGCGTGAGAAAGAATTGGCGAACAGCTTCAATATCAACGTCTTGCATAAGGCTTCCTGTATTTAATCTAGGCGCGGATCACTTGCCCAGTAAAAATGTCTTTTATTTGGCTAGTTTGTTTAGCGGCGCCCAACGGTCGGTCTAATGCTAAACCCAAGCCTTGCAACTTAGCTGCTTGCTGCGCAGTTTCGGCCGGGGCTTCGCCACTGTAATTGGCCGAGGTTGACACAATCGGCTTACCCAAACCGGCGCACAGCTTTGCAACAACCGGATGCTGAGTTAACCGCACCGCCACTGAGCTAAACTGGCCACTAATCCACTTTGGTGTTTTGGCAGATACTGGCACCAACCAAGTGGTTGGCCGCGCTTGAACACTCACTAACAGCTGCTGCTGTTCGACAGATAACGCAGCATAATCGATGTAAGGCAATAAGTGCTCTAACTCGGAGGCGAGCAATATAAGTCCCTTTTCAACAGGTCGGCGTTTTATTGCTAAAATTTGTTCTACCGCCGCTTGCTTATCGGGGTCACAGCCAAGGCCGTAAACCGCTTCTGTTGGGTAGGCTAATACCAAGCCTTGCTTAAGTGTGGCAACGGCTTGCTCAATTGAATCACTTACTGGAGTAACTAAAGAGTCGGTCATTATTTTTGCACTTTAACTAAACTATGAACTAATAAAAACTGCAGCGCGGCGCATACCACTACCGATGGCCCCGCAGGGGTATCTTGATACCAAGACAAACACAAACCAAGCACTACTGAGATAGCGCCAAAGGCGATGGCAAACAGTGCCATTTGCTCGGGAGAGCGGCTTAAACGACGCGCCGTTGCAGCAGGAATTAACAACAGCGAACTAATAATTAATGCGCCAACTATTTTCATGGCGATTGCAATAACCACAGCCAATAATAACAACAGCAGCGCTCGCATCATGCCCACGTTTACGCCTTCCACCTCGGCAATTTGCTCATTCACCGTGGCCGACAATAGCTTGTTCCACTGGCTCAGCAATAAACCAAGCACTAAGGCACCGCCGCCCCAAATCCACAATAAATCTTGTTGAGTTACCGCTAGCAAATCACCAAACAAATAGGCCATTAGGTCAATGCGTACATTGTCCATTAAAGCAACCACGACTAAACCTAAAGACAAAGCCGAATGCGCCATAATCCCCAATAAAGTATCGCTGGCTAACTGCTTGTAGCGTTGCAGCGATAACAAAATTATAGCCAGCATAACCCCGCTAAAAACTACCGCTATCACCGGGTTGATTTGCAACCATAAACCTAGCGCTACACCTAATAACGAAGCATGCGCTAAGGTATCGCCAAAATAAGCTAAACGGCGCCACACCATAAATGAGCCCAGCGGCCCCGCTAATACCGCAATACCTAAGCCTGCCAATAAAGCATTTACTAAAAAATCGTCCATGTGCTAGTTGTTCTCTTCAGTGCTTGGCTGATGATTGTGGTTATGGTTATGGTCGTGATCGTCACAAACATGGTGATGGGTATAAACGGCAAGCTGTTGGCGTTCGTTTTGCGCAAAAAGCCGTGCGAATTCTGGATGTTGAGCCACGCTCTCGGGCTCCCCATGGCAACACACATGGTGATTTAAACAAATTACATGGTCGGTGCCCGCCATTACCAAGTGCAAATCGTGAGAGACCAACAGCACCCCGCACCCCATTTGCTGGGCGATATCAGCAATCAATTGATAAAGCTCTATCTGCCCAGAGATGTCGACTCCCTGCACGGGTTCGTCTAATACCAGCAGTTGCGGCTCGCCTAACAAGGCCCGCGCTAACAATACTCGCTGCATTTCGCCGCCAGACAAACGCACCATTTGCCGCTTTAGCAAGCTATCAATACTAAGCTGGCGAATCACCTTAGTTAAACCTAGCTTAGAAGAATGCCGCGCTAGCTTAAGAAAGCGTTCCACGGTGAGGGGGAACGATTCATCTAAACTGATTTTTTGCGGTACATAACCAATACGTAGCTTTGAAGCACGAGTTATATCGCCAGAGTCTGCGGAAATAAGGCCCAAAATAACCTTAATCAAGGTGCTTTTACCAGCACCGTTAGGGCCAATTAATGTGGTGATTTGACCACGGTTCAACTCCAACGAGACATGGTCGAGAACCATGCGCTGGTCAAAGCTAACGCAAATATTGTTAAGCGAAACTAAAGTGGTCAATCCTGCATCCTATAGATAACTAGCTGAATAAACCCCAGTGGCGTTTACTAGGGCGCGCTATTCTACACTAGATGTTACACTATCGTATTATTTTACCAAATCACTCTCAAAATCTTGTATGCGTAACCTGCTTTTTGTTCTGATGTTCTTCGCTATACCAAGCTGGGCCACTAGCCCAAACATCTTAGTTAGTATTAAACCTTTGCAACTCATTGTTAGTAGCTTAAGTGAAGGTGAACTCAATGTTGATTACCTAGTAAGCCCCAACGTATCGCCACACGATTATGCGCTGCGCCCATCGGATGTGCGTGCGCTGCGTCAGGCCGATTTAGTTATTTGGGTCGGTGATGAGCTAGAGCCATTCTTAAGTAAACCGCTTAGCCAAACCAGTGCCAGCCAGCTAGCGCTGCTAGACATACCCCAGCTAGAACTCATTGATGGCGATGAAGGCCACGATCACCACCATGGTGACCACTACCATGAAGTAGACCCGCACATTTGGTTAGGCCCCAATGAAGCTAAGCTTATTGCCGCTGCAATTACCGAGCAGTTAATTGCTAAAATGCCCGAAGATAAAGCCAAATTAGAGCAGCAGCTCGAACGCTTTAATCAAGAGCTAACAAAGGTAGTGAGCAACATTAATCTGCAACTCCAAGCGGTTAAACAGCAAGGCTATTTTGTTTTTCACGATGGCTATAGTTATTTTGAACGCGAGTTTGGCTTAAATCGTTTAGGTGAATTTACCATTAACCCGCAGCGTCGTCCTGGCGCTAAAAGCTTGCTGAATATTCGCCAGCAGTTAGAGCAAGGCAAAGCCAAGTGTATCTTTGCTGAACCACAATTTGATGGCGCATTGCTAGAAAGCATTAGCCAACACAGTGGTGCGCAAATTAGCTTGCTCGACCCTCTAGGAATTAGTGTAAGCAATGGCAAAAATGGCTACTTTAAATTACTGCAGCAACTGGCCGACTCTTACCACGAGTGTTTAAGCCACTAACAAAAAGCGGAGCCTAAGCTCCGCAATGTTATATCACTCTTGAAAATTGCTGGCGCCGCGCTTGGCTTCTAAAGTACACATCAAAGCACATGCAAATGTTACGAATCAGCAAGCGCCCTTTGTTGGTCACCTGCAAGGCATCGGCACTTAAACTAACTAGACCATCTTCAACAAAAGGTTTTAGCAGCTGCATATCTTCGGCAAAGTATTGCTGAAAATCTAAATCAAACTGCTGCTCTATATCTTTAAAGCTCAATTGAAAATTGCAGATCAGGGTCTTAATCAATTCGCGGCGAATTAAATCATCTTGGTTTAGTGCAATTCCCTTCCATTGTGCATGCCCTTGTTGGTCGATTTGCGCGTAGTAGGTTTTAAGATCTTTCTGGTTTTGGCTGTAAGCGTCACCCAACATCGAAATAGAAGACACCCCTAAACCCAGTAAATCGGCTTCGCCTTGGGTGGTGTAGCCCTGAAAATTACGATGTAACTCACCCTTACTTTGAGCAATGGCAAGTTCATCATCAGGTTTGGCAAAATGATCCATGCCAATAAACTGATAGCCGTGAGTAGTTAAAAACTCGATGCTATCGCGCAAAATGCCTAAGCGCTCATCGCTGCTTGGCATGGCGCTTTCATCTATTTTACGCTGCGCGGCAAAGCGACTGGGCAGGTGGGCATAATTAAATACCGACAAACGATCAGGGTCTAACTCAAGCACGCGACTTAAGGTTTGTTGGAAACTCGCACGTGTTTGATGCGGAAGACCATAAATAAGGTCAATATTTACCGAGTTAAAACCAACTTGCTTAGCCCGCTCTACCAAGGCAAAAATAAACGCTTCGTCTTGTTCGCGATTAACCGCCTGTTGCACTTGCTTGTTGAAATCTTGCACCCCAAGGCTTAAACGGTTAAAGCCCAACTCGGCTAACAAGTTAATCGTAGAAAGCTCGATTTCTCGCGGGTCCACCTCAATGCTTACTTCGGCATTGTCAGCAAAATCAAATTGGCTAAACAGCTTACTGGTTAAGCGCTTAAGCTGCTCTGGCTCTAGATAAGTTGGCGTACCGCCGCCCCAATGCATTTGGCTTACTTTACGTTGCTTAAAACGTGGCGCTTGCAGCTGAATTTCTTGTTCTAGGTAGTCTAAGTAAATGTCGGCCTTATGCTGATGACGGGTAATCACCTTGTTACAACCGCAGTAGTAACACAACTTATGGCAAAACGGGATGTGCACATACAGCGATAAATCACGTTCAGGAAACTTATCACAAGCAATGCCAAACTCTTGCTCACCAAAGTCTTCGTTAAACTCAAGGGCAGTGGGGTAAGAGGTGTAGCGGGGGCCCGAGTAGTTGTACTTCTCGATCAGTTGCTGATCCCAATCCACCATTGATACTGACATTCGAGTTCTCTCCTAGAGCGCGCTAGCACTGAGCTGTACCAGTGCTTCGGCTTCTTGTAATATTTGTTTCTCTAAGGCTTTTTCTTCTGCTTCACGCTGCAGATCTTGGCGCATACGCTGCTGCAAAGGCAGTTTGTTGCGCGCCTCATGAGTGGGTAACTCTTTTACCGCATTATATAACTGAAAAACAGCAGGGTAGCGCTGTGACCAATCAATTAGCTGCGGAGTTTGCAAAGCAATCAACAGATTGCTGATGCGGATCACACCCTCAGATAAGCCACAGCGATCTTCCTGCATGGCTTTGGCAATGTAACGAATATCAGTCACTAAATTCTCGTTACGCTTAGCAACCGCGTTTTTAATCACTTTTTGTTGCCCCATTAAGCGCCCTACTAATAAGGCGGCATAAATGGCTAAGGCTGACACAATAATAACTGCGGCTACCGCTAACCAAACCATCAAAGCTAATCCTTATATTGATCCAAGGAAGAACTATTTAACGAACGCCATAATTGCTCATCATCATCTAAAGCTTCCACTTCTTCGGCTTCTTCTGACAAACCTAGTTCGGCTAGCAATTCAGCGTGACGTGCTAGTTGTTCGTCCACCCACTGCTGCTCTTGCTTGCTAATTTCACCGCCTTCATCTAACACATCGATAAGACTTTCAAGACGCGTATCGGCTTCTAACATCGCCAATTCTTTCTCAGGGGTTAGCTCTACTTTGGCTTTTGCTTTAGCGGGTTTAGCTGCAGGTTTAGCCGCAGGCTTGGCAACACCGAGTACTACAGGCTCTTTACTGCCGTGACGCGGATCTTTTTTCTGGACATTAGCGGCTTGCTGCTGCACCAACTCTGCTTCTTGCTGACGACTGCCAGAGGCTTTTCCCTTACCAATTTTTTTACGATCCGGCGCAGTAACACGTTTAGCTTTAAAGTCAGGGTCTTTACGCACCCCAATTAAGCCGCCTTTACGATTCTTTTTTCTAGACATTTTGTTTACCTCTGTGAAATAGCGCCACGTCGGGGCCAACTATCTCCAATCTCATCTGATAATGATTAGCTAACCAAGTAAAGGTTTTATCACTGTAAAACGCTACGTGGGTAGGATCATTTTTATAGTGCCATTGGGGGAACACTTCGGTTCCCCAATGGCGTTTAGTCATTACGGCCAATAACCCCGTTTCAGCCACTAGGCCTGTTAACAGCTTCCAAGACTGAGCTGGGTGGTTAAAATGCTCCACCACTTCGCTGCTAGTGACCAAGCGATAAGTCTCGGTTAGGCGCTGCTCATCGGGGTAATATATTGGATCATAGTTCAGTAACTGATGCCCTGCTTGCGCCAACAATTCACACAGTGCAGGCCCTGGGCCACAGCCAAAATCTAAGCCAACAACCGGCTCTGTCAACTGGCCAATAACCGGCTCACTTAAACGCCGTAAAAAGTTTAAATAGCCTTGGTCTTGCGGGTCATTATTATGCAAGTCATATTGGGCTTTTTCAGCTTCAGTACTGAGTACATCGTCAGGGTCTACAAAGATCAAATCACATTCTGAACAATGCCAGTATTGGCAGCGTTTATTGCGATAAAAATCCTTGGATGATGTGGCACTACAGAGTGGGCATTTCACCAATCAACACCTTGCCGTATTTTTTAGGGGCGCAAGTGTAACACTTAGAACGAAGATGGCGAATAATAAATCAAAAACAGCTGGGCAGCGGGCGCCGCCCAGCTAAATCTTAGTGTAAGCCACCTAAGTATTGCGACAATATTTCGATATCTTTATCACTGAGTTTAGCGGCAACATCACGCATCATACCGTTTAAGTCGTTAGCACGTTCACCACTGCGGAACATTTCCAGTTGCGATTTAATGTAACCAGCATATTGCGACGAAATTCGAGGGAAACCAGCTAAGCTTTGGCCAACACCTCGTGGGCCATGACAGGCTGTACAAGCAGCAATGCCACGCTCTAAATCGCCACCCATATAAAGTTGCTGACCTGCTTCAACATATTCTGGAGCAGTGGTGTTAGGGCTCATCGCTTGGCCTGAGTAATAAGCGGCTAAATCTTCCATGTCTTGCTCAGACAATGGCATTGCCATACCACCCATTACGGCGTTGTTACGTCCTTCGGTACCGCCGCTAATTGCGCCGGCTTTAAATTCTTTAAGCTGCTTAAGCAAATAACCAGCGTGTTGGCCTTCTAATTTAGGATAACCTGCAGCTTCGCCTTGCTCGTTATGACAAGCTTTACAAGTAGCAGCTTTTTGCTCTCCGGCAGCAGCGTCTCCCTTTGCCCAAACCGGACTGGCAACACCCGCCATTAACATTAAAACTAAGGTAAGTTTTTTCATGACATTCCATTTATTAGTATTATTCCAAACCACACACTGGTGCCCGTGATACACTTAGCGAGTCCAGTAACGGCATTATTTTACACAATTTTGCCAAAAACGTAATGTATTACCCTAATTTCCTTGTGGAGCTCAACATAACCATGGCGCAATATCATTTTCAAAACACCCACTTCATCACTAGCGCGCCTAATATTCAGGCTATGCCTGAAGATAGTGGAATTGAAATCGCCTTTGCTGGACGCTCAAATGCGGGTAAGTCTAGCGCTTTAAATACCCTTACTCGTCAAAAAAGTTTAGCGCGTACCAGTAAAACACCAGGCCGCACTCAGTTAATTAACGTTTTTGAAATATCCGAAGGTTTTCGCCTAATTGACTTACCCGGCTACGGATTTGCTCAAGTACCAGAAGAGGTTAAAAAGCAGTGGCAAAAATCACTGTCTGAATACTTACAAGACCGCCAAAGCTTAAAAGGCATCGTGGTATTAATGGATATTCGCCATCCATTCAAAGATACCGATGCTGGTTTAATCCAGTGGGCTGTAGATTGTGAACTGCCGGTACTCGCGCTATTAACTAAATCAGACAAGTTAAAACAAGGCGCGCGTAAAACAGCGATTTTAAAAGGCCGTGAGACCGCCAAAGCATTTGGTGGCAATGTTCGAGTAGAAGCTTTTTCCTCTTTGAAAAAACAAGGTTTAGACGTGCTCCAAAACACCCTAATAGCATGGTTTGATCAACACCTAGAAAATTCCCCAAGCGACGCTGAATAAACTGACGGACTAAGCTCGCGGCTTCAGCGAGCTCCTCATCACCTTCCAACCTTCATCCCTTTTAAAGCAAACCAGCCCATCATAGCGCGCGTCATTTATTTCACAGAGTTTCATGAAATATCCCACCGCTTGTGCACTTGATCATAGTTTAATGACAAATTGTGCTTGCGGGACAAATTTTACAATTGGGCTACCGAAGAACGTAAAACTTATCAAGTTTGAGATCGTTATACTGACGCAAAAACTTAATGAGGAAATACCATGAGCGTGAATGACGCAACCAAGACTAGGGTAGAAGAACCTAGCGAGATCAGTGATGCGGAAGCGGTAACCGCAGCAGATAAAGCGCGTGCCGATCAGCTAAAGCCGATTAGTGGCGCCTTAGTGACGCATATGTATACCGCCGATCCTTCAGCCCATGTATTTAACGGCAAACTTTACATATATCCCTCTCATGATGTAGATAACGGTCAGCCACTAAATGACAATGGCGATCACTTTGACATGCGTGATTACCATGTTTTCTCATTAGACCGTCCTTTTGGCGTAGTCACCGACCATGGTAACGCGCTAGATGTAAAAGACGTGCCTTGGGCAGAGAAACAAATGTGGGCGCCAGACGCTGCAGAAAAAGATGGCAAGTACTACTTATACTTCCCTGCGCGCAACTACGATGGCATTTTCCAAATTGGCGTAGCAGTTGGCGATCAGCCTGAAGGACCTTTTACTCCCCAAGCAGAACCAATTAAAGGCAGCTTTAGCATCGACCCTGCGGTATTCAAAGACGAAGACGGTAGTCACTACATGTATTTTGGCGGTTTATGGGGCGGCCAATTACAAAACTGGCGCAATGGTGAATTTGGTGAAGAACAATTTCCCGCCGACGACCAACCCGCGCTAAAACCCTTAGTGGCTAAAATGAGCGACGACATGCTGGAGTTTGCTGAAACACCAAAAGAAATCGAAATTGTCGATAAGAATGGCGATGTGCTACTAGCAGGTGACAACGAACGCCGCTATTTTGAAGGCCCATGGATGCACAAGCACAACGGCCGCTACTACTTCTCTTACTCTACTGGCGATACTCACAAAATTGCTTACGCAAGCAGTGACTCACCTTATGGGCCGTTCCGCTACGAAGGCGTTATCTTAGAGCCTGTATTAGGTTGGACAACCCATCACTCAATTGTTCAATACCAAGACAAGTGGTTTTTGTTCTACCACGACAGCACGTTATCAGCCGGTCAAACCCACTTACGCAGCATTAAGATGGCTGAGCTAAATATTGATGATAACGGCAAGATTGAAGCGATTAAGCCTTACTATGAGTAAGCAAGTTATTCGCTAAATTCAAACGCCACTTTAACGTGGCGTTTTTCTATCCAGAGCCTAAACCAACACCTCTCAGTACTAAACAGCAGGCAAAAAAAAAGCCCCATCGTCCGATGAGGCATGATAAGAAAAGAAATTCTTAAAAACTGAAAGCACTATTCCAATTGCATTAATTATGACTCTCTGAAAATCGATTAGTTCACAAAATTTTCTAAAAATGTGCAATTTTCTTTCATAGAAGCTTTGTTATTCACCCAGCCCTTAGGCCAACAGCAATCAAACACCATCAAGCAGTGGCATTTTGAATACGAAATTCCCAAATATCGTAATTTAGCAACCAAATATCAGAAAATAAGAAACAACAGCTAGAGCCCCCTCTTAGACAAGGAGCATAAATGAGTTTAAAAATTAGGAGAGAAGGCAGGCAATCACTGGCATTAAGACAAAAAAACGCCCCGATGGAAACCCATCGGGGCGGCAAAATAGCCTTTTTCAACTACGTGAAATAAAGGTCTGAAAGATAGAACATCTTACCTCTGTACCCTACAAGAGTTACTCTAGAGCATCATCGATGAAAAATAAAGCACTTTTTGTAAGGAAATTTCACTTTAGAGGTATATGTTGGTTTTTAAATTACGCGAAAAGGTTTTCATAATTACATAAATTCGCAAAATCTTGAGGAAAAAAAAAGAGGCCATCGCCTCCTTTTGCTATCTTCCACTATTTAGCTCTAGTGGGCTTCATCCCAGTTTTCACCAATACCTGATTCGGCAACTAATGGTAAATCTAGTGTCACTGCCTGCTCCATCAGCTCGGTAAGCTTCGGTACAACTTTATCCAACTCGCTTTCTAATACTTCAAATACCAGTTCATCGTGAACCTGCATTAACATCTTACAATGCTCACTGGGTTGAGTATCTAGCCATTGGGCAACCGCAATCATCGCCTTTTTGATAATGTCGGCAGCGGTTCCTTGCATTGGCGCGTTTACCGCAGCACGTTCGGCAGCTTTTTTACGCATACCGTTACGCGAATTAATTTCGGGCAAATACAAGCGGCGGCCAAACAAGGTTTCTACATATCCGTGTTCTTGGCAAAAATCTCGGGTGCTGTCCATGTAGTCCAACACCGCAGGGTAGCGCTCAAAATAACGATTCATGTAGTTTTGCGCATCGGCTCGAGCAATGCCTAACTGCTTGGCTAAACCAAAGGCGCTCATACCGTAAATTAGGCCAAAGTTAATCGCTTTGGCACTGCGGCGCTCATCGCCGCTCACTGCCTCTAGCTCTTTACCAAATACTTCTGCAGCAGTGGCTTTATGAATGTCTTCTCCGGCAGCAAAGGCTTTTAGCAAACCAGCATCCTGAGAAAGATGCGCCATGATACGCAGCTCAATTTGTGAGTAATCTATCGCTACCAGTTTGTAACCATCGGCAGGTACAAAAGCCTGACGTACTTTACGTCCTTCTTCATGGCGAATAGGAATATTCTGCAAGTTAGGATCGGTAGATGAGAAACGTCCCGTTGCTGTTACCGCTTGATGATAAGAGGTATGCACTCTGCCAGTGCTTGGCTCTACCATTTTAGGCAGTTTGTCAGTGTAAGTAGATTTTAGTTTAGACAGGCTTCGATACTCTAAAATCACTTTTGGCAAACTGTAATCTAACGCCAACTCTTGCAGCACTTCCTCGGCAGTAGACGGCGCACCTTTTGGGGTTTTCTTAATGATCGGCAATTCCATTTTTTCAAACAAAATGGTTTGCAGCTGCTTAGGAGAACCTAAGTTAAATGGTTCACCGGCTAGTTCATGCGCTTGCTTCTCTAAACCGTCGATACGCTCGCCTAAAGACAAACTATGCTGCGCTAAGCGCTGGCTATCAATACGCACACCTTGACGCTCGGTTTGCGACAAGATGCCCACTAAAGGTAACTCTACTTCTTCGAACAAGCTTTTCAGCTTTGGCTCTTTCTCTAACTTGGCCCACAGAGTTTGGTGCAAGCGTAAAGTAACGTCTGCATCTTCTGCCGCATAAGGTGCTGCCGTTTCAAGTTCAATTTGATTGAAGGTAAGTTGTTTAGCGCCTTTACCTGCAATGTCTTCAAACTTGATGGTTTTGTGTTGCAAGTACTGCAACGACAACGAGTCCATATCGTGGCGAGTAATGGTGCTATTGAGCACATACGACTCCAACATGGTGTCGTACTTAATGCCTTTGAGCGTAATGTCGTAACGCGCAAGCACACTAGCATCGTACTTAAGGTTTTGGCCAACCTTCGCTTTATTAGGGTCTTCCAATAGTGGTTTAAGCTGCGCTAATACCCAGTTTCGCTCTAGCTGCTCAGGCGCATCTAAATAATCGTGAGCGACTGGTAAGTAGGCAGCTTTGCCTGCTTCAACGGCAAAAGATAAACCCACGAGTTCAGCTTGCATGTAGTTAAGCGAGGTGGTTTCGGTATCAATAGCGATAAGCTCAGCGTTATTTAAGCGTTCAAACCAATCATCAAACTGCTGCTTGGTTAAAATGGTTTCATATTCACCTTTAAGCTCAACAGCAGGAGCAACCACTTCGGCCTCAGCATTTGGTTCTGCTGCGGCGCTGTTACTTGATGGGCTAAGCGCTTCACTCAGCCAGCGCTTAAACTCCAATTCACCAAATAATTTAATCAGCGCATCTTTGTCTTCTTCGGTACGCAACATGTCATCCATGCTAAAACCGACTTCAACGTCACATTTAATGGTGGCTAATAAATAGGATAAACGGGCATCTTCGGCATGTTCACGCAGCTTTTTAGGCATGGTTTTAGAGCCGCGAAAACCTAATGGTGCAACCGCGTCTGGGTCGGCTAATAAATCATCCACGCCACCAATGCCTTGCAACATGGCCAAAGCAGTTTTCTCGCCCACCCCAGGTAAGCCAGGAATGTTATCTACTTTGTCGCCCATTAGCGCTAAATAATCAATAATCAGCTCCGGTGGTACGCCAAACTTATCGATAACGCCAGCACGATCCATAACTGTGTCGGTCATGGTATTAATCAAGGTGATATTTTCATCCACCAGCTGCGCCATGTCTTTATCGCCAGTGCTAATCACTACCGCTTTGTTCTCGGCCGAAGCTTGCTTAGCTAAGGTACCAATAACATCATCGGCTTCAACACCTTCAATGGCCACTAAAGGCAAACCCATTGCTTTAATTACCGCGTGTAAAGGGGCAATTTGACTGCGCAAATCATCGGGCATAGACGGGCGATTGGCTTTATATTCTTTATAGATGTCGTCACGAAAGGTTTTACCCTTGGCATCAAACACCACCACAATATGCTCTGGCTTAAATTGCTTAAGTAAGCTGCGCAGCATGTTAACCACGCCATAAACTGCGCCGGTGGCTTCGCCTTTAGAGTTAGTTAGATGAGGAGGAGCGTAGTAAGCGCGATATAGATAAGAAGAGCCGTCAACAAGCACTAAGGGTTGGTCGGGAAGGGTTGCCATTACCGTGATCCATCGTTCAGATTTTCATTGCGCTCGATGATGCCACAGCCACCCTAAATGCACCAGAGTTAAGCGTTATCGGCCGCAACAAATTGTGGATAACTCTGTTGACAAACAGCAGTAATTCTCTCGCGAAAAAATAACAAGCTAAATAGAAAACGACAAATAAGTTTTAATTCAGTAACTTACAGATAAAGAAAGGCAAGAAATTGGAGCGGCAAACAGTTCCCTTATTGTGGAAAACATCATTCCATGACATTGCTTTTCGCGGCCTTACGGTGAATTAATAAACAACTCAACGTTGGCAGGTGGATTAATATAGAAGATAAGCCTGTGGGAAACCTTGTAATGGATCACATTTTAATCAGCCTAAAAATATAATTTTGTTTAGTCAAAACTGGCATGATTTAAGGCAGCCAATAATGGGGCAGAGCTCGTGTGAAAATGCTCACTATTGGCGCATTCAAACCAAGCGCCCTGACTTAGTGCATCATAACGAAACCACCATAATTGTTGTTCAATATAAAAACCTAAAACTTGCCAGTCGGCGCCTTGTTCAACAAAAGCCTGCTGCCATTGTTGCTGCTTTACAAACTGCTGCGCACTAGCCAAAAACTGTGATTCGGAGAACTGCTTAGCAATAGTAACTACCGCATGCTCCGATAATACTTCTATGCCATTTGCTAGCTGCTGCATGATATCTCCAAGCACTTGCCCCAAGCCGGTGGTGGAGCCGCAAAATGCTGAGCATCAACTTGCTCAGTAAACGGGGTATTGAGTACCTGATGCAGCTGGCGCAACTGTGCATAACTGCCATCTTCCGCTTGTTCTATCGCCTGCTGCGCCAAATAGTTGCGCAATACGTATAAAGGCACATGCTGCTGAATACCTGATATCCGTTGTTGTTCATCAACATCACTTTGCTGACAGCGCTGGCGGTATAACTTCAACCAAGCCTGCCAAACATCAGGCAATTGTTTAGTTAACTGATTTTGGTCCTGCGCCAAGGCACGCAGGCTTTGGTGGTAATCGGCCTTTTGTTCGGCGATAACTTTAAGCAGCAAACCTAAAAGTTGCTCATCGTCATCTTGCCACTGGCTTAAACCTAACTTATTCAGCATCAACTGCTGGTAATGTTGATTGATTTTCTGCTGATAGCGTATCCAAAGTGGCTCGGTTTTAGCGCTGGGTACATAGTCAGACAAGGCTTGTGCCAAACGCTGTAAGTTCCATAAGCCTACGGCTGGCTGCTGGTTAAAGGCATAACGTCCATAATGGTCGCTATGGTTACAAACGTGTCTAGGGTTGTAGTCATCTAAAAACCCATAAGGGCCATAATCGATGGTTAAGCCCAAAATCGACATGTTGTCGGTATTCATTACGCCATGACAAAAGCCTTCGGCCTGCCACTTAGCAATCATCAACGCGGTGCTATCCACTACTTGTTCTAACATAGCTAGCACCGGATTTTCGGCAGTTAAACAATCGCTAAAATAATGGCTTAAGCAAAAATCTACCAAGCGCTTTAATGGTTGAGTTTGTTGCTGGTAATACAGGTATTCAAAATGACCAAAACGAATATGGCTAGGCGCCATACGTAGCAGCATAGCTTCTTTTTCAAAGCGTTCACGCTGCACTAAACCGCTACCTACCGTTAAGCTTAATGCGCGGGTTGTTGCGATGCCTAAAGCGGCCATGGCTTCACTGGCTAAAAACTCGCGAATGCTAGAACGTAATACTGCTTTACCATCGCCTTGGCGAGAGAAAGGCGTTAAACCCGAGCCTTTAAGTTGCAGTTCCCAGTACTCACCTTGCTCGTTTACTGTTTCACCAAGTAGCAAGGCTCGACCGTCACCCAGCTGCGGAGAATATCCACCAAACTGATGGCCAGCGTATACCGTTGAGGCAGGCTGCATGCCTTCGATAAGTAACTTACCAGCGCTTAGACCAAGCGCCAGCTCTCCCTGCATAAACTCACTATCTAGGCCAATTAACTCAGCAGCGGCCTGGCTATATGCCACCAACTCAGGATCTTTTAGCGGCGTAGGCTGCTGCTGATGGCATAACTCGGGTAGTTCATTGGAAAAACGATTCACAAATTCCATCTGCGATCCTTAAATCGGGCGGCGTCTTAACTGGCCTGATACTGGTCGATTAAACCTAAAAACTGGTAACCGTAGCGTTCTAGCTTCTTCAAACCAACGCCACTTATGGCTAACATCTCGTGCTGGGTTTGTGGCTGCTGCTGGGCCATTTCTATTAATGTGGCGTCGTTAAACACCACAAACGGCGGCACCGATTCTTCGTCGGCTAAACGCTTTCTTAAATTACGTAACAAAGCGAATAATCGTTTATCGTAAACACCGTAACTGGTGGCTTTTTTACTTTGCTTAGTGGTATTTAAGCGCGGCACAGCCAGTGATAAGGGCTGCTCACCTTTTAAAAATGGTCGTGCTGCTTCAGTCAATTGTAGTACCGAGCTACGCGCAATGTTTTGCTGCAACAAACCCAAATGAATAAGCTGACGTAGCACACTCATCCAATGCTCGTGACTGGCGCTTTTACCAATACCATGAGTAGAAAGCTTATCATGGCCCTGTTCTAAAATACGCTGGCCCATGCTGCCACGCAGCACTTCAATCACATAACCAATACCATAACGCTGGCCAAGCCGATAGACACAAGACAAGGCTTTTTGCGCATCTTGTAAGCCATCATATTGCTTAGGTGGATCTAAGCATACATCACAGTTTCCACAGGGCTTGGCGAGGTATTCACCAAAGTAGTTAAGCAATACCTGACGCCGACAAGTTTGCGCCTCGGCAAAGGCGACAATAGCGTTAAACTTATGACTCTCAACCTGGCGCTGTTGCTCATTTTCGTTTTCATCGATCATTCGCCTTACCCAGTTGGCATCGGCGGGATCATACAAAAACACCGCTTCGGCTTCGGTACCATCGCGGCCAGCACGGCCGGTTTCTTGATAGTAGGCTTCTATGTTACGAGGAATATCATAGTGAAAAACATAGCGTACATTGGGTTTATCAATGCCCATCCCAAAAGCAACGGTAGCCACAACTACCTCTACTTCATCACGCTGGAATTGCTCTTGCACTAATTGGCGCTGCTCGATCGGCAAACCAGCATGATAAGCCGCACTGCGAATACCTTCTGCACTAAGTTTTAAGGCTAATTCTTCAACCCGTTTTCGGCTACTGCAATAAACAATGCCGCTATCTTCCTTACGGCGTTTTACATAATCGCTAAGCTGCTGCCACGGGCGATACTTTTCTTGTAGGGTGTAGCGAATATTCGGTCGGTCAAAACTTGATACTAGAGTGAAGGCATCAGGCAAACCAAGCCGCTGCAGTATGTCTTGGCGGGTGGTATCGTCAGCGGTAGCCGTTAAGGCCACTAAAGGCACATTAGGAAAGTTTTGTTTTAAGCAACCAAGGGCATTATATTCTGGCCGAAAATCGTGCCCCCACTGAGAAATACAATGCGCTTCATCAATGGCAAACATCGCCAAAGGCATCGCTTGTAAGCGCTCAATTAAATCGCCATTGATCAACCGCTCGGGAGAGATGTATAACAGTTTTAAATCGCCCTGCTGCAAACTACGATAGATTTGAAACTGCTGCTCACGCTCTAAACTTGAATTTAAATACGCCGCGCTAACACCATTATGTTGCAGGCTATCTACTTGGTCTTTCATTAAGGAGATAAGCGGCGACACCACTACGGTTAAACCCGGCTTAACCAACGCGGGGATCTGGTAACACAGTGATTTTCCGCCACCGGTTGGCATAATCGCCAAGCAATCTTTGTTATCTAACAAGCGCTCGATCACCGCAGCCTGCCCAGTTCTAAACTCGGCAAAACCAAATACATCTTGTAAAACTTGCTGGGCGCGTTGCATTAAGGCTAGAAATCCAAAAACAGAGTGTGGCTAATCGGTCGCACATTGTAATCAAGCTATGGCGGCTTGTCTTGGTTTGCCTTTATTCTTTTCTCGCTATACAGTATTTAAACGAGCGTTTAATTTGTATGGATACAGCATGACCAGCCCAAGACAACAAAAGTGGCGCCAAGCCATCGCCGACACCTTCATCAATCAAATGCCTTTTAATCAATTACTTGGCATCGAACTAGTGGATTACAGCGCGACCGGAGTAAAACTAAAACTACCCATGGATCCCAAATTAGTGGGCAATCCGATTCATGGCATCTTGCATGGTGGCGCCACCGCAACCATTTTAGATGTAGCCGGGGGAATGACCGCAGCAGCAGCGGCAGTAAAACGCTTAGAAAACCTATCCAGTAAAGAGCTGTCTGCGCGCATCTCCAAAACCGGCACCATTGATCTGCGCATCGACTACCTGCGTCCAGGTATTGGTGAAGTGTTTTACGCCACTGCCGAGATAATCCGCTCCGGCAATAAGGTTACCGTTGCACGTATGGAGCTGCATAATCAAGAAGGCACTCACATCGCCTTTGGCACCGGTACTTACTTAGTAGGTTAGTGCAGCAAACTTGCCATCAAAAAAACAATTTTTGTCGAAATATCAATTCAATGTTGATGGTTTCCACTCAGTTAGGGCTATACTTAATTAGGACATCGACTGCGGCACAGGCTAGTAAAATAATGAGCACAACTTACAGCTCCTCTTTGTTAATCAATACTTTAAATAGCGTGTTACTAGAAGTAAAAAAGATTAATGCCGACATACAGCTAGAAGACTTGGACCAATGGCTAGAACACGAGCTAGAAGGTTATGGCGATTTTGCCCACTTCCCCGACTACCGCATTGTTGAATGTAAGCAACTAGGAATCTTTGAGAAGCCAGAGCAAGACTTACAGCATTTCGAACAAATCCATGATGATTGCCTAAACGAGCGCGATCGCTGCCTATTGCGTTACCTACATATCCAACAACCCTTACTAGAATGTTTGAATACTCAAGATGAGATTCAACGCCCTTGGCCAATGCGCATTTTATCTAGCTACGCGAAAGACATTATTCCCGGCTATAGCTGTGTTCGAGCTTGGCAAAGCTATCACGAGCCCTTAAACGAACGTTTTGTGCATGGTGTATTAGGTCATCTGCTTCATCTGTTGCTAGAAGCACAACATAGCCAGAGCAAAACCATCATTCAGAAAATCGACACATTGTGCCAAGCAGAACCACAACTACATACAGTTTGGAGCAAGCTATATTGCGAAGCCGCTTCGGCAGTCTAGCTCGCTGACAAAACTTAGACTGCTAATATATGGCTGCTTAACCACCTGCCTGATACACTACCCTGACTTTTCTTCCTTTTTCATTATTTATGCCTAATCAAGCCACTAAACACGGCGTTATGTTTGCTCTCGCCGCGTACATTATGTGGGGTTTTGCCCCTATTTATTTTAAGAGCTTAAGTGCTGTACCTGCATACGAAATTTTAGCGCATCGGGTGCTATGGTCCTGCGTTTTTGTTGCGGTGATGCTAGCCGTAGGTAAACAGTGGTCGGCGGTGAGCGCCGTAATCAAGCACCCCAAGCAATTGGCAATATTGGCACTAACCTCGGTACTAATTGGCATTAATTGGCTAATTTTTATTTGGGCAGTGAACAACGATCGTATGCTCGATGCCAGTTTAGGCTATTACATCAATCCACTATTTAACGTGATACTGGGCATGCTGTTCTTGGGCGAACGTTTTCGTCGTGCTCAATGGCTTGCCATTGGTTTGGCTTTGATTGGTGTATTAATTCAAGTAATTAGCTATGGCTCCCTACCTTGGATTGCAATCAGCCTAGCGGTAAGTTTTGGTTTATACGGCTTGTTACGCAAAAAAGTTAACTTGGGCGCTTTACCGGGTTTGTTTGTAGAAACACTATGGCTATTACCTTTGGCCGCCGCGTATTTGTGGATATTTGCCGATTCTTCTACCAGTCACTTAGTTAACAACAGTTTAGGTTTAAATGCGCTACTGCTTAGCGCAGGCATTGTCACAACTCTGCCGTTGTTATGTTTTGCAGCCGCAGCCACCCGCTTACGCTTATCAACCATTGGCTTTTTTCAATACATTGGCCCATCACTGATGTTTATGCTGGCCACCAGCGTTTATGGTGAACCGCTTGAGCCAATGAAATTGCTCACCTTTGCCTTTATTTGGTTGGGTTTAGCGGTATTTACTTGGGACGCTGTTGGTAACAAACGCAAACAAAAAAAGCAGCCGAGTTAGGCTGCTTGGTTCACCGTTAATTGTTGGCTTAGTTATACCAATCACACTAAGTAAGTGGTCAGAAATAACGCAGGAAAAATGCTCGAAAATAAGGCAGAATTTTTTCGATAAGTAGTTATTCTACAATCAAAAATCCTAACGCAGTTATCGAGTATTTTAACCAGTTAGAATGATCAGTTATTTAGTACGATTGGTATTAAATGGCTTCCAGTCTGGCGTAAGCCAATACCAGCCATTTGGCGCCAGCTTCTTCAAACTGCACCTGCACACGACTTTGCTGCCCAGAGCCTTCGTAGTTAAGCACAATACCTGCCCCAAACTTAGGGTGCGATACACGCTGGCCTAAGCTAAAGCCACTATCATCAAAAGCGGCTTGTTGAACTTGCGAAGAAAACCGCCCTTGTTGAACCGGTCGGCTTACCGCTGTATTTAAGCGTACTTCGTCCAAACATTCGCTGGGTAATTCTCTTAAAAAACGCGACGGAGGATGAAATACTTCTTTGCCCCACAAACGGCGACTTTCGGCATGACAGAGGTAAAGCTTTTCCATCGCACGGGTCATGCCTACATAACAAAGGCGGCGCTCTTCTTCCAAGCGACCAGATTCTTCGGCCGACTGCTGGCTTGGGAACATGCCTTCTTCAACGCCCACCAAAAACACCACTGGGAATTCCAAACCTTTAGCGCTGTGCAAGGTCATTAACTGCACCGCTGCTTCATCGGCTTCTGCTTGATTGTCGCCTGCTTCTAAGGCGGCATGAGATAAAAAGGCTACCAAAGGAGAAAGATCTTGGTCTTCTTCCATTTGGGCAAACTGCTGAGTAGCGGTAACCAGTTCGTCTAAGTTTTCTACTCGAGCTTGGGCCTTTTCACCTTTCTCGGCTTGATACATCGCCAATAAGCCAGAGCCTTTAATCACGTAATCGCATTGCTCACCTAAGGCCATTTCTTGAGTTTGTAGTTTTAATTGCCCTAGCAACTCAACAAACTGCTTCACCGCATTGGCTGCTCGGCCAGATAAGGCATTTTGTTGCAAACAATAGTCTACAGCCTGCCACAAGCTAAGCTGTTGCTCACGTGCAGCTTGACGCAACAGCTCAATAGTACGTTGGCCAATGCCACGGGTTGGAGTATTTACCACTCGCTCAAAGGACGCGTCATCATGGGGGTTACTAATTAATCGCAGGTAGGCGAGCGCATCTTTAATTTCTTGGCGCTCGAAGAAGCGTAAACCGCCATAAATTCGATAGGCCAAACGCTCTTGCATCAAGGCTTCTTCCAATACCCGAGACTGGGCATTATTACGATACAAAATGGCACAATCTGCCAAACTTGCGCCGTGTTGTTCTACTCGCTGTTGAATACGCGCTACCACAAAGCGCGCTTCATCGATGTCATTAAAGGCGGTGTAAATCGAGATTAACTCGCCTTCTTTGTCATCGGTCCACAGACTCTTGCCCATCCGCCCTTGGTTATTTTCAATTAGCTGGTTAGAGGCTTTAAGAATATTGGCGCTGCTTCGATAGTTTTGCTCTAGGCGAATTGTATTCACCTTTGGCACATCTAATTCAAAGCTTTGAATATTTTCGATTTTTGCACCACGCCAGCCATAAATAGACTGGTCATCATCACCCACGATGGTGATGTTATTATGCTCGGTAACCAACATGCGTAACCAAGCATATTGAATGGTGTTGGTATCTTGAAACTCGTCGACCAAGATATGGCGAAAACGCTGTTGGTAGTGCTGCAAAATATGCGGCTGTTTTAACCACAATTCGTGAGCGCGTAGCAATAGCTCGGCAAAATCCACCAATCCGGAACGATCACAAGCCTGCTGATAGGCTTTATAAATTTCTAGTTGCTGCCGCTCAATCGGATTATTACTGTAATCTACATGTTCGGCGCGCTGCCCCTCGTCTTTGCGCGCATTGATATACCATTGCACTTGCTTGGCTGGCCACTGCTTTTCATCTAAGTTCATGGCTTTAATTAAACGGCGTAGCAGGCGATATTGATCGTCGGAATCAATAATCTGAAAATCTTCTGGTAAACCGGCATCGCGATAATGCGCACGCAATAAGCGATGTGCTAAAGAGTGGAAGGTGCCCATCCACATACCTTGAAAGCGGCTGCCCACCAGTTTTTCTACTCGCGAGCGCATTTCAGCCGCGGCTTTGTTGGTAAAGGTTACCGACAGAATAGATAGCGGCGATACATTCTCAACCTGCATTAACCATGCAATGCGATGCACCAATACCCGTGTTTTGCCACTACCGGCACCGGCCAGAAGTAACATATTGCTTGGCGCCGCAGCAACGGCTTCACGCTGCTTTTCATTAAGGCCGTCTAACAGCTCGGAAATATCCATGGAATTCTCTTGAGGGGTAAAAACACCTGTATATTATAACAGGTGTTGCAGTTGTGCCAGTTGGCTTATTTCAATATCGGGAAGCGCTTGTAGTTTTCGCGCTTGTTGGCTGTTTTGATTTAACCAAATGGAACGGTAGCCTGCTTTGGTAGCGCCTGCTACATCGGTAATACAATGGTCGCCAACGTGAGCGATTTGTTGTGGTGCAAGCTGTAATTGCTGACAAGCAAACTGGTACATATCAGCTGCGGGTTTAGCTCTAAATTGGCCGCCAGCTTTAAGCTCTAATTCAAATAATCCACCTAAGCCAATTTTAGCAATATCAACATTACCGTTAGTTATGGCGACTAAGCGGTAACGCTGCGCCAAGGCTTGCAACAAAGCAAGGCTCTCTGCAGGTACCTCAAAATCACTACGCACCGCTAAAAACTGTTGAAAGATCTCTTGAGCGAGCTGGCTAGCTTCACTGTCGGCCATGCCATGTTCGGTAAAAGCGAGGTGTAACCAAGCTACACGGCAAGCACTTACATCCCCTTTTAAACGCGGATCTCGCTTAATCACCCGTCGCTTGTAAGCTTGCCACTGACTAAGCGTAAGATGCGCAGTCTCGTGTACCTGCTCTTTGAGATAGTCAGTCAACCATTGCTCGGCTCGCTTAATGTACGGCCAGTTATCATAAAGGGTATCGTCTAAATCAAAAGACAAAGCCTGTACTGGCGACCAACTTCGATAGAAAATCATGGAATCACTCACTTAAGATTTACGTTTTGCGCGCGGGTGGGCGGCATCGTAACTGGTGGCTAGATGGGTAAAATCAAGATGGGTATACACTTGAGTGGTGGCAAGGTTAGCATGACCCAATAACTCTTGAACCACCCGCAAATCTCCACTGCTTTCTAACAAATGGGTTGCAAAAGAATGGCGCAATTTATGTGGATGCAAGGTACTAGATAACTGCATTTGTTGCGCCCAATGCTGCAAACGTTTTTGCACGGTACGATGACTAATTCGCTGCTGCCTTACGCTCACAAATAGTGCTGGCTCTTCTTCATCCATCACCAATAGTCGGCGTTGTTTAAGCCAGTGTTTGAGGGCCTGCTCCGCTTTGCTGCCAAAAGGCACCCAACGCTGCTTATTGCCTTTACCGGTAACAATTACCTGCCGCTGCTTAAAGTCGATATCTTGTACGTTTAGACTTACTAACTCGGCTAAACGCATACCGCTGGCATAAAACAATTCCATCATCGCCAAATCTCGGCTAGCGACTAAATCATCTCCCTGCATTGAAAGCAGTTGGTTAAGTGAATCAACATCAAGGTTCTTGGGTAAGGGCTTGTTTTGTTTGGGTGCAGAAACGCCAGCGACCGGATTAAGGCTTACTTTTTGTTGCTGAAGTAAATAATTGAAGAAACTGCGTAAAGCTGACAGTTTATTGGCCATGGATCGTGCCGATAAACCACTGGTTTTAAGCTTAAGTAATACACTACGCACCTTGGCGCTGGTCACCTCAGGCCATGAACTACAGCCTAGATTTTCTAGCAGTTTACTTTGTTGTAATAAACTTCGTTGGTAAGAGCTTATAGTGGCAGGGCTGTAGCGACGCTCCACTTCTAAATAGTGAAGGAAGCGTTCTATATCATCCTGCATCATCAGATTTTACTGCTCTGACTGAAGCGGAACTAATCGTAATAACAAACTGCTGATAACCTGACAAAGCTGAGTAAGCAATAAACTGTCCATGCCCGCTACATAATGGTCGGCGTCACGGCTAGCGGCCACAAAAAAGCCCAGCTCTGCGTTATTGCCCAAAGGCATTAGTGCTACCGAAGCAATGTCGTCGGTGTTATCAAATAACAACTCCAGCTCACCCTTGGTCATACGGCCAAAGTAATGTGGCTGCTGGCTTAAGCGTGTCACTCTTACTCGCTCAATCTGCTCTTTCTCTAAGCCATATTCCGGAGAAAGATCTTCTAAGTTGAACTGGTGGCTTAAGCGCAGTGATACACGCTCTACACCAAGGTCATCCACCAATGCTCGACTTAAGCGATGTTGTAACTCGGCAAACGAATCACAAGCCATTAAGTCTGGCAATAAATCTACATAAACATGGTAAATACGCTCATTGAGGCTAGCCACACTCATTAGATCGGTGATTTCTTGCTCTAAGCTCAGCACCTTGTCACGCAATCGCTGGACCTGAAGCTCGACCAAAGACACCGCGCCTTTTTCTTTGTGCGGTAAACGCAGCTGCTTAATCAAGTTAGGATGACGCGCAAAGAAGTCTGGATTGTCGAGCAGAAACTCGACTACCAAGCTTTCATCGATTAGCAGCGGCTGGGATAGGTCGAATTCACTCATATATGCACCTGACCGTCAAAAACCATTGTTGCTGGTCCGGTCATTTTCACCGGTTTACCCTCTCCAGCCCATTGAATACGCAAACGCCCACCGGGCAAGTCTACATTTACTGTTTCTGCTAACTTACCTTGCTGACGCCCCACCACCATGGCGGCACACGCACCAGTACCACAAGCAAGGGTTTCACCAACACCACGTTCAAATACCCGCAGCTTAATGTTTTTGTCGTCGATAATTTGACTAAAACCCACATTCACTTTTTGTGGAAAACGCTCGTGTTTTTCTAAGCGCATCCCCAAGGTTTCTAGTGGCGCTTGGCTGATGTCGTCTACTTCCAAAACACAATGAGGATTGCCCATTGAAACAACGCCAGCAAATACAGTTTGCTCTTCATCACGCAAAATATAGGTTTTTTCGGCTTTTTTAGCTTTGAACGGAATTCTGCTCGGCTCAAACTCTGGCACCCCCATATTCACTGTCACCTGGCCGTCGTTCTCGATATGCAAAACGATTTTGCCAGACTTAGTGCTTACGCCAATACTGCGTTTATTGGTTAGCCCTTTGTTTACAACAAAACGGGCAAAGCAACGTGCGCCATTGCCACACTGCTCTACTTCACTGCCATCAGCATTAAAAATACGGTAGTGAAAATCTAATTCTGGATCGTAAGGTGGCTCAACCACCAAAAACTGATCGAAGCCAATACCAAAGTTGCGATCAGCCAAACGGCTAATCACTTCTTGGTTAAAAAACACGTTTTGAGTGACATTGTCGATAACCACAAAGTCATTTCCCAAACCGTGCATTTTAGTAAAGTTTACTAGCATTGGCTTATCCTTCAGGCAGCAGCGTTTCGCCGGCCCAAAGTGATGCTAGAACCTCTCGCTCACGTATTAAGTGAGCCTTATCGCCGTCCACCATGACTTCAGCGGCACGACAACGCGAGTTGTAATTAGAGCTCATGGTAAAACCGTAGGCTCCGGCAGAGCGCACTGCAATGTAATCATTAGGTTCGATGGCTAACTCTCGATCTTTACCCAAAAAGTCGCCGGTTTCACAAACTGGTCCCACTACATCGTAGCTGGCCATAGCCAGTTCCGGCTTGTTAATAACAGGGACAATTCGCTGCCAAGCGCTGTATAAGGCAGGGCGCAATAAGTCATTCATTGCGGCATCAACAATGGCGAAGTTTTTACTCTCCGACATTTTTAGGAACTCAACTTTAGAGACCAAGATGCCAGCATTGGCCATGATTGCACGACCAGGCTCAAACAATAACTTGAGTTTACGATCACCTAAACGCTCGGCTAACGCACTGGCGTAATCGGCAGGCTCTGGCGGTACTTCATCATCGTAATTAACGCCTAATCCACCACCTACGTCTAGGTGCTCAATCACAATACCTTGCTCGGCTAATTGATCGATGAGAGCTAGCAACTTATCAATGGCTTCTACAAAAGGAGAAATCTCAGTGAGCTGAGAGCCAATATGACAATCTACACCAACTAACTTCAAGCCCGGTAAACTGGCCGCATAAGCGTAAGCTTCAAGAGCACGCTCAATGGCGATGCCAAATTTATTTTCTTTAAGGCCAGTAGAAATATAAGGGTGAGTACCCGCGTCGATATCTGGATTAATACGTAAAGAAATTGGCGCTTGTTTGCCAAGGCTTTGAGCCACGCGACTAATACGGTCTAGCTCTGGCTCAGACTCAACATTGAAACAGTGAATGCCGTGATTAAGTGCATCAGCGATTTCGGCTTCGGTTTTTGCCACACCAGAGAACACAACTTTACTTGGGTCGCCACCCGCTTCAATCACTCGGGCTAATTCGCCGCCTGAGACAATATCAAAACCCGAACCCATGCGAGCCATAATGTTCAATACTGCCAGGTTAGAGTTAGCTTTTACTGCATAACAGATCAAATGTGGACGTTCGCCCGCCGCTTTATCAAAAGCCTTCCAATGACGCTCAATAGTGGCGCGCGAATATACGTATAGAGGCGTACCATAAGTACTTGCTAAATCAGCTACCGAGCATTGTTCTGCATGTAAGAGCTCGTTTTGATAACTAAAAAAATCCAATGATCTGTCCTTAATTGTGTTGCGTTGCTTACTCGCTTGGCGTTACTTGCTCGGGAGCGCTCTCTGGCTCGGCTGG
Organism: Agarivorans litoreus; assembly: GCF_019649015.1. NCBI lineage: Bacteria > Pseudomonadati > Pseudomonadota > Gammaproteobacteria > Alteromonadales > Alteromonadaceae > Agarivorans > Agarivorans litoreus. The sequence continues at coordinate 2,357,094 of NZ_BLPI01000001.1, read as the reverse complement.
CGGGTGGACTAAAGGTCCTTTTTGACCACATCCACTTAGGCCGATGCTTAGCAAAATAACGGCAATTGCTTGTTTGTTCATGATTAAGCCATGATTCTTTTTTGAATGCCCTCTATAATCCGCATTCGAAGCAAGAAAAGCAATAGGACAGGATGATTGTGATGAATGATAGCCAATATCACCAGCTAGTAGATGATGCCTTTGAACGTATCGAGCAAACCATGGACAGTGACGACTTCGATATTGAGTGTGACATCAATGGTGGCGTGCTAACACTTGAGTTTGAAAACCGCAGTAAAATGGTGATTAACAAACAAGAGCCTTTGCATCAGCTTTGGTTAGCCACTAAGTTTGGCGGCTACCACTTTGAGTGGCATGAAGCCGAACAGCAATGGATATGTAATAGAAGCGGTAACGAGTTTTGGAGCCTGTTGGTGGAGTCAATCACCAAGCAAAGCGGTGAAGAACTGAGCTTCTAGTAGCAGGCGCTACAGCAATAAGATCAACTTGCCACTAGCCATAGACGACAGCAGGATTGTTATGTTTAGGTTTAGGGATAGCGGCAAGTTAGTATTAGGCTTTTTATAAAGAAGGAAGAAAAACCTTTAGCTACTGCGGTAAGACTCAACCTGCCACTGACCATCTACAGCAACAATGTCGTAAAACTGCGGCAAATTGAAATTCACCACTTCATGACGGGTACCATATTGCTCGCGAGAAGAGGTGTAAAAACGGTTAATGCCCTGCACCAATTCTTCTTTACTGCCTTCAAAATCTTGATACATTTCGATGCGATTATGCTCATCTACAATGTAAATATTGAAACCGGTCGTGAGGTTTTCAAAGAAGTACTGAACCAAACCTTCACTGGCATGCGCTTCTACAACATTAGGCACTTTTTTGGTATTACCAGCATTTAACTGCAAGGGCAAACGTTGCAATTTATTGTTTGAAAGCTGGCGGTAAAATTCTACGCCATTCTCTAGCTTTTTCACCGATACGCCACGGTCTTCAATAAACAAACCGTATTTCTCGCTACCCAATACAATAGTTTTGACTATCCGTTTATCCAAAGGCTGCAAACGGCTTTTAATGCTCTCGACCAGTAGTTGCTTAAAGTTAGCCCCGATTTGCTCAGGCAGGTTTTCGCTATAACAAAATACATCAATGTGTTCGGGGATATTTGCGTCGCGGTGCATCTTGCCCAATATGGTAGTCAGCGCATCTACCACTGCACTATCACCCGAGAAATGCAGCGTTCTAATTTCGTTCCAAGTATTGCGATAAACCAAATCGACCGAACCTACTAGGCAATCGGAGTCTCGACCAAAACTAAATACATCGGTAGAAATGGCATCAAACTCAATCACCTTGCCACCCCAGTTAGCGGTGGGATCTTTTTCAAGATTAATAAACACCCCAAGATGGCGAATTTCACAAGGTCGAGTTAAAGCTAAGTTACTGGCTGCATCTACGTTTACTGGAAAGGCGCGACGTAAATCTTCGGCAAATTGATTAAGCGTAGCTAAATTTAAATCGCCCGGATGAGTATGCAAACTCAGCTGGGTTTGGTCAGTTTTAAGCTGATTGAAATAACTCCACGCCAATAACTTAGAAATATAGGTTGCATGCTCTAAAGGTTGCTGCCCAACAATGGCTAGGCCCGTTAATGGCTGCTTATACAAATACCAGCCTTCGGCGCAACTACGCCCCTTACCTACATAAATAAAACTAAGATTAGCTTCTGATAGATCGGGAGAAATCTGCGGGTTAATTAGAGTAACTTTACCAGGCAAGCTTTCAAAGGCAGCGTAGAGTTTACGCGATAAAATGCCGATATCTTCTGGGTTAATTGACTCACTAATGTCGTTACGGCGAGCAAAGCGAATTAGGTTGCGATAGCTTAGCATCAGCGCATCAAGTAATTCGCTGTGGGCTAACCGCACATCTTGCACCTTCCAAGCACGGCGCAAATTTAAATGCTCAATTTTTTGTTGTGGCCATTTCCACTGTTTAACCAGCTTAGCAATAAAACGCTGTTGCCAAGTAAGCGAGCGAACATCCAACAGGTCACTAGGCAGCGGGCTACATTCACAGTTTTTCAAATAGAAACAACGACGCACTAAATCGAGGCGAGCAAAGTCTTCGATAGATTCAAGGTATTGGGTAACCTTAGTAAGCATCAAATAGTAGGCGTCTTGCTCCAAACTAAACGCTTCGCCCTGTTGCATCAAACGCTTAGCTTCTACCGCTAGTAGGCTAGGCTTTGGATAGTCTGCAGAATAGGCTTCCATCAACATGGTTTTAAGTACCGCTTTATAGGGCGAATCAATACCCTTATATAGCTGCCATAAACCTGAGCCAAAATACTCTTCAGCAGGAATGGTATCTAAACCGCCTAAATCGAGCCATTGCTCATGATTAAATACACCTAGCTCAAATTGCTGCTGCACAAAACTGTCATAACTTTGCTCTAAGTCACTAGGTACCGCAAACCACACCAGCTGCTTACCCGCTAGTGGTAGAGCTGTGCGATAAAACTCATCAAGTAACAGAAGGTGCTGGGCACTGCCGCAATTGTCTTTCGACAATTCGCTAATAGAACCGGTTTTAAACTGGTTCTCCTGCACCATGAAGAAGTTAAGCTCAACGCCCTGATGGGCAGCCCAAGAGGAAATTTGCTCACACTTTTCTGCCAATAAAACAACCCGCTCGGGCGCTAAATCGGTGTTGTGACATACCCAAATATCCAAATCACTAGATTCTGTTTGACCCACTGTGGCAGTACTGCCCATAGAATACAAACCAAGAATGTCGCAATGTTCAGGTTCTTCAGGACTACATAAAAAGTGCTGCTGTAAGTAAATACCATGGCGGGCACTTGGCGCAAACTGGCATACACCGCTGGGTACATCGCCTTCAATAAAGCCAGGAATACAAGGGTGCGAGTAATGCAACATCGAAGGCAGTAGTTCAAATACCTGCTGCACAGCAGCTGGCATAGTTTGCAATGCTAGCTGCTTCCGGTGTTGATTGAATTGGGTAGCCTTCTCTAACAGAGAGGCAATTGTATCTCGCAAGTTTAAGTTACCTAGCTTTAACGCGTTTGTATTTAATGTAATTTAGACATCACTAAAGTGTGATCATCTTAACAGTTAGTATAATAGTGGTAAACAGATACGCACACTTTTAGTGGGTATATTTTAAGCAAATTCTCTATGCAAATACCTAAGCTAAAACAAACTTTTGGCTATTTTAAAGCCAATAATGCTTACTTGGGCTATAAACTAACTGGTGATACTATCTCTGGATAAATAAAAGAGGTAAGTGTTTGTGAATAAAGTCAGAATTGCCACGCGCAAAAGTCCATTAGCCATGTGGCAAGCCTATTTTGTGAAAGCTGAGTTAGAGCGTCATCACCCAAGCATTGAAGTAGAACTTCTGCCAATGAGCACCAAAGGCGACAAAATACTCGACACCCCTCTAGCCAAAATTGGTGGTAAGGGGCTGTTCATTAAAGAGCTGGAAGTAGCAATGTTGGAAGGTTTGGCCGATATTGCAGTGCATTCGATGAAGGATGTGCCGATGGAATTTCCCGAAGGTTTAGGCTTGCACTGCATTTGCCAGCGCGAAGATCCACGCGATGCCTTTGTCAGCAACAATTACCAAAACCTTGCAGACTTACCCGAAGGTGCGGTAGTGGGTACTTCTAGCTTACGCCGTCAATGCCAACTAAAGGCGCAACGCCCAGATATTCAAATCAAAGATTTGCGCGGCAATGTTAATACCCGATTAGCCAAACTAGATGCCGGTGAGTATGACGCAATCATCTTAGCCAGCGCGGGTTTGTTGCGCCTAGAGATGCAAGACCGCATTAAAGCCTATATCGAACCTGAGCAAATTTTACCTGCTGGGGGCCAAGGCGCTGTAGGCATAGAGTGTCGTAGCGACGACCAAGCCTTACTTGCATTACTTGCCCCTTTAAATCACTCAGCAACGGCAGCTCGAGTGACTGCTGAACGGGCGATGAACCGCCGTTTAGAAGGCGGCTGCCAAGTGCCTATTGGCTGCTACGCAGAGCTTAAAGATGATCAATTATTTGTTCGCGGTTTAGTGGGTGCCGTTGACGGCTCCACCGTGATAGAGAAACACATTACTGGCAGCAGCCAACAAGCGGAACAGCTTGGTTTGCAACTTGCAGAACAGCTGTTAGATGCGGGGGCTGAACCGATCCTTAAGGCGGTTTACCAACAACAGTAAGAGGTAGCGGTGCAGGTACTTGTAACGCGGCCCGAGCCGCATAATCAACGTTGCGTAAGCATGTTACACGCCAATGGCTATCAAGCCATTGCTGCGCCCATGGTTAAGATAACTGCCAGTGAGCAAATCGGGGATTTACCAGCACTAGTTAAAACCGTTAACCAGCAACACTTAATCATTGCTGTTAGCCAATATGCCGTTGAAGCTTGCCAATCTTATCTTGCTGAACACGCCCTTAGTTGGCCACAAAACTGCCAGTATTTAGCGGTAGGTAAAGCCACCGCTGAGTGTTGGCAGCAATATGGGGTAAACGCCAAGATCCCTGTGCGCCAAGACAGCGAAGGCATGCTTGAACTCATTGAAACCCAATTGCAAGACATCCAGCAGGCGCATATCCTGCGAGGGCAGCAAGGCCGAGAATGGCTCGCTGAACAACTACAAAAACAAGCCATTGAGGTTAACTATCTGACTTGTTATCAACGCCATATACTGCACTATTCTTCACAACAACTTGATCAATGGCAGTCACAGATCAACACTATTGTGGCAACAAGTGGTGAAATTTTGAAACACCTTACTACCCTTATGAGTGAACCAAAACAGCTAAGGTGGTTAAAAAACACTACGCTATTGGTACCCAGTCAGCGTTTGCTTGAATATGCAAACAGCTTAGGTTTCAAGCATACAGTTTTGTGCGACGGCGCATCAGATAAGGCTTGCATCGACGTGTTAGCGCGAATCCAGTCATCGGCAAGGAATGAAAATGACCAAAAATAAACAATCAGATAGTCAAACAAAGGCTACCGACATGAGCGATTCTAGCAGTGCTAAAGAACAAACAACCAGCAACGCTACCGCTACGCCTCTCCCTAGCAACACCCCATCAGCTCCCGCCAACGGCGACAAACTAGCAAAGATATTGGCAATTATTGCGATTATTCTCAGCCTATCCATTGCCTCAGGTTTATATTGGCATGGGCATCAATTTAGGGAGCATGCAGATACTCAGCTACAATTATTAAAAACCACTTTACAAGCCAAAGAGCAAAACTTACTCAGTGCACAAGCTAGCAACAGCAATCAGATAAAAGAGTTGTCACAAGACATATCTGGGCATAACCAAATAATGGCAGCTTTACAAGCTCAACTAGAATTAACCGAACAACACCGCAAAGCCATTGAACGCCAACTCGCCTTACTGAATATTAAAGATGCTAATCATTGGCGACTCAACGAAGCAAATTACTTATTGCAATTGGCTGCATACAAATTATGGTTAGAGCAAGATCCTGTCACTGCCATTGCCCTGCTCATTGAGGCCGACAACAGTATAAACAACGCTGAAGACCCACACTTATTGCCACTACGCCGCGCCATCAATGCCGATATACAACTACTAAAAAGCATTCCACGAGTAGATAAAGAAGGCATTGCATTTCGCCTAGAAGGCATATTCCAACAAGCGGAAAACCTACAACTAGCGGAAATTGAACTGCCAGAAGCGGTAGCAGAGAAAGACAATCAACTGAGTACTGATAGCGCCGACTGGCAAGATAATTTAGCCAAAAGCTGGCGTAAGTTTAGCGAAAACTTTATTACAGTGCGCCGCCGCGATGGCCAGGTAGAAGCGCTAATAGAACCGAAGCACGCTTGGTACTTAAAAGAAAACTTAAAACTTCAATTACAACAAGCCGAGCAAGCATTGTTCCGCTCGCAAGGCGAACTATTTAAAGCCAAATTGCAGCGCGCCGAACAATGGGTGGGAGAATTTTTTATTCAAAATACCCAAGCTAAAGCAATGATTGAAGACTTAAAGCAGCTACAACAACTAGAAATTGTCGATAAACTGCCTGAACAACTAAGCAGCCTAGATGCTGCCGAACAAGCGATTAAAGAGCGCCAGCAACGCTTATTGCCTTCCCTAGAAGGAGCTGAGTAATGGTTAAAATCATCGTTCTTTTAATGTGTCTAGCGCTGGGTTTAGCGCTAGGCCCGCAATTAGCGGGCAACAAAGGCTACGTACTAATTGCCTTTGATAATTACACCATTGAAATGTCGGTCACCAGTGCATTATTCCTTAGCTTTATTTGCTTCTGTGTATTGCTATTCAGCCTATGGTTCGCTCGGTGGTTATGGTTAGGTTTCTCCCGCAGTGGGACTTGGTGGGGCAACCGTCGTAAGCAAAAAGCCAATAGCCATACCCAACAAGGTATGTTGGCAATGATGCGTGGCGATTATCAAAATGCGGAAAAGTTAGTTAGCAAAGCAGCCAATTTAAGCGATGCTCCAGCACTAAATTACTTAACCGCAGCTGAAGCAGCCCAAGAGCAGGGGCAAGACAAAAAACGTGATAAATATCTCGAGCAAGCAACCCGCATCACCCATAACGACGCCGCAGTATTAATCACTCAAGCACGCTTGCAGCTTAAACAACAAAACTACAGTGCGGCGTTAACCAGTATTGAGCAACTGCCGCATGAAAACCTCAAGCAAGATGCAGTAAAACGCATGTTACTAACTATTCTTCCTGAGCTTAGCCTTTGGCAACGCTATATCGATTTACTTCCATTAGCGCTAAAAGCTGGCTTAATCGACAACAACTATTATCAAACGCAGCTGTCTAGTGCCTACAAAAGCTTGTTTTTAGAACTGGCCAATAGCCAAGGCTCTGAAGCCGTAGCCCAGCACTGGAATGGTATGCCGCGTAAACAAAAAAAACAGATGGCCATTGCTGCAGCTGCTTGCCGAGCCCTAATTAGCGCCGGCGATAATGCTGCAGCTTATCAATTACTTGGTGATCTAATTAACCGAAACCTTGATAGTGAGTTATTGGATGTTGCGGGTGAGTTACACCTCAGCGATTCACATCCGTTATTACAACAGCTCTTAGGTTTACGTCGTAAGCACCCAGAAAATGCCGCTTTATTGCGTTTAATTGCTCAGTTACACCTGCAACAACAACAATGGGAAGAAGCAAAAGCGCTGTTTGAAGAAAGCATGAAACTAGCGCCAAGTGCAGAGTGTTATCAAGGTTTAGCCGAGGTACACCGCCAACTCGATGACCCCGAGCAGGCAATTCATTACTACCGTCAGGCACTGGCTATTTAAAACACTAAAACTAAAAACGAAAAAAGGCGAGCTTAGCTCGCCTTTTTGGTTCAAACAGAACACTTAAATAAATTCGTAAGCATCGCCATGTAATTGTTCAATCGGCAAGCCCTGCTTAGTAAACGCAGTACGGGCCACATCTGCCATCTCAAACCGTCCAGCAATATATACTTCTAGACCACTCATATCGGGGAAGTCTTCTAGCACAGCTTCATGCACTAAGCCCTTTTTCCCCGTCCATTGCGGCATTGCTTGCTCAAGTACCGGCACAAACTTAAGCTGATCTAACTCGTCCCATTGGTAGGCCAACTCATGCAGATATAAGCCGCCTAAGTTACGCCCGCCCCAATACAAATAAATTTCGCGGTCTTGCTCGGTATCAACAAGATGTTCAACGATCGATTTAGCATAAGAGAAACCGGTGCCGCCCACCATAATCAGAATTGGTCGTTGACTAGTTTCATCAAAGCCGGCATTGCCAAATGGCATTTCAATTTCGATTTCACCACTTTTCTTTAATTTATCAATTACCTGCCTAGCATAGGGATTCCCTTCAGGGGCACCAATATGCAACTCTAGTACATCGCTTTGCTCGGGTGAACTGGCTAATGAAAACGGTCGTTTATCATCTTCCGCCATAACAATTTGCAGATACTGACCAGCCACAAAGCTCTGGCTCTCTTCAGGTTGTAATTCTACATTAAAAATATCATCTAAAATCGGCGAGACCGATGCAACCTTACAACTAATGCGCTTCATACTTTCACCCTTCTAAACTTATATTCAAATCTGATTTTGCACTGGCTAAGCAAGCTAAAAACCAACCTTTGGCTCGTTCGGCTTCACTTAGCATTGGCGCCATTCCATGGTAAATAATCTCACCGGATTTACACCGGGCTAAGCAACTACAGCAAGCACCTTGACGGCATCGATGTGGCCAATCAATGCCCTGCGCTAAAGCGGCTTCAAGAATACTTTGCTGAGGCCCAACACTAAATACTTGCTGCGCTAATGTTACTCGATACTTGTTGGCCATTAATCTATGCCTAATTGCTCCCATATACTATCTACACGCTGTTTCACTTCTGGTGCCATTTCAATTACTTCGCCCCATTCTCGGTTAGTTTCACCGGGCCATTTATTGGTTGCATCCATGCCCATTTTTGAGCCTAAACCTGAGACTGGTGATGCAAAATCTAAGTAATCGATAGGGGTATGATCGATCAACGTAGTATCGCGTGCTGGGTCCATTCGGGTAGTAATAGCCCATATTACATCCTGCCAAGAGCGGGCGTTGATATCATCATCACAAACAATGACAAACTTGGTGTACATAAACTGTCGCAAGAAAGACCATACCCCTAACATCACCCGTTTAGCATGCCCCGGGTATTGTTTTTTAATGGTGACCACCGCCATACGGTAAGAACAGCCTTCTGGTGGCAAGTAAAAATCCACAATCTCTGGAAACTGCTTTTGCAAAATTGGCACAAAAACTTCGTTCAAAGCAACGCCCAACACAGCTGGTTCGTCAGGCGGACGACCGGTATAAGTACTGTGGTAAATAGGATCTTTACGCATGGTAATATGAGTAATAGTGAATACCGGAAACTCATCAACTTCATTGTAGTAACCGGTGTGGTCACCATAAGGGCCTTCTGGCGCCGTTTCATTGGGCTCTAAATACCCTTCCAAAACTATTTCAGCGCTGGCTGGCACTTCTAAGTCATTACTTATACATTTAACCGTTTCGGTTCTACCACCTCGCAATAAACCGGCAAAAGCATATTCCGATAGGGTATCGGGGACTGGCGTCACGGCTCCTAGAATGGTTGCGGGATCGGCGCCCAAGGCCACCGACACTGGATAGGGTTTTCCGGGATTGAGTTCTTGGAACTCGCGAAAATCAATAGCACCGCCACGGTGCGATAACCAACGCATGATAAGCTTATTCTTAGCTAGTTTTTGCTGGCGATAAATACCTAGGTTCTGGCGCTTTTTATAAGGGCCTCGGGTAATAGTTAAGCCCCAAGTAACCAACGGTGCTATATCACCTGGCCAACAGTGCTGAATCGGCAACTTGTCTAAGTTCACCTCATCACCACTCCATACAATTTCTTGGCAAGGCGCAGAACGTAGCTTTTTAGTGGGCATATTAAGCACTTGCTTAAATATAGGCAGTTTTTCCCATAACTCTTTTAGCCCTTTAGGCGGCTCAGGCTCTTTTAGATAAGATAACCAAGTTCCAACTTCGCGTAAGGCAGACACAGACTCTTGGCCCATGCCCAAAGCTACGCGCTCTGGGGTACCAAACAAGTTACCTAATACTGGCATTGAGTGGCCTTTAACGTTCTCAAACAATAAGGCTGGACCACCGGCTTTTAGGGTTCGGTCGCAAATCTCTGTCATTTCCAGTTCGGTAGATACTTCTAGGCTGATTCGTTTGAGCTCTCCACGTTGCTCTAACAAATCAATGAAATCTCTCAAGTCTTTATATTTCATTGTAATAACCTGGTTTTTGGCTGACGGAATTATTGAGACTGCATCTCAATCATTACCATTGCAGCCAACTCTTGGTGTTCTGACTCTCTAAACTGCGCCAAAATAAACTGGGCAGCAGGAGGATATACTCGACCCAAACGGGCTATAGCACTGTATGAAAAATACAACAGTTCTGGATTATCTGCTGCTCCACGCAGCAATTTGTATGCACGCTCTGCCGGTAGCTGCTGAATAAGCCATTCAAGCAAGGACACACTATATTGGTCCATTGGCAAGCTCAGTACTTCTGCCAAGGCTTCATCACTACCAATACCTATTGCCATAGCAACTCGCACGTTATTATCTGGGAAATACAAACGGCTAGGCATAGTATGTTTTACATATTCAAGTTGTTCTGGATTTAACTGCCTAAAAGCTCGCATCACGTCCAGCTGTTGCGTCAATAATAACGGATTGTTTTTTCTAAAGATCAATGACCATTGAAATTCATCACGCAACAGTTCACTTAAATAAAGCTGTGAGCGCTCTGCTGATACTTTATTAAGAATTAAACTTCGCGCCAGAGCTGGGTAGTCAAAACTAGGGCGAATAACTTCATAACCGTCAATTACTGCAGCTTCGCGCACCGTTGGTCGCTCGGAAGCCAGTTCTAGTAACCAGTTTTTTAGGGTTTGATCTGGAATATGTTTATTTTGATGCAAGTAACGCAGGCTTTCAAAAAGCAAGGCTTCTCGGTCATGAGGTCGTAAATAAGGCAGTAGATCTATCACCCAAGCGGGTTGATTTTGCATTAAGGCATCAACACTGCGCTGCAAAATCATTAGCGGCACATCTTGATAAAGCGGTTGCGAGGGCGGGTTAGGGCCTTGCTGCTCCGCTTGAGCAGACAGGTGAAATAATAGCCCAAGAAGTAGCAGTAAGCGTCTCATCATCCAAAACGAAACTGGCCGAATTAACGGCCAGTTTTAACTTACTTCTTCTGCGCTTTCATCGCGTCAAAGAATTCATCATTGGTCTTGGTCATTGCCAATTTATCAATTAAGAACTCCATGGCGCCAGTTTCATCCATAGGATGAACAATCTTGCGCAAAATCCACATTTTTTGCAGTTCGTCAGCGTTGGTTAATAGCTCTTCACGGCGCGTGCCGGAACGGTTAATGTCGATAGCGGGGTATACGCGCTTCTCGGCAATCTTACGGCTTAAGTGCAGCTCCATGTTGCCGGTGCCCTTAAACTCTTCGTAAATAACTTCGTCCATCTTCGAACCTGTATCTACAAGCGCAGTAGCAATAATGGTTAAGCTGCCACCTTCTTCAACGTTACGGGCCGCACCAAAGAAACGCTTTGGACGATGTAAAGCATTAGCATCAACACCACCTGTAAGAACCTTACCTGACGAAGGTATTACTGTGTTGTAGGCACGCGCTAAACGAGTAATAGAATCTAGCAAGATGATTACATCTTTCTTGTGTTCAACTAAACGCTTGGCCTTTTCAATTACCATTTCAGCCACTTGCACGTGACGGCTAGCAGGCTCGTCAAAGGTAGAAGCAATTACTTCACCACGAACCAAGCGCTGCATCTCGGTTACTTCTTCCGGACGCTCATCAATTAGCAAAACGATTAATTCACACTCAGGGTGATTAAATGCCACATTTTGCGCAATGTTTTGCAGCAACATGGTTTTACCCGCTTTTGGCGGAGCAACAATCAAACCACGCTGACCTTTACCAATTGGTGAGGCTAAATCAAGTACACGAGCGGTAATGTCTTCAGTCGCACCGTTACCACGCTCCATACGCAAACGATCGTTGGCGTGCAGCGGAGTAAGGTTTTCAAACAAGATTTTGTTGCGCGAGTTTTCTGGCTTGTCGTGATTAACTTGGCCAATTTTTAACAATGCAAAGTAACGTTCACCTTCTTTAGGTGGACGGATCTTACCTTCTACCGTGTCACCGGTACGCAAGTTAAATCGACGTATTTGACTTGGAGAAACATAAATATCGTCCGGACCAGCCAAGTACGAGCTGTCGGCGCTACGCAGAAATCCAAAGCCATCTTGCAAAATCTCCAGCACACCATGACCAAAAATGGCTTCGCCGCTTTTTGCGTGAGCCTTTAAGATCGAGAAGATAATGTCTTGCTTGCGTAAGCGGGCTAGATTTTCTAAGCCCATTGATTCGCCTAGCGTAATCAGTTCATGGACGGGGGTGTTTTTTAGCTCAGTTAAATTCATAATGGTGAGTTTCAATTTTTATCGAAGTAGGCTGACAGCAGCATGAGTTAGGTATAGTAGAGAAGCTTACTCGACTGTTTAGTCGGCCAAGAGGTAACCTTTAGTTACGGGCGTAGGAAAATTCGAAAATAAAATTAGCACTAATATGGAGAAAGATCCAGCAAAAGCAGGCAACGAATGTCGACCTGCTCACATTGTTACTACAGGTTTTCGTCTAAAAACGCTGTTAATTGGGCTTTTGATAGTGCGCCAACCTTAGTAGCAGCTACTTTACCGTCTTTAAACAGCAGTAACGTTGGAATTCCGCGAATACCAAACTTTGGCGGTGTACCAGCGTTTTGGTCGATGTTTAGCTTACCTACCACTACTTTGCCATCATATTCTTCAGCAACTTCGTCAAGGATAGGTGCAATCATTTTACAAGGTCCACACCATTCAGCCCAGAAATCTACTAATACTGGTGTGCTTGAGTTTAGTACGTCTGCCTCGAAGCTGTCGTCGCTCAGCTGAACTAATTTATCGCTCATTTAATACTCCAAAATTCTATGTTATCTGTCTCGATAATTTCATGACTATTTGAAATGATCCGACCAATGAATGCAAGCCTAAGCTCATTCCAAGGAAATCTAAGCTACTACCAATTAACATAAGTAGTAGCCACTATTCGCTCATCTTAATTAAGCGCTAGCCGAACGGCACTAAATTTAGAAAGGGAATTTGACTTTATAATTACAGCCAGCTCCCGCTTATTTCCATATAAATACAGCCAATTGGGCGCGAATACTGACTGCAAAGATCGCAGCACCTAACAACTCAACACATTTACTAAGAATGGGTGCTGGTAGTGCCACTTAGCTGTGATATGCTTACGCAATGAGCAAAACACATTTAACTGAACTTAGATTTGCCGAGTTAGGACTGCAAGATAAGGTATTAACAGCCTTAGAGCAGCACGGCTATCACAATTGTACCCCTATCCAAGCGCAAAGCCTCCCTATCTTAACTAAAGGTAAAGATATTGCAGGCCAAGCTCAAACAGGTACGGGGAAAACTTTAGCCTTTTTAGTGGCCACGTTTAATCACCTGTTAACCACAGCCGTGCCTGAAACGCGCCAACAAAATCAACCTCGGGCAATTATTCTCGCGCCAACTCGCGAGCTAGCAATACAGATCCATAACGATGCGCGTTTGCTAGCTAAAGCCACCGGCCTAAAATTGGGTCTAGTATACGGTGGTGAAGGTTACGCAAGCCAACGTGCTACCTTAGATGAAGGTGTAGACATTCTTATCGGGACAACCGGACGAATGATCGACTACTTCAAACAAGGTGCATTCAGCCTAAATGCCGTACAGGCTATGGTATTAGATGAAGCGGATCGCATGTTTGACCTTGGCTTCATTAAAGACATTCGTTACTTAATGCGCCGTATGCCAGAACCAAAAGCGCGTTTAAATATGCTGTTCTCCGCCACCTTATCTTTCAAAGTTAAAGAGTTGGCTTTTGAGCACATGAACGAACCTGAACACGTTATTGTTGAGCCTGAACAAATGACAGGCGCTCGCATTCAAGAAGAGCTTTTTTATCCGTCTAACGACGACAAAATGGCCTTATTGCAAACCCTAATAGAAGAAGAGTGGCCAGAACGCGCCATTATTTTTGCTAACACCAAACACCGTTGTGAAGATATTTGGGGTCACCTAAGTGCCGACAATCATCGAGTTGGCTTGTTAACGGGTGATATTCCTCAGCGAAAGCGAGTGCAGATACTTGAACAATTCACCGAAGGTAAACTCGACATATTAGTCGCAACCGACGTTGCAGCCCGAGGCTTACATATTCCGTTAGTAACGCATGTCTTCAACTATGACTTACCTGACGATGCTGAGGATTACGTGCACCGTATTGGCCGAACTGGTCGAGCGGGTGAAAGTGGCCATGCCATCAGCTTAGCTTGTGAAGAATATGTATTTAATTTACCAGCCATTGAAGAATACATTAAACACCCAGTACCGGTTAGCCAATACGATTCGGAAGCCTTGATGCGTGATTTACCCAAGGCGCAGCGGATTCATCGTGCCAAAGGGAATAACCGTGGCAACAGTCGGAATAACAACCGCAGTAATAGCGGTCACTCTAATCAGCGACGCCAGCGTCACTAAGCAGTAATATCAAGGAACAACGTGTCTAAAGTTTCACCCCTATATGCAGCCATTGATTTAGGTTCTAACAGCTTCCACATGTTAATTGTGCGTGAGTTGAGTGGAAGTGTGCAAACCATTGCCAAGGTGAAAAGAAAAGTGCGTTTAGCCGCTGGCTTAGATGCCAACGACAAACTGGACCATGCTTCCATGGTACGGGGTTGGCAATGTCTAAGCCTATTTGCGGAACAACTCCGAGACATCCCTGACGCTCAAATCAAAATTGTAGCCACCGCTACTTTGCGCCGCGCGACAAATGCCAATGAGTTTCTGCAGCAAGCAGAAAAGATCCTAAACCACAAAATTCATATTATTAGTGGAGAAACCGAAGCCAAAATTATTTATCGTGGCGTAGCACATACCAGTAGCGGCGGTGGTAAACGTTTGGTTATTGATATTGGCGGAGCCAGCACAGAGTTAGTGGTGGGCGAGCAAAGTGAGGCTTTGCTGCTAAATAGCCTAGACATGGGATGTGTCACTTGGTTAAAGCGTTTCTTTCAAGAGCAATTGAGTGAAGCTAACTTTGAGCTGGCAATAAATGCTGCCAAAGACGTGATTTACCCTGTGCTTAGTGATTATCGCCGCCTAGGTTGGCAAAGCAGTGTGGGGGCCTCTGGTACCATTCAAGCACTATTAGAGATAATCACAGCTCAAGGTTTAGATGAGCGCATTACCTACCAAAAATTAAAGGCGATTCAACAACAAGTCGTTGCTTGCGGCACACTTGAAAAACTTGAGATTAAAGGTTTGCTCGAAGAGCGAAAACCGGTATTTGCATCTGGCTTAGCCATTTTAATTGCGCTATTTGAAACACTACAAATTAAATCACTGTCATTAGCGGGCGGCGCTTTACGCGAAGGTTTGGTGTACGGCCTGCTTAGCCAAAAAGAGACCAGTAGCGTAAGAGCTCGCACTGTAGAAAGCTTTGTGAAACGCCACCGTATCGACAAACAACACGCCGAACGAGTGGCAAATTGTGCCTTAGCGATGGCACAACAAATCACACCCCAACTGAGTAATCGAGCCTTAAGCTTATTAAGGTGGGCAGCTATGTTTCACGAGGTAGGGTTAAATATTGAGTTTAAAAAAGCCCCACAGCATGCAGCTTATATTATTGACCACTCAGATTTACCCGGTTTTAGCACCGCACAAAAACACTTTGTATCCTGCCTGCTTTTAAACCAACGCGGAGATTGGCAAAGCGCGCTACTCGCCCAACAAAACGCCCTAGAAAAACCCGAGGCGCAAGTGCTGGCAAGATTATTGCGGATTGCCATTATTATTTGTATGCGCAGAACCGAAGGCAGCGTACCCAAAATCAGCGTGTTTCAAGCTGAAGACGATTGGCGGCTGTGCTTTCCTCCAGCCTGGAACGAACAACACCCTCTGCGGGCGGCCGAGTTAGAGTTAGAAGCAAAAGTTCAAAGCCAAGCGGGTTACCCTTTAGAGATTATTGAGGCACTTTGTTAAGCACTATTTAGGTGTTTCCAGCTCAATTTTTACCCGTCGGCGATAATTAAGTAAATCAAAGTCTTCTCGCCAGTATTCTTCAATCAGCTTATCCAACAAACCACTGTCTTCAGCCTTTTTTAAAGCGTCTTCAATAATGGCCGCTAATTCAGGCTGAGAATTACTCACGTAAAACTGAAAATCACGCTCATACTGCAAGATAAGGTAAGGTTCTATGGCTAAGTAAGGATGTTGTAGCGAGTCATTAACGATCTCGGTAAAGCCACGTGAGAAATAGTCTATTCCACGTTTATGGTTAGCCACCATTTTATATAAACGGCGCCACTCACCATCCACTTCAACGGTTTTTAACTGGTTAGCTTGCCATACATCTACATCAAACCAATTTTTACCAAAACCACCAGTTTTATTCAGCTTTTGAAAGTCTTCTAGTGTATTTACAAAGCGATAAGCGTCAACCTCCGAACGCGGCACCAACAACAACCTGTGACCAATTAAGCCATTAGTTAAGCCCACTTTAACGGGCGTAAAGTTTGGGTCTTTATCGCGTTCTGCCGAGGCCAACAACCACACTAAACTTAGCTGCCCATTACGCAACATCGATTCAGCTCGCTTTTGCGGTAAATTAGAGGAGGGAACATCAATTACCGGCTGGTGCCCAGCTTCAAGCAGGGCTTGCTCTAATAGTTCATGATAAAAAATGTGTGAATCATCGGAATAAGCAGGCAAACGCAACTCCACGTTGGCTGCCATTAGCGGGGCACTGAGTAGAGATAAAATAACCACAAGTTTCCACATTGCTTCTCTCCTTAGAGGCTAATGAATTCTATTGTTAGCTATAGGCTACTGTACTCATTTAACAGTAGTCCAAATCAACTCAATTCGTATTGATTAAGCAGTAAACATCACAAAAATAGCAAGCACCTGAACTTTTATCCAAACAAAGCACTGTACAGCTAGAACAAAATTCGATTTTGCTGGCTAACACTGCGCTAATATTGACCTTAGCGGGTAAGGCTGGCAAACTGCGCGCGCAAATAGACAACAATTTTGTTGCCGCTCAGAAACGTGTTACCACTGTGCTATTTAAGTCGAGGAGAATACAATGCCACAACCACAAGTTGCCATCATCATGGGGTCAAAAAGTGATTGGCCAACTATGGAAAACGCCGCCGAAGTACTACAACAATTGGGCGTTGAATTTGAGGTTGAAGTGGTTAGTGCTCACCGCACTCCCGACAAATTAATGGAATTTTCAGCCAATGCTGCCGACCGCGGCATCAAAGTGATTATTGGTGGTGCCGGCGGCGCAGCTCACTTGCCAGGCATGGTGGCGTCTAAAACCCGTTTACCGGTACTTGGAGTGCCAGTTCAAAGTAAAGCCTTAAACGGTATGGATAGCTTGTTATCGATTGCCCAAATGCCAAAAGGCGTAGCAGTTGGTACTCTTGCCATTGGCACTGCTGGTGCTTATAACGCGGGATTGTTTGCTGCACAGATTTTAGCTACTACTAACCCAGAACTAGCTGAGCGTATCGAGGCTTTCCGCAGCGCCCAAACTGAATCAGTATTGGCCCATCCAGATCCTCGCGTAGCGGAGTAGTGGTAAGCAACATGAATAAGATTTGGATTTTAGGCGCCGGCCAATTGGGAGCAATGCTAAAACACGCAGCGCAACCATTAAACATTGAGGTTCGCCCAGTAGAAACTGACGAAACTGATACCTTTGATATCGCTGCCAACGACATTATTACCGTTGAGCGCGAGCACTGGCCGGTAACGCCAGCCACCGAGCAACTTACTCAACACTCAAGCTTTCTTAACGGCCCGGCTTTAGCTCAGCTAGCTGACCGAGCAAGCCAAAAGAAATTGCTCGACAGCTTAGGCTTAGCCACCGCCCCTTGGGTAGATGTAAAACAAGGACACAGTGCAGAACAACTGTTTGCTGAGTTAGGCGAACGAGTATTGCTAAAGCAGCGCTCCGGCGGCTACGACGGCAAAGGCCAGCATTGGTTAAAGCTTAGCGGCAACGCTGAACAACGTGCCATTCCACAAGACTGGTTAGATCATTGTATTGCCGAACAAGCGATAGGCTTCGACGAAGAAGTATCACTTATTGGTATGCGCCACGCCAACGGTGACACGGCATTCTACCCACTAGCGATTAACCAGCATCATGAAGGTATTTTATTAGCTACGGTATCACCGGTTGCCAGTAAAGCGAGCCTTCAGGGCCAGGCTGAAAATATGCTCGGTAAGCTAATGGACTCGCTAGATTACGTGGGTGTAATGACCATGGAATGCTTCCAAGTTGGCGATAAGTTACTGATTAACGAGATAGCACCTCGAGTACACAATAGCGGCCACTGGACTCAAGCAGGCTCTAGCCTTAGTCAGTTCGAGGCACATATTCGCGCCGTGGCAGATTTGCCCTTAGTACAACCTTTAGTTAAAACCCAAAGCGTGATGCTTAATCTGATTGGTGTTGAATATAATCATCAATGGTTATGCGTGCCTGGGGTGGAAGTATTTTGGTATGGCAAAGAGGTTCGTCCAGGGCGTAAAGTTGGCCACATCAACATCAGCATTGCAGAGCGTTCACAATTACTAGCAAGTTTAGCGAAATTAGAACCACTGATGACGCCTGTATACGCCGACGCAATAGCGTGGTTAATTAAGCACCTAGATTAAGTAACTTGGCAATGTAACCAGGGTTACATTGCCAAACTTGCGTCTAAACAGTCACGATCGAAGCTAATTCACAGTAGTTTTCGTTTTTCAGGTATACAATCATTTTTATTTGAGTATTAACTGTAAGGAACACGGTTGCTCAACAAGATACTTAACATAGGCACCAGCAAAGGAAAGCGTCACGCCGTTCGTATGACCAATCTATTTGTGGTTATAGGTATACCTTTGCTGATCCTAAATGTTATTGCTCAAGCGCTTGAATACAAGATTACTGTTGCCGAGTTTTGGGTAATTAATAGCCTAGTGGTACTTGCTTACACCGTCACCATCTTTCTAAACTGGCTAAATCAAAATGATTTAGCTAGAGCATGGATGTTAGTGGTATTTGTGCTGGATATTACCTTTGCCTCTACCCGTTGGTTTGGTGTTGAATCACTGATTTTCTTCCACCTTATCGTGATTTACCCAGTAGCATTTTTGTTATGGCAAGATAGGCCTTCTACACGCAATGCCATTTTAGCGCTAATAAGTGTGGCTTTTTTAGCGGTATTTTATTGGCCCTGCGCACCGATGTTTCCGAGTAATATAGAACAAAAGCAAAGCTTAATGGCGTTAGTTTTCATTAACTGCGCCATTCTATTAAGTATTGTGGCCAAGCTGTTTTCTATCGATACTCAGCGCGCTCATCGCCACCTTGCAGAGCAAGCGCGCATCGATCCGCTCACCAACATCTTGAATCGCCGAGAGCTAGAGCGCCAGCTTGATACTCAATGTGAGTCGGTATTAAGCATGGCAGTGATGCTGTTTGATATAGACAAATTTAAACAGATTAATGACCAATACGGCCATCACACTGGTGATGATGCGCTAAAGCATGTTGTGGCCTGTGTTAAACAACAACTCCCTGAAGAGGCAATGTTTGCCCGATTTGGTGGTGATGAATTTTGTATATTGTGGGCCAATTGCCAGCGCCAACATGCGCAAGACTTAGCCAATATCATTGTCCAACAAGTTGCCGAAAAACCTTGCTCGGTGAACGGCCAACACCTCGCCATTAGCATTAGCATGGGCATTGCCTTTGAAACCCAAAGAAAAGATTTGTCCCGTTTGTTGATTGACGCCGACAATGCCATGTATGCTGCCAAGCGCAAAGGTCGCAATACCTTTGTCACCACTTGGGCACAGCCAAGCCAAGCGGTCTCCGCCTAAGTTAACTCAGCGTTTCACTTAGCCCTCTCTTATTGCGTTTTAGGAGCATAGATTGAGTTATGAATGGTTAGCCTTGCTGGCCGCTGCGCTTTGGGCCTGCACCAGCTTAATCTCAGTAACCCCTAGCCGAGTGATGGGCGCTTTTGCCTATAGCCGTTGGCGCATGGGTTTAGTGAGCCTAATGCTGCTTAGTGCCGCTTTATACAATAACCAATGGCAAATGATTAGCCTATCGCAAGCGGGGTTGTTTGCTTTATCGGGCTTTATTGGCGTATTTGTTGGTGACACCGCCTTGTTTGCCTGCATGAACCGTCTAGGGCCCCGCCGCGCCAGCTTGTTATTTGCCTGTCACGCCGCTTTCTCTGCCTTTTTAGGGGTATGGCTATTTAATGAAGATTTACTTGGTTGGCCGCTACTGGGCGCCGCCTGTTTGTTCTTAGGTGTGATATTAGCTGTTAGTTTTGGTCACCGTAGTGAACAGCACAGCTGGGAAAAGATTAGCGGCTCAGTCAGCATAGCAGTCGCTTTGGGGTTAACGGCCGCGCTCTGCCAAAGCCTTGGAACTGTAATGTTAAAACCGCTGATGAGCGCCCCAGAATACAGTGCTATTGACCCAGTCGCGGGCTCGGCATTACGAATGCTAAGTGCTTTTTCTGCCCACTTTTTGTTATGGCTAAGCGGTTACAAACTTGCGCGAACACTTAAGCCAATTAACTCAAAACTATTTGTTATGGTCGCCGCCAACGGCTTTTTAGCCATGGCAGTAGGAATGACATTAATGCTGTTTGCCCTACGATATGGCGATGTATCAGTGGTTGCCCTGTTATCATCAACTTCACCGGTATTGGTGCTGCCACTGCTATGGATAGTCACCAAACAAGCGCCCACACGCTCGGCCTGGGCTAGCGCAAGTTTATGTATATTGGGCAGCGCATTGTTAATCTTTGGCTAGGGCTGGTGAGAAAACCGGTAAATGAGCAATGCGCTGATCGATAAAAAATACCTTTTGCTGATACAGCTCAGAATCAGTTGAGCCATAGACTTGGGCGAAACTTTGCTCACTAATGCCTTCGGCTAAATCATCTATTCGTGGGAAAAAGGCCTGTTCAGAGCGTGCAGAGCGCATCGCAGTCAAAAACATTTCCGCTTTATCGAGATTCTTCGCCGATTCGGCAAACTCAATGCCAGTGCGATCAGCCGCTAAATCGGCAAAACTAAAACCACTGCCGCCCTCTAAAGAATCAAATAGCTCTTTAAACTCACCAATAGAGGCACTAAAACCTTGCTCTGCAGCCATGCTCAAGCCCGCCGAGTAGACAAAGTGCAGTAGTAAGTCTCTGCGCCCTGCAAGGGTCACGTTGTTTGGAGCGGCTTCTAGGGTCAGGTCATCAGCAAAACGTTGCGCCATCACTTTTTGAAATGTACCTTGGCTAAAGAAAATCGCCATCGCCCACACTAAGGCCTGTTGCTCTTGTAGAACATCGCTTTGCTCACCACGCATTGCCACATCAAAGCTCAGCGGGTACAGATAGTCATATAAAGAGATTGCTTGCTGTTCGCCATACTGCTTTCTTAACTGGCTTAGCTTTTGGTAGTAAATCGCCACTGGTAAGCTGGCTAGCTGCGGATCTTTCAACTGATTGAGGTTCTTATAAGCACCAGCGACTTTTAAACCTAAATCCTCTACTGGCTCAACCTTAAACTGCACCTGCTGCTGGCTAACGTCTACTGCTTTAATGCTAGCCAATAGCTCATCGGCTTGTAACTCTGGGAACAAACGCGCTGCCAAGCGCAGCGCTATATGTTGCGCCATGCTGCCCGGTAAACTTAGTTGGCCTATCTTCCATTGACCAAACTGCAAGCCTTGAGTTGAGGAATGTAAACTAATTTCACTATTTATAAAGCCCTCATAAATGCCCTCAGGCAAGGCGATGCTGCCACGCAGGCGTAACTCAGATTCGGCAAACGCAACTTCAGCATCTAAGCCACTAAAAGCTGTGGAAGATAAAGCTAACAAGCCATCTAACTGCTGTTGGCTAAGTTGAATATCAACCGATTGCTGCCCGCCACGAAAAAGCTGCAAGTTTTGTTTAAGCCAGTGTTTAGCATCGGCCACTTGCCGAGCACTCACCGAAGGAGGAGTGAGCACAGCAGCTTGCTTAGATACCATCAACGCAAAGGCGATTAATACCGCCAGAGCAAGCAATAAACTAAGGCTGAGTAGAGCAAACAGTATTTTCTTCATATTACAATAAAGCCCCTCGATGGGGGCTTAGCAACTACCTAATAAGGTTTTATTTAGATTCGGCTAACCACTGCGCTACGTCTTTAGCGAAGTAAGTTAAAATGCCATCGGCACCGGCACGTTTAAAGGCAAGTAAAGATTCAAGCACTACTGGGCGCTCGGCTAACCAGCCATTCTCAATAGCGGCTTTATGCATCGCATACTCGCCACTTACTTGGTAAGCAAAGGTAGGCACCGCAAAGGCATCTTTAACTTGGCGAACCACATCTAAATAGGGCATACCTGGTTTTACCATTACCATGTCGGCGCCTTCTTCAATATCTAAAGCCACTTCGTGTAGTGCTTCTTGACCATTGGCAGGGTCCATTTGGTAAGTCTTTTTATTGCCACCTTTTAGGTTACCAGAACTCCCCACAGCATCGCGGAATGGTCCGTAGTAACTAGAGGCATATTTGGCTGAATAAGCCATAATCATGGTGTTGTGATAACCCGCTTCTTCTAGCGCGTCTCGAATTGCGGCAATTCTGCCGTCCATCATATCCGATGGCGCAACAACATCAGCCCCTGCGGCGGCGTGAGATAAGGCTTGTTTAACCAGAATCTCGGTGGTTATATCGTTTTGCACATAACCGTCATCATCGATAATGCCGTCTTGGCCATGAGTGGTGAACGGATCCAATGCCACATCGGTCATCACTCCAAGCTCAGGCAACGCTTGTTTAAGTGCGCGCACCGCTCGTTGCGCTAGGGCATCATCGGCATAGGCTTGCTCAGCCAACAGTGACTTTTGCTCAAGCGGCGTTACCGGGAACAGGGCAATCATCGGCACACCTAAGGCCACTAATTGCTCAGCTTCTTTTAACAGCAGATCGATGCTAAAACGCTTTACACCAGGCATGGACGCAACTGTTTCTGTTTGGTTTTCCCCTTCAATCACAAACATTGGGTAAATCAAATCATCAACACTTAACTGGTTTTCACTGGCTAGGCGACGAGAGAAATCATGACGGCGAATTCGACGCATGCGGGTGGCAGGGAACATTCTTGATACGCTCACTCAGCGCTCCTTAATTATGTTGCTGTTAGCATCTAGCGCTACTTTAAGCGGCTAATGCTTAGCGAGCAAGTGTATGTAACAGTTTTTCTTAACAGTTTCAGCACAGCTCAAAGCCTGCTACCACAGCAAAAAAGCATAGATAATATGTGATTACACCCGCGTTCAAAGGAAAACGTTTCCACATTTGATTTACATTTGTTAAATTATAGATACTACATCGCCTAGTCACTGGTCGTGACGCCAGCACATCTTATAGCTAGTGTTTTCAACTTAGTCACAAGCAAAACCGTTTTCTTGGAGTATAAATGGCCACAATTAAAGACGTAGCAGCTGCCGCCGGTGTTTCTGTCGCCACCGTATCTCGGGTGGTCAATAATGGCCCCAAAGTAAGTGCCAAAAACCGCGACCTTGTAAAAAAGGTGATGTTAGAGCTAGGCTACCGGCCTAACGCCAATGCCCGGGCTCTGGTTACCCAAACCAACCCTACTTTAGGTTTAGTGTTTAGTGAGCTAACAGACCCATTTTTTGCCACGCTAGCTGGCGGGGTAGAAAAAGTAACCCGCAACAACAATATCCAGTTGTTGATCAGTAACGGCTTAGTCAGTGCAGAAAGTGAAAAGCGCGCCATTGAAACCCTTTTAGAACAGCGTTGTCAGGCCTTGGTGGTGCACTCTAAAGCCTTAAGCAATCAAGCCTTAATTGACTACGCAGAAGCCGTACCTGCCATGGTGCTAATTAACCGTTATATTCCTGAAATTGCTCACCGCTGCGTATGGTTAGACAACCAAGCCGGCGGAGAAGCAGCCGCTCGTCACTTGTTATCATTAGGCCACAAAAATATTGCCTGCATAACGAGTAGCTACGACATCGAAGATCCACGCTTGCGTTTGGAAGGTGTTAAGTCGGTATTGAGTGAAAAAGGCATGCCCTTAGCTGAACATGCCATTGCCTCATCTGATCCTAATGAAATTGGCGGTGAGATTGCGGCGCAAAACCTATTAGCGCGCGGCTTAGATTTTACCGCCTTAATTGTTTACAACGACTCCATGGCATCAGGCGCTATCACCGTGCTTTGCGACAACGGCTATCGAGTACCCGAAGATGTATCGGTAATAGGCTTTGATGACGTATTACTCTCTCGCTACTTGCGCCCAAAACTCACCACTATGCGTTACCCTATTGAGATGATGGCGATGGAAGCTGCTGAGATGTCTTTAGCGTTAGCCAGTGGCGAAAGTGTTGCACCTATTCATAAATACGTGCCTACGCTGGTAAAACGCGATTCGGTAAGCCAACCTAAAGACTAAGCCAGCTTAAATACCCAGTTTGTCTCGCAGGTTGTAATACACCGCACCCAGTGCGGTGAATGGCACCTGTAAATGCCGCCCTCCCGGAAAACGATAGTGATTAAGCGAAGCAAATACATCAAAACGCTGCGCTTGGTCACTAAGCACTTCGGCTAACAGCTTACCGGCCAAATGAGTACAGGTTAAGCCATGGCCGCTGTATCCCTGCAAGTAATAAATGTTGCTATCGAGCCTACCAAACTGAGGCATTCTCGAGTAGGTAAGCAAGAAGTTTCCGGTCCATGCGTAATCAATCGCGGTCCCTTTTAGTTGAGGGAACAAGGCTTCGAATTTAGGCCTGATTTGCTTTTCTATGGAAGCCAAAGGCTTAGCGCCATAAACCACTCCTCCACCAAACAATAAACGTTTATCTGCGGTCAACCGATAGTAATCAAGTAAGTAGTTACAATCTTCCACACAGTAATTTTTTGGTAGTAGTTGCTGACACAGCTCATCACTTAAAGGCTCAGTGGCTATTACTTGAGTGCCGCAGCGTATCGCCTTATCGCTCAGCTTTGGCTCAAGCTCACCCAAGTAGGCATTTCCGGCAAACAATAGATAGCTGGCCGTAACGCTGCCATGTTCGGTAGTAACTTTAGCTGGCTCTCCTGCTTGGTAGTTTAGCACTGCCGATTGCTCATAAATCTCACCACCTAAACCAAGTACTGCTTCGGCTTCACCTAGAGCAAGATTAAGCGGATGAATATGCCCACCTTGCATGTCCAATAAGCCACCTTGGTAGGCAGTGGTGCCTACTATTTGTTCTAACTCCGCTTTATCTAACAATTGCAATTGGTGATTGCCAAAGCGCTCCCAATTGGCTTTTTGCTCCTGTAGGCCTTTAAACTGCTTAGGGTTGTTGGCAGCAAAAACGCCACCGGCTTGGTAGTCACACTCAATATTATATTGGGCGATGCGAGAACGGATGATTTCTCCGCCCTCAAAGATCATTTCATTCAAGGCTTGGGCGGTATTTTTGTCATAGCGCTGCTCAATCACGTCCACGTCGCGACTATAACTGTTAACCACTTGTCCGCCATTACGTCCAGTTGCGCCAAAGCCCACCTTAGCACTCTCTAACACCACCACATGGAAACCTTTCTCGGCGAGGTGCAAGGCCGAAGACAGACCACTAAAACCAGCACCAATAATGCAAACATCACAACGAATATCTTGATTTAACTGAGGAAACTCTCGTTGGTTATTTGTGCTGGCAGCGTAATAAGACGAAGTGTGTTGTTGCATGGTGCTCTCCAATGATCTGTTGACCCTAGTAACTGCTACGCAGCACGGCGTTTTGCTGCTGCCACAAATTGGCTAAAAATGGCTTGTGATACCTTATTTTCGCTGGCTCGCCACTCGGGATGCCATTGCACAGCATAGAAAAATGGGTGTTCAGCAAGCCGAAACGCTTCTACCAAACCATCCTCTGCTTGCGCCTCGACCAACAAAGATTCAGCTAGTCGATTAATGCCTTGGTTATGTAAGGAGTTAACCTGAATCGTATCACTATCTAACCAATCGCCCAGCCAACTGTCTTTAGCAAGCTGCAACGAGTGCTGATCAGCATACTTTTTAGTGAAGTCTTCGGTATCGGGTTCTCGGTGCTCTACACAACCACCAAGTTGATAGACTTTGTGATGTAGGCTGCCACCTAGGGCGACATTCATCTCCTGAAAACCGCGACAAATTCCCAAAACAGGTAAGCCATGCTGTTTAGAATATTCAACAATAGAGAATGCCAAGCTATCGCGCCCTCGATCTAAGCGCGGCTCTAAATGCTTAGCGCCATATAACTCAGGGTGCACATTAGAATGGCTACCGGTAAATAATACTCCATCTAGGCCATCCAATACCCGTTGCAAACTACTCCCTTTTAGCTGGTGTGTCAGTAATACCGGGGCTGCGTTATAGCTTTCCAAAGCGTTTAAGTAAAACTCATTAACACTTTGCACCTGATATAAACCTTGCGGTTTATGGCAGCTTATAACGCCAATGAGAGCTTGTTTATGTTCCATATCCTCTGCAAAACCTCGTCAAAATTTAGCAAATTTGATTAAAGCTAAATTGGCACACAAAAGACAAAATGTAAAATATATTTAACACCCGTTATTTAGAGTCGCCCCATAAAACCTAGATAATTCCGAAGATAAAACAAATTTTAAGACGAAATGCTGAGTTTTCAGCCTAAAGCTAACTAGTGATGAACGCTTTTACTAAACAGTAGACGGAAGACATAGCGCAAGCACACAACAGCAACGACCAGATTTAAGGTAAATCAATGGCAGCGATGGCGCATAATCGGTAAAATCGCCCAGCAGTTTTAATTGGAGTATGGGGCAAATCCTCAGTCATGGCAGAGCAACTAAGCATCAAGTTACATTTCAATTCATCCGCAGACCAAGCGGTGACTTTGGATAAAATTCCCGCGCCAAAGCCCCCCTTTGACTTACGCAAAGTTTTTGCCGCATTGATGGTGCTTGCCTTAGTTATATTCGCTTTGCTGCATTTAATGTGGCCAGCTAAAGCAGAACCTACAGCCGAGTTGAATGCCACCACAAACCAACAAAGCAGCCAAGTTGAGAGCAATTCCTATCAGACAGAATTACCAGCTTTAGAAGCCTCATCTGAGCAAGCTAATGCCGAAAAGACTGAAGAGATTGCAGCTGAAAGTTCGCCTATAGCGGTTGCAGAAGCACAACCGCTGCAGCCCTCAATAACGGAACAGGCAGTTAATGAGCCGCTAGCCGCTGCAGCAAAAAACACTTCAAACACACACCAAGCTCAGCCGAACACCGATACTGCACAAGCTAAGCAACAAGCTGATCACTTAACCAGCACCATGCCTAGCACTTCAGAACAAGCAGAGCTTACTAACGAGCAAATAAGCACACCTGCCGCTCAAGCTAATGTTGTCGTAGACCCGGCAGCAAGCAAAATAGAACCATCTACCAATGAAGAGGCTATTGCGGCCGAAAATATTGATAAGGAGCAGCAAACCAATAAAACATCGAGCCAAGTCGCTCGAGCCCAGCTAAGTTCTGCCATTAGCCAACGAGAGCCAGTGGATAATTTAACTCGGGTTGAGCTCAGTAAAATTCAACAGGTTTACTTGTTTATGGAGTTGCGTGAGATGCAAGGCCAAAGCATTCAAGTAAACTGGTATCGCCAACAGCAACTTCAAGCTTCGGTAAACTTAAACATCGGGGGGCCACGTTGGCGTACCAATGCCAGTAAGCGTTTTGACTTAAACAGTCGCGGTGACTGGCAAGTAGCGATATACAATCAACAGCAAGTACGCATTTTTGAACAAAACTTTACTGTGGAATAAGCCAATAGGCTTGCAGTGACACTAAGCAATGGTAAATTGATTAAGTGGCTTAGTTGCTTTCAAATAATTAAAGATATGCAGGTGACATTATGGAACTTGAGTTAATTCGCAGCGCGTTAGGCTGGGGAGCCATTATCAATATTGCGGTATTGCTGTATTGGTTTGCTTTTTTAACCCTAGCTCACGACTGGACCTACAAACTGCACTCTAAATGGTTCAACCTTAGCGTAGAGAAGTTTGACCGCTTTCATTACCTAGGCTTGGCACTGTATAAAACCGCTATTATTGCGTTTTACGTAGTGCCATATATTGCCCTAGGTATTGTGTTAGATTAATCGGTATACAACACGATCGACTCAGGTTCGCTGATTGAATAGCCAGCGGTGGCTACCCCTTCAACAGTTTGAACTTGAGTATTGATGGTTCCTTCAACCCAAACAGGTTCCCATAAGTCTTCTAGCTGTAAACCTTTTGAGTGAGTAACATAAACAATTTGGTTTGGCGGTGGTGGCGGATAATGCAAACAAGCGCCAAAGTACGGCACCAATAGAAACTCCTTCACCAACTCCCCTTCGGTATCCAGCGGCACTACAAAGCCCGGAATACGGATTGGCTTGCCGTCCAACTCTTTATTTACACTCACATTAAGATTTTGCTGACCGGCTTGGTCCAGCGGTATGTTGTGATCAATTTCAGGCATCGGCATGTTGCGTTCATTTTCTGGCAGCAACTCGTTCCAAACGTCTACGCCATTGGCCTGTAGGTTCATGCTAACCAGCAATAAACCCACTACGTAATAAGCTAGTTTCATGTTTACCCTTACTAAATTTTTATGCTCATGCCATCGCTAAGCGAATAACGATAAGCGCGCCAAGCAGGTAGTACGCCAGCAAAAAAGCCCACCACAACTACGGCCAACAATAAGTAGCATTGCTCTACCGTAGGCCAGTTTAACACTAAATAGAAACCAAACTGATTAAGCAGTATCGGTTTCGCTGCCCCCAAAATTAGATACATGCTGGCTAAGCCAAGCAAAGCGCCTAACGCACTCAATAACAAGGCTTCAATGAGTAACAAACCAAAGATATGTCGCGGTTTAGCCCCTACCGAGCGCAAAATTGCCATCTCTCTACGGCGTTCTTTTAAGCTCACCATCAAGGTGCTTAACATGCTCATTAAGCCAGTGATAACCACACAAATGGATACCGCTAACAAAGCACTTTCGGCAATGCTTAAAATGCCCCACAGTTCTTGCAAAGCCACGCCTGGCAAAATCGCTAACAGCGCTTCATTTTTGTATTGATTAATCTGCCGCTGCAAATTAAAAATTTGTAAGCGTGATTGTGTGCCCAGCATCATTGCGGTAATGCTTGAAGGCGTAAGCTGCGCTTCACTAAATGGTAGAGCTTGTGGCGGTAAGTGAATGGCTTCGATGCCGGCGAGCGAGGTAATCACTGTTCTATCAACCGGCGTGCCCGTAGCTTTTAGAATACCGCTCACTACGAAAGGGAACTGGTCATGATTAACAAAACTTACTGCTGCAATTCCGTGCGCCACTACAATTTTGTCACCCAGTTTATAACCCAACTTGCGGGCAACTTCGGCACCTAATACTACTTCAAAGGTATCGTTTAGCTGCTGGCCTTCGGCAAACTCTAAAGCTTGTTTATTGGCATATTGATAGTGCTCAAAAAAGCTATTGGTGGTGCCCATTACGCGATAGCCGCGATGCGAATCCCCCAAGGAAATAGGAATCGACCATTTTACCGACGACTGACCTGCAATTTCTTGGTAACTGTCCCAGCTAATATTATTGGTGGCATTACCAATGCGAAATACCGAATAAAGCAGTAATTGAGTAGGGCCACTGCGCGCACCTACAATTAAATCGGTGCCAGAAATGGTTGAGGCAAAACTCGATTTAGCTTGAGTACGTAGATTTTCCACACCTAGTAAAAGGGCCACACTAAGGGCGATGGTCAATAAACTAAGTAATGCGGTACCACGCCTTGCCCACAAACTATGCCAAGCCAATTTAAGCAAGCTCATGTTGACCTCCCAAATTAAGTGCTGGCAAATCAACCACCTGATGGAAACGATTAGCTAGCTCTTGGTCGTGACTCACCAATAACAAGCTGCTATCACAGTGCTCTAACTCAGACATCAACAGGTTCATAAAATGTTCGCGATTGGTTTTATCCAACGCTGAGGTGGGTTCATCGGCAATAATTAACTCTGGAGAGCCGATCATTGCGCGAGCCGCAGCCACCCGCTGTTGTTGGCCAATGCTCAACTGGCCAACTGGCTGATTAAGCTGCTTATCAGGCAACTGCAGATGCGATAATAATCGACGCGCTTCATCCAATACCGACGACGAGCGGCTTAAAGCTCGCTGCCGACGTAACTTAGAGAACTGACAAGCCAAAGCGACATTCTCGAGTACCGACAAGTAAGGCAACAGGTTGAACTGCTGAAATACGTAGCCAATATGATCGGCTCGCAGTTGGTCACGTTGCGCTGCTTTTAAGCTGGCACAATCTTGCCCCATAAAGCTTAACTTGCCCTGTTGCGGGCTAATCACCCCAGCAATCAAGCTGAGTAGTGTAGATTTACCACAGCCGCTTGGCCCATGAATAAAGGTATGGCTAGCCGCAGCAATAGTTAAATGAGGAATATGAATGGCCGGGTGTGTTTCACCCGGCCACGCAAATACCACTTCTTCTAGGGCTAATAGAGAAGCAGACTGGCTCATATTATAAGTTCACCTTGTTCTGCGCTGGCGTAACATCAAACGCTACTTGGCCACGCTCACTAGCACCTTGTACTTGGATTTTTTCCATACGAGGGAAAAGCTTAAACAGCTCTAGGTCGAAGCTTTTCAGTTCATCTAAGTGATGACAGTGGAAGTGGTAAGTTAAGCGCACGTCCTCGTGGCTAGCGTGAGCAGCGTGGTCATGATCGTCATGCCCTTTGTGCTCA
This sequence comes from Agarivorans litoreus, assembly GCF_019649015.1. Taxonomy (NCBI): domain Bacteria; kingdom Pseudomonadati; phylum Pseudomonadota; class Gammaproteobacteria; order Alteromonadales; family Alteromonadaceae; genus Agarivorans; species Agarivorans litoreus. The sequence continues at coordinate 2,326,461 of NZ_BLPI01000001.1, read as the reverse complement.
TCGTGTGCTGCGTGGTCATGATCGTCGTGACCTTTGTGCTCGTCGTGCGCAGCATGGTCATGATCGTCATGGTCTTTGTGCTCATCGTGCGCAGCATGGTCATGATCGTCATGCCCTTTGTGCTCGTCGTGCTCGTCGTGTGCAGCGTGGTCGTGGTCTTCATGCTCTGCATCCGCTTGGTCTAAGCTTCCCCAATGCTGAGTAACTTCTTCAAGCTCACATTCGCCACCGGCAAAGCTAAACAAACTCATAGCCTGCGCAACTTGGCTTTTTGCGTCGTCCAATATCTTGTGCTGTAGCTCGTTTACTGGTGCATGCTCAAAACCAAGAAAATTATCGGCCGGAGAATGGATTTCAATCTCTAGCTCTTCACCACTGGCGGCAAAAAAGAGCTCGGCAACACCATGTTGGTGAGCAGACTGGGCGCTAGCTGCGCAAGAAAACAGGCCAAAGGCGGCCGCATATATAGGCGTTAACTTCATTATAAGTATCCATGATTTTTAAAAAGTAAGTGACTAAATCAATCAATACCAATCTAACTAAACTGGCTAACAGCAAGGAGCAAGCCTAAGCGTGTTGGCTTAACGTTAACCATACTCAGCTGTATTGCGAGATTCAAACCTTGTTTAGCTAAATTAGCAACTCATGGACGGTGGAGAGCGGGCACTAGCAGCGAGCGCATGCTGGCTAGTGTATAAGTAAGCTGTTCTAACAAAAACTTGGCGACGTTTAAGCAATACAATCAGCGGTACGCTACTTACTATCGCCGTTGCCAGTTTTTTTAAATTAAAACAGAGTTGACAATGTAGCTCGGAGTGCTCTGGATCAAGCCGTTCAACTTGATGTTCAGCCCAAGCAAAGACAAACCAAGACACTGATAAAATCAGTATGCATGTAAGTCTCTTTTGCCAAGTCTGTAAGATCATGTTGTTTCCGATACTGCTAGTAAATTGGCTTATTCAGACAATAGTTTTATTTCGTAAGAGCCAAACTTGCGAATATTTATCACACCATTGTTAAAGATTAAATACTGGCCTTTAATTCCTTGCAGCTGCCCTTCTACCAAGGGATTTTTATCTAAGTTAAAACTGCTTATTTTGCTTGGATATTGAGCAACAGGAAAATGTAAATCAATCACCTGCTCATCGGGCAATTCACTTATGGCTTCTAAGCCAAAGCGCTCTGCTAAATCGGCCAAGGCCTCACCAATTTGTGGCAACAAACGTTCACGTTCGGCTATCAAATCTAACTCTATCGCATCGCCTTTTAACATAGCTCGCCAATTGGTTTTGTCTGCCACCAGCTTAGCTAATTCTATTTCTACCAAACCAGAAAGCTGGCGCGTGGCAACTTTAAATATTGGTAGGGCTTGAGTAGCACCTTGGTCAATCCAACGTGTTGGTATTTGGCTATGGCGAGTAATGCCCACCTTTAAGCCAGACGTGTTTGCCAAGTAAACATAATGAGGAATCATGCAATTTGCTTCTCCCCACTCTGGCTCACGACAGGTGCCTTGGGCATAGTGGCAGGTTTCAGGCTTCATAATACACATATCGCAACTGGCCAGCTTACGCATGCACACAAAACAATGGCCCTGCGAGTAACTTTTCTTGGTGGCTTTACCACAGCTTCGGCAGTTTATTTTACCGGTAAATTCGAAAGCTAAAGATTCACCAATTAGTGGATTAAGGTGTAATTCTTGCTCACCAATAGGCAAATAATACTGAACTTGTTCGCCCAGTTCTGCTCGCATTTTTGATAGATGTCCCTGCACGGTCCGCCACTCTCTGAAGTCTTATTATGGCTGAGCAGTGTAAAGCAAAGCAGGCAAGGGGAAAAGTGTTACACCAAGCAATGTTTAGTAGGGATAATCGGCATCGCTCTCAACTTGCTCCATCATGATTTGATGGAGCTCGCCACTTTCAATTAGCGAAGGTATTACTTGCTCAAACTGAATGAGCAGCTGAGCCCCTTTTTCGCTAGCAGCAAAACAAAAGGTCGAATCATAGCTGAGTACCGATTCAATGATGCTCAGCCCATCAGCCAAATCTGGCGCAACGGCCAACAAGGCTTCGATATCGGCACGATAGTCTAAAATGGCATCAACTCTTCCCTTCTTCAACAACTTAATCATCTGAGTTAAGTCAGAGTACTCGCGATAGTTGGTGCCCTCTGGTAACAAGTCAGCCCAATCATAACCTAGGTGAGACACTACTTGCTTTCCCACTAAGTCGTTTAAAGATCCATAACGGCGATAAAAAGATACTAAAACCAGCATATCGGTTCTATCAGTTTCGAGAACATATTTGGAACAGAGAGCATTCTCAAAATCATCTTCCGCTGCACCAAAAACCAAATCAACTTGCAGCTTGTCTAACATAGCAATAGAGCGGGAATAGGGCATGAAGTGAAAAGAGTAACTATGTTCGGGGAATACCCGTTTAAGCACCGCAAAATAATACCCGGTGCCATCTTTACTGCTGTAACCTTCCCATAAGTCGGTAGCAACATTAATATCTTTTGCGTAAAGAGCAAAAGAATGCAGCAAACAAAAAAAGATACAAAAGCGCTTCATCAATGCATCAATCCTTGAGTAAGGTTTTAGCGAATTGTAGCAGAACAACGGTTCTTACGCGCTAAAACATCCCCTCAAGGATTCCGGTCTTTTTTGCTAAACCAACCTTAGTTATATCGTCAGATACCCGCTCGGCACCACGCAACATAGCGTCGATCAATTCGCCTGCATCAAACTTGGTTAAGGCTTCATCGGCACCCACTTGGCTAGCTCTATCAACACTAATTTCACTGGACAGTGAGGTGTGTAAAATAATGTAGGCGTCAGCAACACCAGGATCGCTACGAACCTCAAAAGTAAGCTCATATCCATCTAGACCCGGCATCTCAATGTCACTCACCAGCACATCAATTGGCTTCCCCTGAGCAGCTGCTTGCTGCATCATTTTAAAAGCAGTTGCGCCGTCACTGGCCATTTCATAATCAATTTCTATGCTGTCTAAGGCACTGGCCAATTGTTTACGAGCAGTGGCCGAGTCATCTACTAGCAAAATTTTAAGCTGAGCAAGAATCGCTTGATCTGGCAAGCTAACCGATACGCGCACTCGGTCTTCATCATCGGGGAAAACCGTGGCAATTAGCTTTTCTATATCCAGCAGTTGCACCAGCTTGTCATCAACCCGAGTCACTCCGGTTACATAAGCATCTTTACCTAAAGACCCAGGCGGTGGATCGATATCACGCCAGCGACATTCTGTGATTTTTTCAATACCTCGCACCAAAAAACCAACGGTTTGGCGACTTACATCAGTGATAATAATCGAACAAGATTCACGCTCATCTGCGGTAATAGGTCGATAACCAACAGCAGCAGCCATGTCGATCACCGAAATTGTTTGACCACGCAAGGACGCTGAGCCCAGTACATATTGGTGAGAATGCGGCAGAGCGGTTAGTCGGGTATAGGGTACTATTTCACGTACCTTTAAGGTGCCAATCGCAAATAGCTGATTTAGGGACAGCCTAAAGTGCAATAAACCTTGGGTTTGACTAGTGGCGCTACTCATGAAGCATCCTTACTCTGTTTAAATAACTTTCAACGTTATACCGCTTCAGCTGGCGTGTCTAATAAATAGGCATCTTGCTGGCGAAACCGCTGACAAATTTGTTTTACTGTTTCACTGCTACACGCCGTATGAGGTTGGGTGGCAGCAACAACTACAATATCAATTGCTGGCAAGGGAGGCATTGTTTTAGCGCACAGTTCTTGTAATTCACCCTTGCTAGAACGCGCAATAGCGGCTACGGCTAATCCTTGCGAGACCAATCCATACAGGCCACTATGATTGGCACTGGTTGCGAGCAAACGATAAGGTATGTCTGCCTTATCTAATCCATCAATCGCGCTGGCGTGAAACTTACAATCAGTTTCATATAAGGCTAATGGCATAGGCCGTAATTGACTTAAATCGCGGTCTTTATGGCTTACCCAAACGCCTTGGTCATGGCGTAATAAATAACCTTCATCACTATCTGGGCTGCGAGTAAGAATGGCCAAATCAAGTTCGCCTTGATCCAAGCTTTCTCTTAATTTCACACTGGGTGCAGCAGACAAACGTAAACACAAATTAGGAATGGTTTGCTGCAATAACTCGCACAATAAAGGCAACACCGACACACTATAATCGTCTGGGCAACCAATCCGTAAATCCACTCTATCGTGACTGTGCTTCAACTCTGTGACAGCTTGGTCGTGCAAACTGATAATGCGCCGCGCATAGCTCGCTAAGGATTGACCAGCGGGGGTTAGCACTAAACTACGGCCTTCTTTTTCAAACAAAGGGCTAACGCTTTCTTGCTGCAACTTTTTCATTTGCGCACTAATCGCAGACTGAGTGCGAAAGGTTTGGCTAGCCGCTCGGGTAAAACTTCCACTTTCTACAAAAGCCACTAAGCTGCGTAAAGCATCAATGTCCATATCAACCCATCACCATCGTTAATAGTTGCCATCAAAAATAATCGTTATTAAAACTACAAGCAACTTGTCACACTAGCCATAATACCTAAGCACAAGGATTCGCTATGATTTTGCACGACTACTTACCCTCTGGAAACGGCTACAAAATTCGCTTATTGCTTAGCCTACTAGGCCAACCCTATCAACTTAAAAGCTATGACATCGTGAAGGGTGAATCACGCACTGCTGAATTTTTAGCATTAAACCCTAATGGCAAAATACCTGTGCTTGAATTTGACGATGGACGCTGCTTGGCAGAATCCAATGCTGTATTGTTTTATTTAGCCCAAGGAACACCGTTTTGGCCACAAGATGCTTGGCAGCAAGCTCAAGTTATAAAATGGATGAGTTTCGAGCAATATAGCCATGAGCCAAATATTGCCAGCCCTCGCTTCTGGCTTACTCACGCTGGCGTAACACCAGAGCGTCAAGCTCAGTTAGCCGATAAACAACAGCAAGGCTATGCAGCATTAGCAGTAATGGAGCAGCACCTTAGCCAGCATGATTATTTTGTGGGAAACCGTCTTACTATTGCTGATATTGCCTTGTACGCCTATACCCATGTAGCTGAAGAAGGCGGATTTGATTTACAGCAGTTTCCTGCGGTGCTTTCTTGGTTGGGGCGCATAGCCCAGCAAAACAACTATGTGAGCATTAACGATGATTCTGCCCTGATTAACTAACGGAGCAAAAAAGACCAAGCCGAAAATCGGCTTGGTCAAACGCTTACAATTTAACTAATAATTTGCCTTGATTATCACCACTAAACAGCAAATTAATGCCTTCGATGGCTGAATCTAAGCCTTCTAGAACATGAACACGATACTTTAGTTTACCTGCTTGCAAATAGCAGCTTACTTGCTGCATTAACTGTGGAGCTTTATCGAAATGGTCCGGCATGGTAAAGCCTTGAATAGACAAACGCTTTTTAACAATGGGGATCCAATTAGGGCCAGCCGAAGGCTGCTCGGTGTTGTAATCGGCAATCATTCCACACACTACGATGCGGCCAAAAGCATTCATGTTATCAATGGCCACTTGCTGGATTTCACCACCGGTATTTTCGAAATAAATATCAACACCATTGGGTGTTAGCTCAGCTACTTTTTTGGCAATATTGTCGGTTTTATAATTCACTGCACCGTCAAAACCTAAGTCCTCTACTAGCCAGCGACATTTTTCATCGCTACCTGCCACACCCACTACGTGCAAACCTTCGGCCTTGGCTATTTGCCCAACTAAAGAGCCTACCGAGCCAGCGGCCCCACTTACCAATAAGGTTTCACCCGCTTTGGGTTTAGCAATTTCTAGCAAGCCTTGGGCAGCAGTCATGCCTGGTAAGGCTAATACTGCTAACACCGCTTCGGCTGGCAAACCAGGCGGAACAATATTCACCCCAGCACCAGAGCTTACAGCTTGCTCGGTCCAGCCAAACATGCCCATTACCGTAGCACCTACCGGAAACTGCGCATTGCGAGATTCGATCACCTCAGCAATACCGCTAGCGCGCATTACTTCACCTAAAGCGACCGGAGGAATGTAACTATCGGTGTCAGCACTCATCCAACCGCGCATGGCAGGGTCTAGCGACATATGGGTTTGCTTAACCCTAAACTCACCATCTTGCAAAGCCTCTACAGCGTTGCTGCGGCTTTCAAAGCAACTGGCTTCAATGTTTGTAACAGGGCGCTTGACCAAATGAATTGATTGATAGCTCGACATGCAGGCTTCCTTAAGTGAATAGTATTCATCATTATTTACGCTTTCATTGTAAATAGCTTTACAAATAGGAATAAATAGCCCTTTAAGCTAAACTTTATTGCCTTTTAGACAAAAATGACCCTAATGGATAAGTTACGCGCCCTGCAATATTTTGCTCACCTTGCTGAATCTGGCAGCTTCACCAATACTGCTAATGCCTTTGACGTGCCGCCCTCCTCGGTATCACGACGGATTGCCGATTTAGAAGCCTTGCTTAAGCAACAATTGCTGCACCGCAGCACTCGCCAGGTAAAACTTACCGAGTTGGGCGATTTATACTATCAGCAGATATTACCGGCCTTACACAGCTTAAGTGATGCAGAAGACCTGCTAAAACAACAGCAACATCACCCCAGTGGTTTACTGTCAATTAGTGCGATGCCAAGCTACGGGGAGCTATGTTTAACGCCTATTTTGAGTGAATTTTCACAACGTTACCCAGACATCGTGTTAGATCTGCACTTTAGTGATCAGCTAAGTAACTTGCGCCGCGACCAAATAGATATCGCAATTCGTGGCGGCACAGCACCCGATGAGCGCATTGTTGCCAAAAAACTTTCGAATAATCATTTTGTATTGTGTGCATCGCCAGAATATTTAGCGCGCAATGGCCAACCACAAAGCCCTCTCGAGCTTAATCAACACCCCAGCTTACGCTATCGAAGCCCAGAAAAAGTGCTGCCTTGGTTATATAAAGAACAACAAAAATGGCAAGAATTACATCCACCTATTCGCTTAATTAGCAATCATGGTACAAGCTTAGTCAACGCAGCAAAAAGTGGTGATGGCATTGCTTTACTACCAGAGTGGGGAATTAGCCAACAACTTGCCGAAGGCAGTTTAGTGCGCTTTTCAGTAGGCCAAGATATTCGTGTATCGCCTGCTGAAGCTACCGGCATTTATCTTTTGTACCAAGGGCTTAAGTATCAAATTCCTAAGGTAAAGGTAGCGGTAGACTTTATCGTATCGCAACTAATGCAGCAGCCTAGTGAATACTTAGGTTAACAAACAAAGCAGCCAATGGTTTAACCGCCACAGCTTAAATATTCAGCATATTGTGCTAATGTTTTCACTAAGTTGTTCAAAATTTGCACTTTTCTCTGCAAACTTGTTTGTTAGGATAATGTTACGCTAATTTTTCGATTAATTGGTCTACTTATAGCAACAAGCTCTTAGCAAAAGGAACTGTTTATGGGCGAGCCGGTCAGTGACCAACAATATGTGCGCTTTGTTGACGTTAAAAAAAGCTACGATCAACGCAGCTTAGTGGTAAAAAACTTTAACCTTGATATTCGCAAGGGTGAGTTTGTTACCTTACTAGGTCCTTCAGGCTCTGGCAAAACCACTTGCTTGATGATGCTCGCCGGCTTTGAAGATGTCACCAGTGGTCAGATTCTGGTAAATGGCCAAGCGGTTACCAACGTAGCACCTTACAATCGAAATATCGGCATGGTGTTCCAACACTACGCATTATTTCCCCACATGACAGTAGCTGAAAACCTGGCTTATCCCTTAGTGGTACGTAAACTTCCCAAAGAAGAAATTAACCGCAGAGTTGTTGAGTCGTTAGCTCTAGTGGAGCTAGAAAGCTTTGGTAAACGCTACCCAGGGCATTTGTCTGGCGGCCAAAAACAACGGGTTGCTTTAGCCCGCTCACTTATTTTTGAGCCTTCGATCGTATTAATGGATGAACCACTAGGCGCCTTAGATAAAAACCTTCGCGAGCAAATGCAGTTAGAAATAAAACGGCTACATGAATCTATCGGCTTTACTGCTATTTATGTCACCCACGACCAAACCGAAGCCCTCACCATGTCAGATCGCATCGCCGTATTTAACGATGGGGTTGTGCAACAGTGTGCCGCACCAGATGTGCTTTATGAGCGCCCCGAAAACGCCTTTGTCGCTGACTTTATCGGTGAAAACAATCACCTCAAAGGTAAGGTACTCAATCGCACTCAAGGCTTGGCTAAAGTAGAACTCAGTGATGGTAGCGTGGTTAGTGGCCAAGCCATGGATTGCCCCGAGTCTGGCAACGCTTGTGTGCTAGCCGTACGCCCAGAAAATCTATTTATAGAAAGCGATAAACATCGCTTTGATAACCGAATTGAAGCAGAGTTTATTACGCGCCTCTATGTGGGCGACTTTATTCGCTACTTCTTTAAGCTTCGTGACAAAACCGAGCTCATGGTAAAAGTGCTCAACGATCACGACGCACCACAAATTGCCGCTGGCACAATCACTAAACTAACGTGGTCCGTTAATGACGGGTTAGCTTTTAATCCACCCCCAAGCTCTTAATGGTAAAGGATGGTACCTATGAAACGTTTACTTCCAGTTCTTGCTCTTGCCTCGGTCTGTAGCATTGCCAATGCCGACCAACTCACCGCCGTATCCTTTGGTGGTGCGTATGGCGCAGCCCAGCAAAAACACATGCTAGACCCTTTCATGAAAGAAACCGGCCACAAAATTTTATTTGAAAACTACTCCGGTGGTATTGCCGAAATTAAAGCCCAAGTAGAGAGTGGAAACATTCTTTGGGACGTAATTGACGTAGAGGTAATTGATCTCGAACGCGCCTGTTCAGAAGGCCTATTAGAAGTGATTGACCACGACAGCCTACCACCTGGTGACGACGGCGTGCCTGCAGCAGAAGACTTTAGCGAAGCAGCACTCGCCAATGAATGTGGCGTGGGTAACATTGTTTGGACGGTGCTTTACGCCTACAACAACGACACCATTAAAGGCGGCCAACCTAGCTCTATCGCCGACTTCTTCGATACCAAAACCTACCCCGGAAAACGTGCTTTACGTAAGCGCCCACAGGTAAATTTAGAATGGGCACTGATTGCCGATGGTGTACCAAAAGAGCAGGTTTATGAAGTATTAGAAACCGACGAAGGCCAAGCTCGCGCCTTTGCCAAGTTAGCCACCATTGCCGACGACATCGTTTGGTTCGACAGCTGGTCACAAGCGCCACAATTACTCAATGATGGTGGTGCCGTGATGGTTCAATCGGCCAACGGGCGGATCTTCGACGCCATTCAAAGCGAAGGAAAGCCTTTTGAGATGGTGTGGGATGCTCACCTATATGACTTAGACGTTTGGGCCATTGTAAAAGGCACCAAGAAAAAAGACTTAGCCATGGAGTTTATCCGTTTTGCTACCAGCTCAAAACCATTGAGCGGCATGCCTGAAGTGGCTTACGGCCCTACTCGTAACTCATCTTACGCTTATGTAGATAAAGCGGTTATTCCAAAACTGCCATCTTCACACCTAGATAAAGGTGTAAAAGCATCTGGAGAGTTTTGGGCTGATTATGGCGAATCCTTAGGTGAGAAATTTAACGAGTGGCTGCTGAAATAACAGCAACTTAGTTAGAGGTGAAGATGGATAACAACAGCCTTAGCGTTGAAGAAATACTCGAGAGCAAACGCTTGCTTAAACGCAAAAAGCGCATGCTGCTGGCATTTACCATGCCGCTGTTGATATTTGTCTTCATCACCTTTATCTCTCCTATTGCCACTATGCTATACCGCAGTGTTTACCACCCTACGGTTAGCCAGTTAATTCCTTTAAGTTTGGCAGAACTAAGCACTTGGGACGAAGCTGGCGACCAGCTTCCTAATAGCCAAGCCCTCAAGCAATTTGCCATTGAGCTGCAAGGGCTCTCTAAAGAGCGCTTATCAGGCAAGCTAGCCGAAGAAGTGAATCGGCTTAAACCTGGTAGCTCTAGTTTAATTAAATCTAGTGCCAGAAAACTTAAGAAAAAATCTCTCGAAGAATTACAGCAAAGTGGCGACACCTTGTTGCTTGGTTATTCCAAAAAATGGCAAGACATCAATTTATGGCGTGCGGTGAAACGCTCTGGGCAAGCCTTTACCGACAGCTACTACCTTACAACCTTTGATTTAAAGCGTAATCCCGCTGGAGAGATCGAGCAGCGCGATACTCAAATCTATTTAAAGCTATATTGGAAAAGCTTAAAAATAGCGCTAATTATTACCTGTTTAACCGCTTTGTTAGCCTATCCTTTGGCCTACTACTTGGCCAATGCGCCCAGTAAAATTGCCAATCGTTTAATGGTATTGGTTTTATTGCCTTTTTGGACCTCACTACTGGTTCGCACCACTTCTTGGATCGCCATTTTACAAACCAATGGCGTGGTCAACTCAACCCTGCAAGCCTTAGGCTTGATTGATGAGCCCTTTGAAATGCTCTACACCCAATTTGCCACCATCATTGCTATGACCCATATTTTGCTGCCATTTATGATTTTGCCTTTGTATAGCGTGATGAAAAATATCGACCCGAGTTATTTTCGCGCAGCGCTGTCTTTAGGGGCAAGGCCAGTGCCGGCTTTTATCAAAATCTACCTGCCAATGACCATCCCAGGGGTAAGTGCCGGTGCTTTATTGGTATTTATTATTTCTATTGGCTACTACATTACCCCAGCCATAGTCGGCGGTACCGAAGGGCAGATGATTTCTAATATTATTGCCTTCCACATGCAGTCTTCCAATAACTGGGAACTCGCAGCAGCACTAGGCTCGTTATTGCTAGCCTTAATCATTGCTCTGTACTGGGTTTACGATCGCTTTGTTGGCGTAAACAATATTAAGTTGGGCTAAGCATGAAAAGTTATCCTAAATATTTCACCTTCTGGCATATCTTAGCCCACTATGGCCTGCGCTTTTGCTCGTTATTAGTGCTGGCGTTTTTGATGCTGCCAATCATGGTGATAATTCCGCTCTCGTTCAACGTAGAGCCCTTTTTTAGTTTTACTGAAGGCATGTTGGCGCTAGAGCCCGAGGCCTACTCTTTGAAATGGTATGCCGAAATCTGGCACGACGATAAGTGGCTATTAGCAATTAAAAACAGCTTTTTTATTGGGATATGCGCCACCTTAATTGCTACCGTATTAGGCACCTTGGCGGCGATTGGTTTAAGCAACCCAGCGATGCCCTGGCAAAAGCTTTGGATGGCTATTTTATTGTCGCCGATGATTGTGCCACTCATCATCACAGCAGCAGGAATGTACTTCTTTTATAGCCAGCTAAACTTGGCAGGTTCTTACCTCGGCGTGATTTTAGCGCACGCGGCCTTAGGCACACCTTTTGTTTTAATCACCGTAAACGCAGCATTGTCTGGCTTTGATTATTCCTTAGTTAATGCCTCGTTAGGCCTTGGCGCACGCCCACTCACCACCTTTTTTAAAGTGATTATGCCGCTCATCCGCCCTGGTGTAATATCTGGCGCCCTGTTTGCTTTCATTACCTCATTTGATGAAGTGGTGGTAGTGCTGTTTTTAGCCGGGCCAGAGCAACGAACCATTCCGCGACAAATGTTCTCTGGTTTACGTGAGCAAATTAACCCCACCATTTTGGCAGTAGCCACTTTGTTGATTGTGATTTCTGCCATGCTGCTATTTACTATTGAGTATCTACGTGCCCGTAGCGAGCGAATTCAAAGCGGAGAACTAGATAGCTAAGCTATTTATTACAACAACTTACATACGTTTATTTTATGTTGATTGTTTCACAGATATAAATTGATCATAAACAAGCAATTCACCACTATCCTCTGATCTAACTCCCTATATTCACGTTTTAGCACCTATTATTGCTGTGCTAATTCTTTGAATTTAATTCAATAGCAATCACCTATCATAAAGATAGATTCAATCGTTTTTACAAATCACTGCGAAGAATTGATACTAGACCCATCAAACGAACACACCTTATTAACGTTTACGGAGAAAGATATGTTAGAGAATCGCGAAGGCCAAAATGTACCAAGTGTTACTTTTCATACTCGTCAAAACGACGCTTGGGTAGACATTACTACTGAGCAGATATTCAAAGATAAAACCGTGGTTGTTTTTGCCCTACCGGGTGCATTTACACCAACTTGTTCATCAACACACTTACCACGCTACAACGAGCTAGCTGGTGTTCTAAAAGAGAACGGCGTTGATGACATTGTATGTTTAAGTGTTAACGATACGTTTGTAATGAATGCATGGTTAGCAGACCAAGAAGCTGAAAACATTACTGTAATTCCAGACGGAAACGGTGAGTTTAGCGAAGGCATGGGCATGCTAGTGGGTAAAAACGACTTAGGTTTTGGCAAACGCAGCTGGCGCTACTCTATGTTAGTGAAAAACGGCGTAATTGAAAAAATGTTTATTGAGCCAGATGTTGCAGGCGACCCGTTTGAGGTATCAGATGCCGACACCATGCTTAACTACATTAATGCCGACGCTAAAAAGCCTTCTGCAATTAGTGTAATTAGCAAGCCAGGTTGCCCTTTCTGTGCCAAAGCTAAGCAATTGTTGCATGACAAAGGCATAGCTTTTGAAGAAGTAATACTAGGCACCGACGCCACCAGCGTAAGTCTTAAAGCGATTAGCGGCCGCAGCACTGTTCCACAAGTATTTGTAGACGGAAAACACATTGGCGGTAGTGAAGAGCTAGAAGCTTACTTAGCTTAAGCAATAAAAATTCAGGCGAGACGGTCTACTCGCCTGAACAACCCAATTCGCAGGTTTCAAAGGTAGTTATCATGTCAAATTCAGAAGTTAAGCAATCTGTAGATGTAGCCATTATTGGTGGCGGAACCGCAGGTTTAGCCGCATACCGCGCCGCAAAAGAGCATACCGATTCGGTATTAATGATTGAAGCAGGCCCCTATGGCACTACCTGTGCGCGGGTAGGTTGTATGCCAAGTAAATTGCTTATTGCCGCTGCTGAGAATGCCCATCAATATGAAAAGTCGGCCCAATTTGGAGTTAACTTGGGTAAGCCGAAAATAGACGGCCACGCCGTGATGCAACGGGTAAAGTCTGAACGCGACCGCTTTGTTGGTTTTGTATTGGAGTCTGTAGAAGGCATCGATGCTCAGCACAAGCTAGATGGCTACGCCGAATTTGTGAATGAGAATCAACTTAGCGTTAAACACAGCGATGGTTCAAGCACTCTAGTTGAAGCTAAGCGCATCGTTATTGCTAGCGGTTCCCGCCCAACTTTTCCAGCGCCTTGGGCCGAGTTAGGTGACTGCTTGTTAGTAAATGACGATATTTTTGAATGGGATACCTTACCAGAATCGATTGCGGTATTTGGCCCAGGCGTAATTGGCCTAGAGCTTGGTCAAGCCTTACATCGTTTAGGTGTAAAAGTACTGATGTTTGGTGTGGGTGGCGCAGTTGGCCCACTTACCGACCCAGCCTTAACTGACTATGCCAACACCGCTTACGCCGAAGAGTTTTATTTAGATTCAGACGCTAAGGTTGAGTTAATTGAGCGTAGTGAAAATGGGGTCAAGCTTCGCTATATCGATAAACAAGGTACCAGGGTTGAAACTGAAGTTGACTATCTAGTTGCTGCCACCGGGCGCAGACCTAATACCGATAAACTGGGTTTAGATAAGCTGGATATTCAGCTTGATGAACGCGGTGTGCCGGTTGCCGACCACTACACTTTGCAAACATCGATAAACCATATTTTTATTGCTGGTGACGCTAGCAACCAGATCCCTCTACTGCACGAGGCCGCCGACCAAGGCAAAATTGCTGGCGATAACGCCGGACGTTGTAAAGAAGTTCGCGCTGGTTTACGTCGCACGCCTATCGCCGCAGTATTTAGCGATCCGCAAATTGCTATGGTGGGCGAAAGCTACCGCGATATAGAAAAACGCTTAGGCTCTTGTGGTTGCTTTGAAGTTGGCGAAGTAAGCTTTGAAAATCAAGGCCGCAGTCGAGTGATGTTAGTAAACAAAGGTATTGCCCACTTATACGGTGAGCAAGGCACAGGCCGCTTTTTGGGAGCAGAAATTATCGGTCCAAATGCCGAACACTTAGCTCACTTATTAGCTTGGGCGCATCAAGCTAAAATGACGGTTTCACAAATGCTGGATATGCCGTTTTATCACCCCGTGATTGAAGAGGGCGTGCGTACAGCATTACGCGACCTAAACGCTAAGTTGCACCTTGGTCCAGAAATGATTGATGCCTGCATGGAGTGTGGAGTGGGTAGCTAAACCCTTAAAAACGCTACAAAACAAGCCCTGTGGTTAAACGCCATGGGGCTTTTTTCATTTAAGTGACTAAAAAATCAATAAATATGTTAGCATCCAACTATTGCCAACAAAGCTTATCATTATCGGTAGTTTGCTCTATGCTATTTGCAGCTTTGTTGAAACAAGGATGAACGATACAAACGCTTATGTCTGCTTTTAGATTTTTTATTAGCTTAGCGCTAACTTTATATTTGGCCTGTTATAAGCCTGCAATTGCTGCCGATTTGAATGCCAGTTCACAGCAAATCTACTTAGCAGAAGACCAACAAGTATTACCGCACCGCTATAGCGATATACCCAGCTGGCTAAATAAACTTAGCCAAGTTGATCGGGTAAAACTTAGTGGCGGCAGCTATTGGCTAGTAAAAAAGATAAATATCTCTCAACCAAATCAATGGATAGCCAGCGTAGACGGCCCAATTATCGAAAACATTGATTACTACCTTTATTCAGAAGGTAACCAAATACGCCATCTTAGCAGTGGTTACCTACATCCTTATGAGTACTTATTTAGCTATGCCCGCCACATTGATACACCCAGTTTAGGTGGATACTGGCTGATTACCCGCATTTCTAGTCAATATTATACCGAACAACCGCAGCTCAGCTTTGGTCACAAATCGGCCATGAGCCAGCTATACCACTGGCGAGCGAGTGTGATTACCTTGTGCTTAGGCGGTTTACTGATTTTGGCCATCTACAACGGTGCAGTTGGCCTAGTGCAGCAAGATCGCGTATTTGCCTACTTCAGCGGCTACTTATTTTCCATTACTCTAGCTTTAGCCTTGGTTTTCCATGTTGCTGCGCACTTATTGCATCTACGCATTACTCAGGTACACCTATTACCCGTGCTATTGATTCCAATCTTTAGTGTGTTGTTTTACTGCCGTTTTCTCAGTTTGCAGCAATATGCACCGAAGCTGTGGCTAGCAAGTCGCTACCTAATTGCACTGTGTTTACTCAGTATTCCGGTTGCTGTTATTTGGGTAAATTGGGCGGTAGTTTTGGTCTACTGCGTGATCTTACTGTGGGTGGTATTAGCGCTTTCTAGTGCTTTACAATGCTGGCGTCAAGGCTCGAAGCAGGCGCAGCTTTTCATACTATCAACCCTGCTATTACTAATACCCGCATTACTGTTAGCAATGGCCGTTGTGCCTAAAAACACCACCACCTTGTTGGCGGCCGACTTATCCATTCTACTGAGCTGTATTTTTAGTACTTTGTTCATGTCACTGGCGTTGCACTACAAATTTAAGCGACTCACCTTAGAGTCCTTATTAGTCGCTAAGCAGCTGAGTGAAGAGCGCGATGCTGCACGTTTAGATGCCCTAACTGGCTTAAAAAACCGCTATGCCTTTAACGAGTATGTAAGCAACATTAAATTTGATGAAGAGCATCACACCAGCCTCGCCTTAGTCGACATTGATTATCTAAAAAGCATTAATGACCATGCTGGCCACCAAGAAGGCGACAAGCTAATTAAGTTAGTGGCTGAAGCGCTCAACATGGTGCTTAGCGACCAAGTGAAGCTTTACCGCATTGGCGGCGATGAGTTTGCGGCCTTTTCCGACACCTTATCTTGCAGTGAGATTGACGAAAAACTGGCCATTGCCGACAAAATCATCCAACTAAATGGCACCGCGCAAAGTGGCATTAGCTTTGGCAGCGCCAGCACCGACGATTGCCAAGACGCAGAGCAGTTGTTTTACCGAGCTGATATGACCATGTACCAACAAAAAGCCCAGCGTAAACGTAAATCCAAGTTAGTAGCAATTAATCAACAGCCATAAAGCATTCGAGCGTTAGCTTGATATGGTGTAACTTACTGGTTTAAGTCATCCATTACACTTGTTGCATTACTTTTTCATGGAGTCGACCATGCTTATTTCTCCACAACTCACTGGCAATATCGCTCGCAATTGTCATCCGTCAGGTTGTAAAGCCTATCTGCAACAACAAGCAGAATATATACAGCAACAAGCGCCAATAAACGGCGCCAAAAAAGTGCTAATTTTGGGAGCGTCTTCTGGCTTTGGTTTAGCCTCTCGCTTGAGTTTAGCCTTAGCAGGAGGAGCCGATACCATTGGCGTATCCTTCGAGCGCGGCCCTAATGAAAAAGGCTTAGGCAGTGCCGGCTGGTACAATAATATCTATTGTAGAGAGCTTGCCGAGGAACAGGGTTTAATCGCCAAAAACTTCATTGGCGATGCTTTTGATCCGGCTATGCGCAGCCAAGTTATTGAGTACATTAAGCAAGAGTTTGGCGGCAAAGTAGATTTGGTGATTTACAGTTTGGCTACGGGTAAGCGCAAAACCGAATCTGGCCAATGGCAATCAGTACTAAAAACCACCGACGCGCCACTACATGGCTTAAGCATTAACCTAGAAACCGAACAGCTAGAACCACAAACTGTAGAATTGGCCAATGCCGCAGAAGTGGAAGCCACCACTAAAGTCATGGGCGGCGATGAGTGGCGAAACTGGATAGATGCACTGCAACAAGCCGGTGTACTAGCCCAAGGCTGCAATACCATTGCTTATTCCTACGTAGGACCAGAACGCACCGCGGCAATTTATCGCGATGGCACCATTGGCCGAGCTAAACAGCACCTACATGTCACTGCACAAGAGCTGGATAAACAGCTACAAACGCAGGTAAGCGGCCATGCCTACGCTTGTGTATGTAAAGCCTTGGTAACGAAAGCCAGTGTCTATATCCCAGTAATGTCGCCCTACATAGCTTTACTGTACAAAGTAATGAAAGAGCAAGGCAGCCACGAAGAATGCATTGAGCAGGCTTATCGGCTATTTAGCCAACACCTCTACCCACAAGATGGTCAAGTTCATTTAGACACGTTAAATCAACTACGTATTGACGACCTAGAGCTAAGTCCACAGGTGCAACAGCAAATAGACTTACGTTACCCTACGATTACAGCAGATAACTTCAAGCAAACCACCGATTTTGACGGTTACAAAACAGCGTTTTTACGACTAAATGGCTTTGCAGTAGCTGGGGTAGACTATCAGCAAGCTTGCGATGTAGAAGCTTTAAGCAAGCTCAAACCATGATAGACATTCACACAATTAGCGCTGAACAAACCCTAGTAATTCGCCAACAAGTACTATGGCCAAGCCATGATTTAGCTTTTTGTCGAGTACCTGAAGATGACACAGGTGAGCACTATGGTGCTTACCTTAATGGCCAACTCATCATGGTGGCTTCGTTATTTACTAGTGGAAACGAGATTCGGCTGCGTAAATTTGCCTGTTTGCCCGAGCACCAAGGGAAAGGTTACGGGAGCGAAATGCTCAACTACTTGGTTGAGCAACAAGCGGGTAAACCATTAACCAGTTTTTGGTTTGACGCACGTTGCAGCGCTATAGGTTTTTATCAAGGTTTAGGCTTTTTGGTAACTAGCGAAGCCTTTGATAAACACGGTGTTGCGTACGTAAAAATGGCGAAAGCGCTTTAGGGTCTGTTGATCTTTGGTGTTGAAATTTTGTTCGAGATAAGCGGGCTTTAATCGCGGCGAGCACTTAGAAGCCTAGTGGGCTAGAAGGGCTTAACAAAGAGTAAAGTTTGCTTATCCGAACCCTTCGGGCAGCATTTCTTAGCCATTTACTCAGCGTTAGCGAGTGATTATTAAGCCCACTTAACTGCACACTCATTGCCTTGTCTAAATGGCTAATAAATTGCTGCAAAAACCATCAGCAAAGATCAACAGACCCTAGTAACAACCTCCCTACAAATTGCAGGCGAAAAAAAAGGAGAAGCAATGGCTTCTCCAATTTTTCTGTCGGTCAACAAAGGTCAGATCTTATTTCTTTCGATATCGCGCCAATCCTTGGAACGATGGAAATAGAGTAATGATAGCGTTTTCTTGATGCAAGCATTTTCCCAGTCAATCACAAGAAACTAGATCAAGCTCACTTAAATTAGATGCATCCGTGATCTAGATCAAGGAATCGAATCATTTACCTCTAAGCAATGATAAGCCCCTGTTTTTTAAAAATAATTAACCTAAACAATCAATTATATTCAGTTAAAAACAGCTTCGAATTCCTTAAGAAAGTTGAGCAATATCAACAGATAAACCGATTATCTTGGGGTGACAGCGTGGTCGCCCCAAGATAGTTACAGGGTAACTAACAAAGCATGACTTAAATAAGGGAATAAATATCGAAGCGGTGAGTTTTAGTACTTAAATGATTATGGGCAACTTTACCTGCTAGAGGTTCTGCATAATTTGGTCTTTTAACCACTACCCGTTTTTTTGCAACTTTCAATGCTTGCTCCAACAACAAGTCTGCATCTAAGTCTGCGCCTACCAGTAGCTGAAAAACTCGCATTTCTTTTTTTACTTGTGCAGATTTTTTCCGGTGAGGATACATGGGGTCTAAATAAACCACGTCGGCCTGTAATTGTTGATGAGCTAGATCATCAATACTGCTTGCGTATATCAAGCGCATTCGCTCTGTAACCCAAGAGCCAATGTCGGCGTCTGCTCTGGCACGCCGCAATCCGTCATCAAGTAAGGCTGCCACCCAAGGGGAGCGCTCTAACATGGTGACCTCACAGCCAAGATTAGCCAATACAAAAGCATCTCGGCCTAAACCCGCCGTGCCATCTATAACACTGGGGCGCTGACCTTTTTTTACGCCAACCGCTTTACTCACCGCTTCCGCACCACCATATTGACGACGGTGGGCAACCCGCCCGGCTAGAAAATCGACTTTAACGTCGCCCAATTTAGCCTCATCACAGTAGCGCAAGGCTAAACTCTCACCATCAAGCACCAAACAAAAACCAGTTTCAGGCAACTGTTCACAGCGCTGCATGGCGAAACGCTCTATTAGCTTATTGGCATAGTCATTGTCGGCGGTTGGCTCACAATATAAGCGCGGCTGCAGGCTATCCAAGGCGGGGCTCCAAATAGAAATAAAACAAGTGTAACAAATAATACTTAGTTCAAAACCAGCATCTCAATAGGAACCGGCTTGCCAAAGTGATACCCCTGAGCATAATCAACACCAATATCAGCCAAAACCTTGTTAATGGCTTCGTTCTCAACAAACTCAGCAATGGTCTTCTTACCCATCACATGGGACATCTGATTAATGCTTCTTACAATCGCGGCATCCATCTGATCGCTTGCTAAGTCACGAATGAAAATACCGTCGATTTTGAGGTAATCGATCGGCAAGTTTTTCAAATAGCCGAAAGAGGATAAACCCGAACCAAAATCATCAAGTGCAATTTTACAACCCAATTTACGCACTTTATTAAAGAACTCGGTGGCAACATCCAAGTTCGCAATAGCCACGGTTTCGGTTGTCTCAAAACAGAGCTTATTCATTGGTAGCGCACTATCTTCCAGCGTTTGCAATAACCACGCAACAAACTCTGAGCTACCTAGCGATTGCCCAGACAGATTCATCGAACACATGTTAAGACGAGTTAAATGCCCGGGATTTTCAGATAACCACTGCAATGTTTTTTGAATTACAACTCGGTCAATTTGATCGGCAAGGTTGTAGTTTTCTGCCGCGGGTAGAAACGCCCCAGGAGGCACAACTCGGCCTTCTTCGTCGATCATTCTTAATAGTACTTCGTAGTGAAGGTAATCACTCTCACTCGGTTTAACCGGCACAATAGCTTGCGCGTATAGTAAGAATCGTTCTTCACGCAGCGCTTTTTGGATACGGGTTACCCATTCCATCTGCCCTTGGCGCTCAAGCAACATCTGATCGTCCATTTGATATAAATAAACGCGGCTACGGCCTAAAGATTTAGCTGTGAAACATGCGTTATCAGCTTGTGCCAATACCTCTTGTGAAGAGCCCTGTTGCTGCTGGAATAGGGTTACGCCGATACTACAACCAAAGCTGAACATTCGTTCATCACGGACGTAGTGAGTATCATTTAGTCGGTCAATCACCAAGTTAGCAAAATCTAAGCAGCCCTGTTGCGAGCTATCTTCAAGCAAAATGGCAAACTCATCACTGCCCAAACGTGCCACTACGGCAGACTCTGGGATCATTTGTTCCAATACTCCGGCGACCTGCTTCAAGGCCTGATCACCCGAACCATGACCAAAGGTATCGTTAATTACTTTAAATTGGGCTAAATCGATAAAGAGCAAGGCGTGCAGCTGCTCACCAGACTGCGAAGAATTAAGCAACAATTCTAATCGTCGCTCAAAAAACCCTCGATTATAGATGCCTGTGAGCAAGTCAAAATTGGCATAAAAATCTAATTCTTCAGCTAAATTACGCGTGGCTGTAATGTCCTCACATACCAACATGTACAAGTCTTCTTCGGCCATCCGAACAAAAGATTCTTTAAACCAAAGTTGCTGATTGTCACCCGTTTTATAGGCAATTTGTCGGGTAACTTTGCTACTGCCAATGCCTTGGAGATACTCTAACAAGGACATCTGCTGTAATTGCTCGGCATACAAACTACGCAGCTGAGACAACTCAAGCTGTTTTTTATCCATACCAAGATGTTTAGCCGCTACTTGATTACAGCAAACAATTACCCCTAAACGATTCACTAGCATCAATAGGGCTGGGCTTTGTTCAAACAACAAACGATAGTGTTGTTCGCTTTGTTTAAGCTGACGATGCTCTAGCTGAATTAACTCTAAGTCCCGCAGCTCCAACAATACTTGTTCAACAATCCCCTTGGTAGCACTTTGTGGACTTAGCGCAAAATCATAAAGTACCTTACGACCATTAAGGTTTAATTCAGCCTGAAATCTAACTTTTTCGCCGGCTAAACTTTTCGCGATAGCATCTCTCAATTGCTGTTTTACAGGTTCTTGATGTTGCCACATATCACTATCAAGCAAAGAATTACCAATAATGTAATTAGCTCGCTCGCCAAGCAAATCCATTAAGGCTTGATTTAACAGTTTTACATGACCATTCTCATCTAACAATGCGCTGGCTTGCTCGGTAAACACAAATACCGAGTCTAACTGCTCACCCTGTTCAAACAGTTCTAGCTTGGTTCGGGTTAATGCTCGCCACTGGGCATACAAAAGCAAACTCGCCAGCAAGAAAGTAATGCCAACCAACAATGCCCCTTGATAACGCTGCGGCAGCGTTTTATAAGCTTGCTGGTTAAGAAAACGACTATTTTCTGCCAAGTTAGCGCGCGGTACTTTCCAACGGACTAGCTGCTTGTTATCAAATAAATAGGTTTGAGGACCACGAGCACTAATAGCAATGTCACGCACATCGGTGCCTTGTAACACTTGCAACACGGTGTCACCGATCGCCTGTCCAAGAGGCTGAGGTAAGCTAACAAAACCACCCACAGCACCATTACCGATTGCATGCTCCCATAAACTATAAATAGGTGCTCGTGATACCATAGATAGAGACTGAATAGCTTGCTCTGTGAGCTGAGTATTGCCAATTTGTGATTGTTGCAACGCTCCTAACAATACGGCTTGCTTGGCACTTAACAGCGAGGTCTTTGCTTTTACTTCTTCATAATCTTGCTCTTGCCATAGGGTATAAGGAATCGCAAATTGCTCGGCCAGCTGCACAAACTCTTTCACAATACCCTTGCTAGATAGACTATCGCCTGCCAATAGGTGAATAGCTTCCAAATCAGGGATCAACTGACGGATCAACAGCAGATTTTCACGCATTGGTAGCTGCTCATGAATGCCCGTTATACGCCGTTCTCTAGGTCCCATATAAGCTGATAAATCAGCACCAGCAGCCACAATTGGCGCTTGAAGTATCGCTTCATCTTGCAGGGCTAAAGCAGTGTGTAAGGCTTGCTCGCCCACAGTCACCACTAAATCAAATTGGTAATAAAGAATGATCTCATTGAGCAAATCGAATTGGGCTAAACGATAACTTGGATCTTGCGAAGGGCTTGGCTGTATTCGGTGATTATACAACCACACCGAGCGATTACCGACTTGTTGGCGCAGTCCTCTATCGAAGCTAGCATCCCATTGTAAACCGGCAGGATAAGAGTTAAGCATTAGTACCCGAGCAGTACGCGCTTCGGCCTTTAACGAGACCATCGCCAAGCTTAACAAAATGAGCGGTAAGATTGGCTTTAACACTTTAATCAGTGAACAGACTCTTATTAATGAATTACTCACAATAATAAACGGCCACCCTTCACATTTGTTCTCAATTATTAAGCCTTTATAGACCTTGATACTATCACTAGGCGTAGCCAAGTCACTTCTGTAGAATATGTTACCAAATTGCAGCAAGGTCTATCATATTTATGAATATTTTGATGGCTCTATCACAACTCGAAGTGACTGGAGCCGAAGTCTACGCCACCCAAGTTGGCGATCGACTCACTCAACGAGGTCATCAAGTATGTTATGTATCAGATACCTTAAGCTGCCCACATCAAGGCAAGCACTTTCGCTTGCGCTTTAACAAACGTAGCCTGCCTCGCAGAGTATGGCACGTATTGTATCTTATCTACTTAATTCTTCGATATAAAATTCAACTGGTACATGCACATAGCCGTGCTTCTGGATGGTCTTCTTATATCGCCTGCAAACTAACCAATACGCCAATGGTGACCAGTGTGCACGGTCGCCAACCAGTGCACCGCTCGCGCAAAAAGTTTCACGCACTGGGTTATCACGCTGTTGCAGTATGTGAAAACATCGCCCAGCAAATTATTCGTGACCTAGGCGTGCCCAGCGAGCAAGTAAGCGTGATTCGCAATGGCGTTGATAGCCAACAGTTCTTTCCACTGCCTGCCGCCAACAACAGTAAACCTGTCATCCAAATCATTGGTCGATTAACCGGCCCCAAAGGCGAGTTAGTTTATCAATTACTCAAACAGTGCATTGATTTAGACACCAACCAAGTACAAATCATTAGCGGCAGCAAAGTAGATACTCGCTTTGTTGAGTTTGAAGATAAGGTGGAATTTTGCGGATACAGCGACAACATTCGCTCTACCATTGCCCAAGCAGATCTCATTATTGGTGCGGGTCGAGTGGCCATGGAAGCGTTATTATGTAAAAAGCCGGTATTTGCAGTGGGTGAAGCCAAAGCACTCGGCTTCATAACTACAGAAAACCTGCCCGCAGCCCTTGCTAGTAACTTTGGCGACGTTGCCGATGACGGAAAAACAGAGTTAGACATAGATTACCCACAACTAGCAAAGCAATTGGCAAGCTTTAACGAACAACATCAAGTAAGCGAGCAATTAATCAACGCAATAAAAGCCGAATACGACCTAGATGCGGTTTGCCAAAAGCTTTTACAGACCTACCAAAGCGCTTACGTTTATACCAAACAACGTGAAGTACCTATCATCATGTATCACCGAGTTACCCAAGATGATAGCCAAAGTGGAGCCTATGGCACCTACGTTACCGTTGCGCGTTTAGAAGAACATTTTCAAACCATTAAACGCATGGGTTTAACTCCCATCACGTTTAGTGAATTAGCCAGCATCGGTTTAGAGCATCGCTTTAATCATGGTAAGCGCTACATTATTCTCACCTTTGACGATGGTTACCAGGATAACTTCGACTTGTTATTACCACTGCTGAAAAAATATCAGTTCAAAGCGGTTATTTACGCAGTAACAGGCACCGATCACAACCGCTGGGATGTTCAGCACCCCACTAAACCAGACCAACGTTTTGAGCTAATGAGCCATCAAACTATGCGCGACATTGATCAAAGTGGCTATGTTGAAATCGGTGGACATACACTCAACCACCCAAAACTGGCAGAGCTAGATGAAAATGAGCAGCAAAAAGAGATCGAACAAAACAAAGCTGAGCTAGAAAACCTATTGGGCAGAGAGCTAACCACCTTTGCTTACCCTTACGGAAATCACAATCAACAAACCAAACAGCTGGCCAAGCAAGCTGGCTATACTTTTACAGTAGCTACTGATTCAGGGCCAATCGGCATGCACCAAGATCTACAACAAATTCGCCGAATTGTAATGTTCCCCAGCACCACCAAGTTTGGATTGTGGCGGAAAATCAAAGGGGACTATACTTATAAAAAGTGTATAAAACGCTAATGCAAATGAATTCCATAGCTATTTCTCTTAAAATCCCTTTTCTAAATTTAGGCTAACTGTATGAACATTTCGATTGTAATGATCAATTACAACTCAAGCGCACACACTCTTGATTGCTTAAAATCGATTACAGACAGTAAGCCAACAGTATCATTTGAAGCCATTGTTGTAGACAATGCCTCCCGCAATGACGACTTACAAAACCTAGAATCAAATATTGGCGCTTATCCTTGGGCCAAGTTAGTGAAAAATGAGTTTAACCTAGGTTTTTCAGGCGGGAATATGTCTGGCTTTGCTTACTGTCAGGGGCAATATATTTTTTTTCTAAACAATGATACACGCGTTCTTCCAGGCAGCTTAGATGCAATGTTTCTGTTCATGGAACAACACCCAGACACCGCATTATGCAGCCCCACAATTTATAGCGAAGAAAACCAGCGTACAGCTTCATTTGAATACATCCCCACTGTTGCCAATAAGCTACTTGGTGCCTCGTTACTAAGAATATTTAAGCCCGCTAACTACCCCAAACGTAAAACGCATTACCAACATCCAATTGCGGTACCGGTTGTTAGCGGGGCTACCATGTTTTTTAGGCGTAGCGATTTTGAACAGCTAGGTGGTTACGATACTGAGTACTTCCTATACTGTGAAGAAGAAGATTTTGCGATTCGTTTGCACAAAAAAAACAAACCCATCTACCTATTAAATAACGCCAAAGTGATTCATTTAGGTGGTGGAAGCACCGAACGAGATCTCGCGATTGAAAAAGAGTTTTACATTTCATTTTGGCGATTACTGCGCAAACACTACCCAGTTTACTCAAGAAGCATAATCAAAAGTGTATACTTATTGAAAGAGTGCAAACGAGCCATAACAAAACCTAACAGAAGGCCACTTCTAAAATTCTTATTAAAAGGCTGTCCCAAAAACCAGTCACTAAGATATAAGCAAGGTAACCAATGAGTCATTCTTCACCCAAAGCAAGTGTGATTATTTCAATCTATAAAGACGTTGAGGCTTTAAATGCCATTTTATACGCTTTAAGCCAACAAACAGAAAAGCAATTTGAAGTGATAATTGCTGAAGATTGTGAAAGTGAAGCTGTGCAGAATTACCTAAGCCAACAAGGCTTTAATTTTCCAATTCAGCATTTAAGCCAAGAAGATATTGGCTTTCGTAAAACCAAAGCAGTCAACAGGGCGATAGCAGCAGCCAAAAGCGATTACCTTATGTTTTTAGACGGTGACTGCCTACCTCATAGCCACTACGTAGAAGAGCACCTTTTGCAGCGCGAGAAAAACAGAGTATGCACAGGAAGGCGAGTGCATTTAGGGCCTGTAGTCTCTGCTTGGCTAAGAAAAAAGCCTCAACTACTCTCGCTATTAGAGAATCGTTTGATTTATACCTTGTTAGGTATTCCGCTTCTATTTGACCACACCAAAAACTATGAAATAGGCTTTCGCTCTAAGTTATTACACAAAAGACAGCAAGCAAAATATTTAACCATTGTTGGCTGCAACTGGTCCGTAGCTAGAAAAGACATGCTGAAAATAAATGGTTACAACGAAGACTTACCTGGTGTTGGCGGGGAAGATGACGATCTTGGTTGGCGCTTTAACGGCAAAGGCATTCATGAGAAAAGCGTAAAATTTGTGATTCCTGTTTATCATTTACACCACCAAGAGCGGCGTGCCGACGTTAATATCAATCTTCGAATTATCAAAGAAAACACCGCCAAAAAACTATACTATTGTGAAAATGGCATAGATAAGTACCTAGATTAAACCTAAATAATTGCCTACAGAATATGTCATGAGTAATCCAGTGAACGCTAAAGAAATTGACCAAATTAAGCATAACTACCAATTTGCAGTATGCACCCTAGTTACCGACCTCTCCGAATACCAGGGCATGTTAAAGTCTTTTGCATCGGTTGGCTTTTCTGAAGAAAATACGCAATTCATTTATGCTGATAATAGTAAAAGTAATAAATTAGATGCCTATCAAGCAATTAGGAAGTTTCTTACTCACTCCGATGCTAATTACATTATTCTTTGTCACCAAGATATTCTTTTAAACTTTGATGATAAAGAAAAACTTGAAAGCGAATTGAGAGAGCTAGACCAAATAGATCCCAATTGGGGCTTGTGCGGTAATGCTGGATATATTGACTTTAAACACTATGCCATGCGTATTAGCGATCCGCATGGTGAAAATATTAATGTTGGAAACTTCCCTGCACAAGTTAAAAGCTTGGATGAAAATTTTATAATTGTAAAAAAAGAATCCGCACTATCTATTTCTAAAGACCTATCAGGTTTTCACCTATACGGAACAGACATGTGTATTATTGCTGAAATATTAGGCTTAAGATCTTATGTAATTGACTTCCATTTACTACATAATAGTGGTGGGAACATTAATAAAAGTTTTGAAGTGAGCAAAAAAGAATTATTAAATAAGTACGCTAAGGCTCTAAGCAACAAGTATATAAGAAGTACTTGTACCAAGCTTATCATCACCAACATAAGTTGGCTAAACACTTTATTTAATAGAAGTATTATTTACAGTTTACGTAAACGTTTAGAGTCATTTTCCTCTTCTCATAAAAAATATAAATAACTATTTAGAGACGACTCTTTTTATTATCGATTTTTTTAGGGATCCATACCTCCTAAGTAGTAAGCAATCTATATATTTAATCATATTAAACAGAGACTTACGTTCAAAGCTATCGAGCACCTCATTGAAATATAAACATCTTAGTTCATAATAACTAAAGTCACGCTGGCTTATTATGTTTTTCATCAGTCGAACATGATCTTTCTGAAGTAAAGGGTTGACGGTGCTCTGATTGCTAAGGCCATGAGTACTATACAGAAGTGTAGGCTTTTTGAGTAAATGTATTTTAATTCCTTTAGAAATCGAGCTTACATAAAACGGGAAATCTTCCATTAATCGATACGATTCATCAAACATTCCAACAATATTAAATACATCACGGTGATAATAAGTCGACGCACCTGAAATAATATTATTTTTTAAACACAACTGCTTATAAAGTGAAGCTTGGTTGCTTTGCTCAAACATATAATGATATTTACATTCTGGCATCACTTTTTCTTTATACGGCACACCATCAACAACAGGAATCCGGAGGCCCGTTAGTAAGAGTGCATCATTAAAATCAAAGTAGTTAGTAATATCTTTTATCACCGTATCGTTAGCAAGACTATCGTCACCAGCCAGTGGAATGATGAGATCACCATTACTGCTTTTTATTGCCCGATTAAAGCTTGCCACAGTACCTATATTCTCAGAATTTTGTTTGATACTAAATGTATACTTTTTATCGATGCCATACTGTTCTGCCATAGTCTCAATAGCATTGACATTAAAGTCGATACTGCCATCATCTACAACAAAGTACTCTATAAAGACACCTTTCGGTAACTCTTGAGTACTCAATGATAAAAATGCCTGTTCAAGTAAACGCCAATTATTATAAGTTAATGTAATAATTGATATTTTTTTAATTCGTTTTTCCAAAGCTGATATAACCTACCGAATAAAAAAGAGATGCACTTATTCTTAAATTAAAGAAAAGCTGTTTACTGCATTTACTACCAATTTCAAATCGTCTCGAGATAGAGTTGCTCCCATTGGTAACGACAACACCTGCTGATGAATAGATTCGGTTAAAGGAAAAGACAGGTGATTAAACTCCGCATAAGCATCTTGTTGATGAGGAGGAGTTGGGTAATGAATCAAACTTTGAACCCCTTTGCTCGCTAAGTGAGCCTGTAACCGCTCCCTATTATCGCAACGAATCACAAATAAATGCCACACATGCGAGGACTCATCATCACAAACAGGTAAGGTGACCAATGGGTTTTCTATATGCTCACGATAGTAACTTGCTACACTGCGCCTAGCTGCAATTTCATCGTCAAGATGAGCCAACTTAACACTTAACATTGCTGCTTGTATTTCATCTAAGCGACTATTCATTCCTTTATATTTATTCAGGTACTTTTGATGGGAGCCATAGTTTCGTAGCGCCCTCAATACATTGGCTAACTCATCATTATTAGTAGTAACAGCGCCACCATCACCCAATGCTCCCAAGTTTTTACCAGGATAAAAGCTAAACCCACTAGCATCCCCCCAAGCACCAGCTTTTTTGTCATCGACCATAGCGCCATGAGCTTGAGCAGAATCTTCTAACACTAAAAGATCATGTTGTTTGGCTAATGTTACCAGCTCTGGCATTGGAGCTAACTGGCCGTACAAATGAACAGCCATAATTACCTTGCTACGAGGAGTAATGGCTTCTGATACATTTTCTAGTGATAAGTTAAAAGTGAGAGGGTCTGGTTCAACAAAAACAGGAGTAAGACGACTTTCTGTGATAGCCAACACCGAGGCAATATAAGTGTTAGCTGGCACTATTACTTCGTCCCCTTCTTTCAGCCAGCCCATTTCGATCCAAGCTCTTAGCACTAAAGTTAGAGCGTCTAAACCATTTGCAACACCAACAGCGTGCTTACAGCCACAATAATTAGCAAACGCATTCTCAAAATCAACGAGTTCATTACCTTGCAAATACCAGCCGGAATCAATAACTCTTGCACAAGCCTGTTTTAACTGTTCAGCGTATTGAGCATTCACAGTCTGCAAGTTTAAAAAATCAACCACTTAAATCACCATTATTTTGCAATCAACAGGCAAAACTTTAGCCTGCGTTAACTATCTCTAAAAAATCATCGTAACTACGGATGTAGTCAGCTTCATCATAATGTTCGCTAGCAATGACCATTAAGACACAGTCATCAGAAAAGTTATGCATTTCACGCCAAACGATGCCTTCAATCAAAATACCTTTTGTCGAACTATCTAAAGTAATTGTTTCTCGGTTTTCTCCGTCATCAAGCACGAACTCACAGCTACCCGTAACACAAACGGCCACTTGCTTGAGATTTCTATGCGCGTGAAACCCTCGAGATACTCCTCGCTCCGTGCGAAACACGTAATAAACTCGCTTCATAACAAAAGGAATATCGACAAGTTCCTCTAGAGCAACTAAATCTCCACGTTCATCGCCTAAAGGTTTAAAATTTAGTACTTTTATTAAGCTCAATGTTAGTGCTCTGCTTTTAAGTAATTTATTCCAATTAAATTATTATGAGGTTACTTTTGAGGCATAAAAATATCCGCGGAACCATCAATTACGACTTTGTTTTTGACAAAGCATTTGGTTTCAAAACTCACAATCTTTTTCACACGATCAATCTTACGAATTGTCACTTTTGCCGTAACCGTATCACCTACATATACAGGCCTCTTAAACTGCAGATTTTGTGATGCGTACACACAGCCTTCGCCTGGTAATTGAGTACCAAATAGAGCTGAAAAAAAACTTGCCCCATGCAAACCATGAGCTATACGCTTCTTATATCTTGAGTTCGCAGCATAGTTTTCATCTAGATGAACAGGGTTACAATCTCCAGATAAATCAGCGAATTGCAAGGTGTCCTCTGCCGCAATAACTTGAGTTAATTCAGCACTCATCCCTTCGATTAACTCCTCCAAAGTATATTTTTTTTTGGTCGGCTGCTGGTTAGGCATTGTCACTGGCGATACTCTCCAAAATTTTAATGGCTTCTTCTGGGTAACCACGCTTAAAATGCTTTGGCCAAGGGTAAGCGGGTCTCCTAGAGCCATCTTTTAAACGAATCTTTGACGTTTCACCTACTGCTTTTGCAGGTGAACCGGCATAAATAGTATTCGCTTTAGTATTTCGGTTAACCGAAGAGTGAGCAGCAACCAAACAGCCTCCTGCGATTTTCACTCCTGGAAGAATCACACTCATAGTGGCAATCACAGCAAAGTCTTCTACAGTTACGCCTTGCATTACGTTACTTGGGGGATGGGGATCATTGGTTAAAACCACATAAGGGAAGATCCATACAAAATTGCCGACAATAGAGTGTTGACCAATATGCACATTACTATGAAAACGCACATAATCTCCTATCACACAATCACCTTGGATGTCGCCTAAGGTACCAACTTGAAAATTTTTACCTGCAGAAGTGTTCTCTCTAATGGTAACCCTATGCCCTGTTACGAAATTACTTCCAAAGCTCGAGGCCGCATACAAAACACTATGAGAGCGAATATGAGAATTGCTGCCAACCACTAAGGGTTTATCACCCGTTCGTTGATTTCTAACACCCAATTCACAGTGAGATTCAATCACCACATTATCTGCAATTTCAACATTATCATGAACGATCGAAAATGGGCCAACAGTAACATTATTACCAAGGGTCGCTTTAGGCGATATAATCGCTGTAGGGTGTATATCCATATCTCATATCCAGGTTATTATCGCTTACTACAAATAATAATTTTTTTACTAACGCCAATCCAAAATAACCTTGCCACTTTGTCCTGAGCGCATCGCATCAAAACCTTGCTGAAAATCGTCAACACTATAATGATGCGTAATGATTGGGCTTAAATCGAGGCCAGATTGTACCAAAGATGCCATTTTATACCATGTTTCAAACATCTCTCGGCCATAGATACCTTTAATCACCAAGCCTTTAAAAATAACTTGGCTCCAATCAATACCCATATCGCTGGGTGGAATGCCCAACATTGCGACCTTACCGCCATGATTCATCAGCTCTAACATAGAGCTAAAAGCGCTGGGCACACCAGACATTTCTAGGCCTACATCAAAGCCCTCGGTCATGTTGAGTTCGTTCATGGTATCTTTCAACGATTGCTTGGCAACATTGACTACCCGAGTTGCCCCCATTTTTTGGGCTAGATCCAAGCGGTAGTCATTTACATCAGTTACCACCACATGGCGCGCACCAA
Source organism: Agarivorans litoreus (assembly GCF_019649015.1). NCBI lineage: Bacteria > Pseudomonadati > Pseudomonadota > Gammaproteobacteria > Alteromonadales > Alteromonadaceae > Agarivorans > Agarivorans litoreus. The sequence continues at coordinate 2,295,151 of NZ_BLPI01000001.1, read as the reverse complement.
CATGCTTACAAATGGCCGCAGCCATTACACCAATGGGGCCGGCGCCGGTAATCAATACATCTTCGCCCACTAAATCAAACGAGAGGGCACTGTGTACAGCATTACCAAAGGGGTCAAAGATAGCGGCTAAGTCGTCACTAATTTCGTCGGGTAGTTTAAAAGCGTTAACTGCAGGAATAACCAAGTATTCTGAAAAGCAGCCAGTACGATTTACGCCAACTCCAACAGTATTGCGGCACAAATGGGTACGCCCACCCCGGCAGTTACGGCAATGACCACAGGTAATGTGCCCTTCGCCAGAGACTCTATCACCCACCGAAAAGCCACGTACTTCTTGGCCAATATCCACCACTTCTCCTGCATACTCATGGCCTATCACCATAGGCACTGGAATGGTTTTTTGTGACCATTCATCCCAGTTGTAGATGTGCACATCGGTACCGCAAATAGCGGTTTTGTTTATTTTAATCAGAAGGTCGTTGTGACCAAGCTCTGGCATGTCGACTTGGGTCATCCAAATCCCAGGCTCTGTTTTTAACTTTGCTAAGGCTTTAATGCTCATTCAATCACCCCCAACTCTTTACCTACTTCTGTAAAGGCTGAAACGGCATGTTCTAGTTGCTCGCGTGTATGCGCGGCCGAAATTTGCGTACGGATCCTTGCTTGGTCTTTAGGTACCACAGGGAAAGAAAAACCAATCACGTAAATACCGCGCTCAAGTAATTTGTCGGCAAAGGTGCTTGCCAGTTTCGCGTCACCTAACATCACAGGAATGATGGCATGGTCGGCGCCCGCTAAAGTAAAGCCCGCTTGGCTCATCTCAGTTCTGAAGTATTCGACGTTATCCCACAGCTGTTTACGCAGAGCATCACCTCCAGCGAGTAATTCCAATACTTTAAGAGACGCACTAACAATGGCCGGGGCGAGGGAGTTAGAGAAGAGGTAAGGACGAGAGCGTTGGCGCAACCAATCAATCACTTCTTTTTTAGCTGAAGTAAAACCACCTGAAGCACCGCCCATAGCTTTACCTAAGGTGCCAGTAATAATATCCACTCTGTCCATTACTTGATGGTACTCATGGGTGCCACGGCCATGTTCACCAACAAAGCCAACAGCGTGAGAATCATCAACCATTACCATGGCATCGTACTTATCAGCTAAATCACAAATGCCTGGCAAGTTAGCAATTACGCCATCCATAGAGAATACACCATCGGTGGCAATCAGCTTAAAACGCGCTCCTGCTTCATCGGCGGCTTTTAAGCATTGCTCAAGCTCTGCTAAATCATTGTTGGCATAACGAAAACGCTTTGCTTTGCATAAACGAACACCATCAATAATCGAAGCATGGTTTAGTGCATCAGAGATAATCGCATCCTCTGGACCCAATAAGGTTTCAAAAAGCCCAGCGTTGGCATCAAAGCAAGAAGAATACAAAATCGTATCTTCCATACCCAGAAACTCACTCAAGCCTTGCTCTAAGCGTTTGTGAATATCTTGAGTACCACAAATAAAACGCACCGAAGCAGCACCAAAGCCGTGGCTATCTAAACCCGATTTGGCTGCCTCAATAAGAGCGGGGGAATTGGCTAAGCCCAAGTAATTGTTAGCACAAAAGTTAACAACTTGGCCTTGTTCTACAGCGATAGCGGCTTGCTGCTGCGAGTTGATAACTCGCTCATGCTTATATAAACCGTCATCTTTTACTTGTTGTAAGAGCTGAGAAATGTGTGCTGAGAAAGCGGCTGTCATGGCAAACCCTATTAAAATCCAGAATAATAGCTGAATTATAGTGTTTTATTTGGCAAATACAGCCTTAAATCTAAATTAAAAACTATTCACTGCGTTCAGCACATTTTACATAATGTTGATGCAAATCTTGATAGATGTTTTGCGACTCCTCAGTAAAGTATGGGCGCAGGGTAAACAAGATTTTAAGCACCCCTTGATACAAGCGAGGTTTAGTGATTTCCCCACCTTTTAACTGAGCGCTTTGGTAGCCAATCCAAGCACCAATAATAAACTTAACACTGTCGGCTAACTCTACCATTGTTGCATCATCACCACTTATAAAGCGACTCTCGCGTAACTGAAAAAGAATATCTCGGCTCCAATTAGCCAGTTCTAACTGTAAGGCTTGGTATTTCTGTTCTAGTTCAGCATCTCGCGCCAACAGTTCTAACAAGTTGGCGTACATAAAACGAAAACGCCACATTAGCTCAAAGCTGGCATCTAGGTACTGCGTTAAGTGTTCTAGGCGTAATCGTTGATCAGCATGAGGACGAAAACTGCTTTCTAACTGAGCCACGTATAAATCGAAAATGCTGCGGATAATTTCTTGTTTGTTACTAAAATGGTAGTAAAGATTTCCGGGGCTAATGCCCAGCTCGGCGGCGATATGATTGGTTGTGATTTGTCTTTCGCCGCGCTCGTTGAAGAGTTTGAGAGAAGTATGAATTATTTTGTCTTTAGTTTTCATTTGGCTAAAAAGTTCTCAATGATATTACGTTGATACCTGCAAACGCTGCCAAAATCCAGTTTTTATTGGCTAGATTCAACTGGAAGCACAATTGCTATTCCCCTCGCCACAGCATAAAATCCTTAGATTAACGGCAATTTTTGGAATGGCAGTATTATGATTATCGTAACAGGTGGCGCGGGCTTTATTGGCGCAAACATTGTAAAAAGTCTCAATGAACAAGGCCATAATGACATCATTGTGGTTGACGACCTCAAAGACGGCACCAAATTCGTCAATTTAGTTGACCTAGAAATCGCTGACTACCTCGATAAAGACGACTTCATAGCTCGTATTGTTTCTGGCGAAGATATTGGCGCTGAATACGGCCAAAAAATTGAAGCCATTTTCCATGAGGGCGCTTGCTCTGCCACCACTGAGTGGGACGGCAAGTACATGATGGAAAACAACTACGAGTACTCAAAAGAGCTATTGCATTACTGCTTAGACCGTCGCATTCCGTTCTTATATGCCTCGTCTGCTGCCACTTATGGTGACACAGAGATTTTCAAAGAAGAAAAGCAATACGAAGGCCCACTTAATGTATATGGTTATTCAAAACTACAGTTTGATAATTACGTGCGCCGTTTGTTACCCGAAATTGACTCTCAAGTAGTTGGCTTTCGTTACTTCAACGTATATGGCCCTCGCGAGCAACACAAAGGCAGCATGGCCAGTGTGGCTTTCCACCTAAATAACCAAGTAAATGATGGGCAAAACCCTAAATTATTTGAAGGTTATGACGGCTATGGCAACGGCGGACAAAGCCGAGACTTTGTTTACGTTGGCGACGTGGTAAAAGTAAACCTATGGTTTTGGAAAAACCCGGACCAAAGCGGTATTTTCAACCTAGGTACAGGCCAAGCAGAACCTTTTCGAGCGGTGGCGGAAGCGGTAATCAACTATCACCAAAAAGGTGAAATTGAGTACATTCCATTCCCAGATCACCTAAAAGGTCGTTATCAAAGCTTTACCCAAGCAAATATCGACAAGCTACGCGCAGCCGGTTATGCAGAACCATTTAAAGACGTTGCCCAAGGGGTAGCAGAATACATGGCCTGGCTAAACAAGTAATAAAAAATACTCAAGGGGCGACAAGCCCCTTTTTTAACATAGGTTGTTAATGAAAATTTTGGTGGTAGGCCCATCTTGGGTAGGCGATATGGTAATGTCGCAAAGCTTGTACAAAACCCTTAAACAACTGCACCCCAAGGCGCAGTTGGACGTATTAGCACCAGATTGGTGTCGCCCCATGCTGGAGCGGATGCCCGAAGTAGACAATGCGCTGCGTATGCCCTTAGGCCACGGTGATTTGCAACTTGCAACACGTTGGAAGCTAGCCCGCGAGCTAAAACAAAACCGCTATGATTGGGCCATTACCCAACCTAACTCATTAAAGTCCGCACTAATCCCTTGGTTTGCCGGCATTAAGCAACGTACTGGTTGGAAAGGGGAAAGCCGCTATGGTCTGCTTAACGATTTGCGCAGCAACAAACAAAAATTCCCACTAATGGTGGAGCGTTATGTTTCCTTGGCTCACCCTAAAACGTCGATGCAATCAGCAGCTGATCTACCCGCTTATCTGCACCCTCAGCTACAAGCCAACCAAGCAAATCAGCAAGAGGCTTTAACTCAGCTTGCATTAAACACAGAACAGCCAATATTAGCCTTGTGCCCTGGCGCAGAATTTGGTCCTGCAAAGCGCTGGCCAGAGCAACACTACGCCCAAGTGGCAGCCCACTGGATTAGCGAGCGCAAAGGTCAAGTATGGATTTTTGGCTCAGATAAAGATCAAGCCGTGGGAGCGCAAATCATTAGCCACGTCCCCCAAGAGCAGCAACAGTACTGCCACAACCTTGCAGGAAAAACTAAGTTAGCTGAAGCTATCGATTTAATGGCGCTAGCGACTTTGGCGGTAAGTAATGACTCAGGTTTAATGCACATCGCCGCAGCGCTAGAGTTACCGTTAATCGCCGTTTATGGTTCGTCTTCACCAAAATACACACCACCACTAACCAAACATGCCGCTATCTTGCATACTGATATCGATTGTCGCCCGTGTTTTAAAAAGACTTGTCAGTTTGGCCACCTAAAGTGTTTAACCGAACTGTCTGCTGGTAGAGCAATTCATGCAATGGATGAGTTATTGCCTTAACCTTGCCAACGACGCTTAGGCTTAAACCAACTAGATTGCGGTAAAACCACCACCAATAAAGCAATCAGCCGACATTTTAGCCTAAATAGAAAACGGCTTTGAGTTTGATTTACAGGGAAGAAGTCATCATCCAGGCACAAGTTCGCAAGGCGCTTTTTTTCTGCTAAGCCTCCGTCAAGCTCTTCAATATGGTGAGTCACCATTTTAGAACGAATAAAGCTATTAAAACGGTAATTACATTTAGGGTATAACGTTCGGAAAAGCTTACTCGGGTGAACAGGCATATTCTCTTTTATGAACAAAAAGCGCTGATGATCTTCTAGTAAATAATTACATACGGTTTTCTCAGGGTGCTCACCATAATCAACTAGCTTGGGATTCGCACGTAAATAGTCACTTGAGATAATCGCAAAATCTAGACCAACACTCCAAACATTCGATATCCAGCTAGCACTCGACCAAACCGCGGCCTGATTACTCATTTTCCTGCAGTATCGAGTAATTAGCGAATCATCAAGCAACCAAGTATCGGCCTCCAAAATAACGGTGTACTCACTATCGTCTGCAATATAAGGTATAGCGGCCTGCAGTAGCTGACTATTTCCCTTCAGGTGACCAGCATTTTCTTCAAGGCAAACGTGCACGTTAGCATATTTTTCAAGTTCTTCAGAAACAACGTAGCCCGCGTTTTTACCGTTACTTACCAACACTACATGGTAATTATTTTGCTGCCAAAGCTGATTTATTACCTGTAAGCAGCATGCTAGATCATCAAGTCGGTTATAAACTCGAACTATTACCGTAATATTCATAATGTTAAATGTTATTCATCATTGAGCTAAGCTGAGACAGCACCCGTTCTACTGGCAATTGCTTCATACAATTATTGTGTTGGCACTGCTTAAATCGAGGGGTAAAAGAGCAAGGTGAGCAATCTAATTGCAAGCTAACAACGCTTACATGGTTAGCTTTACAGGAATATGGCCCGGTTTCATTAGGATCACTTGGACCGAACAAGGCTAAAGTAGGAGCGCCAGCCGCCGCCGCAATGTGCGATGGCCCCGTGTCGGTAGTCACAACCGCTCTGGCATTTCCCAATACACCTATAAGCTCAGCTAAGTTTGTATTACCCACTAAGTTATGCAGGTTTTTATGCTTTAAGGCCGTAAGTGGCGCAAGACCTTTTGCTTCTTCAGCGGTGCCAACTAATACCACATGGCAAGAATCGAGAAGCTGCTTAGCTAACAGCAACCACTGCTCAATAGGCCAAGCTCTATAACTACGGTAGTCTTGTTTATCAGAGTGGCTATTAGCGGCATGCAAAACTATATAGCTGTCAGGCAGGTTAAACTTATCGGCTATTTTGTCTAAACTCGAGCCAACTAAACGCGGCTTAGCGTGTTTATATTGATAGTCAGTACCCGAAAATACAGAAAGCATATTGTCTACCGCATGCGGCCCCAACGCTTTGCTTTTATCTACGTCAGCTACATTGAGTTTTTGTGTTGCCTTAATTGACTTAAACAGTGAATGAAAACGAGCAGAATGCTCCAAGTTAATCAGCAAATCATAAGGTTGCTTCTTCGAATGATTAACAATTGCGCGCTTCTCTTTACTTAAGCAAATAGGTAATTTACGTCTTCTCAAAGAAAACACATTTTTAATCAACGGATCCTCAGCAAACAAACCTTTTGCTAAGGGAGTTCCTAACCAATCAACTGCAAGAGCATCTCCAAATTGAGAATATAAAGCATCGACAATTGCGGTTGCAAAAACCGTATCGCCTAAGGCCCCGGCTCGAATAATAATGACTTTCACTTTGTTCACTTTATACAATTCTCTTCCAAGGCAATATTAACAGCTTAAAAGCAAACTACTAACCTTTCGCCGTATTTAGGTGCTAAACTCGCTGCATTACTCTCTATGTTAACCAGAATGTGATCGTCTTTTTCTTATACCAACTACTACTCGTTTTAGTACTTCCCTTAGCCCTGTACAAACTCTATTGGCCACGAGCGGGTAAACCTTCGGTAGGCAAACGCTGGTTGGAACATTTTGGGCTTAGCCAAAAAGTGGCGAAGGTGGACCTGTGGTTTCATGCGGTATCGGTAGGCGAAGTATTGGCTGCTATTCCACTAATTACTCAAATAAAACAACAACAGCCAGAGTTAAACATTCTACTCACCACCACCACGGCCACCGGGGCTGAACAGGTTAAACAAAAACTTGGTGACTTAGTTACTCATCGTTATGCGCCCTTTGATTTATGGCCTTGTATTTGCTGCTTTCTGCATCTTCACCGACCTAAAAAGCTATGGATTATGGAAACCGAATTGTGGCCAAACTGGTTAAGCTTGTGTCACAAAAAGCAGATCCCGGTATCGCTAATAAACGCTCGAATGTCTGAACGCTCGTGCAGGGGATATATGCGATTTAAAGGTTTTGCTCAAAACCTTTATAACAAGCTCAATTTGGTATTAGCACAACATCAAGATGACGCACAGCGCTTTAATCAATTGGGAGTTGCGGCAGCCAACTTAGTGGTAACGGGTTCTATAAAATACGACCTACCCGATACCAAAAATATACAGCAACAAGCAAAGCAACTTAGGTCGAGTTTGTTTGGTGAGCGCTTAGTATGGATTGCCGCAAGCACCCATAAAGGCGAAGACGAGAAAATACTTGAGGTAATGCAAAAAGTACGCAAGCAGCTTCCCGACAGCGTATTAATATTAGTGCCGCGACACCCAGAGCGCTTCGATCAAGTGGCCGAATTAATCGCAGGCAGCGGCTTTGATTGCGCACGTCGCAGCAAACAACAAAGCCCCAGCGCAAAAAACGCGGTTTATTTAGCCGACACTATGGGCGAGATGCTGTTGATGTATGGCTGTGCCGATGCCGCATTTATCGGGGGGTCATTAGTACCCATTGGCGGACATAATTACTTAGAAGCAGCCGCCATGGGCTTGCCTTGTGTGGCGGGCGAACATGATTTTAATTTCTCAGACATTAGCCAACAATTACAGGCATCAGGCGCACTTAAACTAAGCGCTGATACAGAACAACTGGCCAACTGGCTTAAAGCGTGGTTGGCAAACCAGGAAGAGCGCCGCAAAGCGGGTGACGCGGGTTTAACAATTGTAAAACAAAACCAAGGTGCGTTAACACGCAGTATATCTGCCTTAACCCCTTAAAGCGCCTGCTGATAGCTAGTTAAAAAATGCTGCCAGTCAGACTCTAACCAATGGCAATACCCTGGTTTGGCTTGCTCTTTCTCTAGAGAGCGGTATAAACGAGCGATATTGGCTTGCTGCCATTTTTTACGCGGGCGACAAATGCGGCCATTATCGAAATCAATAAGCCAAACCTGCTGCTGATCATCAACCATAATATTCCGCAGGTTTAAATCAGCATGATAAACCCCCGCTTGATGAAATTGGGCGATAGTCTCTGCAATTTTTTGCCACAAGGCTAATGATAACCGACGCTCGCTAAGTAACTTAGCAAGATCTTTAGCGCCACTAATCCGCTCTAAAATCAAATCCGCTTGAAAACTAAATCCTTTACGTTTTACTCTGCCGGCCACTGGCACTGGAGCGGGCAAACCTAAGGTTTGTAATTTCATCAATAATGAAAATTCTTTCCACACACGACTACTTTGTAAACTGGAGTAGATATATCGGTCATTGCTTAACTTTGAGATTAAACCACCGCGGTGATAATGGCGTAATACAAACTCACGATGCTCAAAACGAAAAAACAGCGTTTTACCTCGCCCCATTGCTTGGCCAACTACAGCTCTATTTTGCTGCCAATGACGTGGCTCAAAATAAGCGTCACTAACTTGCCGCCATATATCTGGGTTATAAAATAGCCAGCCGTCAGCAGTTTTTTGTTTTTCTATTTGCATAGTTATCGCTTGTGAAACAAATCACAGCAATTTTACAACGCACGCAGCAAAAAGCATAATACTTAAGAAAATCCGCCACTTTTGTCAAAATGAACAGCAAATCAGCTACCTTAAAAATCTGCGTATTACGCCTCTCTGCCATTGGCGACGTATGTAATGCCCTCGCAGTAATACAGCAACTGCAACAACATTACCCAAATAGCGACATCACCTGGATTTGCGGCAAGGCAGAAGCACAGCTATTAGCGGCCGTCAGTGATATAAAACTGGTTATATACAATAAAAAAGATGGCTTGAAAGGCATGCTCGCCATTAAACGAGAGCTTAAGAACCAACAATTTGATGTATTGCTACATATGCAAGCAGCACTGCGCGCCAGCTTGTTAAGCTGCTGCATTCGCGCAAAGCGTAGAATTGGTTTTGACAAGAGCCGCGCTAAAGATGGCCAATGGCTATTTACTAACGAGAAAATTGCGGCGGCTAATTCTGCTCATGTCTTAGATGGTTTTTTACAGTTTCTATTACCACTGGGAGTAGATATTCAAACTCCAAGTTGGCAGGTTCCACTTTCTCAAGCAGACCAACAAACTGCCAAACAATTGCTAGGCAGTTCTGGTAAACAAATCGTGATCTGTCCGGCCGCTAGCAAAGCCTATAAAAATTGGACCTTACAAGGTTATGCAGGCATCGCCCAATACGCGCTTAAGCAGGGTTACCATGTGAGCTTAATCGGCAGCCCAGCTAGCAATGAAGTGGCTCTAAGCGAGCAAATTAACCAAGCTTGCCAAGGAAAATTAAACAACCTTTGTGGAAAAACCAGCTTAAGCCAGCTTTGGGCACTGATTGCCCAAGCAGATCTGCTAATATCACCAGATACTGGCCCAGCCCACATGGCGGTAGCGGTAAATACACCCGTTTTAGGGCTGTATGCTCACCACAACCCGCAACGCACCGGGCCTTATCATTACCGAAACTACGTAGTGAGTGTTTGGCAACAGCTAATCGAACAAGAGCAAGGTAAACCTGCCGAGCAACTTAGTTGGCGCAGCCGAGTAAAAGACCCAAAGGCTATGCAACATATTACGCTCGATGCCGTTATTGAGATGTTTGAATTAATTAAAAAAGAGCAACTATTATGAGTGCACGCCAAGCTAGCATTAGCGCAATAATCATTACTAAAAATGAGCAAGACAGTCTAAAAGATTGCTTAGAAAGCTTAACTTGGGTGGACCAAATAGTAGTTGTTGACTCTGGCAGCACCGACAGTACCGTAGCCCTTGCCAAACAATATACTAAAGATGTTTATAGCAATGCTAAGTGGCCGGGCTTTGGTAAACAAAAGCAACTGGCCCAAAGTTATGCAAACAGCGATTGGATCTTGGCAGTAGATGCCGATGAACGTATTGATGACACTCTGCGCCAAAATATCCAAAAAATGCTTGAAAACCCGCCGAATAACACCGTATTTAATCTTAATGAACTTACTTGGGTATTTGGCCGCTTTTTAAAGCACTCTGGCTGGTACTACCGACACATTCGCCTTTATCCACGAGAACTCACTGGCTACAACGATAACTTAGTGCACGAGTCTGTAATAGTGCCGGAGAATTGCCAAGTGGCAGAGCTAGACGGTGATATCTTGCATTACTCCTACAAAAACATAGAGCACTACTTAGTCAAATCAGCGGGTTATGCCAAAGCTTGGGCAGATCAACGCGAAGCCAGAGGGAAACGTGCAACATTGGGGCAAGGCGTAATGCACGCCATAGGTTGTTTTGCCAAAATGTATTTACTTAAACGCGGTTTTTTAGATGGTAAAGCCGGCTTTTTGATAGCCCTGTTATCAGCGCATTCAACCTTTGTTAAATACGCCGATTTATGGGCACGAGAAAACGACAGCCACTACAAAAAGTAAACTTACTTAAGTTTAAGTTCTTCCAACAATTTGCCTGCATCAATAGCAGCCAAATCAGTCACATTAACTGCGTGTTCACCTAGGCAGCCATATTGCGCTACGTTGGTTACCGTAAACAAACCTACGCAATAGGCACCAGCAGAGCTTGCAAGGTGTAAGGGGCCTGTATCACCACAGAAAAACAACGGTACTTGCTGTAAAAATGCCGCTAACTTTCTTAAATCACCATTAGAATAGGTGAAATCTGCTTCTGCCAGTGGCTCTGTTACATCAGGGCTCAGTATCTCAATAAGGTTCACTTCGCCAGCATAGTGCTGCTTAAACTTAGCTAACAAAGCCTGCCAGTCTTTATCGGCAATCACCTTAGCGCCACGCGCGCCACGAAAATACGCCAAACTTGGTTTTGCTTGGCATTCGCCCAACAAAGTCTGCAATTGCTTAAGCGCTTCTTGCTGCTCAGCGTCACTCAATACTAGTCGTCCAAAATATTCAGTGGGCTCAGCATTATGCAGTTGCTCTAAAAGCTCCATACAGCTAAGTGCAAAGTGTTGGTAGCGGCCTTGATATTTAAACGTATGGCTACAAATAGCTGCATTAGCCGAACCGTTAAAGGCAATAACATTTTTGCTTTCAATCATCGACGCGACAATCCGATCACTTGACCCACCATAAGGCACTAGAGCCAAATCATAGGGCTGTTGCTTTAGTTGCCTCATTACCCGAAAAAACTGCGGAATGGTTTTCAAACCAAACTGAGAGAAATGGACTTTAGCCAACCCTAGGTTTTCAAATATCGAGCCCTGCCAAGGATCACTAAGTATTAGCTCAACCTCAGCATCGGGATACAGCGCTTTAACTTGGTTAACAAAGGGCAATAAAAAAAACATATTTCCTATGCGTTTGTTGTTGCGAATAATTAAAACACGTTTCACCTCTGTAGGCTTAAGCAAACGCTTAGTTCTACCGTTTCTACCGCCCAGAAATTTAAGAAACCAAACCTCCAAACCAATCGATTTCTCTCTGCGCTTTCCGTCAAACTTTCGCAGTGCCGTTTTTATCTTTTTTCTTACGCTCATCGTTTTATTCTGCTACTTGTTTTGTCTGCAGCTTTTGCCACCACAAATTAATTTTAACCGCCGAGTCACTCACATTTATCAAACTCATATCTTCTTGCGTGAGTTCACCTGCTGGCGGTGAAAAAGAAATATGACGCCCCTTGCTATTAAGCGGTTGCCAACGCAAAGGTGTAGCACTGCGACGACTGGGGAAAAAGCCCACGGTTGGCACATCCAAAGCGCCAGCAATGTGCAAAGGCCCGGTAGACCCCGCAATAAATAAACTTGCACAGGCCAGCACTTCACAAAAGGTTTTTAAACCATCTTCTGAATAATATAGCTGACTAGACACCTCTGCAGTATCTAACTGGTTTACCAACTCTTGGGCGGCGATTAACTCACCAGGCCCTGCAGTAATCACAAAGTGTAACTCGGGCTTAAGCTTAGCCAGACAATCAATCAAGCTAAAATACTGCTCAATGCTTAAGTTATTGGCCGAGCCACCGCTGCCGATATGCACCATGGCTAAGGATTTATCATCCAACTCGGCAAACTCAGCCTGTTTACGTTTAGCAATTTGCTCAGCGCTAAACTGCAAATAAGGAGGACTAGGCTCTATCGGGTTGACTTGCAACTTAGTTAAAAAAGCGCGGGTAAGTTCTAAGTTGTATTCAAATTCAGGTTTTCGAGATTGAGAGCGGCGTTGCTTTACTCGGTGATTATACAAAAACTGAGCGAGCTTAGTGGCGGGTGCACAGCGTAATTTAATACCGGCGCGTGCACCTAACCAAGCGTTACGCATGGTCGAGAACAGGCACAAATAACCATCAAAGTGCTGTTGCTTCACCTCATTAAGTAGTGCAGCTTGCTCGCCAGCATCACCATCAGCCCCGCAATCAATAATTACCTTATCAATCCAAGGGCAAAGCTCTGCCAGAGGAGCGGTATAGCTAGGAACTAAAGCACTAATTTCGCAATTAGGTAGAGAGTTTTTAAGTAAGGCAAAACTTGGCCACGCCAGCATAAAGTCGCCAATTTTATCGTTTCGCACTACCAACAATTTTTGCATATATTCATCTCTATAATTAAGCCTGCGCATTGTGACCAATCTGCTGATTAAATGCATCTTTTATCTGTTGATTCACCTCAAGCTCCGGCAATGTCCTTGGCAAGCTGAGCCTCGGCTTTGGCCCAAGTAATAAAGTCCGGTAAGGCCATGGCCTTGGCGTAGCAATAGCCTTGTAGGCCATCGCAGCCCCACTCTTCCAAGGTATCAGCCAGCTGCTGATCTTCCACCCCCTCGGCCACACTGCGGATCCCTAGGCTTTCAGCCAAAGCCAGCGAGGCCCGCACTACTGCCGCACATTTGCGATCACTGAGCATACGCCGGATAAACAGCTGGTCGATCTTCAGCTCAGTGAAGGGGCTGGTGCAAAGCTGCATCATCGACGAATGGCCGGTGCCAAAATCATCCACCGCTAGGCCAACGCCCAGCAGCCGCAAGCGGCTCAGGCTGTCCAAAGCCTTGGCCATTTGTGGATAGATCTCGTTCTCGGTAACTTCCAAGACCAGTCGGTGGGCCGGAAGTTGATGCTGCTCCAAGAGCTTAGCGACAAAGTCAGCAAAGCGCAGGTCCATCAAATCGCTGGGGGTCACATTGACACTGACATAGGCCTGATCCAGCTCATTTTGCCACTTAGCACAACTGGCAACGGCCTGAGTCAATACCTGCTTGGTCAATTGGTGACCTTGGCCCAACTCTAGCAAGCGCGACAAAAAGGCATTGGGCATATAAAGCTGGCCTTGGTGTTGCCAACGCACCAGCGCCTCGGCACCGACCAGCATACCGGTTTTAGCATCGATGTGGGGCTGATAATAGGCCTGAAACTCCCCGTCATACAGGGCCTGCTGCAACTGTTGATCGCTAAAGCACGGCTTAAGGCTGTGTTTAAGACTGGCCGTTATTTTAGCTTTGGGCTTAGCTAACAAATCATCCATCAGAGCCTGCAACTGCTGCTTACGCACCGGCTTGCTTAACACGCTCAAGTCCTTCAAGCCGTAGCCGCTGGCCATCGACTTTACCGCGGTAACCACGTCATCTTCGGCACTGCTACTCAGTACCAAGTGGGAACCCAGGCTACGCTTGGCCAGTGAGCGAATAAACTCCACCCCGTCCATCTCCGGCATATGTAAATCGCAGAAGATGAAGTCTGGTTCTGGCTGCTGACTAAGCTGGGCCACAGCCCTCAGACCATTATCGGCAACCTCACATTGCACCCCGTCCATGGAACTCAACAGGCTCTTCATTAGCCTTTGCTGAAAGGGGTCGTCCTCAACCACGAGCACCCGAATCGCTGTTTGTTGTTTCGCAGAATATGTCATAGTGACCCCTAGTTGCTGGTTTCGAGTTCTTGAACTTGTAGCTGTCCAGATAGCGCGCGCGAGCTAGTTTGATAGCGAGGTTGGCTGGAAAGACTGCTGCCCTTGAGCAACTCTCGACAGCGCAGCGCCAATTCAATCACCTCACTCTTGCTCCAACCCAGTGGCCAGGCCTTGGTCAAGCAGGTGGTTAAGCGTGCCGGGATCTCCAAATCGCTGCGGTTTAACTCTAGCGCTTGCACCAGCAAACCGGTGGCCCGCTCGAAATTCTGATCGCGATAAGCACGCTGACTTTGCTCCTTGAGCCGATTAGCCTTGGCTTGCATACCGTCAACGCGCTCCTGCCACTTAGACAGATAGCGCTGGAGCATCAAACTTTGGTCGCTATCGGACAACTTCAACAAGCTATGCTGGGCCACCCGCAATTGCGCTTTGTACTCCTGCGGAAAGCTCAGCAACTGATAAACCTTGGCTAGCTCCAAGTCCTCTAGTACTGAGGGCTGGTGCTGTTCCTGCTGCTCCAACCACGAGTGGTAGTCAGCCAGCATCTGTCGGGCTTTACCAATGTAACCTTGAATGCCATTGCTTCTGGCCAACATCAATAGCTCCAGCGGTTTATAGTCTTTGCGCTGAAAGCGGCCACGCAACCGGCGACACTGTTCGGCGAAGCGTCGCTGCAAGCTACTTTGCTGACCGTTGTCTTCGCTGAACTGAGCTAGATCTAGGGTTAGTTGGGCCACTTGCTGATGCAAGCTTAGCGTCTCGCGAAAGGAGTGGCGAGCGAGGTGCAGGGCGGCGTTAATACTCAGAGCTGCGGCCGGTAGCTCAAAGTTGGCCATCGCCAGCTGGGCTTTGAAGATCTGTCGCTGAGTATTCTTGGGGCTGTGCGCCAGCGCTTCCTCCAGCTTGGCATAAGCTTCAGCCACCCGCTGCTGGCGCAGCAACTTGATGGCCATTTTCTCCTTGGCCAAGGCACACAGCATCGGGTCGTTTTCCAGCTTCAGCAGCAACGCTTCAGCTAGCGGGTATTGTTTCTGGCGCAGGCTTAACTCAGCCAACAACAAGTTAACCTGACCTTTCTCTGCATCTAGGTTGAGGCCAACCAATTGATTACGCGCTTGCTCATACTCGCCCAAGTGCATCAAGGCCTCGGCCTTAATCAATAATGCTGACAGGCTGAACTCACTTCCGCCAATGACCAAGTTGTCTACGAGGTGCAGCGCCATATGGTAGTCCTGCTGCGCCATCGCCTGATGAACCCGCGCCAGACTCAGCTTTTTGTGAGCAATTGTCGGTAAGCGCTTGGACAAGTTGCTAAAGTTGAGCGGCTTAACCAAGTAACCGTCGGGCTGCAGCTCGGCGAAGCCGCGAACCACTTCGGCCGAGGCATCGGCAGTCACGATCGCCAATACACAATCGGCGGCCAGCAGCGCACTATGGCGCAACTCGTCGATCAACTGATGGCCATTAGCTCCCTCACCCAAGTTGTAGTCACACAACACCAGTTGAAAACGACGGTTACGACATTGTTCCAAGGCCGAAGGAGCATCCTTGGCGAAAAAAATTAGTTCAGAAGAGACACCCAGTTTTTGCAACATGCCACGGGCGGCGGTGCGATACATTGGGCAATCATCGATGATCAGTGCGGGACGTTGTGGGTCGAAGCTAGGCATCTTTTTACTCGGCTGCTGAAAAACTCACCTCAAATTTTTATCTAATTTTCATCACCTGTCTGTTCCCCAGAGAACAGAGTTGTACAAAAAATCACCATAGAATGCACTGGTGCTTTTGAACAGGGTTATCCGATGCAAACCAACTACAAACTACTTGGCCTAGTCTTGCTGCTACTTGGTAGCACCTTGGCGGTCAGCTTTGCTCCATCCGTCGCCAATACCATCGCTGATATTAGCGTAGAGCCAGAGCCCCTCGAGCCAATCGGTCAAGCCGAGTCCTTATACACAGACACGCCAAGTTTGCCCAAGCGCCAACTGCCGCTGCACTTGGATTATTCACGAAAACTGGTGATAGGCCTGCCAGAATTAAGCTCTAGTCAACGCAACACCCAGCAGGCCGCTGCTGCGCTGCGCCGTTACTTGATCAACTATTGGCAACAATGGGGACGCAACTTTAACTATCAGCTGTCATTTAAGCTGATTCCGGCAGAACAGGCCTTTGCGGCACTCAGCGAGCAACGAGTCGACATCATCGCCACCAGCTTTTACAGCTCGGCCAAACATACCCAAAACTTGTTTAGCATTCCCTACATCAACAGCACATCGGTGCTGTATCGCCGCGCCGGTGAATTGCCCGCCAGACCCAAATTGGGTGTCCATCAGTTGATAGAGCAGCAACTACCGACAGATCTAGAGCGTTACTACTCAGTGGAGGTGATTGAGGACTTAGCCCTAGCAGTTGAACAGCAGCGCTTCGATTTGCTCTACAGTAATGCCCCAGCCTTGTTGGAAAGTATCCTGCATCAGCACAACATGAGCGGTGACTACCAACCAATTCCCGCACCAGCCTATGACAACGCGCTGCGGGCAGCAGTACTACCCGAGCGCCGCGAGTTGATGTTGGACATCAACACCGGTATTCGCACCTTACCCGTCCACTTCATCGACCAAGCTTGGCAACAAAGCATGGGCCAACAGAATGGTCAGTTCTCTCCTATCAGCGGGAGTTATCTGCCGCAACTGAGTTTGACCAAGCAACACTTCATCATCGATCATCCGGTCTTGGAGTACGGCATTGTCGGTAAGGGCTGGCAACCTTATACCATCAATCAACAGGGCATGATTGATGGCTATGTGGTGGACATTCTTGAGCTAATCGGCAGCAAAACCGGCCTGCATTTTGTGCCGCGCGAAATCGGCAGCTTTGACGCCGCCATGCAGGCGGTAAAAGGGGGTAGCCTAGACCTGCTGCCCAACGTTTACAAGACTAGTGAACGCTTGGAGCAGCTGCAGTTTAGCGTTGCCTATGACGACGCCCAATCAGCCATTGTCAGTCTTCAGGGTTTTGACCAGTTGGCTGATTTAGCGCAGGCTAAGCTGGCGGTGATTCGCGGCTATCACGAAAGCGAACTACTCCGTCAGTTACTGCCCCAAGCCGAGTTGCAGGTGTTCGAAAACCCAAACGCCGCAGTGCAAGCGGTCAAGCAGGGCCAAGTGGATGCCTACGTGGGTAACTACTTGGTTAACAGCCTCCTGGTTAACAGCCTAGAAGATAGCGAGTTAGAGGTAGAGCCAATCGCTCCCTACAGCGAGACGCTGCTACTGCGCTTCGCCACTAGCAAAAAGATGGCGCAACTGGTATCGCTGTTGGACATGGGCCTGAACTCGCTAGGCGAACAACCGTTGGCAGAGCTACGTCAGTCTTGGGTTGAGCGCTTTAACAATCAACAGGTCGAGCAGCAGATTGATCAAATTTACCAGCGTTTGAGTGTTGCAGGAGCCGCGCTGGCTGGGGTGCTACTACTGGTATTTCTGCTCTATCAACAGCAACAACGTAAACGTCGCCAGACCGAACGCACCATTCGCCAAGCTTTAGACCAAGCCCAGCAGGCCAAAGCTCAGGCTGAATTGTCCGCCAAAGCCAAGACCGATTTTCTGGCGCGCATGAGCCACGAGATCCGCACTCCAATGAACGGCGTGTTGGGCATGGCCGAAGCCTTGTCTTGCACCCAGCTCAGCCACGAGCAGCAAGATTTACTTGGCACCCTAAACGGATCGGCCCGCAATTTAATGGCGCTACTCAACGATGTGTTGGATTTCTCCAAGATGGACGCCGACAAGCTGAGCCTGGAGCATATTCCACTCAATCTCAGCAGCCTGGTGCAGGGAGTGGTTGATAATTACCGCCACCGCGCCAAACACCAGCAACTCAGCCTGCACTATCAGATTGATCCCCAGCTTAGCGATATCTATCTAGGAGACCCCACCCGCTTGGCTCAGGTATTAAACAATCTGGTGTCGAATGCTCTCAAATTCACTCAACACGGCTTCGTTGATATTCAGCTTAGCTGCCTAGAGAAGGGTAGTGAAGGTGAAGCTGACCGAATCCTGTTCGCGGTTCGCGACTCCGGCATTGGCATTGCCCCAGACAAACTGGCCAGCCTGTTTGACCCTTTCGTACAGGCGGAGGGCGATACCACCCGCAAATTCGGCGGGAGCGGCTTAGGCCTGAGCATCTGCAAGGAAATCATCGCCACCATGGCTAGCGAAATCCAGGTGCAGTCAATCCAAGACATGGGCAGCCTGTTTAGCTTTGAGCTGCAACTGCAGGCTCAGACTCAGCCTGAGTTCGATCTGGCAAACCCGCTGCTGGAGCTACCCCTACAGTATGATTTGAGCCAACTCCGAGTGCTGTTTGCCGAAGATAACGCAGTTAACCGCAAGGTGATTCAAGGACAGTTGCGTCGCTTAGGCATCGAGGCCGATGTGGCCGAAAACGGTCTACAGGCGCTGCAGATGCACCAGCAACAGCGCTATGACCTAGTGCTCTCCGACTGCCATATGCCAGAAATGGATGGCTATAGCCTAGCCGAGCAGCTCAGTGCTGAAGAAAACAGTCCTTATCTGATAGCGATAACCGCCGATGCTCTAAGCGGCGCCGCCGAGAAGTGCCTAGCCGCTGGCTTTAACGACTATATCTCCAAGCCTTGCCCCATCGATGTGTTGGAAAGCAAACTGCAACAGACCGCCGAGCGACTTGGTTGCAGCCTCTATGCTCATGACTTCGCCTGCGCCGAGGAGCGCTTTCTGGCGACTCAAGCAGAGATAGATGCGCTGGAGCAAATAGACTCTAGGCTAGCCGCAGAAGAGATCTACCAAGACTTACAGCAAACGTGGCAGCAACAAGATGCAACGCAGCTTGAGTCGCCCAGCCCGTGCAGTGGGACCGCCGAGGAGGCTAAGCTCAACCATGCTCACCTGATGGAGATGTGCGGTGATGACCCATTGCTAGCCGAAGAAATCCTGCAAGTCTTTGTTGAACGAAGCCAAGTCGATATCGACGAACTCCAACAGGTCTTGAGTCAGGGTTGTGGAACCCAGCTGAAAAACCTTGCCCACCGCATCAAGGGTAGCTTGCGCTACCTAGGCGCCGAACAACTGGCCGAGCTGGCCGCGTACTTCGAGCAGCAAGGGCAGGCCGGGCGAGCAGTGCCCGAAGCGAGCGCACAGCAACTAATTTACGGTATTCAACAACTTAGCCAAGCCGCCAAGCAGTGGTTAGCAGCACAGCGGGAGCAAGACCAATGAAATTAGCACAGAGTATCGAAAAACGGCTGATTGGCATGGTGCTACTCAGCATCGGCCTAATGTTTGTTTTGGTTAGCGCCAGTTCTTGGCTGTTTATAGAAAGTGAAAAGCAACACTGGGAACAGCGTCAGATATCCCGCTTGGAGGTGATTGCCGAAAAGCTGGTGGCCAATCAGTTTGATGCACTGCGTCAGCTAGCGGTGAGCTACGCCCTAGCCGACGACACCTACCTATATGTGGAAAACGCCAACCTGGATTTTGTGCTGCGAAAGATGCAAAAGGCCAGTCTTAGCTACACCCAATTATCGGCGGTGCTGGTCACCGACCGCCAGGGCTACTATCTGCATGGCACCAGTCTGCTCAGCAAGGGCGAACAAAATTTGTTGTTCGAGTTGTTACTGCAGCCGCATCCAGCCATCGACTCGCAGCGACCCGATAGCGGCGCCATTTACCTCGACCAGATGGTTTTTATCTATGTTCGAATGCCAATCAGCAATAGTACCGGCGAAGCCGCACACAATGGCCATGCCTACGTGGTGCGCGCCTTTGACGAGCGCATGCTCAATCAACTCAGCGATGACTTAGGCCACCAGTTTCGCATTCAATACAACACCGAGTCAGCAATCAGACTTAAGGCCAGCTTTCAAAAAGGCTGGCGCACCGAGCCCATTGCCGCCAAGTACTTTGAACACGAGATTGAGGCCCACTATGCCATCCACCTTGGCCATGGCGAACGGACCCCGCACGATTTCGTGATTAATTTTGAGCGCGAACTACAAAGCTTAGCCACTCCACTGCTGTGGGTGGTACCGCAACTATTGGGGATTACGGTACTCAGTTTAGTGTTAGTGAGAATTGTGCGCCGCCAATTCACCCAACCGCTGACCGAGATCAGCCAACAGTTGCAGCTCAGCCAGAGCAGCGATCCCGAAGAGCGGCCACTCAAAGAAGATCGCCAGGATGAGCTTGGCCTGCTGGCCAAGAACATCAACCGCCTCTATCGCCAAGCCTACAGCCAAAATCAGTTCTCCTCACTGCTGCTGAGTTCGATTGGCGAAGTGATCATCACAGTGCAAAGCAATGGATTAGTCAGCTTTGCCAATCAGGCTGCCGCAAATTGGCTAAAAATGGACCCCAAGACTCTGTGCAATAAACACTTGGCGCTGTTGGTGACTTGCGTTGACCATGCCGAGCACAGCGTCGAGAAGTGGTTGCATCGAGTATTGCAGCAACAAGAGCTGAACGTATACGCACAGCTACGTAGCTGCAGCCAGCCACTGCAAACCCGCTATGCCCAAGTTTTCGCCCACCCCTTATTGACAGCCAAGGGCGACAGCGAAGGAGCGGTGTTTATTTTGCGGTTGGAAAAAAGGATGGATTAGAGTCACTTAGCGAAAAATAAAGCTGACTAATTTCACGCTCCAAAGCGGCTAAATCAAGCAATTGGATGGCGCCGCGCTGCACTACTATCAGCCCTTGTTGCTGCAGCGCCTTAAGCACCTCATTGAGCCGCGGCCGAGTTAAGCAGCAGATCTCACTGAGCTTTTGCTGCGATACCTTAAGCTGGGGCAAAGCACCGCTGATAGTGGTTTGGCGCGCGCTAAGCTCGAGCAAAACATAGACCACTCGGGTGCGGCGACTATGGTGCTCCGATATCACCGCCCCCAGCAGCCGCGGTTGAAACTGGCAGGCGGCGAAGTACAGCCATTTGTAAATCTCGGCGTTGCCTTTGGCCAACTTATCAATGCTGGCGGCAGGGAAAAACCAATAACTGCTTGGCGCCACCTCAACGATAGCCACTACCAAGGGGTCGGCCCGGTCGATGGCCAACACGCCAAACCAATCATCTTTGGCCACCACCGTGCTCAAATATTGCTTGTCACTGTCTGAAGTCAGGGTGACCGTGAGCATGCCTTGCCGTAAGTAGTAGACCCCATCCATCAGCCAGTGGTTGGCAGGTAAGTTGGCGTTGTTTGAGTTGACGCTGCGTGAAATAGCAGTCAATTGCAACTTGGTTTCGCTGCTCAACTCACAGGGCCAGGCTATTTGCTCGCTATCCATCCACTACCTTTCGCAATCGCTTTCTCACAATTATAGTACGTGAATTTCAGTACCTTGCAGCAAACCCTAATAAGCCTTCGTCAGCCACTAAAAGTCTGTCATGACGAGTCTCCATATGGAAAATCCTATATTCTCTCGCCTAAGTGATTACTTGAGGAGAGACTCATTTCACAATGTGAAATGAAATCTGGGGAGGGTATCGTACTGATGCCAAGACGATCGGTAACTTTGAAAGGGCAGTACTCGATAATCTCAGCTAGGGCGAATAAACATCGAGCAAGGACCTCTCTCTGATCCTAGATAGCGCTACTGCGCTGTTTCTATTGCCCCCTAACATTTCAAGTTCTTAGCCGTTATACTTGCCTGCAAGATATGCTGATTAACGACTAACTATGACCACTCGAGTGATTTACCCCGGCACCTTTGATCCAGTGACCAACGGCCATAGCGATTTAATCCAACGCGCGGCGCGCATGTTCGACACAGTAATTGTGGCGGTTGCCGCCAGTCCCAGTAAACAACCTCTGTTTAGCTTAGAAGAAAGGGTTAAGTTGCTGGAGCAAACGATTAGTACCAATACCAATATTGAAGTGATTGGTTTTACCGGCTTATTGGTAGATTTAGCCAAACAACAAAATGCCAACGTATTATTACGAGGCTTGCGCACCGGTTCTGATTTTGAATATGAGATGCAGCTAGCCGACATGAACCGTCAACTGGATCCCAACTTAGAAAGTGTGTTTCTTACGCCGGGTGAGGGAGTGAGTTTTATTTCCTCTACCCTGATTAAAGAAGTGGCCAAACATGGCGGCGAAATCGAACGCTTTGTTGCGCCGCATGTTGCCCGAGCCGTCAGTGAGAAACTCGCTAAATAAAAAAGCTAGCACTGACAGTGCGGGCAAAAGAAGGTATTGCGCTGACCAATGCGCAATGCCTTAATCAACTCCCCGCAAGTATCACAAGCTTCGCCTTCTCTGCCATATACCGCTAAGGTTTGCTTAAAGTAGCCAGGCTTGCCATCGGCATTGGTAAAATCTTTAAGGCTAGTGCCACCTTGTTCAATGGCTTCCGCCAACACTTGTTTAATATTGTCGGTTAGCAATTCTAGGCGCACTTTACTCACTTTGTTAGCGGCACGTTTAGGGTGGATGCCCGTTCTAAACAAAGCTTCGTTCGCATAGATATTACCTACGCCCACGACCACTTTGTTATCCATAATAAATTGTTTAATCGCCACACTGCGCTTGCTGGCTTGCTCAATTAAATACTTAGCTGAGAACTCATCATGTAAGGGCTCAGGCCCCAAATTAACCAACAAATTATGCTGCTCGATAGGTAACTGACTAAACAATACACAGCCAAAACGGCGAGGATCGTTAAGCCTAAGCACTTTTCCGTTAGCCAATACTATATCTACATGGTCATGTTTTTCGGCCACAAGGCCTTGCTCAACAATTCGCAAACTACCCGACATGCCCAAATGAATAATGATGTGGCCAGCCTCTGTTTCCAGCAGCAAATACTTAGCCCGCCGCGTTACCGACAAAATAGCTAAACCCACACAGCATTGGATTAACTCCGGCACAGGCCAACGTAATTTAGGCTGGCGAACCACTATTTCGCTAATTACTTGCTTTTCGATATGTGGGCTAATCCCGCGGCGGCTGGTTTCTACCTCTGGTAATTCAGGCATCGGGTGAACTCATAGTAGGAAATAAAGCATGGTAGCTATCGCTATCCACAGACAAAAGTTGACCTTGCCAGTTGGTAAGCCAGTGCTGCTCGCCTAAGCTAAATAAAGTAAGCTCGAGCGGCACGGCAGAATTGGCTAAGTAAACCATAATGCTACGGCTCGTTGCTGCGCCACCTAAAGCATCCTGCCAAGGTTCTAGCTTAATATGTAACCATGCATCAATAACTGCCACCGAGCGCTCTATAGGCGGCTCACTGCGCCATTGAGTACCAACACGTTCAATCACCACACCCGGTAACTCTACGCGCAATATGGTCGCGCCTTGCGGCAATAACTGGCCAACAGCCATTTGAGCATCGGGCGCTGCTTGTTCATTCATTTCCACATATTTGAAAATCAAAATCATCGAGGCAACAGCAAATATAATGATGTTATTCCAGCCTCTGCGGCTCATTTTCATTGAGAGTCTCCTTTAGATAGGAGTCATCATAAGCGGGAAGTCTTTGGTGAGTAAAGGGCACTAGGTGGGTGTAGCCACTAAAAAACAGGCAAAAAAAAGCCCAGCCTAAGCTGAGCTTCTTGATTCATTAAAGCCAAAATCTATTTGATTTTGCCTTCTTTGTACATAACGTGCTTACGAACAACAGGATCAAATTTTTTGATCTCCATTTTTTCAGGCATGTTACGTTTGTTCTTATCAGTGGTGTAGAAGTGACCAGTGCCAGCTGATGAGTTCAAACGAATTTTCTCGCGAATACCTTTAGCCATTTCTTAGTTCCTTATACCTTCTCACCACGACCACGCATCTCAGCTAAAACAGCGTCGATACCTTTTTTGTCGATGATGCGCATACCTTTAGTTGATACGCGTAATTTAACAAAACGTTTCTCAGTCTCAACCCAAAAACGGTGAGATTGAAGGTTAGGCAAAAAACGACGACGAGTGCGGTTTTTTGCGTGCGATACGTTGTTACCAACAGCTGGTTTCTTACCAGTAACTTGGCATACTCTAGACATGTCAGTCTTCTCCAAATATGTACTTCTGCTCGAGCATCTGTTCATGCCCCGTTAGGCCGTCGCCCGGGACGACAGAAAGGCCGCATTTTATACAGGAAATAGAACCCTAGATCAACTAAAAATTGAACAAAGATCAGATCCAACCGCGCTCGGCGAAAGACACAGTCTCTCCACAGCCGACTACAACATGGTCTAAAACTCGCACATCAATCAGCGCTAAGGCCTTGATTAATTTGGTAGTAATTTGCTTATCAGCCAAACTTGGCTCTGCCACACCCGAGGGGTGATTATGGGCAAATATTACTGCAGCAGCATTTTTTTCTAATACTCGCTGTACCACCACCCGTGGATAAACACTGGCGGCATCAATCGTTCCGAAAAATAGCGGCGCGAATTGTAACACTCGATGCTGATTATCCAATAGCAATATTGCAAATACTTCGCGTTGTTGGTGAGATAATTCCATAGAAAGGTAGTTTTTTGCCGATTCGGCACTATCTAACACGCTATTTTCACTGATATCGGCCAACAAATAACGCCGACTCATTTCTATCGAGGCATGTAACTGTGCAAATTTTGCACTACCCAAACCTTTTTCAGCACAAAACTGTTGATGATCGGCTGCTAACACCGCGCGCAAGGATCCAAATTGGGCTAATAAGTGCTGGGCTAAACTCACCGCATCTAATCCGGCACATCCTACCCGCAAAAAAATTGCCAGTAATTCAGCATCACTTAAACTTTGGGCACCACTATTTAATAGCTTTTCTCTTGGCCGCTGTTCGGCCGGCCAATCACAAATTGCCATAGGTTCTAGTAACTAATGAATCAATAAAAATAAGCGTAGTCGAAACTGCTGGCTTGTGTGTGCGGAGATCTTAAGTTTTGTGATAGGCTTGCCGATATCAAACTGAGTTTATCGAAGCGGTATCAGCATGTTAACGGGAAAGAAGATCCTACTCGCGATTACAGGCGGGATTGCGGCATACAAAATGCCAGAGTTAGTGCGTCGTCTAAAAGAGCAGGGCGCCGAAGTAAAAGTGGTAATGACCAAACACGCCACCCACTTTATTACTCCCTTAACGCTACAAGCAGTATCTGGCGAACCAGTAGGCTTAGAAGTGGTCGATCCCGCTCAAGAAGCATCCATGGGTCACATCGCCTACGCCAAATGGCCAGATTTAGTATTAATGGCACCAGCCACCGCAAATAGTATTGCCAAATATACCCATGGTTTAGCTGACGAATTAGTAAGCACATTAATGCTAGCAACTGCCGCTCCCATTGCTATTGCGCCAGCAATGAACCAACAAATGTACCAAGCAGCCGCTACTCAGGCTAATTTAAGCCAGCTTAGGCAACGCCAAGTGCAAATATGGGGCCCAGCCCAAGGCGAGCAAGCTTGTGGCGATGTAGGCCCAGGTAGGATGCTTGAGCCCGCTCAACTGCTCACTCACATTAAAGAGTTTTTTGCTCCCAAAGCCCCAGCGCTACTAAAAGACGTAAATGTGATGATTACCGCTGGCCCTACTCGTGAAGCGATTGATCCGGTGCGTTATATAAGCAATCACAGCTCCGGTAAAATGGGCTTTGCTTTAGCCGCAGCAGCTGAACAACTTGGCGCCAAGGTTACAGTAGTTTCAGGCCCGGTGAACTTAAGTACACCAGCAGGCGTAACTAAGGTGGCGGTAAATACTGCCCAGCAAATGCTCGACGCAACACTAAAGCAAGTCGCAAGCTGTGATATTTTCATCGCTTGTGCGGCCGTCGCCGATTATCGCGTGGCCGATGTTGCCGAGCAAAAAATAAAGAAAACCGATGACAGCGACGAAATGCAGTTACGTTTGGTGAAAAACCCAGATATTGTAGCCACCATTGCTGGTTTAGCGAATAAGCCCTTTACCGTGGGTTTTGCTGCAGAAACACAAGATGTAGCGCATTACGCACAAGATAAAATGGCGCGGAAAAATCTAGACATGATCGCCGCCAACGACGTATCAAAGCCCGAACAAGGCTTTAATAGTGAACAAAATGCCCTATCGGTATTTTGGCCAACTGGCCATCAGCAATTAGACCTCGCTGATAAATCAGAATTGGCACAACAATTAATGGCATTAATCGCCAAGCAGTACGCTGCACAATAATCAAAACAAAAAAATGAAACAAATAGCACTAAAAATACTAGACCAAAGAATTGGCACTACTTTTCCAATGCCAGAATACGCGACACCAGGCTCAGCAGGTATGGATTTACGCGCCTGCTTAGGCCAAGCCATCACATTAGCCCCGGGCCAAACCGAGCTAATTCCTACTGGCTTAGCGATTCATATTGCCGATCCTACTCTTGCTGCCACCATTTTACCGCGCTCTGGCCTTGGCCATAAGCACGGCATTGTTCTGGGTAACCTAGTTGGACTGATCGATTCCGACTACCAAGGGCAATTAATGGTGTCTTGTTGGAACCGCGGACAAACGACTTTTACCATCGAACCCGGCGAGCGCATCGCCCAGTTAGTATTTGTGCCCGTGGTACAAGCTAGCTTCGAGATAGTAGAAGATTTTGCCGCTAGCCAACGCGGTGAAGGTGGATTTGGCCATTCCGGTACCAAGTAAATGGCTCTCAAGTAGTACGCTAATAGACTAATAAAAAGGATTACCATAACCATGGCGGGAAAACCAAAAAGCAATCGCCGCGAACAAATTCTACAGGCGCTAGCGCGCATGTTAGAAACCAGCCACGGGCAACGCATCACCACTGCTAGCCTAGCCAAAGAAGTAGGCGTATCAGAAGCTGCCTTGTATCGTCACTTTCCCAGCAAAGCTAGGATGTTTGAAGGCTTAATAGAATTTATCGAAGAAACCTTGCTATCACGTATTAATCTGATTCAAGAAGAACAAAAAGACACCTTAAATCGCTGCCAGCACATACTCATGCTATTACTAGGTTTTGCCGAGCGCAATCCCGGCTTAAGCCGAATTTTAACTGGCGATGCCTTACAAGGTGAACACGAGCGTTTGCGCGCCAGAGTCAGTATTTTGTTCGACAAAATTGAAGTGCAACTAAAACAAGTATTGCGCGAGCGTAGGCTACGTGAAGGACAAGGCTTCTTAATTGAAGAAAACAGCCTAGCTACCTTGTTACTGGCCTATACCGAAGGACGTATTAGCCAATACGTGCGCAGTGAATTTAAGCTAGAACCTACCGCGCAGTTCGACATCCATTGGGGATTTTTAAAGCAACAGCTGCTCCAAAGCTAAACTCTTAAGGCCTGTTAATCCTTCCGCAGGCCTAATACTTTCTGTAAAAAATCTAGACACTTGTTTGTATTAAAAAAGCTGCTAAATTTGTAGCTTATTTCACTCCATAAAAAGGCTTAACACATGGACGTATTTACCGAAGGTACCAGTTGGTTTGAGAACAACCAAGACCTGCTAATAGAGTACGCAATCAATATTGCTGCTGCGATCGCTATTTTGTTTGTTGGTATGATCGTTGCGCGCATAATGGCATCAAGCGTCGAAAAACTAATGAACGCCCGTAATTTAGATACAACGATTAGTCACTTTGTTGGCTCAATGGTGAAATACATCATTATTGCCTTTGTGATTATTGCAGCACTATCACGTATTGGTATTCAAACCGCTTCATTTGTTGCCATTATTGGTGCCGCTGGCTTGGCCGTTGGTTTGGCCTTGCAAGGCTCATTGTCTAACTTTGCGGCAGGCGTACTGATTATTGGTTTCCGCCCATTTAAAGCTGGTGACTACGTAGAGATTGCCGGTACAGCGGGTTCGGTAGCTTCAGTGCAAATTTTCACCACCGTGTTAAAAACGCCCGACAACAAACAAATTGTGGTACCAAACGGCGCGGTATTAGGCGGTAACATTGTTAACTATTCTACCCATCCTACCCGCCGCGTGGATTTGGTGGTAGGGGTAAGTTACAATTCAGACCTTGCTCAAACAAAAGCGATTTTACGCGAAGTATGCGAAGCGGACCCGCGTGTATTAAAAGATCAAGACATCACAATTGGTGTAAAAGAACTTGCTGATAGCTCGGTAAACCTAGTGGTTCGCCCTTGGGTGAATAGCGCCGATTACTGGGGTGTATACTTTGACCTAAACGAAAACATTAAAGTTGCTCTAGATAACGCTGGCATCGAAATTCCATTCCCACAAATGGACGTTCACTTGGATAAAGTGGCCAGCTAATACGCTGCATTGCACCAACAAAAAGCACAGCCAACGCTGTGCTTTTTTTGTCGTTAATTGGTTTAGATATCATCTAAGCGATGAGTGGCATGCACCATTTGCTGTTGGCGTTTTTCTTGGTGTTCAATCAAGTTAGCTAAAAACTGCCTCGCCCCTAACATGGTTAACTCATCTTTAGCTAAGCGCAATAAGCTTAAGGACTGCTCACTCAATTCCAAAGCTAAATGGCTTACATCATCAACGGTAATATCCGCTGGCTTGCTCAGTTTAGCCATGTACTCCTGCAAGTTTTGCTCTAAGCGAATATCTGTCCAAGTATCTAATAAATCGGGCTTGGCTTGACTAATAAATGCCTGTAAATGCTCGGCATTTTCCCGCTCTTGATGCTGCAAATAAGCCAACAACATGCGTACTCGCTCAGCGTCGCTGTTTAATTCTAGCCGCCGGTATAACGCCGTCATAGCTTGTCGGCACGATACAAAATGTTCCAACAACAGTTTTAGTTGATTAAATCGCATAGCAACTCTCCCGACTATCTGGTGATAATTACAGTGTAGAAGCTGATATTTCCTCTGTTTTAGCTAAGCGATCTTGGCTTGATTTACATCAAGCTAAGTAGCTACCAAATTTCAAAGTTGCGATTAATAACAAGCTTTAATCTACACAATAATTAATAAGCAGTTCGTCACTAAATTTGCTAACTTATTAACCAAACCATTGATATAGGTTAGCTAAATGAAAAATCTTATAAACTGGAGCGACAAAAATAACTTCTATTTTCTCACCATTGCATTGGTGGGTTATATTTTTTTAGCCGCCTGCTTAGATCAGTTCCGGCAGGGCGATGGCCTCAGATTTCTACAAGTTGCTATGGTTTTAGTACTGGGGGCAGGAATATGGCAAGCCAAAGGAAAGCGCCTTTGGTATTTAACAGGGATAGGCTTTTTATTCACCACCACCATATTGGCCTTTTTCAGCTACTGGTTTGAAGCCGAAGGCTTAGTGAGCTTATACCTTTGTATTGTACTGTGTTATTTAGTATTAACCTCCTGGACAGCATTAAAGCAGGTACTGTTCACAGGCGGCATAGACAGCAACAAAATTGTGGGCGCTGTTTGTATTTTCTTATTGATTGGGCTTAGCTGGGCACATTTATACACCATCTTAAATTTTTGGTTAACCGATGCATTTAATGGGGTACCTAAGGAGCACTGGAGCACTCAAATGACTGACTTTATTTACTTTAGCTTTGTTACGCTCACCACCTTAGGTTATGGCGAAATCACTCCCAACACCCCTATTACCCGTTTCTTCACCTACAGTGAAGCCGTGCTAGGGCAGTTTTACATGGCAATATTAGTGGCTAGCCTAGTGGGCACGCGCCTTTCGGAACGGGAAAGCGAAAATCACTAAGCTTGTCTCTAGCTTAGCTAAACAGCAAATGATAACTGCTGTTGTTTGGTAAATCATCGCAACTACCCGCAGCGATAATACCACCAGCATTAGCACGCTGGCCATTTACCCCCTGCGCTTTAAGCAAAGTAGCATTATTTTGAATCATCATGGTATTGCTGCTGCCAAAGTGCTGCACATTACTTTTAGATGATTAGGGTCTGTTGATCTTTGCTGATGGTTTTTGCAGCAATTTATTAGCCATTTAGGCAAGGCAGTGAGTGTGCAGTTAAGTGGGCTTAATAATCACTCGCTAACGCTGAGTAAATGGCTAAGAAATGCTGCCCGAAGGGTTCGGATAAGCGAACAAAATTTCAACACCAAAGATCAACAGACATGAGACTTCCTTAGTTCTCTGAATTACATGCAAATATCCTAATAAATGGGGTATTAAGCCCCAAACCACGCCACTCTAGCCTTTAAAAACAAAACCACCAATACGCTAATGACAATTAACGTATTTTAGGTACAAAAAAGGCGACTTAAAAAAGCCGCCTTAGGTTTAGATATTATAAATGCTAAGCAATGCCGTATTGCTCGCGATAAGCGCTCACTGCCTCTAGTGCAGTTTGATTATCGCCCTGTTCTTCTAAGTAGGTGATTAAATCTGCCAACTTAACAATCGAAATAACCGTAGCGTTGTAATCGCGTTCAACTTCTTGAATTGCCGACAGCTCGCCTTTACCTTTCTCTTGGCGATCTAAGGCAATAAGCACGCCTGCTAATTCAGCGTTGTGGGCATTAATAATGTCCATCGATTCACGAATCGCAGTGCCAGCAGTAATTACGTCATCCACCAACATCACTTTGCCAGCCAACTCAGAACCTACCAAGCTGCCGCCTTCGCCATGAGTTTTAGCTTCTTTGCGATTAAAGCAGTAAGGCACATCTTTACCATGGTGCTCATCTAAGGCTACAACCGTGGTGGTTGCGATAGGAATACCTTTGTACGCTGGGCCAAACACCAAGTCATAATCAATATTTGAGTCTTGTAGCGCCGCAGCATAAAACTTGCCTAAGCGGTTTAAATCTCGGCCTGTATTAAACAAACCAGCATTAAAGAAGTACGGGCTAGTACGGCCAGACTTTAAGGTAAATTCGCCAAACTTTAATACGCCTTTGGCTAAAGCAAATTCAATAAACTCACGTTGATAAGCTTTCATTTTTCTCTCTCAATTACTTAGCTAGGGCTTCGCGCTGGGCAGCATTAATTTGGCTAATACCCTCTTTAGCAAAGGCCAGCATTTCTAATAGTTCTTCATGGCTAAACGGTGCGCCCTCTGCAGTGCCTTGCACTTCAATCATATTGCCGTCTTCACACATAACAACGTTCATGTCGGTTTCGGCTACGCTGTCTTCGGTGTATTCAAGGTCACACACTACTTTGCCATCAACCACGCCAACAGATACAGCCGCAATAAGTTGCTTAAGAGGGCTCACTTTTAGCTTCTTCTGTTCCATCATCCACCAAATAGCATCTTGCAAGGCTACGCAAGCACCAGTAATAGCCGCAGTACGCGTGCCGCCATCGGCTTGAATAACGTCACAATCCACTACAATGGTGTATTCGCCAAGCGCTTCTAAATCAACCGCAGCACGTAGTGAGCGACCAATTAAACGTTGGATTTCTTGAGTACGACCACTCTGCTTACCACGAGCAGCTTCACGGCCCATACGGCTATGGGTAGAGCGCGGCAACATGCCATATTCAGCGGTAATCCAACCTTGGCCTTTACCTTTTAAGAAACGTGGCACACCATCGTCTACCGAGGCATTACATAGCACTTTAGTATCGCCAAACTCGACCAAAACAGAACCCTCGGCGTGCGCCGTGTAGTTTCGAGTAATAGTAATTGGACGCATTTGTTCAACAGCTCTTCCGTTCGGACGCATGGTAATAACCCTGTAATTTAAAATTCGCGGCTATTATATAGGCTTTTATCGCACTTGGTCACGCCTAGACTGACTAAGCAAGCAATAGCCGCTATAATCGAGCAAATTTATTAAGGGCATTCAACTATGATCCACAGCATGACAGGCTACGCACGCCACCAACTTAAAGGCGATTGGGGCAGTGCAACATGGGAAATTCGCAGCGTAAACCAACGTTACCTAGAAACTTACTGGCGCATGCCAGAACAGTTTCGCTCCCTAGAGCCAGTGCTGCGTGACAAAATCCGCAAGGCCCTACAGCGCGGTAAAGTAGAGTGCAACCTACGTTTTGAGGCCGACCAAGCCAACCGTGGCGAACTGCAGTTAAATAAAACCCTTGCCGAACAACTTATTCAAAATGCCGAATGGGTACAGCAGCAAGCGGGCGGGCAAATTAACCCAGTAGATATACTGCGCTGGCCTGGCGTAATGGAAACCCCAGAGCAAGACGCCGACGCCATTAGCAAAGAGCTACTCGCTGGCTGGCAAGAAGCGCTAACGGCATTTATCGAAAGCCGCGCCAGCGAAGGGGCAAATACCGCGGTGATGATTACCACCCGCCTTGATAAAATTACCGAGCAAGTGGCCTTTGTACGCGAGCAAATGCCAGCAGTAATGCAATGGCAGCGCGAGCGCTTAAAAACCCGCCTAGCCGATGTGATTGACGAGCTAGACCCGCAGCGCATCGAGCAAGAAATGATTATGGTAGCGCAAAAAATTGATGTAGCTGAAGAGCTAGATCGCCTTGATTCACACGTAAGCGAAACGCAAAAAATCCTTAAAAAAGGCGGCGCCTGCGGACGACGCCTCGATTTTATGATGCAAGAGTTTAACCGAGAAGCGAATACCCTAGCGTCTAAATCGATTAACGCCGAGATCACTCAAGCCGCGGTAGAGCTTAAAGTGTTAATTGAGCAAATGCGCGAGCAGATCCAGAATTTGGAATAAGCAGCCATGGAGCCAAATTCAACAGAACATCAAGCGCTAAGCAAGTTAGTATAACGGCCTTACCGCAAACGCGTTTGTTATATCTATTTGGCTCCCAAGCTAACAATAGCGCTACGGCGCAAAGTGACATCGACCTCGCGCTATTGTTACCCAAAAACTCGACCCCATTCAACGCTTCGACCTGCAAGAAGAACTGGCCATAAAACTTGGCAAAGATGTAGACCTTATAGATTTACTCTCGGCCTCTACCGTATTGCAGCACCAAATCATTTATAAAGGGCAGCTACTGTGGGGAGAAAAACCCGAGAAAACACGCTTCGAGATGCAAGTAATGGCCATGTATCAAAAGCTTAATCAAGAGCGTGCAGACATTCTAAAGTCTTACCATAATGAATGACCCCATAATTAATAAGCTTGTTACCGTAGAGCGTTGCTTGCAACGTATTACAAAGGTATACCAAGAAGCGGGTAACAACTTTAAGCAAGACGATACACGGCAAGACTCGGTAATCTTAAACCTGCAACGCGCCTGCGAAGCATGTATAGATTTAGCCAACATCATCAATAAACAGCAACAAACAGGCATTCCTCAACATAGCCGCGACAGCTTTGCGCTATTAGCCAGAGCCGGTTTATTGCCGTTGCCGCTATCAGAAAGTTTGCAAAAAATGCTGGGGCTACGCAACATAGCCATTCATTACTACCAAACGCTAAACCTCGACATAGTCATCCACGTAGTTGAACATCGCTTGAGTGACTTCAGCGACTTTTGTGAGCGTATTAAGCGGCTTTAATTCCTATCAAATCGGAAGATAACTTCCTGTTTAACGAGCTACACAGTCTAGATCTTCCCTTTCATAACAAGGAGTCGTGTGCCATTCACACCATCGCCTCTCGGTACACTTCATCTACTTCAACAAACTTTGTCACGCTCTCTAAGCGAGTCAAGGTTGTGAGTTTCATCGAATGACTAAAATTTCGTAGCGGAACATGAGTCACCGCCACCTGGAGAGCCAATGGCTTACCTAATTGAAAAAGGTAATAGGGCTCTGGTGAATCAACTTCCTTTCCAGCCTGTACGGCAGTGATGGAGTTACGTGGCAAAATCGCAACCCGTTTCACAGGCCAAACCTTTGCTATCTCTTTAGTGCCCACATGCTGAGTTGATGGCGTTGCTAACGCTAAATAGCGGATCTCCTCAGCAATATGATGTGACCCAACATTATTTTCGAGCTGTTTAATTGCCGCTACTTTTATGTGATACCACTGAGCAACACCATTTTCGAAGTTTTCCAGATAGCGTTTATTACGGCCTTTTTGAGGCCCCAACGCGGCAGTAAACGTAAGGTCTGGGTACAGCATTTGGCGCATGCCGTAATACGGTATGCGTGCGGCTTCTTGCACGTAGAGCTTTTCCGCCATGCCAGCCACGGGATACATGGCTTCATTGTTTTGCCCTGTTTGTGCGTTCGGAGCTGTGCCAATTTGCGCTTGCAAGAACTCTAGCAACCATTGATGGCCGGAATAACTGCTCTTAGTCTGGGTAGGATCAGTTTGACTAAGTTCGTTTTGACTAGGCTCATTTTGGCTAGGCTTATTTTGACTAGGTAAGAGGGCAAATGCGCCAATACCCACTTCTTCTATTGCGGTTGCGTAGGGGTTTGGTGTTGTGGCTTGGTCAAAAAAACCAGGATATAAAGCAAACGCACCAAAAACTGGGCGGCTTTTTTTGGTGGGTTGGCCAGCCGTTGAGCTGGATGGATACTCAGACAGGCGGATCAAAGCGTCCCGATAACGATGCATCTGATTGATGGCATCGTCTGGTACGTAATCGGTACTTTCGATATCTTCATTGCAGTCATCAAAGCGGTTTTTCTCGGTTTTAATGCGATACTTGGCATCAAACAGCCAAATAAACTGCTTTTCTTCTGATGAGTCTGCTTTTGTTAAATCGGCGCTTTTAGGCAGTGTCACTTCCAACACAATATCTGGCTTTTGGCTCACTAGATACGAGCGTATTTTACCCGCTTTATTAAAAATCGGTTCATGAGCTAATCTTGCCGTCACTCCATCAGCACGCTTAAATCGAAACGCACCGCGCATGCCATCTTCTTTAAAGCTGTACTCGAAAAAGTCATTCTGCTTTAACTCTGCTGCACCATTTTCCACCAACTTAAAGCCGAGATCCTGCTCTAAAATCTGTTTCAAACACAAAAAACACCAGATTTCATAAATCTCAGCCACTGACTTCATTGAAATGCTCGACTGATTGCCAAACACATCTAAATAAAATTTCAGCTCCTGCCAAACGCGATACACCGCGCTGTAACCGGTTTTTTGCTGTAGCACTAAAGACTCACGACTTAACCCTGTGTATGCACCCACCTCTTTTAAAAAACTTTGGCCTAATACTTTTTGTAGCGGCGGCTGCCAACTGTGTACTTCATCAATGAAGGATTCTGATAAACGTGGGCGCTCTAGTGCTTGGTTACTTTGCCTTAGCTTTTGTTCAAACTCCGCTAATTGCCGCTTGCTTTTACTCACCGCCATTTTGATAAAGCGGTTTTCTGGGGTGTCGACACTCAGTTGCTTTTTTTCGACCGCGTAGCGTTTATCGTACTGGCCATTCGCAAAGTCTTGCTTTACTTGCTCGGCTAACTTATGAGGCAAACGGCCTTTTAATTTGGCCGCTTTAATATTGGCAACCGTCGGCTGCAAACGGCTATGCGGTGCGGCACATACCACCTTTAAGCCACTTTCAAAACGCTTTCTTAGCTCTCTAAAGTTTTCAAGCCACACTAAAGGAAAGTGAATACGCTTTGTACTTCGCGCAACATTTTGCTCGGTTTTTTCGACCAAACTAAAACGCCAATGAGGGAATACAGTATCAATCGCTTGATACATGGCGGGCAAGTCTTGGTGCAGGGCCATTTTAGTTGGTAGCACTTCAAAGGCAATGTGCTGAGTCTGTGTTTTGCCATTAAGTTCAAAAGTGAGCGGTAAACGCAACCAGCCCACATCATTGCCGGTATTAATGGTGCCGGTTAAACGTGCAGGCACCACGCCCCTTGCGGTTTGTACTTCGGGGGCAAAACGAAATGCCTCATTCACACTTTGGCTGCGATGGGTTAACCGCGCATTAGTGACTTCACTAAAAAAGACCCACTCAAACTGGTACTGAGTATTCTCAAAAAACAGCGGGGAATTTAATGTCAGCTCAGCGTGTTTCGCTAAGCTATTGGCAACAAGGTCGTTGTCGGCTAAGTCACTTTCATCTAACCCACTTGGTACCAAACCATCTGCAACAAGCCCTTGCGGCTCAATAGCATTGCTCAGCTGCGCCGCAGGCGCAAAGCGCAATTCGTAGCTAGGTTGTACATCATTAGCGCTCGCCCTGTGCGCCATTGTATTCTGGTACACGCTCAACCGCTGGCTAATATCATTCGCCCAGACAGAAAACTCAAAGTCGGGGGTTTGTAATCGTATTAACTCAGGCATTCCCTAGCACTCCTTACACCATCACTGTACGGGTTCTGCTTATGGGTTGCATTCATTGCAGAAGGCATCAAACAGCACCGACTCATTAAGGCCAGAAACTGGTAAAGGTGGCGCTGTCTAATCGATCGATCATCCACTTCAACTTAGCTTTTGAACGGCAAGGTATACGAAGTACTTTCTCCTCATCAGTAGCACCATCGGCCACGATTTTCTCGCGATATAAGTCAGGGCGTTGATTCTTATCGGCTTGTTCTGCTTGCCAAATAGGGGCTAACTGGTCTGAAAGCTCAGCGCTAAGTTCTTCCAGCAAATCCTTGCGATTTGATGTAGTCAGTTTATCGGTATCGCCTTCTATACGCGGCAGAACCTTGCACATCATAAAGTCGTCCCATACGGCTTTTAGGGTCAGTTCATCTTGTGGTTGGCTGCTGGCAACTGCGAGGAGCAGCTCATTGA
This sequence comes from Agarivorans litoreus, assembly GCF_019649015.1. Lineage (NCBI taxonomy): Bacteria > Pseudomonadati > Pseudomonadota > Gammaproteobacteria > Alteromonadales > Alteromonadaceae > Agarivorans > Agarivorans litoreus. The sequence continues at coordinate 2,258,690 of NZ_BLPI01000001.1, read as the reverse complement.
GCGCACGAAACGCCAACTCAAACGGTGTATTTTTTAGCACTGTGTTGACTGCCGATAAAAACGCAATTGTTTTAGAGCCATCCGCATCAAAGGTATTGGCTAAATCTATTTTGCTGGCGTTTGACCAAATAGGATAGCTAAGGCGCTTATTGCAACTTGTTGGAGTTCCAAAATCAGCAAACTCATCAAAGTTATTTGGGAAAAACGCACCAAAATCAAAGCTCAGCGCTCGGTCAATCACTTTGCGTGAAAAGCCATGAGTGGTTTCATCCATATTCACTGTGCCCGCTACTAGCAGGTTAAACGGAATACCTAAACCATATTGGCAAATATGTGCCCACAGCTCGTTGTATTTCGCATCATCAAAGCCTAGCGCTCCGCGTAGCTTTTCTATATCAGCGACTTCATTAATGGTGGCAGGTTTTAATAACGCATCACTGCTGTAGGTAAAGCTATCGTCTGTCCAACGCCATTCGCGGGTTTCCAGCACCGACAAATAATCAGCAAAATACTGCTCAACAGGGGCAAGGTTCATTTCATCCAAACACAACCAGAAAGGAAGTATCCGCTCAAGTGCATCACGTTCACCTATTACCACTAAACACTTACCTTGGTCTTCGCTCTCTTGCACCTCAATGGTTAAGCCGCTATCAGCAATAGCACGCCATGCTTTGGCGATAAATTGCAATACATCGGTAGTGATGTATTCAGCTTCGCCGTCTTTTGCGAGGCGAGAAATATAACCAAGCAAATCACTCGGCTCATGCCAGTCGGGGCGCACTGAGGTTAAACAATAAGTTTCAGCAAACTGCATTGAAGTTTTTGCTTGCTCACGCACAAAGCGGGTTTTACCTGTACCAGAGATGCCGGCTAGAAGGAGGAAGGGTTTGGATAAGGCCTGTGCTTTTTTTATTTCACCAATACTTAAGGACAGTTCGGCGAACTCATCTGCACTTATATCCATAATATTACCAAGTGGATGAATTTCTTTATTTAACCACTGCAATACTTTGTTTTTACGTTTATTTCTTCCTTTATTTGGCAGCATAAATCCCACAGGTGGGAAATTCGCAATAATTGTCTCAATGACAGTTCTGTCATTGCTACCCGATCGAAGAATGGTGTCAAAATGAACTATTTGGCCATTTATTAAAATTTTAATTGCATCTTCAACTCGTTTAAAATTAATAGATATTTCTTTGTCGCCGCGCCCAACAAATAATTTCCCCTCACCTTCCCAATCAACACGAGTAATAATTGAAGTATTTCTTCCTGTTATATATTGCAACTCGTTACCAACAAGTTGATCTATCCATGTTCTTGATTTGCTTAACGCATCTTCAATTTTCATCTACTCATCCTTCAGATAATCCTGAATTGTTTTAGCAATGCCATATGAAAAGAGATAAGGAACACCATTTCCAATTGTTTTAAACATCGCACTTAAAGTCATTGAACTTGGAAGTTCGAAATCACAAGGTAAAGACTGAATAGCCATAGCTTCCGCAGCTGATATTCTTCTAGCCTTAGTTGGATGCAGATGAACTTCATTATTACCGTATGCGGCTGTTGGTGAGTATCGAAAACGATGAAGCCTCTTATAAGACTTTTTTGATGTATCACCTTCATCAATAACTAGAAACTTTGCTAATCCAGCTCTTGGTGTAAAATGATGATCCTTATTTGGATGTAGATGAACTTTATTTTTATTAAACCAATATTCAACTGTAAGCTCCAAAGGAAGGTCACTTGGTGCTTTAAAAGCTTCTCCAAATGGACTTTTTTCCGGCCATTTGTAGGAAAATGCAGACTTATTTGGGTACTTCATATATCTCTCCCAAAAAAAGTCTTTATCTATTTTTTCATGAATATTTTTTTTGACACCAAAAAGTATTATCCGGTCTCTATCTTGAGGAACACCAAACTCCAACGAATTAATCAAACGATCATTTAAATCATAACCAGAATCACTTAATTCTTTTTTAAGTTCATCATAGAACTCCCTATGCTTTTTAGTTCTCCATAGGCCTTTCACGTTTTCAAAAACGAACCAATCTGGCTTATATTTTTTAATACACTCTACGTAGGATCTTGATAATTTACCATTTTCTCCAGTTTTACCAGCATTTTTCCCTCCAACAGAAAAATCAGGGCAAGGCGGCCCCCCAATAAAACCTACGAGATTACCTATACGGCTTTCATTATTGACACTATCGTTCAGATACCCTTCATCTTCATTATTCAAATAATCTTCGATTGAATTAGCTTGATAACCATATTTTGGCTCACTATGCCCCATTGTTTTTCGGCTAAACTCATAAGCCTTAATAAACTGATTTTCTACTTCATTTACAAATACAATTTCAAAACCAGCTTTTTCAAAACCCAAATCAAGAAATCCTGAACCTGAAAAAAAAGAAAAAATTACATTACTCACAATAATCTCCTACCACAACAAAGGAGCGAAATTTTATAGTTGGTTTCACTTGCCCAGATACACGCGTTAAACACACTATGCCCAAACCATCTAATGTCTTAAGTGTTCTCGACACATTACTGACCGCACGGCCCGTAAGCATTGCCAGCTCAGTCACCGATTGCGGCTGTTGCTCGGCAATTACTTTTAACAACTGCTGGTTTTCTTTCGACAGCACATTAGCTACCGATTTAAGCGAATCGAACCAGATATCAACGGGGTAATCGGGGTCGGGCGTTTGCCCTTTAATCCCAATCACGCAGCGCGATTGTTTTGCGTTTTTCATTGCTTCACTCACATAGCTTACTCGAACAGTTTGCTCACTAGGTTCCCAGCAAGCAGATAAAACAGCGCTTGGCCAATAAAAAGACTGTACGCTTATACATAAGCCGAACATCTTATCAACTGCTGATAATGGCGCAAAGATATTTTCCGTTTCGGACAACAACAATCCCTGTGGACAGTAAGTGCGCCACCTGTAATCTAGCGGTCTTGTCTGTAATGGAGTTCAAACCTCGCTAGCCATTTATGTTGACTGTTGGTTCACTTACTCATTAAACGTTAAACGCCGATTGTTTCATGGCTTGCTCGGCTCGGCTGATGCCTAGCCGCTTAGCAACGATTTGCCACTGCTTAACCGCCTTTAATACTTCATCGTAAATTTGCGTGGCTTGGGTTTGAGATAATCGGAAGAAGTCTTTCACGCCAAAGGCTAATTGGTAGTCTAAAGCGTTGTCTGCATCGGTAATATTCAGATGCAGGCCGTGCTTATCCACTATCGGGTTTAAATCATAAGCGGGTGATAACTTCCAACCCTTCTTTGTTAATAAAAACCCATGGTTACGCAGGTGATCATCTGTGTTGGACACCGCAATATTAAACACGATACGGCGCCATAACTGTGCTAAATCCGCTTTTGTTTGTGCACCACAATTGGAAATAAATTCAGCAATTTCTAGGTAGCTGGCACCTTGAGATTGTTCACCATCATACTTTTCGTTTCCAAAATAGCGAAGCTGTGTCATGGCCGATGAAAAATGCAGCCGATTTTCGCCATCGCGATCAAACCGTTTTGTTAAAAAGGTATGATGCCCAGAGGAAAACTGCCTGATCTCACTTGGAAACATCTCAACACCTGCCGCCAGAGCCAACTCATAACAGACCATCTCCCACGCCCCCACGTCATGGGTATCATTTAAGTTGGGAAACTTGGCAATCCACAAGTGGCCTTGTTCATCTGTCACACAAGCCTTGGGCCTTGCACCGCCTAATGATGAGCCTGGAGAAATCAGCATTTTCAACCAGCGGTAATACTCGTCACTGTCGATGTTATCGTCTTTTTCAATCTGCATGGCTGCGTGCTCTAGCTCTCGCAAAGACGCCATTGGCGGCGCAGCAAACTCAGAGTTGTCATCTAAGAAAGCATTCGAGCCTGCTCGCTTAAATCGAATCCCCCCCATCCGGTAAGAGTCATGAACGCCCAGCAGGTAATCCAACTCGTTTAATCGACTTGTTGCTCGAATGCCTTTGCGCGCTTCAATCGCTGCACGCCGCTGCATTAAAATACGTCCCCATCTATCAGGCGATGAATCGAGAAATGCGCGAAAGTTTTTGTCAGCTTCATCGTTGTAGAGTTCACCGGAGTGAAGCGTCAGGATTGGATCAATTTGCAAACGATAGGCTGAGGTTAAAAATGCTTTATCGTAGGCAAAACTAAACACGCCACCTCGGCTTGAATCACTGTAAGCAAGCTGCCCAATTAGCAAAGGCGCTTCAATTGGCTGCCAGTCTGCATAGACTTCGACGATTTCACGGCTCATCTTGAACCTTCCAGCAATTTTATGTTTTGCAGCTTGATACCCACTTCATCATGAGCGGCCATTTCTGCAAAGTTGCTTTCCATGCCTAGAACGGCCATCACTTTTAAGTAAGTGCCTATGGCAACGCCCGGATCACCTGCGAAGACTTTGTTCACGGTTTTATGATCAAAGCCAGTACGTTCACACAGCAGCTTTTTTGTAAAACCTCGTCGCTTCATGGCCAACAGCAAGTCCTCACCAAAATGCGTCAGAATTTTGCGCTGCTTTGGAAACAGTACATTGTGTAAATCACGCTTAGCCATACCACCAACCTAAGGGACTATATTCCCATTATTTAGTCATTAATGGGAATATAGTCCAAGCATGATACTCAAACAACTCTAACACTAAAAATGTGGGACTGTATTCCCACTTGACTCAATATAATTGGATTTATATCCTACTTTTAGGTTTAGTTTGCGCGTTGGCCAAGGCGATGATGTGAATGCCAAAGGCCACTAAATCACACGTTTATGTGCGTAAAAGTGTGAAATGCAAGTTGAGAACTCGTCTATGCGTTTTACCGAACGGGGAAATGCAGCGCTTAGAGGTCTACACAAAGTGACTTGATAGGTAACAATCTGTAGACCTAAGGGTGGGCTTATAAGCTTTCAACCAACCCTCAACCTGTTTGTTGTTAACATTATTTGGCCAGCCTATAGCCCCACATTTAAAGCAAATCACTCAAGCGATTTAACAGCGCTTTACGGCTATTATTCGCCACAACAAAGCGCTTAAAGCGTTGTTCAAACGCCGCTTCATCCGCTTTGAACTGATAGGCCTCAAACAGCTGATGCAGATAGCGTGATGCCGCATCGTAACCACTAGCACAGGTTCGATCAGCTTGCTCTTGTGCTTGCTGCCAGTAGTGCTGACGCCGATTGTAAACATCCGTCAACGCTTTTTCTTTTTCTGCTTTTTCGATGGCTAATTTTTTTGCGAGAGCTGCGGCTTGCTCTTGCTGTAATTGGCTTTGCGCTTGCTCGATGAAAAGGGAAATTACCTCGGGGGTTAACCAGTATTGATAGATCTCGTCTGTGTTGGCAGGTTCTTTTCGCGTCAGCGCTAAAGCTTGGTGACGGGTTAACTGGCCTTGCTCAAACAGCGCGCGTAATAGCGTGTCTTTCTCAACTTCCGTGAGATTGTTTAGCCACGTATCAAACTGAAACTGGGCTTGTTTGGCTTGATGGCTGGGTTGTGCGTTCAGCACCATGGCGAGTGCCTTAACCAATGCTAAAGGAATATCATACAGTGCCACAAAGGCCTGCGCCTCGTCACTGAGGTGCTCAAAATCGAATTGAATCAACGGCACTCGCTCAATTTCATCATTACAATCAAACGCTTTTAGCCACATAAAGTACACAAGGCGCCAATCCCCTTGCATTAACCCACTGCGTAAAGCCGCTAAATGCTGGAAAAAGTCGTCGGCATGCTCATCGTCAAAATATTCGTCATACTCCTCGATAGAAAAAATCAGCAATTGCCACTCATCATTTTCATGTACATGAAGCCCATCTATTGAAAAGCCGAGTAACGCATCTGGTAGCGTTCCGGCTGGTAGCTTGATGTAGGCTTCAATTGAGCCCCAATCGGCATAGTAAAAACCGATATCGAAGTATTTTAACATCAGCTCAAAAGGCTCTGCCTTTAGATCACTGTAGGTGTAATACACCTGAAAGGACGTAGCGCTGATCTCGGCACGGCTTGAAATGGCTCTGAGTGCTTGACGCGCTTTAGCATCTAAATACCCATCCAGACGCTCGAATTTATAGTATTGATATTCGCTCACGATGACCTTGCTATGTATTTATTGTGAATTGAAAGGTTTGTTTTAACAAAGGCAGCACCTGTACCGTTCTACCGACAGGCTCAATGTTTAAATAACGTCTTGGATCAATGGTCACAAATCCCCAAAACTGTAAAAATCGCGCAATAAATCGTGATTCAATTAATATGCTTAAGTTTCTTTCTGGCGAGAAGTAATCGTCAGTGGGGAATGCCTGTAGCAGATCAGGGAACGCCGTCATAACCTCTTTAACCAGCTGTTCAACGCTGTTGTGGATCTGAATGCGCCACAACATAAACAGCCAAAAGGTACGCAAATCGACATCGTATTCAAAGCTATCTAAATAGCCCCAGTTATATTTGCCGATTGCGGCTTCTAACATAGGTTTGAAAAATGCCTGAATACCTAAAGCCTGATACTGCTTTTGCGCTGATTTTTTTACATGGTAGCGGCCACTGCGCCGATAAATAATACCACTAATTTCAGCCAGTACTCGGGTGTAGTGCAAGGCATTAAATTTATCTTCGTTACTGCCCGAAAACTCGCTGATGTTAATAGTTTTTGAGAACTGAGAAACGGCAAACTTAGGCAATAATTCACTGGCCTGTTTGACCAACTTAGCCGGCAAGTTGCCTTTGCTTGTGGCTTTAAATGAGCCTTCTTGCGCCATAGCCTCATCAAGAATGAGGGCTAAATAGCGCATCACAGGGCTGGCTAAAAGCTCATCTGGTGTACTAGTTGTCACCCACTGTAACTCATCAAAAGGCGCATAAAGCCAATTGGCCATTTGCGTTGGCGTCACACCACAAAAATCGGGATGAGGTTGATTATTGCGATCCTGCACTTTGTGTTGTAAAGCAGCGTTGAGTTCATCAAGACTCAAATTTGGGTTCATTGCCTGCATGCCTTCGACATCATCAAAGGTTTGGGCATGTTGCTTGGAAACGCTGCTCATACAACAACGCTTAAATTTTTTACCACTGCCACAATGGCAAGGATCGTTACGACCGAGCTTCATTGTTGTCCCTTTTTATAATTGTTTAAAAAGCGCTACATTTTCCTGTTTGCGCTGATCCAATGTCTTAGCAATCGCAGACACTGTTATTTTACTGATTCCTTATTGCTGCGCGAGATAAGTAAATTAGCTGAGTGCTTCTGCTACCTCTTCAATAACTTGCCGGTTCTGAGCTAAGCCCCCTATGCCTACCTGCTCACTTGAGCTTAAGGTACGGGTTACGGCGAGTTTTTGAATGGGGTTAAAACTCATCTTTTAGCACCTCATCAATACTAGAGGGCATAGTGGCGCGCACTTTGTTAGCTTGTGTGAGTTAATAGAGCCTACCTAGCGAGTCAAGTGTCTGCCAAAGCAACAACAATTGGCGAAATGAAATTTGCCCAGTCGGTTCAAAATTCTTAATGGTGGCCGCAGGTACGCAACTTCGCTCTGCCTATGCTGATAGAGACATTTTTGCCCGCTGGCGTAACTCCCGTAAATAAGCAGCATAGGCTTGGCTTACATCGGTATCATCAAGTAAGGTAAAATTCATCCGTAACGACCAAATCGATACAGTTATATCCATCATAGCGAAATAAGACAAAAAATGGGTATTATCGTATCCATTGGAAACGAGAGTATTGAAAGTTTGCTCGATAAAGCCTTTCAAAATTGCTATGTTTTAGCCCTAACAGCAGCGTAAAAACGTCACTGTTTTTTCATACTCATAACCAAGAAGCACCACTAAGATTTAGTAAAAGTGTTGGGCAAACAGGCATTTTTCAACGGTTTCTTTTCGGTCACTTATTGAGTTTTTAGGTCTAGAACACTCCTCAATGAACTGTTCCAAAAATTCGAATAATACTGTCATATCCATGCTTCAAAGCCTCTTACTCAAAGAGGCTTCATCACTTTGGTACTCTTTTCCACTGTGCTTTTGCAAACAATCTCGATTAAACCTTGCTCTATAGCCTAGAATCATTACAGTGTGCCTCCCTTTGCTACTTTCGGCAGTTTTCTAGGATTATTATGAAAAAGACTTATCCGCTTACTCACCCCAAGCTTAAATTGGCGCGCATTGTTGAAGCCGCTAAGTATGATGCTAAAAAATATATTCGCCGCGAGAAGAACAAAACCTTGCCTGCCGGAGCCGATTTTTGGGCCTTTGATTGTAAGTACGGACCAACTCAAGAAGAAGCAGAAGAGGTCCACGTTTCGCAAATTAACGCTTGTATGGACAAAGCTGAGCAACAGCAATTGCCGTCATTTTACTTAGAGATTATGGCTAAACCTGCCAATCGCCCAGAAAAGCCAGATGTGGAAGAATCTTCAGATCTTGACGATATCATCGCTAGCGCAGAACAAGAGCTAGATAAAGACGCTGAATAAAAAGATCGAGCCTATTCTAGCTGCCTCTAGTTAACCAAAACTATTCCAGCGAGTAGTTTTGGTAACTAGCACTTTAACTATTTCCAATTCATACTCGCTTCTTCGCTAAGTTATTGATAATTAGCTGTACACTCTAGCCGCATGCTAAATTTTGGGCTGTTTTTTTGCGGTTATTTATAAGATTAAGATGTACTTAAAAACAGCCCTACATAGCTTAGCTGGCTATGCCTTATTATTTGCCCTTTCCTTACCTTGTCTAGCGCTGGCTAATGGCAATCAAAGCATTGAATCATTTACCACCGCCAAGCGACTTTTATTGCAACAGGTATACGCGGAGCCAAGTACCCGTAAAACACTGTATTGCGAAGCTAAGTTTGATGAGAATAAAAATGTCACGCTTAATTCTGGTTTTGCTACCGGCAAATATCTTAACCGATTAAGGCGTTACGAGACCGAGCACGTTGTGCCAGCAGAGAACTTTGGCCGCAACTTTGTTGAGTGGCGTGAAGGCCACCCCAAATGTGTCAATTCAAAAGGCAAAGCCTACAAGGGCAGGCGCTGTGCAGAAAAAACCAATGCCGAATACCGCTTAATGCAAGCCGACATGTACAACCTGTATCCGGCTATTGGCGCGGTAAATGCGGCGCGCTCTAATTACAACTTCGCCATGCTAAGCACTCAAACATCAAGCTTTGGAACTTGCGATATGCGCATAGAGAACCGTAAAGTACAGCCGCCAGAATCCGCGCGAGGGCCAATAGCACGCAGCTATTTATACATGGATGCCACTTATAGCCGATTTACCATGAGCAGTAGTCAACGCAAGTTAATGCAAGCTTGGGACAAGCTTCATCCGGTTACTGCTCAAGAATGCCAAAGAGCCACGCTGATTGCGCAAACTCAACAAAACAACAATCCCATTTTGGCGTCGCGTTGTATAAATGTTGAGAGCTAAAACTCTAAATTTGTGCAGTATCGCGAATTTGCCAATAGACTGATTCTTATAAATGGGCTGTACAACCCTTTATAAAGCATGGATTTAGTGAATAATACTATGGTAATTTTTTGTACTATCCATGCTAAAGCACACTATGAATCAGCAACAACGCGACATTTATTACCCGGTACTATTTCTGATCTCTTTAGGGTTGGTGCTTTGGCAGTACCTTGGCATGGAGCGACACCTTAATTACTCACTAAACGAAGAATCGCCCATCTCTCTTTCTACTCAGCTCGCCGATGGTCGTGTAGGCAAAGGCTTGTTATTGCGCCAACAAAACAAAGCCACGCTATTTTGCAATATCTCCAATAGCCAGCAACCCGATGCCTGTGCTTTGCAGTTAAAGTTAGTGGAAAATAATCAAGCGGGCATAAGCCTGGCCAACTTTGACAACATCCAACTAAATCTATCTTTTCAAAGCACTGCCCCAGATTCCATTTGGCTACAAGTATTTACTCAACACAATGCAAAACATTTACACCTGCACCAACAAAGCATTTTGCCCAAGCAAGGGCGCGCCAGTTACAGTATTGATGTAGATAGCTTATATCAGCCCTCTTGGTGGCAATTTGTCCAACGAGATAGCCAGCACCAATCGCAAGACGCTGAAATCACGCATATTAGCTTGCTCACTGGTGACAATACTCAGGATAAAAATATCGAGTTATCGCTTCATTCAGTCCAGTTTTCTGGCAAATGGTTGCAAGCCAAAGATTTATATTTAGCCTTATTGGGCATTTGGTTGCTAAGTATCACGTACGCTTTTTACAGTGTGACCCGTGGGGTAAAAGAGCAGCACCAGCAATCAAATAAACACGCGCTAGAGCTAAATAAAATCAACAGCTACCTGAGCATTGAGCGCGATAACTACGAATTTATGGCCAAAACCGACCCACTTACCAGCTGCTTTAATCGCGCCGGTTTGAGCAGCATTTTTGGCGACATCATTATCGAATACGCTGAAATTGGCATGCCGGCCAGTATCGTTTTATTCGACATAGACCACTTCAAAAAAATCAATGACCAATATGGCCATGACGAAGGCGACAAAGTACTGGTTAATCTAGCAAACTTGGTGCGCCAACAAATTAGAGAGGGCGATTACCTAGCCCGCTGGGGCGGTGAAGAATTTTTGGTGGTATGCGCCCACACTCGCTTGAAAGGCGCTTGCGCCCTGGCAGAACACCTTCGCCAAAGTATCGAAAACACCATACTAAGTGAAGAAACACGTATCACCAGCTCTTTTGGCGTAGCCGAAATCAACTCAGGCTTCTTAGAGCAATGGATAAAACGTGCCGACGAAGCGCTGTATCAAGCCAAAGAAGGCGGCCGCAATAAGGTAGTTGCGGCCAACTAATCGCTAAACGTTTACAAAGGATTATCTGGGCAGTTGCCGCTAATGTATAAAGGTACGCCAATGCTGGGCTCTATGGGTATTAACACAGCGCCATTGGTGGCTTGTGGCCCCCAATATTCTACCGGTAAGCTAGCTTGTAAGCCTTGAGCTAAGGGGTAGTCACAAAACCCACTACTGTCACTTGGCGCATTGTCGCTGTAGTTAGCTAAAGTGGCGAGCGCTTCAAATAAGGCCACTCGGTTTATCCAGATTTGTTTGCTCAGAAAGCTTGGGTCCGGTAGGCCTGGGTTAACGCCAATTTGCGGCTGACCAAGATGCACAGCTGTAACGTCAGCACGTAAATCTTGTACAAAATTTACTGTCTCCCAACCACCAGCCGCCGCTCCAATATGTCGATAATTTGCTGTCGCGCCGCTGCTAATATTTCCGGCGCCAAGTTGCACCTGAGAAAAGCGCCCGGTTGAACCTACAAATACCCGGTCGACTTTTTTCATCACTTTCACCGCCAAGCTTTGCGCTAAAAATTGTTGCGGTGAGCCAGGCAGAGCATTGGCAAAGGGGCTTAACAATCGAAAGTTATGGGCGGTTTGGCCATGTAAGCAGTTAACGGTGGGTAATTGCCCCAATACTTGGGCTGGCTTGATGGAGGTGAAATCTAATTGGCAGTCGGTTTTTTGTAAGTCGCCGTGTAAATCGAGAACAACTTCAGGCTGAAAGGCTAAGGCTGCAGCAACCATGGCTTGGCTTTCTAATGGGCGAATGGGTTTATCTAAAGTCACATGATGATAGCGGTTTAAATCGTAACCTCGACCGACAATGCCGACAAAGTCTGCTTCTGAATTTTCGGCAAAGGCGCCACCTGCCATGGGATCAACATTTTGGCGGATTAGCGCGCAGTCATTATCGATCACCATTCCTGGAATAGGGTTTAAACTGCAATGTTCTGGGTCTGGTTCACCGCCATCAGGGTTGGCCCGCAATAACACTAAGAGATCTAGCGTAGCTAAAATGCTTTTAGTTTTGCGGCCAAAACCGCTGCTTAACCAACGAACAATGCTCAGGGCTGCTTCGGTGCCCGCCGGCTCGTTGCCATGTTGCTGAGTAATCACCATTACTCGAGTACCATTAGGGTTGCCCATGCGAATAGCCAACAGGTCTCTGCCTTGAGTAGAGGTACCTACTCGCTCTGGGTTAACATTGCCACGCCCACCGTCATTTACGGTACACACAACAGCTTGTCGAATACTGTCGGCTTCAACTTGTTCACCACACACCTGATAATTGATGTTTAAATTTGCTGGAAGGGCTTGGTCAATATTCAACAATCCGCCGTTACTTCCATTGCGAATTAACGGCCCGGTTTGCATTTTCACTCTAGAAAAGTAGGGCAGATAACTCAGCTGAAATTGCAAATCTTGATAACGAGACAGTTGCCAATAGTCCTGGCTATTTGATTGCCAGTGTAACTGTGGGGTGGCGCTCATTGAGGCACTCGCTAGCCCCCCAATCAACAACGCCCAGAGCTTACTTTTACTTAACATCCATATCACTTCACGCATGTTCATTGATCATCCCTGATTTTTTGATGCCGATTGCATGGTCAACATCTTGTCAAAAATTAATCATAGAAACACTGGGCGCTAATGAGAAAAAAGTTATTAAACATTCTTGTAAGTGACTGTATTTTTTACTTTGCACTAGATCACTTAGTAGCTGGTTGCTCCGATAGCATACGTACTTCGCGCTGTGGAAAAGGTATTTGCACACCCGCTTGTTGCAAGGCATTAAACACCGCTAAATTGGCGGCAAACTTAGTTTGATGAAATAACGGTGTTGGCACCCAAAAGCGATAACTAATATTAATACCACTGTCGGCGAAGGCTTCTATCCCCACCTTGGTGGCAGGCGCCTGCTGAACCTCGGCAATGGCCGCCAAGGTCTCTTCTATTAAGCTAATCACTTGTTCTGGATTACTGCCATAAGCGACCGCTACCTCGCCTTCAACTAAGCTGTTTTGTTCGGTATTTTTAAGTATTTCGCCGACAATATGGCGATTAGGAATGGTCACCCGCTCGTTATCTTCATTAATTAGCACCGTGGTGGCTAAATTAATTTCTTCTACAATGCCGGTGTAGCCCTTTACGGTAATGGTGTTTTTAAGTACAAAAGGGCGGGTGAGAATAATTGCTAAGCCCGCGCCGTAATTGGATAAAGTACCTTGAATCGCCAAGCCGGCACCGAGAGAAATAGCACCCAAAGCAGCTACAAAGGGGGTAATACTTATTCCCAACTTACCTAAGGCAATAATCACCGTAATGGCAATAAACAACACCTTAACCACATTGGCGATAAAGTTGGCGAGGGTAATATCTAAACCTTTACGCTCTAGAGTACGAAACAACCCTTTAGACACTTTGCCAGCAAACCATAAACCCAGTAGCACAATAATAATTGCCCCTACTAGTTGGAAGCTGTATCTCACTAAAAAGTCGACAATGGTTTGGTATACCGATTCAAGTTGGGCGAGTTCTTGGTCAATCATTTAGCATTCCTTGCTGCAAGCATTTTTCGATAAGGCAATAGCACAGTAAAACCGACTATTTAACTAAGTTTACTGCTTAAACCGGAAATATTCCCTCCTCTTTGAATAGCAAATAACTTTGTCAGTAAAATTTACAACTCAAACAATCTTAAAATGGTTAGTTTTTATACAACAAAGACTTAATGACATGGAACATTTTATGCAATTTGACAATGTTGCCAATAATGGTGGCATTAATAAGGATTGTTAAAATGAAACCCTGCTTAATTAACACATTCATTACACGCTCGGTTGTATCGCTGTCTTTGCTTAGCCCAATAGCTAATGCAGGCGTGATTGATATTACCCTTGGTAACGGCAGCTCGGGCTTGGTAGATGAAGGCATATACGCCTATGCTACCAGCATCTTCCCCACACAAAGTGGCCAAGCAGCCCCCTTCAACGCCATTATCGGGCACGAGATACTCACTAACCCAACGAGTACCAGCTGGTCGTTTAATTACGCGGCAATTGCCGACACTATCGTTAGCGCTACCTTTAGCTTTGGTATTTGGGATGTTGATTCAGCATCTTCCGGCAGCCAGCTTGACGCTTTCTCCCTAGATGGTAATGACTTAACTTCTGAACTTGATACTCGCTTTGAGGCAGGTGGTGGCTCACTCGACTTGCAATATAACGTTTATAGCTTTGATTTAGACGCGAGCTTTTTTGCCGATCTCAGTGATGGCTTGTTTACTGCCGATTTAGATATTGGCGGTACTGGCTTATCAACCAATGCACTCACTGCAGAAGTCACCGAATCAGACAACAATCGCTACGGCTTAATTTATTCAAACTTAGTCATTAATACCGAAGATAGCAGTCAACCACCAAACCCAGTTCCAGAGCCTAGCAGCATACTATTGTTTGTTGCCGCACTGTTGGGTCTGAAACGATACCGCCAAGCGTAAGCATAAACCCAATAAAAACAAGCCAAGAGGTAGATATTGCCTCGCTCCACCTGCGCCTAGTGAGTAGGCAGCTAAACACAAATTAAGGAAACATTAATATGGAAGGTTACATAGGCCAAATGATTATTTTTGCAGGAAACTTCGCCCCACGAGATTGGCAATTTTGTCACGGTCAACTTTTATCGATTGCAAGCAATCAATCTCTGTTTGCAATTATCGGCACAATTTATGGCGGTGATGGAAGAACCAGCTTTGCTTTGCCCGACTTAAGAGGGCGCGCACCGGTTAGTGCTGGCCAAGGGCAGAGCTTGTCTCAGTATCCTTTAGGCCAACATGGTGGTAGCGAAAGCAACATTCTAAACGAACATCAAATGCCTAGCCATAATCACCAAGTTACCGCCAAAGCTAAATGCTTGAATGGCTCAGGTAATGTGCAAACTCCCGTTGGCGCCGTTTGGGCTAACGATGCGAGTGCATCCTCAATTTCCTATTCCAACAGCGTAGCCAATGCCGAAATGGAAGCAAGTGCCATTGAGATTAGTCAACAAAACAAAGGGAGCAACTCAGCTGTTAACAACATGCAGCCTTACTTAGCCGTTAACTACATTATCTGTGTAAATGGCATCTTCCCCTCTAGAAATTAGGCATAAATAGCCCCTCAACACCACGCGGAGGCCCAAATTATATGGGTTGAAGTACCGCGAACCTCCTTTTCAACTAAGCACGCTCAGCGGCTGACTACTTTTTCCTTCAGCAAAACCACCCCCAAAATGGTTAAATAACATACAAATAAGTAACACCAAGTTCTTTAAATAGTCTATTGGGCAATATTGTTTAATTTGGCAGTGCAGCGTATTTGCCGATGCGAGATTACCGCTTTAGCTTGCTGCATAAACAGGCTTTTGCCAATGGCCAACAAAGCATTGCTATTAAAAAACTATGCCTTAATAGATACGGTGTTAAAACGAATTGCCGATGAAGGCCCGTTAATGGCCAAAGACTTTGACCATCAGGGAAAGAAGACTGCTGATTGGGCGAGTAAACCGGTAAAACAAGCCTTGGAATGTAAGATGTTCTTACGCATAAACTACCAGCAAGCATCCAAAAAAGCCCCGCTAGCATAGGCATAGCGGGGCTTTTTAAATACTAAGTTTGAATAGGCTTACTCAACCGTTACCGATTTAGCTAAGTTTCTAGGTTGGTCTACGTCGGTGCCTTTAATCAGGGCTACGTGGTAGGACAACAACTGCATTGGTAAGGTGTACACGATAGGCGCTATTAACTCGTCTACATGTGGAACATTAATCACGCGCATGGTTTCGTCGCTTTCAAACTTAGCGTCTTTGTCAGCGAATACATACAAAATACCGCCACGAGCACGAACTTCTTCAACATTAGACTTAAGCTTTTCTAACAATTCGTTGTTAGGCGCTACCACAATGATTGGCATTTCTGCATCAATTAAGGCTAGTGGGCCGTGCTTTAATTCGCCCGCTGCGTACGCTTCGGCGTGAATATAAGAAATCTCTTTTAGCTTAAGCGCACCTTCCATGGCAATTGGGTATTGGGTACCGCGACCAAGAAATAAGCTGTGGTGCTTGTCGGCAAAATCTTCGGCTAGCTCTTCAATAGCGCTGTCTAGTGTTAAGGCTTGTTCAATTTTGGCAGGTAGCGATTGTAGTGCACCCACAATGCGCGCCTCCAAGTCTGCTGATACATCTTTATTACGACCAATCGCCGCTACCAGCATCAATAAACCAGCAAGCTGAACCGTGAAAGCTTTGGTTGAAGCTACGCCAATTTCGGTGCCCGCTTTCATCAAGTAAGCCATGTCTGATTCACGAACTAAAGATGACCCTTCAACGTTACAAATGGTTAAGCTTGAGGTGTAACCTTGTTCTTTAGCTAAGCGCAATGCTGCCAGCGTATCGGCAGTTTCACCACTTTGCGAAAGGGTAACCAGCAAGCTGTTTTTAGGCGTAAATGACCTGCGGTAACGAAACTCTGAGGCAATCTCTACGTTACATGGAATACCGGCCAATTCTTCAAACCAGTAGCGCGCTACCATGCCTGAGTTATAAGAAGTACCACAAGCAATAATTTGCACATGCTCAATGGTAGGTAGTATCTCAGCGGCTTTAGGGCCAAAAGCACTGTCTAGCACTTTGCCTGCTTGCAAGCGCCCTTCTAAAGTACGTTGAATTGCAATGGGTTGCTCGTAAGTTTCTTTTAACATGTAGTGGCGATATTGGCCTTTATCACCAGCATCGTGTGATGCTGTAGACTCACTAATTTCGCGCTCTACTGGTTCGCCATTCTCATCAAAAATGTTTACGCCTTGGCGTGTAACTTCGGCTACGTCACCTTCTTCTAAGAAGGCAAAACGGCGAGTTACCGGTAGTAATGCTAGTTGGTCAGAAGCTATGAAGTTTTCACCCACACCGTAACCAATAACCAGTGGGCTGCCTGAGCGTGCTACCACTAAACGGCTTGGATCGCGTTTATCGGCGATCACCATGCCGTAGGCACCTTCTAACTCGGCCACTGCCGATTGCACCGCTTCTACCAAACTTTGGTGATGTTTAATCTTGTGTTCAACCAAGTGAACAATCACTTCGGTGTCGGTATCTGAGGCAAAGGTGTAACCTTTGGCAATAAGCTGCTCACGAAGCTCGGCGTGGTTTTCGATGATGCCATTGTGCACAACCGCGATGGTTTCACATGAAACATGTGGGTGAGCATTACGCTCACTAGGCTCGCCGTGGGTGGCCCAACGTGTATGCGCAATACCGGTGCCGCCAAGTACAGGGTTGCTTTCTAAGGCATCGGCTAATTCTTGTACTTTACCTAAACGGCGCACGCGACTTAATTCGCCATCGGCAGTGATGGTTGCTACACCCGATGAGTCGTAACCACGGTATTCTAGGCGGCGCAATCCCTCAACCAAAATATCTGCTACATCACGCTGAGCTACCGCTCCTACAATTCCACACATAGTTATTTCCTTGTCGATAAAGTTATTGGGCTATTACCACATTAACGCCGTGAGCACGGATTTGCTCGGCCACGCTAGGCTCTAGCTGATTGTCTGTGACTAAAGTTGAGATCTTCGACCATGCCAACTCTAGGTTATGAATTTTTCTGCCAATTTTATTGGACTCGGCCAGTACCACGACTTCTCGGGCAACCTCGGCCATTACTTGGCTTAAACCAACTAATTCATTAAAGGTAGTCGATCCTCGCGCTACATCGATGCCATCTGCGCCAATAAACAATTGGTCGAAGTCGTAAGCACGTAATACTTGCTCGGCCACTTGGCCTTGAAACGCTTCTGAGTGAGTATCCCAAGTGCCACCGGTCATCAAAAGTGTCGGCTCGTTTTCTAACTCTCGTAAGGCGCCAGCAATGCTTAAAGAATTCGTCATTACCACCAAACCTTCTTTCTCTGAAAGCTCTGGCAGTAGCGCAGCGGTTGTGCTGCCACTGTCGATAATTATTCGATTATGATCACGAATTAAGCCTGCAGCAGACTGGGCAATCGCCTGTTTTTGCTTGGATACTTGCTCGTCGTGCGGTTCGTTTATCAATTCTTTAGGAATAGGCACTGCACCGCCATAACGTCTTAGTAACAAGCCGTTAGCTTCTAGACTAGCTAAATCCTTTCGAATCGTAACTTCTGAGGTTTCAAAAGCGTGAGCAAGTTCATCAACCTTCACTTCACCGAGGTCGGCAAGGCGATCTAAGATAAGGCGACGGCGCTGCTGAGTGTTTCGTTTGATCATAATCTCTTTAGCTAAGTTTCGAATCGAAACTTATTATAGTTAAGCGAAACTTAAGATCAAGCCGAGTTGTTAAAAAATTATTCACAGGTTTAAACGCTCTTGGCGGCAATTTAAGGGAGTAAACCTAAGATTTACTCGACCGTCGGCTGAGTAAATGTGCCAAGGCTGATGCAACTTGCTAGTTTCAGTTGCGAGGCTGCGTTTAAAGCTAAAATGCACCGGGCCAAGCAAGTGCTTCTCTCCATCAATCCATAAGGCATTTTCGTTACAGCCGGTTTCGTTTACCCCTGCGGCGAGGTTTAAGCCAATGCAGGTCTGATTTAAACGAGTAGAGAAGCTTGCCCAGCGCCAAGAAGTTTCTCTGCGCATATAGCCCGCCGAGAAATCATAAGCGCCTAAGGCTGTCGCCACATTCTGTGCTTTACCATTTACCAACAAATAACCATTAACAGGCAAGGCATTGTGCTTTTGGGTATACGTCCAGCCGGAGTAGCCGGTAGGGCCGCACATGGCCATGCATTGTTGTTGGTTAACTGAAGTTAACGTTAACTCGGCTGCTAAAAACGGTGTGTTGGCGCTGATGTGCCATTGTCCCTCCACTATCTGAATCTGCAGTGAATGTTTGCCTTTTAGATAAGCCAAACTATTTACCGGGCTTGGCTGGGTGCCATACCCCATGCCACAAGGCTTAAGCCAGGTGTGCTCTTGCAAGGTTTGGCTAGGGATATGAAACACGTAACAAAAGCCACTGCCTAGGTAGCGAATATCTGCCAAGGCAAAGCCTAAAATGTAGTCATCACAGTTAATGCTCACAAACTGAAATTGCTTGTAATGAAAATGCTTTGCCCAAAGCGACGCAGGTTTGTCCATCACATTGGTATATACAAAGTTTGCCAAACCCAACTGGCTAACCGGGCCATTAAAGTGACCAAAGCTTAGTTCTCCATTCGCTGCGATTAAGCTATTAGGAGCTGAAATAAGTTGTTGGGAGTTTTGCATTTACCAAACCTTTAACGGTTACATTTTATTAACATTTATTAGCTAAGCAGAGTTTGAGTAAATATTCTAAAAAGGAGTGATTGCTTTGTGAGCCAGCTTGCAAGAAAACAGCTGATACCGAGCAAATGCCGTGATAAGCCTCTAAGCAGAAGCCCAAATCCAGAACATCAATTCGAAAAACCAATAAAAATTAGCTAAAAACACCTAAAAATGTGATTTTGAAAACACTTTCAACCATTAACGTGATGCAGATCACTTAATTTTTGTGGATTAAATCACCTTTTGTGTTCACAATCTCGGCAGTTTCAAATTCATCTGGTTAGACCAGATAACACCTTTATCACCTTCAGGTAAGTTCATGAACACTAACAAACCTAAATTACACTTTTGGCAAATCTGGAACATGAGTTTCGGTTTCCTAGGTATTCAGTTTGGCTTTGGTTTACAAAATGCCAACGTAAGTCGAATCTTTGAAACCTTGGGCGCTAGCATCGATCAAATCCCAATTTTGTGGCTAGCTGCGCCAGTAACAGGATTACTTATTCAACCGATTATCGGTTACATGAGTGATAGAACATGGAATGGTTTAGGTCGTCGTCGCCCCTACTTTTTAGCTGGCGCGATCATGTCTTCTCTCGCATTAATCATTATGCCTAACTCGCCTTATCTTTGGATGGCAGCAGGCATGTTGTGGATACTAGATGCCTCGATTAACGTTTCAATGGAACCGTTTCGCGCTTTAGTTGCTGATAACCTCCCTTCAGAACAGCGTACCCAAGGCTTTGCGGTGCAAACCTTTTTCATTGGTGTGGGTTCAGTAATTGCTTCTGCCATGCCGTATGTACTGGCTAACTGGTTCGGCATTGCCAACACCGCCCCAGAAGGGGTTATTCCGCCGTCAGTTAAAATCTCATTTTATGCTGGTGCAGTGGTGTTTTTTGGTGCTGTTTTATGGACCGTTCTCAAAACCAAAGAATACAGCCCTGAAGAAATGGAGCGCTTTGAAGGCGCAGAGCCAGAACAAGATCAAGAAACGCGCGAAGGTCTTGCTGAAGTTTGGGCAGATGTGAAGAAAATGCCTACAACTATGCGCCAATTAGCCGTTGTGCAGTTCTTCTCATGGTTTGCTCTGTTTGCCATGTGGATCTACACCACCTCGGCGGTAACTAGCAGCGTTTACGGCGCCACAGACACCTCCTCAGCTCTCTATAACCAAGGTGCAGACTGGGTAGGCTTATGTTTTGCCATGTATAACGGTGTTAGTGCCTTGGCTGCCTTTGCGCTACCTTGGTTAGCTGCCCGCAGCAGCCGTAAAGTAGTGCATGCCTTTTGTTTAACCTTGGGCGGCGTAAGCTTAGCCGGCATGTACTTTATTAACGATCCAAAAATGTTAATGCTTAACATGGTAGGTATTGGTTTTGCTTGGGCGAGTATTTTATGTATGCCTTACGCCATTTTAGCGGGTTCTTTACCTAGCAAAAAAATGGGCTTTTTTATGGGCGTATTTAACTTCTTCATTGTTATTCCACAAATTTTGGCGGCCGGTATCTTAGGTTACTTCACCCGCGAATTCTTTGGTGGCGACTCAATGATGGCCTTGGTACTAGGTGGAGCATCGATGGTAGTAGCGGCATTGGTTACCTTAACCGTAACCGACCGAGACGACCCACAATTAGCCAACCAAGACGCCGAGCTAAACCAAGCACAAACCGCATAAACAAACGGTCTATGCCAAAAAGGGTGAGCTAAGGCTCACCCTTTTTTATTGGGAAACATGACTAATAGGTCGATCGAAACGTCTAATTGCAACGTTATATAAGCTGAACCTTTGAACAAGGAGTCAGCATCATGAGCAAGCATATTTTCAAAGTAGGCATGCGTTGTATTTACGACAACGGTGAAGCCCTAGTAGACACCTTAGATGAAAGAAACAACGTGGCGCTGGTACGCGATAAACATACCGGTAATCTTCACACCCGGGCTTACAACGACCTTTTTCCCGATGATGAACAGTTTCATAGCGAAAGCGATACTTACTACTAAGCCAATATTTACTTATAAAAAAGCCGAGCTTAGCTCGGCTTTTTTATTTATCTAAAGACTACTCTTCGTCCCACTCAAAATCAGGGGCTTCGTCTGGATTAGCGCGGTATTTAAGCTGCATGCCATGCAAGAAGTTACGCATGATTTGATCTTTACACAGGCGGTAATGCTTATGATCGGGTTTGCGGAAAAAAGCACTTAATTCATGTTTGCTTAGCTGAAAACCGGTTAGCCCTAGTACCTCTAGCATATCTTCTGCTTTGAGGTTTAAAGCAATCTTTAGCTTCATCAAAATAAGATTATTGTTTAGGCGCTTTTCTGGCTCGGGTTGCGGGCCTTCACGTTTACCGCGTTTTTCGTTGATTAAGCCGTTAAGAAAAATTGCTAAGGTTCTATCGTTAAGATTGCGATAAGCGGCGTCATCATCTTTTTTCAACCAATCACTCACTTCTGCGCGGCTCACTGTTAACTCAGCTTGCGCAAAAATAGCAATCATCTTGTTATCATTAAAATTAAAACAGTAGCGAAGACGACGAAGAATATCGTTATTAGTCATGGATAGATCCCAAATAAAGTAAACCTACAGCCAACAGGCTGAAAAACCAGCAGGATTCTACGCTATCCAGCGGCAAGTAGATAGCGCCCCAGCCGCTTATTTAACCTGAAATCAGGATAAGGAAGTGACGATAACGCCGCAACTCAGTACTTAATCTAGCTTAATGTTTTTGGCGAGATAGTCTTTCTTAGTTCAAGGCGAAGCAGCGCGCCAATAGCTAGCCTATTTCAAGTAGCTTCAACACCGAAATAAGTAAAAGTAGCCGCTAGAAACCGGTTTGTTATCCCCAGCTCAGCTTATCTATTGAGCGTAGTCAAAACCTCTCTAAGCTGCCTTTTTTTAAGGCAATAAAAAACGGCCATAAAGGCCGTTTGTTATTAACTAGCGTCAACCTATGGTAAAGCAGGTACGTCGCTGCCACTAATAAGTGTCCGTATATCGGTCCACACTTCACCTTCATCTTCACTCATATAGGGGAAGTCTTCTGGCCAAGTACTTTGTTGTGCAAAGATCTTAAGCGCCATTTCTACCCCATCCGTTGCAATAATGGTAGTGCTTTCCTCTAAGGTTAAGCCAAATAAAGCTTCAGCGTTCAGGCGCAGATTTAGCTCACCACTCTCATTAACCTGCCACTCCATTGGTATGCTAAACTCTTCAACTAACTCGCGAAACTCACCGTTATACCAACCTGCGGTACTACTCTCGGTATCGCCGAAGATATAGTAAGACTCTTCATCATCATCGCTAGCCACTAGCGCATTGCCCATTAAGGAATCTGCACTAAATTTGGCACTACGACCACCAATCGTTTCAATACACTCTGCAATGGCATTATCGTAATCAGCGATAAGCTTTTCTGTCCCCTCAACCGGAACACTATTTTCATCGTCCCAGTCAGAGTCACCTGTTGCACAATATTCAACCCCTGCATTGCGCTCTACCACTTTGCCTTTGTAATACCATGCTTCGGTGCCTAGGTCCGCTTCATTTGAGAACACCGCCATCGCTACCTCATTTACTTCATCAAAGGCTTCTACAAACACTAACAAATCGTAATCATTTTCGCTGTAACTCAACTTAATGAAATCTTGATCGGTAAGGTTGTAGCTCAGTTCACCACTTAGCAATCCAGCCTTGTAGAAATTTACACTTCCATCTTGATTAAACTCATAGGCTCGTGTGGTTCCATCGCTTCCTCTAACCCGAACAATACGCTCTTGGTATAAATCAGGAAAGGCAAGTTGCGCAGAAATGTAATTACAGGTAGTGAAGAAGCCCATAAACTGTTGTTCAGTCCAGGTTTCTTCAAGCATCTCTACATCACAGGTATCGCGAGCAAGCACAGCACCCATGTCTTGGATAGCTTGCTGATTAAACAAATAGAAAGAAGGCATTCCTGCCATTTCTATATTACCGCGACGCACTAAACCATCAGCTACGGTATAGAAAATCTCCAAGTCCCCAATATCCGCACCATAAGCAACCAATGCTGCCGGTAAACTAACTCTGACCAACTCTTGTCCATTTACGGTTTGTAAAGCCCAAGTGGTGCTAAAGGCTAACTTTTCTGTAGTTTGATCATTGTGATAAATTTTGTAGAAATTAACGGTATTGCTATCATCTTCGACAAATTCAGCCAATACGCTAGTATTTCCTGGCCATTGGGTTGGTGTCATCCAAATCCCTTGCATACTGTAATCATTAGCTTCTGCTGGCTCAGCAGAAAATAACGCCGACAAGGCGGTGGGGGCGTTTTCTTCAGCGCCTCCTCCCATATTGCGGTATATACGGTTACAAAATTCACCTTCTTGTTCACACTCCCAATTGAAGATGCGGTATCGGTCGGCAACAAGCGTCTCTGAACCTAAGTAAGCAATAGCTCCATCACTAAACACTGCATTACTTGGGATTAACGGCAACAACTCGCTAGCATCTTCGGTAGAAGCAAAAGCTCGAATAGGGCTACCTGCTAAATCAACTTGTTTTAAGGTTACTTGTCGGTCTAAGCCGCTATCAGATTGTAAACCCGCATTAGTTATAACAGCGGTGGTTTCTGTGGCGCTACGGAATAAAGGCATGTCAACATCCTCTAACCAGCCTTCACTACCTAGCACCCAGCGATCGACTTCATATTGGCTGGTGTCTACATTACCAATAGAGGCTGAATAACTCTCTTCAGGGCTACTTAAATCTAACGCTGCTCCGCCGTTTACATCCCATTGGTAAATTTGCTCAGAAGTTGTCACTCCATCAAAACTAACTTTACCCGCCTCAAACTCTAAGTAGTCATCATATTTGTCGGCATATACCCACCACACACCTTGTTGAAGAACTTCGGCTACATTGGTATCTACTGCATCAATTTCGGTTTCAATGCGATCAACAACTGTATCAACAAGCTCTAAAATTGACGGATCTTCTAAAATGTCCTCCAGAGTAAAATCATTGCCCGAATCAATAATTGCCTGATTGATTTCGTCTCTCACTTCTTCAATGACACTGGCCACTAATTGTTGTGCCATCTCTACATTGCTGGCTAGTTCATCACCAGCAGGAACGGCAGAAGCAAACTCTCCCCAATCGCTACCAGAGGTGCTGGCAGCGGCAATTTGTTCAACCACTGCACGATAAGCAGCGGTTGAGCTTAAGTCGACTTGGAATTCCTCTGAGGTAGTTGGCGCAAACAAGTTATCGCTAGGTAGTGGCTGATTAAGCTGCAGAGCCGGTGTTCCATCAAGGTCAATCAGTACCACACAATCTAAACGTTCGCCACCCGGTAAGGTGATCACATAGGTGCCGTCTGGCTCTCGCGACCACTGGTCATCGGCCAATTCAACAATTTCAATTACGTTGCCATCGGCATCGATAATGGCTACTGCAAAATTATCTTTTTCTAAATTATCAACACTATCGGCATAAGCCTTTGAAAATAAACTAAACCCACCAGTTCTAGCGGTAATTAAGCTAGGTGGCGCGTCCACGCTAACAGAAAATGCCGTGGTGACTGTAGGGGTGGGGGCTGGGTCTGGCGTTTCTGAATCACTAGAACCGCCACAAGCATTAAGTAAACCAGCTGAAAAAATGACAGCTAGAGTGGTGAGCTGTTTCATTATTAAGTCCCTTTTTATTATTTATGTTGGGGTTTGCTGAATATTCATCAAGCAAGCGGTAGTAAAGACAAGGTGTTTACGTTCACTCACAAGAATGTTTGGTATTCACTAAAATGCTTACCACAACAGCAAACTAAAAATAAACATAGTTTTTAAAAGGCCTTAACGCAACCAAAACAAACCAATAACACAATTTACTACTTAAACGAATTAAACAACCTTTAATAAAAATTTTACTCAACAAAGTTGGCTTTGTTGGCCATTTTTCGCGGTAGGGTCAAGTGATGACGTTCTAATTGGCTACGGCTAAACAAATACCGACCTTTTTCTGCGGTTTTAGGGCCTAAACTTTGAGGAATAACATCAGTAGTTAAGATGGTATGTGCCATTTCGCCGGCAATGCGCCCTTGCTCGTAACCAAATAATACTAAGCCGCCGATAGTTTTGTTTTTGCCTACGGCAAAATCCCAAAAGCTGAAAGGAGGCAGCGGTGTATGCTGCGACGACCACTGTAATACTTCACTTGCATCAACATATTTGTTTCGGTCGTCTCTCAAGGTGTGATAAAGGCCAAAGGCTATTGCATCAAAGCCTTCATCTTTTGCTGTATTAACCGCTTGCTTCCATGTGTCCCAACGGCTAATTAATCGCAACTCTAGATCAACTCCAGACACTCGCAATTGCGTATCACCACCAAATATCTCTTGCAGTACCGTTTTAGCAGTGATGCCGTCGTCAAATAAAATGAGCATGCGATTAAGCCCATTTGGAAACAATGGCTTAATGCTAGAAATAGAGCGCTTGATTAAAGGGCGCTCCAAAACACCGGTAATATTATCTCGTTGGTGTACATGATAACGACGTGGATTGTTATTGATGCCCAAATACACCACTGGCACCAAGGTTTTAGCAAATCGCTGACCTAAATATCTGAGCGCATTATCGTCACCTAAAATAACTAGATCGGGTTTTACATCTAGGTAGCGCTGCCAAGCCAGTTCACCGCGACTTCGATGGCGTGAACGAGGGATCCGTTTGGTGTCCATTTGGAAATACAAGAGTTGGTAGTGTTCGCCAAGTACTGACTCTAAGCCTTCTATGTAACTTTGATCCCATGCGTATCCTTGGTGATAGCTTTCTATCACCAAAATCTTTTGCTTCGCGAGCAACCCAAAGGGCACTAGCAGCAATAAAACCCCACAAATTAATCGACCTAAAACATTCACTAACCGGCTCATTTTTAAACGCTTAGGCTAAGTATAGTCAATGCCTATTTAAGGCACTGACTATTCACTAGATCTTGATCAACTTAGCCACGATTATGAGGTTTGTCTAACTGTAGAACTGGCCCAACAGGCACGATACCAGTAGGATTGATGGTGCCGTGGCTCTCGTAGTAATGACGCTTAATATGGTCAAAATTGATGGTTTCTGCCACGCCATCGATTTGATAAAGCTCGCGCATGTAGCCATCGATATTTGGGTAATCAACTATTCGCTTTAAGTTGCATTTAAAATGCCCGACATACACCGCATCAAAACGAATCAAGGTGGTGAATAAACGCCAATCAGCCTCGGTGAGTTGATCACCCAATAAATAACGATTGTTTGACAAAATGTGCTCTAAAAAATCTAAGCTCTCAAACAAGGGGAATACGGCTTCTTGGTAGGCTTCTTGGCTAGTTGCAAAGCCCGCTTTATACACGCCATTGTTAACGGTGTCGTAAACACGCTGATTAAGAGCATCAATCTCTTCGCGTAGCGCTTCTGGGTAGTAGTCACCTTGCTTGGCCCCAAGATCATCAAAGGCTGAGTTGAACATACGAATGATGTCGGCAGACTCGTTAGATACAATGGTTTGCTGTTGCTTGTCCCATAAAATTGGCACCGTCACTCGACCAGAGTAGTTAGCATCAGCTGCGGTATACACTTGATGTAAAAATTCAGCGCTATTGATGGGGTCACTTACTACGCCTTCACCAGGCGCGAATGTCCAACCATTTTCCCCCATAAGCCAATGCACTACCGAATAATCAATCATATCCTCCAAGCCCTTAAGCTTGCGAAATATCATGGTGCGATTAGCCCAAGGACAAGCATGAGACACATAAAGATGGTAGCGACCAGCTTCGGCTTTAAACCCGGCTTTACCACTTGGCCCGGCGCTACCGTCGGCAGTTACCCAATTACGAAACTGCGATTCGCTACGCACAAACCGGCCTTTAGTTTGTTTAGTGTCGTACCACTTGTCTTGCCATTTTCCATCAACTAATAATCCCACGGTCGCGCTCCTAAAATTTATTATTCTGAAAATCGTCAAATGCTTGTAATACTTGCTCTCGAGTATTCATAACAAAGGGACCACCCCAAGCTATTGGCTCGTTAAGGGGCTCGCCCGTTACAACTAGCACGCGGCTAGCATGCTGGCTTTGTAGCAACAGTTGTTCGCCTTCGCTAAGCACGCCCAAGTGATAAGCGGCAATAGTCTGCGGGTTATCGGCAACCGTTACTTCCCCCTCAATCACGTAAACAAAACCGTGATGATGAGAAGGTAAATCTAGATTAACCTTTGCCCCTGCCACCAAACTAATATCTAAAAAGCTAGCTGCAGTGTGGCTAGTTTGCACCGCGCCAACGGTTCCGTTAGGCAGCTCTCCGGCAACTACTCTTATTACGTTGCCTTGCTCATCTTGGCTCAGTGGTATTTGCTCGGCGCTCAGCTCTTGATAATCTGGCGCCGACATTTTGTGCTCTGCGGCTAAGTTCACCCACAGTTGAAAACCTTTAAGTAAGCCATCTTGTTGCTCGGGCATTTCTGAGTGAATCACTCCGCGCCCAGCATTCATCCATTGCACGCCACCCGCTTCAATTACGCTTTCGTGGCCAGCATTGTCTTTATGGCGCATCCGACCATTAAGAATATAAGTAACCGTTTGAAAACCACGATGTGGATGCTCTGGAAAACCCGCTAAATAATCATCGGGTTTGTCAGACTCAAAGCAATCTAACATCAAGAATGGGTCTAGATGACGCAGCTGACTATTGCCCAGCATCCTGGTGAGCTTTACGCCTGCTCCATCGCTGGTGGCCTGACCGGCCACCACTTGTTGTAACTGTTTTAAGCTAGTCATATTTGTTCCTATGCACTGCGTTTATCTAGCGAATATGCGCCGCCACCATGGGCCACCAATAATAAGAACCCACCAGCTATGGCAATGTTTTTCATCAGCATAATCATTTGCATTTGATCGCCAGGGTTAAAGTGAAACAACAAACCCGACAGCAAACTAAAGCCTGCTAGCAAAAACGCCACTGGGCGAGTTTTCCAGCCTAGTAATATTGCCAAGCCCCCTAGCAGCTCCAAGGCAATAACCAAAGGTAACAACGCGCCCGGTACTCCCATGGCTTCCATATAACCTTGAGTTCCGGCGTAAGCTGCAATTTTCCCGTAGCCAGAAAGAATAAAAATCAGCGCTAAAAATACTCGTGCAGTAGGCTGGCTGAGTTGTTGTAGTAAATTCATCATTGTGTTCTCCGTCTGTTTATTTGGCTCAAGGCCATTTGCTTAACAACAGATTAATGTTGTTATGAAGAACGATAAACCGTGCGCTTAGCAAATAATTGTTCCTATAATGGCAACAATAATCACTAGCGAACATGGAATATGGCGATAGGACAGCTCGAAGAAATGCAGATTTTTGTGCGGGTGGTCGAGGCAGGCAGCATTAGCCGTGCGGCTGAACAGTTAGGAGTCGCTAAATCGGTGGTGAGTCGGCGTTTAAGTGCCTTGGAAAAGCGCCTAGGCAGCAACCTAATGCAACGGACCACGCGTCGCCTAAGTTTAAGCGACGCTGGCCAACAGTTTTATCAACGAAGTCTAGGCATTATTGACGAGGTTGATCAGCTAAACCAAGACGCTAGCTGCCAAGAACAAACCTTAACTGGCAGCTTACATATTGCGGTGCCCTTATCCTTTGGCCAAGCGCACTTAAGCAGCGCTTTTGATGCATTTATGCAACTGCACCCACAACTTAAACTTAAGGTAAGCTTGGCCGACAGCCAACATGATTTAGTGGCAGAAGGCATCGATTTAGCGCTGCGCATTGCCGAGCTGAAAGACTCCAGCCTTAAGGCAAAAAAAATTACCCCTATCAATTTTGCCTTAGTGGCCTCTCCGGCCTACCTTGCCAAACATGGCCGTCCCACCAAGCCAGAACAACTTAGCCAACACCAAGTACTGCATTACAGCTTACGCGGCGCTGCCAGTTGGCAATTAAGTGATAATAAAGGGCAAGTTCACCAAGTGGCTTATCAACCGCATATTAGCGCCAACAATGGTGATTTTTTGCAAGACTTAGCCATTGCCGGGCACGGCATTGCCCACACACCGAGTTTTATTGCTTG
Organism: Agarivorans litoreus; assembly: GCF_019649015.1. Lineage (NCBI taxonomy): Bacteria > Pseudomonadati > Pseudomonadota > Gammaproteobacteria > Alteromonadales > Alteromonadaceae > Agarivorans > Agarivorans litoreus. Next base: position 2,229,443 of record NZ_BLPI01000001.1, on the reverse strand, counting down.
GCAAGCCATCGCAAAAGGACAGCTAGAGATAGTGCTGCCCGAGTATAAATTACCCGCATTGCACGCTTGGGCGGTTTATCCCAATACCCGCTACTTGCCACACCGCAGCCGAGTAATGATAGATTTTTTAGCCCAGCGTTTTGGTTTAAACCCTTATTGGGATCAAGCCTTAAGTCGCTATTTAAAGTGCTAACTCAGAGCGCTTAAGCCGATGGTAAATAGTGCGGTAAATAGGCTGAGGCTCAAAAATCCACAATGTCAGATGCTTCAATTACATATCCAGTTTCAATCGCCTGATTTCCATCAGACAATGTTACTGATGCAGAAACAACTTCTGCTTTAATATCCCCCTTAACCCAGACCGGAGTATAAAGGCTTCGCATTTTAAAGCCCTCAGGAAAATTGACCAAAATAGTTTGATTCACTGGAGGGGGTGGCGTATGAATACAAGCACCACCAGTAGGAACCAGAATAAACTGGGTTCCAACCATGCCTTGTATTTCAAGTGGAACCAAAAAACCAGCAAGTTTCATATCCTTTACTTCAAGGTCTGGAATAATCGCATTAGCGTACCGCTTACCGCTTACCAACTCATCCAACGCTTGTCTAACATTCAAGCCACGTTTCTCTGCGAATTCAATTCGCTTGATGTAACCATCGTGTTCCATCGGACTGAGGTTGCGGCTCTGCTGCGCAACTTCATAGGCGTAGATCTCTGTGATTAGTGCTTCATCACTTGAGGATAGATTTTGTTGCTGCACGTTTTGGGGACGAAGATCGTTCCATGATAGGGTCTCTGTTGCATTAACAAAAGGAGCTACCAGCACCAACATTAGCAATAAGCGTTTCATTTCTATTTCCCGAGATATATACCGGTTTGACCATCACCCGTTCGCGGCAATAACGGATAATTGCCAGTAACGAATACCCGTCACTGGCACCATTTGATATAACTGACTGATTAAAGGGTTTCTAAGTTATCCATCAACTTATAGAAAAAACCAATTGAACGAGCATACTCATCAACGAGGATTCGCTCATTCACACCATGGAAACCTTCAAACTCTTTTACATTTTCCAGTTGTAGAGCTGTAATGGTATACACATCCGGTGCAAAATCACGCGCTTGGAAGTGCTTAGAGTCAGAGCCTCCAATTACAAAAAATGGCGAGACAATCAGATCATTCCCCCAGATTTGACGGATAGTCTTCTCCAGCATTTTATAACCCTCACCATTTGGATCAGCAACGTTTGTTGCAGGTGTAGAAGCCGAAATGTCGCGAACGGTAATACGATCATCATTGATGGCTTTTTTCACATGCTCGATGATCACCTCTGGCGAATCTCCAGGCATTGGGCGAAAATTAACTACTGCTGTTGCCGCTGGTGGTAAAACGTTATCTTTAATACCAGCATTAAACATGGTCACCGCCGTTGTAGTATGCAACATGGCTCGAGTCACTTGATTTTGTGACATAACGTCGATGAATTTCTGCTCTAGGTCGCTGATCGAATCGTTGTCACCATAAGCCACAGCTTTATACATTGGCTGCTGGTCTTCAGGTAACTCTGGTCCCATAAAGCGGTACTGATAGCGAACTGCATCATGAATTTTGTATGGAAATTGTGCCGCCTCGACTTTTTCAACCGCTTTAGCCAGAGCCACAATGTTCGACTCACCAGCAGGTTGTGATGAGTGACCACCCACACCATGAATTGCAATTTCAAGACTAACAAAACCCTTTTGCGCAATACCGATCAAGGCTGTATTTTCACGAATGCCAGGGAAGATTCCCGGAGTAAGAGGCGCCGATTCGTCAATGACAAAGGCAACCTTGTCATAACGCTGCTCAACGATATCCGCAGCATGCTTAGCCCCTTCGGGACCACCTACTTCTTCATCGTGACCAAACACAAATAAGATAGTGCGCTCAGGTTGAAAACCTTCTTTAATCTTCATTTCAGCGGCTTCTAAAATCGCATGAATCTGGTTTTTGTCATCCAGAGATCCACGCCCCCAAATATAACCATCTTTGATTTCACCAGAGAAAGGCTCCACTTCCCATTGATCACGAGATTCCTCGGCAATCGGTACTACATCCTGATGAGCCATAAAAATGGCTGGTGGCAATGATGGATCTTTGCCTTCCCATGTGTAAATTAAGCTGAATGGGCGAGGGTCACCCACTAACTCACGCTTAAGTGTTTTATGAACTAAAGGATAAGATTTAACTAAGAAGTCATGATAGTTATTGAATGCGGCTTCATCAAAATCACTGCGGTCTTGATTCGAAATAGTAGCAAATTGCACAGCCTGAGAAAGTCGCTGCGCAGCCCCATCTATATCGACCTTCACTTCCACTTGCTCAACGCCTTGCATTTGCATTGAGCTAAAATCCTGCTCTTCGGTAGCCCAAACAGAAAGACTTGCTGAAAGAGCAAATATTGAGGCGATGCCAGTAAAAAGCTTAGTTTGCTGTGTCATAAATTACCTCCTTAGTTAAATTAAGAATCAACTCGGTTTTGATGGATTTAGTATCGATAATATTTTTATCGTTGAACAATCGTTTATGTAGGATCGAACACTACATATAAAATAGTTTGTTAACTTAAGTCTAGCGAGGTTCCCTTGAGATAGTTTCGCTAATACTTGTTTTGAAGGCATCTTCCTCGTATGGAAATTTATAGCGGCCCAATACGAAAGCTCACAACCAAAGCAAATATCATCCAATGAATTTGAATAAATTGAGATCAACTATAATTGGGTAAAAAGGCACAGGGCTCTTGAGTAGCTCTACTCACCTACACATAAACGCGCCCACAATCGTTACCAGCTAGCTCTAAAGCGTAATTTACCGCTGTTAATAAACCAATTCAGATAAATCACTCAGGCTTTACAAGCGGTTTCACTAAATAAAGCAAAACTACTGTATTGTCAGCAAGATTTATGCTTTTCTTGCGAATAAATAATAAGCGGTTAAGCAACGACTTAACATTGGCAAACTCGGCTTTTAGCTTAGCGACTATTCGCGATTTGATTAATTTTACTGTTAAGGAAAGTATTATGCCCATGATTTTTGATTATCTTCTCACCGTGCAAGTTGCGCTGTTAATTTTTGCGTTATTTGTACTTAAATCTTCGATTAAATTTGTTCCGCAAAATGAGGCATGGGTTATTGAGCGCTTTGGTAAATACCAATCGACCAAAGAAGCCGGCTTGAATTTCCTAATACCTATGATTGACCAAGTATCTGCACGCCGTTCTTTAAAAGAACAAGCCTATGACGTACCCAGCCAAGCGGCTATTACCAAAGACAACATTTCTTTGTCGGTAGATGGCGTGTTGTACTTTCGAGTACTTGACCCATACAAAGCCACTTACGGCGTAGAAGATTATGTATTTGCGGTAACTCAATTAGCGCAAACCACTATGCGTTCTGAAATTGGTAAAATTGAGCTAGATAAAACCTTCGAAGAGCGTGATGCACTTAACGCCAAAATTGTTACTCAAATTAACGAAGCCTCAGCCTCTTGGGGCGTTGCAGTGCTGCGTTACGAAATTAAAGATATTACACCGCCGGCTTCAATTATGGATTCGATGGAATCACAAATGCGCGCCGAGCGTGAACGTCGCGCTAAAATCCTAGAGTCTGAGGGTGAAAAAGCTGCCGCAATCAACATTGCTGAAGGTGAAAAACAAGCGCGAGTATTACAAGCAGAGGCAGAAAAGCGTGAGCAAGTACTAAGTGCAGAAGGTGAAGCAGAAGCGATTATTGCGGTTGCCGATGCGCAAGCCAAAGCCTTAATGACCGTGGGCCAATCGGCCGCAACCCCAGAAGGTCAAAAAGCGGTTCAGCTAGACCTTGCGACTAAAGCGATTGAAGCTAAACACGCCATTGCTAAAGAATCGAGTGTAGTATTGTTACCCGACAGCAGCACTGAAGCAGGCTCTTTAGTTGCTCAAGCCACCACCATTTTAAATACCCTAAATAGAGGCTAGTCCTATGGCAGAACTGTTTGCTAACCACATACCTCAGTTAATGATTGCCTTCGGCATCATCTTGCTTGCCATTGAAGTGGTGATCATCGGTTTTGCCACCTTCATCTTGTTTTTTATTGGCTTGTCCTTAGTCATTACTGGCTCATTGGTTTGGTTAAATGTACTACCAGAAACCTGGAATAGTATTCTATTAGCCAACGCCGTTATGAGCAGCTTACTGGCCGGTGTATTGTGGAAGCCGATGCGTAAGCTACAAAATAGTGCTGATAACAAACAAGTAAGCAGCGACTTTGATGGGCACCGTTTTTTTTGCGAACAAGACATCGATAAACGTGGTTTAAGCAGCTATAAGCACTCTGGCATTAGCTGGACCTTAAAAAGTGAGCAAACCATTGCTGCTGGTAGCGAAGTAGAGGTGATTCGCGCTGAAGTAGGCACCTTTTGGGTGGAAGCGGTAGAACCAAGCAATACTTAGAATATTGCCTTCACAAGCCAGCGATCTGCTGGCTTGTTGATTTGTCTAATACCAATCACACTAAGAAAGAGATCAGAAATAAGGCAGAATTTTTCGATAAGTACTTATTCTACAATCAAAAATTCTAAGCCAGTTACCGAGCATTTTAACCCGATAGAATGAGCAGTTAGTTAGTACGATTGGTATAACAATGCAAAGCCAAACAGATTGTGCTTAACTAGCGGTAGTTTAATTCTCTTCCTTTAGGTTTCTTATCATGCAGCTTGCACTAAAAACTCTTATTCTATCTGCCAGCTTATGGCTTATCGCCTGTAGCAGCATGGTTCCTAACGACCCGCCTAAAGTAAACTTGGTATCGGTAGTGCCTACCGCAGGTGACAGCATGACACCAAGCTTCGATATTAATTTACGGGTGGTTAACCCCAATAAACAAACACTCAGCTTAGCTGGGGCAGTATATACCTTGTCACTAAACGGCCATGAAATCGTCACTGGTGCCACCAGCGATTTACCCGAAGTGCCCGGTTATGGCGAGGCCAACTTTACCTTGCCTGCCCAAGCCAACTTAATTGCTACCTTCCGCCTGTTAAGCTCGTTTGTTGCCTTAAAAAGCCCTGAGTTAGATTATCAGGTAGATGTAAAACTGGACATTGGAAGCTTGTGGCCGGCGGTAAACCTTAGCGAGAAGGGCACATTTAAGTTAGAAGATCTTGGCCAGCAAATAAGCTCAAGTGTTCAGGCACTATAAAGTAAGCGCTGATAGGGCTGTTGCAAGATTTTAGCTCCAGCGCTCATTCACTTTAATTAAGTGAAAACCAAACTGTGTTTTAACTGGCCCTATTACTTCATTTAAGGGGCCAGAGAACACCGCTTTATCAAAGCTTTTCACCATATCACCTTTAGCAAACTCGCCTAAATCGCCACCTTGCTTAGCAGAAGGGCATGACGAAAAACGTAACGCCATCGCCTCAAAGCTAGAGCCTTTGTTTAACTTTTCTAGTATTTCCAAGGCTTTTTTTTCTGAACTAACAATAATGTGTTGAGCTCGCGCCTGTGCTTTTGCCATTGCTACCTCTTGAGTTTTTGCTTGTTATACACCGAACAGCAAATCAACCAAAGCTCCTGCCTAAAATTAGCAAAAAAACATAAGACAAAAGTAAAGATGCCCAAATAGCTCACATTTATTTGTCTCCAAGCAGGCTATATTTTTAGCAAGAAACAAAAGTATTTACTCACCTTTCACAGGTATAAATGGAACGATATTCATCTTCTTGGACTTGGCTGCGCAATTTTCTTTTAGCCCTTACCGTGCTAGTGCTTGTGGCTGCCCAATGGATACCTGCCAAGCGCCTTCAGATCTACCCCAGTGGAAACATGCTAGTGGATTTGTACTCCGATAAAGGACAAGGCGGCAACTCTAGTGCATATTGGCTAACCAGCAACCAAAAGTTTGTTTGTAACCTAGAAAGCAGCCATTTGCCGGCAAAGTATTGCGGAATAAGCATCAAGTTCCACAAGCCAACTGACGCGAGTACCTCAGACAAATACGCTTCCTTAGAAAACATCGATTTAAGTGACTATAAACAATTGGTGGTGGACGCAGATTTCGAAGGACCAGCTAGCGAACTACGCTTCTTTATGCGCAGCACCGAAGCAACCAACGGCCACGATCTGTCTGATGCAAAATTTATGTTCACCTACTTTGAGAAACAAGAACTGGCGGAGCACGAAGCGAAAGCTCAATTTAACCAATTCTCTATTCCGGCGTGGTGGCTAAATCGTTATTACCAATCACGTGATGACTTCACTTTAGACTTCTCTAAAGTTAAAGAAATATCCTTTGATATTCCTTCCACCTCGTCCGATGGCGAATACACCATCACCGTAAATAAGGTTGAAGCTGAAGGGAAGTGGATCAGCAACGAAAGCTTATATGCCACTATCATTACCGTATGGCTTGTTTATTTTACTGCCGAGTTGATTCGCTATGTGCTGCATCAGAAAAAGAATTTAACCCAGTCTATTCAGACCCTTGAGCAAGATGTAGACGAGCTAAAACACACCGCCAGTAACGACCAACTTACCGGCGTACTTAACCGTCGAGGTTTATTAGACGCTCTAGAAGAGAACCCAATAAGCAACAATAACTACTACTTATTCGTTTTTGATATTGACCACTTCAAACTGATTAACGACCGCTATGGTCATAACAATGGTGACGACGTATTGCGTTTTTTCTCACGCCAGTTAAGCGCAGTGACTCGCAGCCAAGACTTATTTGCTCGCTGGGGTGGTGAAGAGTTTGTATTGTTGTCGCAACAACAGCATGAGATAGACGCCTTTAACTTTGCCGAGCGTTTACGTAAATTAATTGAACAGCAAGACTTTTTGCTATCGCATCAAGGTAAACAACAACATGTCAAACTGAGTATGAGTATTGGTTTAACCCGGGTAAACAAAGACGAAGCCTTTAATCAAGCCTTCAATCGCGCCGACAGCGCACTTTATCTGGCTAAAGACAAAGGACGAAACTGCACTCAACTCGCCAGTTAAAGCTGCCAATCAATAGCGGCTTTTCCTTGCTGCTCTAGCAGCTGGTTAGTTTTAGAAAAATGGCCACAGCCTAAAAAGCCGCGGTGGGCAGACAAGGGCGAGGGGTGTACCGAACATAACAAATGGTGTTTGTTAGCATCAATCACTTGGCCTTTCTTTTGCGCATGGGCGCCCCACAACAAGAACACCACGCCATCACAATGCAGGCTTATGTAACTAATTACAGCCTCGGTAAAGGTTTCCCAGCCATATTTTGCGTGTGAATGAGCTTTTGCTTGCTCAACGGTAAGCACCGTATTCAGTAGCAACACGCCTTGCTTGGCCCAAGCACTTAAATTACCATGCTCAGGAATAACAAAGCCGTCGATATCTGTGGCTAATTCTTTGTAGATATTGCGCAGCGATGGTGGAATTTTAACCCCTTCTGGCACACTAAAACTTAAACCATGGGCTTGGCCTTCACCGTGGTAAGGATCTTGACCAAGAATCACCACTTTAAGCTGATCTATCGGGCAACTGTCGAAGGCGCTAAATACCTCAGCGTCTGGAGGGTAAATCACCTTAGCAGCGCGTTGTTCAGCCACCTTATTGATTAAACGAGGGTAATAATCCAGCTGCTGCTGTTCAGCAAACAGGTTTTGCCAACTAGCCACTATACTCAACCTTAATAAGCAAAAAAGTAGCCTGCTATTGTACCCATAAAACAACCATTTGGAGTTGGTTAATAATGCTCTGGCACAAAGCTTTGTTCGTTAATCGGCACCCGCACATAATCTTTCTTATCAATGTCTGGCAAAATAATTTTTTCATGCTCTATATCTTGATAGTCAATTTGCGTCAAAAAATGACTAATGCAATTAAGTCGCGCCGCTTTTTTGTTGTCGGAATTCACCACCCACCAAGGCGAATGCTTAGTATCGGTGTAAGCAAACATTTCATCTTTAGCTTGCGAATAAGCCACCCAACGCGAACGTGACTCTAAATCCATTGGGCTAAACTTCCAGCGTTTGAGAGGGTTATTGATGCGCTCTAAAAAGCGCTTTTCCTGCTCTTCGTCAGACACCGAAAACCAGTATTTAATCAAAATAGTACCAGAACGGATCAGCATTTTTTCAAACTCAGGGCAGGCGCGTAAAAAATCCTGATGCTGTTCATCACTGCAAAAGCCCATCACTTTTTCCACACCAGCTCGGTTGTACCAAGAGCGATCAAACAGAACTATTTCTCCAGCGGCGGGCAAGTGCGCCACATACCGCTGAAAGTACCACTGAGTTTTTTCTCGCTCATTGGGCGCTGGCAGCGCGGCAATGCGGCATACCCGTGGGTTTAGCTTTTCGGCCATCCGTTTTATCACCCCGCCTTTACCGGCAGCGTCACGCCCCTCAAATATCACCACCACTTTAAGGCCTTTTGCTACCACCCACTGCTGCAGTTTAACTAGCTCTGTTTGCAATTCCTCTAAGCGTTTTTCATAAGTCTTTTTATCAATTTTACCCGCCATACACTAACTCACCTTTAATGTTGATAACCACGCCTAAGCAAGGTGTTAAATAAAAACAAAAACGAATCAATACAATAAGTTAAATGTAGCAATAAAAACGATTGTTGCCATGAAACTGCAGACTTGAATTGCAAAGTTGAGCAAAAACAACAAGCTTAACTAAACTACAGAGGTAAATTCCAAGCGCAGACTCTTTAAAAAAAGCCACAAAATGGTAACCTTAGGCGCCTTTATCCATTCGCTTAGAATTCAATATGGCAATTACCGGTACTTTATACATCGTCTCAGCGCCCAGCGGCGCCGGCAAATCAAGCATGATTAATGCGTATCTTTCACGCCATCGTGCATATCCTGCTCAAGTATCGGTTTCTCATACCACTCGTGCAGCGCGCCCCGGTGAAATTGATGGTAACCACTATCACTTTGTTAGCCATGATGACTTTAAAAAACTCATTAGCGAACAAGCCTTTTTTGAATACGCCGAAGTATTTGGCAACTTTTACGGCACCTCTCGCTACACCATCGAAAAAACTCTTGCTGACGGCATTGATGTATTTTTGGATATTGATTGGCAAGGCGCTCGCCAAGTAAAACAAATGATGCCAGAAGCGGTATCGGTATTTATTTTACCGCCAAGTCGCGAAGAATTAGAAAACCGTTTGCACATGCGCGGCCAAGATAGCCCCGACGTTATTAAGAAACGCATGGACGAAGCAGAAAGTGAAATGTCTCATTACAATGAGTACGATTATCTAATCATTAACAGTAATTTTGACGAAGCCTTAAGCGAGCTTACTGCTATTATTACTGGACAAAGATTACAAACCCGTCAGCAAGCTGCGAAACATCGCGACTTGTTAGATGAACTTTTATCGAAATAATCTCGCTAAGTCCTAGTAAATCTTCATAAGATCGGCTAGGATCTTGCGTCATTTTTAGTCAACGGAGCTGTGCATGGCACGAGTAACAGTAGAAGATGCAGTAGAACAAGTCGGCAACCGCTTTGATCTTGTCCTTATCGCCGCACGTCGCGCGCGTCAGATCGCAGTAGAAGGCAAAGACCCTCTAGTTGAAGAAGATAACGATAAACCAACCGTTATCGCTTTGCGTGAAATTGAAGAAGGCTTGATCACCACCGAAACAATGGATGCTCAAGACCGTCAAGAACGTCAGGAACGTGAGGCAGCCGAACTGGCAGCCGTTGCCGCTATCGCCGATAAGCGCATCTAATTCGTCCCCGTCTATAAAATTACCGTGCTGGGTTTACTCTGCACGGTAAAACTCCCATAATTCTATTCAATCATATCTAGTTCTGCGCCCTCCGCTGATGAGGTAATGTTTGTATTTATTCGAAAGCCTGCGTGAAGTCGCCTCAAGTTATCTAAGTGAAGAACACGTAAACCTATTACGTGATGCTTATATTTTGGGTAAAGATGCCCATGAAGGACAATTCCGCTCTAGTGGTGAGCCATATATTACTCACCCACTGGCTGTTGCTCGCATTCTTGCCGAGCTAAAGCTAGATAATCAAACTCTGGTAGCCGCTGTATTACACGATACCATTGAAGATACGCCGGTCACTTACGAACAACTTCAAGAACAGTTTGGCACCGAAATCGCCGACTTGGTTGAAGGTGTGAGTAAGCTAGATAAAATTAAGTTTCGCGATAAAAAAGAAGCGCAGGTAGAAAATTTTCGCAAAATGATGATGGCGATGGTGCAAGACATCCGCGTTATCCTCATTAAACTAGCCGACCGCACCCACAATATGCGCACGCTAGGTTCGTTACGCCCAGATAAACGCCGCCGCATTGCCCGTGAAACCCTAGAGATTTATGCACCGATTGCCAACCGCTTGGGTATTCACAGCATTAAAAATGAATTGGAAGAGCTGGGTTTTGAAGCGCTATATCCAATGCGTTATCGAGTATTAAAAGAATCAGTAAAAAATGCTCGCGGCAATCGCAAAGAATTAATTAATGGTATTCATCAAGAGCTGCAAGGCCGCATAGAAGACGCAGGTATCCAAGCTTCGGTAAGCGGTCGTGAAAAAAATCTCTATAGCATCTACAAAAAGATGGTGAATAAAGAGCTACAATTTCATGAAGTTATGGATATTTATGCCTTTCGCATCATCGTAGACAGCCTTGATACCTGTTACCGCGTATTAGGCTTAAGTCACAGCTTGTACAAGCCACGCCCTGGCCGATTTAAAGACTATGTAGCCATTCCTAAAGCAAACGGATACCAGAGCTTACATACTTCGTTAGTTGGCCCACACGGCGTTCCTGTGGAAGTTCAAATTAGAACCGAACACATGGATCAAATGGCCGATAAAGGTGTTGCTGCACACTGGTCTTATAAACAAGCAGGCGAAAGCCCTGGCACCACCGCACAAATTCGCGCCCAGCGTTGGATGCAAAGTTTGTTAGAGCTACAACAAAGTGCTGGCTCTTCTTTCGAATTTATCGAAAACGTAAAAACAGATCTGTTCCCCGACGAAATTTATGTGTTTACCCCAGAGGGCAAAATCATTGAGCTACCCGCTGGAGCTACGCCAGTGGACTTTGCTTATGCCGTGCATACCGATGTAGGTCATGCCTGTGTTGGCGCGCGAGTAAATCGCCATCCTTTCCCACTAAGTAAAGCCCTTAGCAATGGTAAAACCGTCGAAATTATTACCGCGCCAGGTGCTCGACCTAACGCAGCTTGGTTAAACTTTGTGGTAACTGGTAAAGCACGCGGTAAAATTCGTCAATTACTTAAAAACCAGCGCCGTGAAGAATCTGTAAACTTAGGTCGCCGATTACTTAACCATGCGTTAGGCAGTGTGAAACTGGATGACATTAAACCAGAATCTTTAGGACAAGTGCTAAAGGACTTAAAGGCCGAATCACTTAGCGATTTACTGGCCGAAATTGGCTTAGGCAATGCCATGAGCATTGTGGTTGCACGCCGTTTATTAGGCAACACCGATGAGCTAAGCAACCAAGAAGGCAATGGAAATATTGCCATTCAAGGCGCCGAAGGCTTGTTGCTTACCTATGCCAACTGTTGTCGCCCCATTCCTGGAGACCCAGTAGTGGCCCACATTAGCCAGGGTAAAGGCTTGGTTGTGCACTTAGAAGCCTGTAAAAACATTAGCGGTTACCAAAAAGAGCCCGATCGTTACATTAACGTTGACTGGTCTAAAGATGCCGCCGAAGCAGCCGAGTACAAAACAGAAATGCGTATCGACATGGTTAACCATCAGGGTATTTTAGCCAGCTTAACCAATGTGGTCGCTTCCACCGGCGCTAACATCGTGAATATCGTTACCGAAGAAAAAGAAGGTCGGGTATACACCATAGACCTATTGGTAACCACGCATAGCCGTATTCACCTTGCCGATATCATGCGTAAAATTCGCGTAATGCCTGAGGTATTGCGGGTAGTACGCTTAAGAAATTAATACGAGAAAACCATGACTCCTGAACGCTATCAACGCATTCGCGCAATGTTAGATGCTCGCCAAACCGATCTTACCGTGTGCATGGAGAACGTGCACAAACCGCATAACTTATCTGCCATTGTGCGAACCTGTGATGCTGTGGGCGTAGACCACGTACATGCGGTGTGGGAAAACTACCAAGATGAAATCCGCCGCGGCACCGCTACAGGCAGCCAAAATTGGGTAAAAGTACATAACCACGAAAACATTGAAGATGCTGTAGCAGCATTACGCAACAATGGGATGCAAATTCTAGCCACTAACCTGTCTGATAGCGCAGTGGATTTTCGTGAAATAGACTATACCAAACCTACCGCCATCTTAATGGGGCAAGAGAAGTATGGGATTTCAGATAAAGCGCTTTCTCTCGCCGACCAAGACATTATTATTCCCATGGTGGGCATGGTGCAATCACTGAATGTTTCAGTGGCCAGTGCGTTAATTTTGTATGAAGCACAACGCCAACGAGAGATTGCAGGCATGTACCAAGCCCCCAGCATGGTTGATAAAACCGAGCAAAATCGCATCATGTTTGAAGGTGGTCACCCTATTTTTGCTAAAGCCTGCAGGCGCAAAGGTTTGCCTATTCCCCACATTGATGAAGAAGGGCAAATCGTAGCTGACGATGAGTGGTGGGCCAAAATGCAAATGAACAAAGAAGCCTGGGATAAACTAGATCAGGAATAAATGATAAAATTAGAGTAATTGCTTTAATTTTGAGTTTTTTCCACCAGCAATATTGATCTAAATTAAGCCCAAAACCTCAATATTAACTGAACATAGTTTTACTCCATAACAGAAGTAAAACTATGTTCAAGCAAATCAGAACTCCGCAGCTCTTCCTATTAAGTTCACTGCTAGTATTAATAGTAATTTCCATCCAAGCGTGGAACAACACCCAACAAATTAAAGCGACCTTATATCAAGGTTACCAAACCCAGTTAGCTAGCAACTTAGATCTTGCCACCAGCTTGGTAAACCACTACCAACAGCAAGAACAACAGCTAGGGCGAGAGCATGCCCAAAAACTAGCCTTAGCGGCGCTAGCCGAGCTACGCTATCAAGGTAACGAGTACTTTTGGGTGAACGATTTAGATCTTAAGCTACTTATGCACCCCATTCGCCCCACCAGCATCGGTAAAGACATGAGTCAAGTGCGCGACGCTAAAGGCTTAGCCCATTGGCAAGCCATGCTTAATACCATTAAGCAACAGGGCGAGGGCGCAGTGCAATACCACTTTTTACACCCTCAAACCCAAGTAATGCACGCTAAGTTGTCTTACGTTAAACAAGTTAAGGGTTGGAATTGGATAATTGGAACTGGCGTTTATATCGACCAAATAGACACCCAGCTTAACAGTATCTATTTCTACACCTTGCTACGTTTAGCATTCGCCTTTGGCTTGTTTGGTATAGTGGCGTGGTTAGTTAGCCGCAGCTTGGCCGGTCAAATGCAAGAGCTAGATAGTGCCATTAAAGGCCTAGCCAAAGGTAACTACCAACAAACAATTATGGTAAGAGGACGCAATGAGTTCTCTAATATTGGCCAGCAGCTTGAAAGCCTGCGCCAGCAAACTCAAGGCTTACTGCAAGATGTAAGGTATTCGAGTGATAGTCTACTAGAGGCTAACAAAGAACTAGCATCGGCTACCCATACCACTCACAGTAATACCCAAAGACAGTTTTCAGAAATAGACCAAATAGCCTCAGCAATGACCGAGATGAACTGTACGGTAGAAGAGGTAGCCAACAACAGTGCAGAGACGGCCGAAGCCTCTAAGCAAGCCCTAGAACTAGCAGGTACTAGCTTAAAGCAACAGCTAAACACCGTTAAAAGCTTAAGCGCACTGTCAGAGCAAATGGCTTCGGCTAAACCTGCGGTTGCAGAACTACGAGATTGCAGCCAAAACATTGGCTCGGTGATTGATGTGATTAACGCAATTTCTGAGCAAACCAACTTACTGGCCTTAAACGCAGCCATTGAGGCAGCCCGAGCCGGTGAGCAAGGCCGCGGCTTTGCAGTAGTCGCAGACGAAGTGCGTAACTTGGCTTCACGTACTCAGCAGTCTACTGAAGAGATCATGCAAACCATTGCGCAATTGCAGCAAGTATCGCTCACTGTAGAAACCGAAATTGTTACCACTACTGAAGGTTTGGCACAGCAGGCTGAGCAAGCTCAACAAAATATTCAGCAAATTGAAAAAATTGAAAAAATGGTGGGCAACCTAGAACAGCGCAACCAGCAAACAGCAGTGGCCACCGAGCAGCAGCGCTTAGCCAGTGATGAGATTAACCAAAATGTGCTCACTCTACGTGATGGCAGCGAAGCCAACGCTGGCGCGGCGGAGCAAGGAAAACAAGTACATAGCCACTTATCTGGCGTAGCAGAGGCCTTGAGTATTCACCTCAAAAACCTCCGCTTCAACTAAAACCAGTTTAAGAGGCTATTCCTCGGGAATAGCCTCTTCTTCTCTGGCTTTAGCAAACTTAAACTCATAATCATCGGCAAACGGAGAGTTGTAACCCCATTCAGGCGACTCACCCACTTGCTTATCAAACCAAATAATTGGCGTAACCAAAAAACGCGGCGCTTCAAATCGAATACCGTTTTCTTCGGCCTCGTAGAGTGAGCTGTTAGTTTCACACCTTACGGTTAGCATCACCATCACGATGATAAATAACCACTTCCAAAAACCGTCCATAGTTTTCCCTACTATAAATTTGCGACCAGATTGCCGTTTTAATACTCAGCAACAACTTGAAAATGTGGCTGCAAAGCCTGTTGTAACTGGGCTATTTGTTGTTGTTTTTGTTGCTCACTATAAGGCTTGGCAGAAAGCTTGCCCCAAATCGGCTGTGGCCACAAAACATCATTGTGGAAGCGCACAATATGATGAACATGCAGCTGCGGCACCATGTTACCAATAGCAGCGAGGTTTAGCTTATCACCTTTATAAAGCGCCATTACCGCTTCACTTAAGCGTTTAGATTCTCGCCAAAACTGCGCTTGCTGGCAACTATCTAACTGATATATATCGCTAATACCATTTTGCATTGGCACCAATACCAACCAAGGAAATTGGCTGTCGTTAATCAACAGAACCCGTGACAACTCAAAATCACCCAGCCAAATGCCATCCTTTTCTAATTGAGGATGTAAAGCAAATTCACTCATTATATTCTCCCTCGCTACCTTAAACAGCAACTAATTGACAGACACTATACAGTGGTCAGCGTTTCGCTTATCAAAAAAAATGCTAGAATGGCGCCAACCATAATTTAAGCTGATTTAAATCTCAATAACTACCAGCCCTTGGCTGTTTAAAGAGCTATATCGACCACTATGTTACGTTTTTTGCCTGCCCCGATACTGATGGTTATTTCTGCAAGTTTAGCCATTATTAACACCGCCTTTATCGGCACTTTAGTAACCATTTGTGGTGTATTTAAGCTACTCGTACCAAAACAGCTTTATCCTCAAGTTAGCCGCATAACTAATTTTTTAATGTGGTGCTGGAGCGAGGTAAATCGCGCCATTTTCAAACTAGTGAACAACACTGCGTTTGTGATTGAAGATAATAGTAAACTAAGTAAGAAAAGCTGGTATTTGATGATTTGTAATCATCAAAGTTGGGCCGATATTGTATTGCTGTGTATGTTATTTGGTTCTCGCATCCCTATGCCTAAGTTTTTTCTCAAACAACAGCTATTGTATGTGCCTTTTGTCGGGCTTGCTTGTTGGGCATTAGACATGCCATTTATGCGCCGATACTCACGTCAGTACTTGCTCAAACATCCAGAAAAGCGCGGTAAAGATTTAGAGTCCACTAAACGCTCTTGTGAGAAATTTAAAAACACCCCCACCACAGTAATTAACTTCGTTGAAGGTACCCGCTTCACCAAACAAAAGCAGCGAAAGTCTCATTCTAATTATCAGCACTTATTGCCACCTAAAGCACTAGGCATTGCTTATACCCTTTCAGCCTTAGGTGAACAATTTGACCAGATTATTGATGTAACCTTAGCCTATCCCGGCACCACCGAAACACTTCCGCCTTTTAAGGCCTTATTGTCAGGTAAACTCGATAAGGTAGTGGTAAAAGTCGATACCATTACCATCAACCAAGAGCTGCGCGGTGACTATTTGCAAGACAAACAATTTAAGCGACATTTTAAGTTATGGCTTGATGGCACCTGGCAAAATAAAGATCAATATCTACAAACTGTTCTAAAAGACTAACTTAGTTCACCATTATCCAATGGCCATATACTGATAGCCTAATTTTGCTGCTATTTTTATAGGAGTAAAAACAATGGAGAGATGTGTTGCGGCGATCGCTTTGGATGCTTTATTGGCTAGTAGGCAGCTGCTGGGCAGAGGATTTTAGCCCTTGGCTAGAAGAATTCCAGCCGTCTAGCCTAAGCCAACAGCAACAAATCGAAGAGCTGCGCTGGTTTAAACAAGCGGCTCAACCCTATCAAGGCATCACTATTCGCGCTATTTCAGAGCGCATAAATACTCACTGGTACGAAGCCACCGTTATTGCCCCCTTGTTTTACCAACTCACTGGTATCAAGGTTATCCACGAGATCAGCGGCGAAGACGACGTAGTAAAAAAGCTACAAAGCCAAATGGACTTGGGCATAAACTATTACGATATCTATGTCAGTGACAGTGATTTAATTGGTGGTCACTTTCGTTCTCGCAACATCGTCAACTTAAGCCAGTTTATGCAACACCAAGGAAAAGACGTCACTTTACCCAGCCTAGATATCGATGATTTTATTGGCTTAGCTTTTACCACTGGCCCTTACGGCGATTTGTTGCAACTCCCCGACCAGCAATTCGCCAACCTTTATTGGTACCGCCAAGACTGGTTTAAGCGCCCCGAGCTACAGCAGCAATTTCAAACCATTTATGGCTACCCTTTAGCCGTGCCAGTGAACTGGTCGGCCTATGAAGACATCGCCGAGTTTTTTACCGAGCACGTAAAAGAAATTGATGGGCAAAAAGTATATGGCCACATGGATTATGGTAAACGCGACCCCTCTCTAGGCTGGCGAATATCTGATGCTTGGCTTTCTATGGCAGGCATGGGTGATGTAGGTTTACCCAATGGCGTACCAGTAGATGAATGGGGCATACGCCGCCATGGTTGTCGCCCAGTGGGCGCAAGCATGAGGCGTGGCGGCGCTCTCGACTCTCCCGCTGCCATTTATGCCATTCAAAAATATGTAGATTGGTTAAAGCGTTATGCTCCTCCAGAAGCACAAAAGATGACCTTTAGTCAGGCGGGAGCCGAAATAGCCAAAGGCCACATAGCGCAACAAATTTTTTGGTACACCGCCTTTACCGCTGACTTAAGCCAACCAGACCTAGCCGTTACCGATAAAGATGGCTTACCCTTATGGCGAGTAGCCCCTTCACCGCGTGGTGCTTACTGGCAACCCGGCATGAAGTCGGGCTACCAAGATGTAGGGGCTTGGACACTGGTAAAGTCTACCCCTTTAAAGCGTCAACAAGCGGCATGGTTATACGCTCAATTTAATGTCGCCAAAACGGTTTCGCTGCGTAAAACCATGGTGGGTTTAACCCCTATTCGCCAAAGTGATGTGATGTCGAAACCTTTTAGTGAGCGCTCAGCCGAGCTCGGTGGCTTAGTAGAGTTTTACCAAAGCAATGCACGTAATGAATGGACCCCCACAGGGCTAAATGTGCCTAATTATCCAGCTTTATCTTCGTTATGGTGGCAATACATTGGCCGCGCCAGCGACCACGGAGAAGCAGTGCCTCAAATAATGAAAGAATTGGCGCAAAGTATGGATTTAGCGCTAGCTAAAATAGGTCAAGACAACCCTGGCCCTTGCAGTCCTAAGCTCATCTCAGCACAGCAAGCTGAGCTATGGCTGGCTCATCCCGGTTCTCCTAAACCCAAGCTAGCAAACGAAAAACCGCCAGGTAAAACCCTAAGTTACTCAGAGTTGATTAAACAATGGCAACCTTAAAAGTAACAACTATAGGGCTAGCACTCACGCTAAGCTTTCCGGCGTATAACAGCGAACTGGTGTTTAATACTTATATAGACCCACCTTATCTTACCGAAGGTGATGAAGATCTTACCGGCATTAATATAGATATTTTCAACCTACTAAAACAACACAGTAAACTTGATATAAGTGTAAAATTACTGCCCCTAAAGCGCGCCTACCTGATCGCTCAAGAAACACCTAACCACTGCGTTTTTGCCATAGAGCGTACCCAAGCAAGAGAGAGCTCTTTCACTTGGGTAAGCCCCATGTATATTAGCCGTTACGCGATTTACCAACGACAACAAGCCATTACACCTTTAACGAGTATCGCAGACTTAAAACAACTCAAAGTTGGCAGCTATTTGGGCAGTGGCATTGGTGAGTATTTAGAAAGCCTAGGTGTTGAGGTCGATCTTGCAAAAACCAACCTTAACAGCGCTAAAAAACTACAACGCCAACGCACTCAAGCTTGGGCCAGCGATATCTTGTCTTCAGCTTACGTGCGTTACCATTATTCTTTAGGCATTCAAAAGCAGGGGTTTGATTTTTACAGTTCACTGCGCGCCATCGCGTGTAACAAAGACAGCGATATTGGCGCTTTACAAAAACTACAAACGAGCCTTAATCAACTACAAAAAAGCGGAAAAATAAGCAAGATATTGGCGTCTTACGAACATCAGTATCAAGTAGATTTGGGTTTATAAAAATAAAAAGCAGCCATTAGGCTGCTTTTATATCAGTATTAAAATTAGCCCTTAAGATTAACTAGATAATTAACTAATTCTGTTAGCTCTTCAATCGATTTTACTGAACCCGTGTTAACTTGATACTTACCGTTAACCACTAAAGCAGGCACACCGCGAATCTTATAGTTCATGGTGTTCTTTTCCATTTGCGACACCATGCCATTCACAACAAAGCTGCTGGCTGCGCTATCAAATTTTTTACCATCAACACCGTTGGCAACAAAAATACTGCGCAGATCATCACGGCTAGTGAAGTTTTGACGTTTGTTATGGATAGAATCAAAGATAGCGCTGCTAATTGCAGGCTCTACTTCTAGCATTTCTGCTGCAGCAAAAGCGCGAACCATTTCTTCACCCATTTGGCCGCCAATAAAACTTACGTGGTTCTTTTTGAACGCAACGCCTTCTGGTAGGGATTTTTTAATACTCTCTGCTACTGGTTCAAACTTAAAACAGTGTGGGCAGTAGTACGAGAAAAACTCGATAACTTCTGGTTTAGCTGTAGCTGTTTGCTTAATCACTTCGTAGTGGGTGCCTTCTTTAAAATCAGCAGCCATTGCCATTGGCAAAGTAAGCATTGCCATTAAACCAATCAGTAGTTTTTTCATCACTCGGTATTTCCTTCCAGTGAACTTTATAAAAAACCGAGCATAATGATTAGCATCAGCTCGGTCAATCGTTGACTATGTTGTTGACACAAATTTACGTTTACCAAGATCCCATTTCAAACATTACAGTAGCATCTACATCTTGATGAATTAACACCGAATAATGTTGTTCAATTTGGTTACGTCTAATTTTTAAAGTAGGAGTAAGCAAGGCGTTATCCACGTTCCACTCCTCGTTTACCACCACCACATGCGACAACTTGGCATGGCTTTCTAATTGCTCATTCACCTTTTTAAGGGTGCGATTTAAGCTGGCTTCAATTTGTGCTTGCGAATGCTGCTTCATTTCAGCGGCTAACACCACCAACGCACAAGGCTGCGTGAGGGCGCTGCCCACCACACATACCTGCTCAACCATCGAATTTTCAGCCAAGCTCTGTTCAATAGGAACGGGGGCTACATATTTTCCTTTCGCTGTTTTAAAACTTTCTTTTAAACGGCCAATAATTTTAACGTAGCCATCATTATCTATTTCACCCTTATCTCCGGTATGCAGCCAGCCATCAACAATTGACTCCTCCGTAAGATCAGCATGTTTGTAGTAACCCTGCATCATGCCTTCACCCTTAGCAAGAATCTCACCTTGCTCAGAGATTTTAATTTCTACGCCAGGACCCGCTTTTCCAATAGTGCCAATTTTGTCGCTTCGAAAGGGTACATTTAAGGTGCCGTAGGCTAAGTTCTCGGTCATGCCCCAGGCTTCAGAGATATTTAAACCAATGCTTTGATACCAGCGCAATAATGAAGGTGCTACCGGAGCACTGCCACAGCCAAGTATCCGTGCCTTGTTTAAACCCAAAGCCTTTTTAATTTTGAGCTTAATTAAGCTAGACACCAAGGGAATAGACAACAACAGTTTAAGTTTTTTCGGCGGCAGTTTTTCAAATACCCCTTGTTGGAAGCGCGCCCACAAACGAGGCACCGAAATAAACAAAGTAGGCTGCACGCTGCGCAAGTTATCGGGGAAGGTGTCTAAGGATTCCACAAACGACACACTAAATTGGCCGCTAAAAATACTGGTGCCTTGTATGTAAACTCGCTCAGTAATATGCGCCAAGGGTAAGTACGACATAACCCGGTCTTCACTGCCAGCTTGCAACACATCAATCAACTGTTCACAGGCATAACGATAAGCCGCAAAGCTAATCTCGGCGCCTTTAGGGTCACCGGTACTGCCCGAGGTATAGATAATCGTCATAATGTCTTTTGCATCCCACAGATGATTTTTCTCAATCACCGGCATTTCCTTTAACCAATCACTCCATTGAAAGTGGCAAGGCATGGTGGGATAGGGCATCGCAACGGTTTTTAGGCCAATAGGTACGGCCGAGGCTTGCTTGCCCCATTCGTCTAACTTACCCACAAACAACAGCTTAGCTTCACTGTGCTGAAGTACAAAAGAAATGGTGTCCACACTCGCGGTGGAATAAATAGGAATGCTTACACAGCCAGCCATCATGATTGCCAGATCGGCAATAAACCACTCGGCACTATTTTTAGCTAAAATCGCCACTTTATCGCCGGGCTCTAGGCCTTGAGAGAGTATACCTTGAGCAATTTGGCCGGCTTCGCGCGCCACTACTGCCCAAGTTTTTTCATGATATACGCCATCTATAGGCTGACGTAGGTAAACGCGCTGCGGATCCTGCTTTTGCCAATGCATTAATGCATCAACCGGGGTGACAAAGTTTGTCATTCACAACCTCGTTACAAGTTATTCACCTTTTATATCAATCCTATACGGCTAGGCGCAGGATGCCAGTACAAATCGAAAATAAGCCGAAGTAATGTGAACAAACACTCTGTTTATCACCAGTTTTTGAAAGGATTTAAGCTAAGTTGAGAGTTATAGTATTTAGCTTGGCCTGTGACCTCTTGCCCCAGCCAGTCGGGCTTTGCAAAGCTTTCTTGCTCGCTGCTCAGCTCTACTTCGGCCACAATTAAGCCGAGGTTATCTCCAGCAAACACATCCACTTCAAATACATGTTGTGCAACAGGCACTAAGTAGCGAACTTTATCAATGGCACCAGGCTCACACAGTGCTAATAGCTGCTCGGCTTCGCTCAAGGGAATTTCTTTCTCCCATTCATAGCGGCTTAAGCCCGACAGATTACTTTGGCCTTTAATGGTAATAAAACCTTGCTCACCGCGAACACGCACTCGCACTGTGCGTTGTTTATCACTGTTTAAGTAAGCTTGTACAATTCGGGTTTGCTCGCTCGCTTGCTTAATAAATGCATCGCTGTTAACCAAAAACTTGCGTTCAATTTCTACACTCATAACTGTCCTCAATAACCGGGAGTTAATGACAATGGCGCTTGCTGTAATGCTGAAAGCTGTTCTTTAAGCGCAAGTATTTGGTCTTCCCAATAACGTTGCGAATTAAACCAAGGGAAGGCGCGTTGAAAGGCTGCATCTTGCCAGCGCCTTGCTAACCAGCCCATGTAGTGAATCATTCGCATAGCACGCAGCGGCTCAATTAGGGCCAGCTCACTGCTATCAAATTCACAAAAGGCCTCATAACCTTCTAAAAGAACTTCTAATTGCAGGCGGCGCTCATTGTCATCTCCGGCCAGCATCATCCATAGGTCTTGCACAGCAGGGCCATTACGCGCGTCATCTAAATCCACCAGCATCGGACCATCACGCCACAATATGTTGCTAGGGTGGCAATCTCCGTGTAAACGAATAATGGTTTTAGGTTTATAGGCTACCTTTGCCGCTTCAGCTACTTGCTCGGCTACGGTAAAAAACGGCAATGCTAAGCCCTCGGGTAGCCAATCACGTAATAACGCCAAAGGCTGGTCGAGCATCTCTTCGGTATTAATCGATAGACGATGCTCAAACAGTTTGCCACCCGCTTTTTGGTGCATACGCCCTAGGTATTGGCCAACACGCTCAATTTGGTCTAGGTTATCTACCTCAAAACCGCGCCCCCCAACACTGGGGAAAATGGTAAACAACCAACCTTGATAATCAAACAAACTGCGACCATCTCGCACTAGCGGCGCCACAATCGGCACATCCACTTCTGCCATCGATAAACTAAATTGATGTTCTTCGAGAATCTGAGCTTGGCTCCAACGCTCTGGCCGATAAAACTTCACCACATAACGCAGCCCGTCTTCGGCTTGAAATTGATAAACCCGGTTCTCGTAAGAGTTTAAAGCCAACAAACCACTACTAGGGAAAATACCTTGAGATTCAATAGCATCAAGAATAGTGTCGGGGTGTAAATCGGCAAATAGAAAGGCGCTCATGGCTCGGCAGTTTTACAAGAGGTTATCGGCGCAGTGTAGCAGTAAAACAACTTACCTAGCCAGCGCTAAGCAGGTAGCTGATAAAAGGCTTGAACCACAATATAAATACAGCTTAACCAAGCCACCAGCATGAGCAACGAACGCAAGGTAGCAAAGCCAAATACGTATACCCAAGGGTGCAACAAGCGGGTAGCAGTAAATAACACAGCAGCATATTGAATACGGCTAAAATCAAGCCCTGCAAGGTGGGCGATTAGCAAACTGCCCGTAAACAAGCTCAAGGCTTCCCAAGCATTTTGTTGAGAAGCATAGATACGTTGGCCAAGGCTGTTTAACAATTGGGATTGTTGGCGGGGATCTTGATTATCTATAGTGCCTAACTGGCGCTTACGCGCTGCCGAACCGAGTGCTGCCAGCAAATAAGGCAGCACTAATAGCAGCGCAAAACACGCCAGTACCAGTTTCAAGCTTTATTCTCCAACACCCAGTTAACCGCCACTAATAAAGCGGCTGGGCTGGATAAACTGGTCATCGCCACTTTCTAGTACAAACTCAATATCGGTGATCGAGCGTGGCAACAAGTAAGGGTCGCTCGCCAGTGAAATAGGCAAACTAAACACTTCGCCACCTTTTACTGTGACAATTTGCTGGCCTATCCACTCTACTTCTTCCAAACCACGCACACTTAAGTGGAACTCGCGCGCTTCAGAGGATTTGTTAATCACCTTTAAGGTGTAGGTATTTTCTACCAAACCTTCAGAGGTTTCGTTGTACAAAGAAGAGCGATCTCGCAGCACATCTAACTGCATTGGCTGAACGTTAAGTAAGGTGAACACAAAAGCGACCAGCATGGCGCTTAACACTACCCCATAACCAATCAGCTTAGGCCGCAGTACATCGGTTTTTTGCCCCGCCAAGTTATGCTCGGTGGTGTAGCGAATCAAACCTTTTGGATAGTTCATGCGCTCCATGGTTTGATCACAGGCATCAATACAAGCACCACAATTAATACACTCGTATTGCAAGCCTTCGCGAATATCAATGCCTGCAGGGCACACCTGCACACACAAATCACAATCTACACAGTCACCTAAACCTAAGGCCTTATGGTCGGCATTGCGTTTACGTGGGCCGCGGCTTTCGCCTCGCTCAACGTCGTAACCGACAATAAAGGTGTCTTTATCAAACATCGCCGACTGAAAACGCGCATAGGGGCACATGTGAGTACATACAATAGTGCGCATCCAACCAGCGTTGGCATAAGTTGCTACGGTAAAGAAAATCACCGAGAAGTTAACCGCAGCACTGGCATTTAGCGTGAAAAAGTCCCACCACAGCTGCTTAACGGGCACAAAGTAAGCGGCAAACGACAAAGCGGTAAATACCGACACCGCAATCCATGCGGTGTGTTTGGCTGTTTTTCGCCAAACCTTGTTAAAGTCCCAGGGCGATTTATCTAGCTTTTTGCGCTTATTGGCGCTGCCTTCAATCTTTTCTTCAAACCAGATAAAAATGAAGGTCCACACCGTTTGCGGACACAAGTAACCACACCAAACGCGGCCTAAAAAGGTGGTAATAAAAAACAAAGCAAAGGCAGCAATAATGAAGAACCAAGCCAATAACAGTAGATCTTGCGGCCACAGGGTTAAGCTAAAAAAGTGATACTGTCGCGCGCCCATATCAAGCAAAATAGCTTGGCGATCGCCATAGGGTATAAAAGGCACAATCACAAAAGCCGCAATAAAAAACCAGCCCATGTACTTACGCAAGCGTTGAAATACACCTTTTTGCTCACGCACATAAATTTGTTCTTTGGGGTTGTAACGATCTACTGGCGCCCGTTTTTTAGCCGCGCGAGGCTTGGGGCTAAGGTCTTTAACAGGAATACGTTCACTCATCACTCAATCCTTATGAGGGGAGGCATTGATGTGACTAATGCCTTTGCTTAAGCAAAAACGGCAATTGCAGACGCAATTGCCACTCAAGACATTACACTTTTACGCCACGTGCTTTTAATAAGGCGGTTTTAAAATCATCCTCGCAATCTTTTGCGATGCCAGGAATCATCTCGTCTTTACCAATTGTAAGCATTTTAAGTTGGTAAATAAGCACGTCATCGGTCAGTTCACTCAAGGGTTTATTGTTCCCAGCTTGGTCGGCTATTTGAGTGATAATTTCTACTAAGTTAAGCTCCGGTTGTTGTTTCCAAACCGGTGTGAGTAAATCGATTAATTCTTCAATACGATGCAACTGCATACTCATTATACTTCTCCACGGGCGGCCACTACAGCTTGGTTTCTACCTAACTGCTTGGCTCTATATAGTGCCTTATCGGCTTTATCTACGATCTCTTTGGTGCTTTGCTGAGCCACTGGAATTAAACAAGAAATACCAATGCTCACGGTCACATAACTGGCTGCGGTCGAATACTCGTGGCGCAATTTAGCCTCGGCCATTAGTGTTCTAACTCTTGCAGCAACTTGCAATGCGCCTTTGGTATCGGTGTTGGGCAATACCATTACAAACTCTTCGCCGCCATAGCGGGCAACAATGTCATCTTCACGCTGCAAGGCTTGGGTAAACAAATTAGCAACTTTGCTTAAACATTGATCGCCTGCAACATGACCGTAATGATCGTTATAAGGCTTGAAGAAATCAACATCGATTAGCAATAAACTTAAGGAAGTATTTGCCCGGCTGCTTAAACGCCAATGTAAAGCCAGTGTTTGCTCAAATATAGCCCGGTTATACAAGCCAGTGAGTGCGTCTCGCTCACTTTGATGGCGCATCAAGGCATGGCTGTCGGCCAATTCTAAAGCCTTAGCTCTATTTAACGCACCTTCAGAAAAATTAGCCTTAACTAAAGTTTCGGCGCGGCGTAACACAATATTTAGTACCCCCCAGCTTAGCAGCAATACCAAACAAGCCACCCACTCGATTCGGCTAGCCCCCACCATAGAAACCAACAACGCCAATAAAAGTGGGATGCTAAAGCCGTTAAAGCTACGAATACTTAGTAAATTTGGCACTACCACCAACGACAACAACGCCCCCACCAGCACCACCAATAATAAGCGCTCGGAAGCAGGTAGCAGCGGCATAAACAGCAAAATACCGACCGCCCAAAGCACCCCAGAGCTAGTGGCCAAACTAAAGTAACGCGTTAGTTGCGGCGCCGGGACAAAATCGTCAATCACTTCGCTTTGAATACGTGCAAAAAAGTAAAACACGGCCGATAAAGCCAACATGCTAAACAGCCACAGCAAATGCAGGCTTGAAGAAAGGCTAGGCGTAAACAAACACCACCAAATAAGGCTATACGCAACGGTCATTAACGCCACTAAACGCCCATTGTTAAGTAAATAACGGGCATTGTCGGTGTTTACTTGTAACTGCACATTGCGCAAAAACAGCTCCCTTGCAGGTGAGAGGCGAATAATTTGTGGGCATTGTAGCAACAACTTGAATAGCGAGAACAGAAAAACCCGTTGATAAAAAATGGATAAACCCCAATACAACGTGCGGTTTTAATACAAATTGATCAAACTTAGCTAAAATAGGTCGCAAGCTTTTGCACAATATTGATCTGATTGCTTGCGTCCTTTTTCCCAGAAAGGGTAAAGTGCTACCCGCAAGTACTGGTCAATAAACTTGCAACTCGGTCAACTAGGTAAAGCATCTAAGGAACAAGGTCAATGCTGGACAATATCAATCCAACAACTACACAGGCTTGGAAAGCGTTACAAGCGCATTTTGAAGCACAAAAAGAGGTTAAACTTAGCGAGCTATTCGCCGCTGACGCAGACCGTTTCAATCGCTTCTCGGTAGAGTTTAACGAGCAAATCTTATTGGATTACTCTAAAAACTTAATCACTGAAGAAACCATGCAGCAGTTAGTTGCACTAGCTAAAGAAACCAAGCTAGATAGCGCAATTAAAGCTATGTTCTCTGGTGAGAAAATCAACCAAACAGAAGGCCGCTCGGTACTACATACCGCACTACGTAATCGCAGCAATACCCCAGTAATGGTAGACGGCGAAGACGTAATGCCAGCAGTAAACGCCGTGCTAGAAAAAATGAAAGGCTTCTGTGAAAAAGTACATTCTGGCGAATGGAAAGGTTACACCGGCAAAGCTATTGAAAGCATTGTAAACATTGGTATTGGCGGTTCAGACCTAGGCCCAGTAATGATTACTGAAGCACTAGGCGCATACAAAGTAGAAAACATTACTACCTACTTCGTATCAAACGTAGACGGCACGCATATTGCCGAAACCCTAAAACAAGTAGATCCAGAAACTACCTTGTTCTTAGTAGCGTCTAAAACTTTCACTACCCAAGAAACCATGACTAACGCCCACAGCGCGCGCGATTGGTTCCTAGCTGCTGCTGGCGACCAAGCTCACGTAGCTAAGCACTTTGCTGCTCTATCTACTAACGCTAAATCTGTTGCCGAGTTTGGTATTGATACCGACAACATGTTTGAGTTTTGGGATTGGGTAGGCGGTCGTTACTCTTCTTGGTCGGCGATTGGTTTGTCGATTGCCCTTACGGTTGGCTACGACAACTTTATTGAACTGCTAGACGGCGCACACGCCATGGACCAACACTTTGCTAGCGCAGAGTTAGAGCAAAACCTACCGGTTATTCTTGGTTTGTTAGGCATTTGGTACAACAACTTCTTTGGTGCAGAAAGCGTATCTATTCTACCTTACGACCAATACATGCACCGCTTTGCTGCTTACTTCCAGCAAGGTGACATGGAGTCTAACGGTAAAAATGTAGACCGTAACGGCAATCCAGTTGATTACCAAACTGGCCCAATTATTTGGGGCGAACCAGGTACCAACGGCCAACACGCTTTCTACCAGCTGATTCACCAAGGCACTAAGCTAATCCCATGTGACTTTATTGCACCAGCCACTAGCCACAATCCATTATCGGATCACCACGCTAAGTTAATGTCTAACTTCTTCGCCCAAACCGAAGCCTTGGCTTTTGGTAAGTCACGCGAAACCGTAGAAGCAGAACTAGTAGCAGCCGGTAAATCAGCCGCCGAAGTAGCAGAGCTAGCACCATTTAAAGTATTCACCGGTAACAAGCCAACTAACTCTATCTTGGTTAAGAAGATCACGCCTTACACACTAGGCGCTATGGTTGCTATGTACGAGCACAAAATCTTTGTACAAGGCATTATCTGGAACATCTTCAGCTTCGACCAATGGGGCGTAGAACTAGGTAAGCAGCTAGCTAACCAAATTTTACCAGAGCTAAAAGACGGCAGCGAAGTGAGCAGCCACGACAGCTCAACCAATGGTTTAATTAACACTTTTAAAGCTTGGAGCTAAGCCTTAACGCTTACCCTTTGCGTTAAATGTAAAAAGCTGGCCTAGGCCAGCTTTTTTGTTTCCAATACGAGCTAGCACAGCATCGCTATGAAACAAAACCTTACGTTCAAAAAACACCCTAACGCTTAAAAGTTTAGCATTGACAAAGGGTTAAAACGCCCACACAATTGATTAATCAATCATTATAAAGAAGAGGCTTTCATGAGCCAAAAGATTTGCCCCACGCTAGTAGACCTTAGATTTGACGAACAGAGTCAACGCGCTATTAACGATATCAATGATATAACCAAAACGAAGAAAGTAGGCTGGTTGGTTATTGCTATTGGACAACTAGCGCTTATATTCGGAGGAAATGCAGTAAAAGGGCAATCTACCGCAGCTGGCTTAGTTGATGAGAGCCTTTTATTTAAATCAGCGTCCAATGGCGTTAGTTAAAATGGTTATAGTATTTACTCAACAAACTGGGAATACTTTTTTCAATCTTTTTCTCACTTAGAACGTTTTGCTGAAGGCCAAATCAGTACCATCGCAGGCATGCAAATGATGAGGAGTAGGATCTCTGCTAAAGAACGTCAATTCTGGAAGGCTATTCACTATGGATGTAAGCCACAATGATTAAAAAACTATATACCCTTACTTTTCTTATATTTTCAATTCACACTTCATCTAGTTTCGCAGATGATATTCTTAATTTTGGAACTCAAGTTCTAGATGAAAAATTCCAGAGTTTTACAAACATTTACTCACAATGTAGAGAAGCAGCCGCTTCTACCACACTTAGTCAGAAGACAATTGAAACCTTAAAAGGATACCCCGATAGAACAGGTGAAGCTCTAGGGTTTCTTAACCAAGAAGCTATCCGAAATTGCAGCCAACCTTTATTTACAGAGTTTTTAAGATCACTTCTCACTTTAGAATCAATAAATCGTTCTCAACCTAACCAAGCGATTTCTGAAAAAATACAAAAATACAAAACGCTTATGTTTCCATCAAGCGAAATATATACTGAACTTGCGTTTAGCAAACTAACTAAAGAACAACAGCACACGCTTTTGAGCATAAAAGAGCTTCGTAAACCATTTAATGCAATAGATGCTTTTGAACGCACTTGGCTCGAAGAATAAATAATAATGATGGCTAAACACCTCCCCTTTTAATTGAAAGGGGAAAGTCATTTACTGCACACCTTCACAACATTAGCCTATTGCTTGGCACACTGTCTCACCCGCTTGTATCTCACGAATAACCTTAGCCGGATTACCGCCCACTAATACGCCTGCTGGCACATCTTTAGTCACTACCGCACCGGCGGCGATAACCGAGCCATTGCCCACCGTTACACCCGCTAGAACTACTGCATGACCACCGATCCAAACATCGTTACCAATAGTGATGGGCGCTGGGTAGTCAATCACTTCTCGCTCACCTTGCTGATTAATGTAGGTTTTGCGTAGTTCAGGATCTAAGGCGTGGTTAATCGAAAACAAACTTACGTTCGGTGCAATCATCACCCGATCACCAATAGTAATTTTGCCCGAGTTCACCAAGGTGAAGTTAGTATTAATAAATACATCGTCACCGATAAACACCGTGTCGCCATAATCCACAGTGAGTGGTGGGCAAACCTCGATGTTTTTACCCACCTTCACAAACAGCTCACGCACTAGCGCTTCGCGCTGTTGGTTTTGCTCTGGTGTGGTTTGATTAAACTTATGAGTAATTTGCCGAGTGGCTAAACGGCGCTCGCCAAGGTCTTTATCCCAACGGTTAAAACTTAAACCCGCCATCATTCGCTCAAATTGACTTGTCATGCTTACCACTTACTAAAAGGCTTTAGGCTAACTGTGCAGCTAAATGGCTGGGCAGTCTATTAGCACCTTGGCAGAAACCACTATTCACAAATGCTTAGTTAAACAAAATAAAGATGCTGGTGGATATTAGCTATGCCACTCGGCTTTGTGCTAAGTTGCCAAGCATAATGCAGTACCGAGGGCTTACAGTGCCAAGCCAGCAGCGGCAAGGACAAGGTTTTTTACTCACCGCCAATAGTTACGATCGTCAAGGTCGGGCTTATATTCAGCTTTGGTTAGCCAGTGACCAAGGCCCAGTGTGTTTAGAGGTCAGTGACCAGCAGCCAGTATTTTTTGTGTTAAGTAGCGAGCTAGATGCCGTGTTAGAAACCGTTAGCGAGCACTTGCTTAAGCACCAAAGCGTAGCGTTAAACACCTTCCAGCATCAGCCGATTACCGCCTTGTACTTTGCCAGTATCGATGCGCATTACCGCGCCGCACAAAGCTTACAGCAAGCCGGATTAAGCTGCTTTGAGCACGACATAAAACTACATGAACGCTTTCTTACCGAACGTTTTTGTTATGGCAGTATGGCTTTTGCGGGCACCCAAGGTAGCAATCCTCGTTACCCCGCTTGGCAACAAGCCAAAATAAAAACGGCCCAATATACACCTAAGCTGTCGGTGCTATCGCTAGACATAGAATGCAGTGAAAAAGGCCAACTTTACTCGATTGGATTATACGGTGAGTACTTTCAGCAAGTGCTTATGATTGGCAGTGAACAAGCCGCAGATACGCCAATTACCTGGCTGGCTAATGAGTACGCCTTACTAAAACAGCTTGAGCTAGTAATAGAAAAACTCGACCCGGACATCATAATTGGTTGGAATGTCATCAATTTTGATTTTAGGTTGCTGGTTAAACGCGCCGCTTTGCATGGGATAAAACTGGCCTTAGGCCGCCAACAAGGCGTAGCGCGTTGGCGCGAGCGTAGCGATAACGAGCAAACAGGTTTTATTAGCATTCCTGGGCGCGTAGTAGTGGACGGCATAGACGCACTAAAATCAGCCACTTATCACTTCGATAGTTTTAGCTTGGAAAACGTTGCCCAACAACTGCTTAAGCGCGGCAAGTTGGTAGACGAAGTACATGATCGTATGGCTGAAATTAACCATAATTTTGCCCATAACAAGCCCCAGCTTGCCGCCTACAACCTCGAAGACTGTAAGTTGGTGTTAGACATCTTCCAGCATACGCAAATCCTTGAATACCTATGTTTGCGCAGCCAACTTACTGGCCTAATGCTGGATAGAAGTGGTGGTTCGGTGGCCGCCTTTACCAATGTGTATTTGCCTAAATTGCACCGAGCTGGCTATGTAGCGCCAAATCTTAGCCGAGACTTTATCGCCGATAGCCCCGGCGGTTATGTGATGAGCTCTAAACCAGGCTTGTATAACAATGTGCTAGTACTCGATTTTAAGAGCCTGTACCCCTCTATCATTCGTACCTTTAAAATTGATCCGCTGGGCTTAATTGAAGGGCTAGCGAGCCCCGACAATGCCATTGAAGGCTTTAGAGGCGGAGTATTTAGCCGCGATAAACATTTTTTACCCGAGATCATTAATCAGCTTTGGCTGCAGCGCGATCAAGCCAAGGCCGATCACGACAGCGCTCGCTCGCAGGCGATCAAAATTTTAATGAATAGCTTTTATGGAGTATTGGGCTCTACCGGTTGTCGCTTTCACGATCCACGCTTAGCCAGCTCAATCACTATGCGCGGCCACCAGCTAATGCAAGAAACAGCAGAGTGGATCAGCGAGCAAGGCCATGAAGTGATTTATGGTGATACCGACTCTACCTTTGTATGGCTAAATCAAGATTTAACCGCAGAGCAAGCCAAACAAATAGGCCAACAACTGGCGCAAGGTATAAATCAATATTGGCAGCACAAGCTAGCCTCAGAAATGCAGTTAGATAGTCACCTAGAAATTGAGTTTGAGACTCATTTTTCTCGCTTTTTAATGCCAACTATTCGCGGCTCTGAAACTGGCAGTAAAAAGCGTTATGCAGGTTTAACCAACGATAAGCAATTAGTCATAAAAGGCTTAGAAACCGTACGTTCTGATTGGACAGAGATGGCAAAGATATTTCAAACCGGTTTATTGGAGCGGGTTTTCTCCGACCAAGACCCACGCCAGTTTGTTCTCGATACCGTGGATAAGCTAATGGCTGGCGAGTACGACCAGCAACTTATTTACCGTAAGCGTTTACGCCGCAAGTTAGCCGAGTACGTGAAGAATGTGCCACCACAGGTGCGAGCAGCACGGCTCGCCGACGAGCATAACCAAGCCTTAGGTAAACCGCTGCAATATCAAAATAAAGGCAGTATTGCCTATTGGATGACCATAAATGGGCCTGAGCCGCTAACTAACCGAGTTAGCCAAATTGATTACCAACATTACTTAAACAAACAGCTACAGCCAATTGCCGATGCTATTTTGCCCTTCATTGACTTGGATTTTGAGCAAATAACTTCGGCGCAATTAGGTTTGTTTTAACTAAAGATTAGCGCGACTAGATACCGGGCTAATAACAGATTGCAATGGGTCGGCCTCTACGGCTACACCTACAAAGAGCATCAACACAATTGACGCAATCATGCTACGAATGACCAAGGTTCGTCGGCGAATGTTTTTGATAAGTTTATCTGAATTCAACACTGGCTCACTTAGTTGTTGTAATAGCCACAAGATCAATTAACTAAGAGTATGCTCTAGTGTCTCGGGTTAAATTGACTAATTACGAACGCAACATGTTTTTTGACATTTAGCATAAAAACCCAACCTAGCTCACTTTTATCAAACAAAAGTCCATAACTTATTAAAATTATGAAACTTTCGTTAGATACTAGCCTCAAACTAGCAAATCATAATGGCAAACAAGTCACACGGACGGAGGCAAAGAGGGCAACACAATGGCGTTTTTTTCGATGGGTGTAAGAGTACTATTATTGGTATTAATGTTGGGTAGCGTGCTTAGCTATTCACACACTACCCATTCTTCATGGGCAAAGTTTTATTGTCCTGCACAAACTAGTAACGCAGCGAGTTAAACTCTCTCACTACGTTTTTCAATTTGTGGGTTCGCCACAAATACCATTACCGAACGTGCAGCCACTTTAACTGAGCCTGTTTCTAACATAGGCGCTGTTTTAAAGTCATAAACATCTTCTGGCGGTTTGGCTGCGGTATTAACAAGCTTAAACCAATGCCCTTCAATGCATGGCACTTCAAACTCTAGCTCTTCCCAGTAGGAGTTAAACACCATGTATAAGCGGTCTTTTGAGTATGGATCTAATAAAGTAACCGCAATAGAGTGACTATGTTCAGACCAATCTGGCTGACCTTGATGCACACCATGCCATTCGATATTGGCATCATGAATCACATCCGACAAGCTCAAGTGAATTTTCTCTTCTAATACATCGTCATAACGACGCAACTTGATAAGCTCTTGCACAAAGCGCAATAAATTTTGGTTTTTGTCCACTAATGTCCAGTCAAACCACGACAACTCGTTATCTTGACAATAGGCGTTGTTATTACCGTTTTGAGTGCGTTTTACTTCATCACCCATGGTAATCATTGGCGTACCCAAAGAGAGCAACAAAGTAGCAAAGAAGTTCTTCATTTGTTGTTCACGCAAGTCGTTGATTTTTGGGTTTAGGGTTGGCCCCTCTACACCGTGGTTATAACTGATGTTGTGGTTATCACCATCACGGTTGTTTTCACCATTTTCGAGGTTGTGCTTATCGTTATAGCTGACTAAATCGTTTAAGGTGAAACCATCGTGCGCAGTCACTAAATTAATAGAACGCTGAGGCGAATGGTTTTCTTTATAATAAATGTCTGGGCTGCCCAATAAGCGCGACGCAAATTTGCCAGTAACACCTGAATCACCACGGAAGAACGAACGTACATCATCTCGGAATTTACCATTCCACTCGTTCCAGCGATCACCAACAAATTCACCGACTTGGTAAAGGCCCGCTGCGTCCCAAGCTTCAGCAATAATTTTAGTGCCAGCCAATGAAGGGTCTGAGTCAATCGACCATAGCAATGGTGGCTCTTTCATTACATGCCCTTCAGAGTCACGCGCTAGTACCGAGGCTAAATCAAAGCGGAAGCCATCTACGTGCATTTCGTTTACCCAAAAACGCAGTGCGTCACGGATCATACGGCGCATTACCGAGTGGTTAGCATTACAAGTATTGCCGCAACCCGAGTAGTTACTGTACCAACGCTTTTCGTTTTCTAGCATGTAGTAGGTATCGTTTTGCAAGCCCTTCATGCTAAGTGTTGGGCCGTCGTGGCCGCCTTCGGCTGTATGGTTAAACACCACATCCAATATCACCTCAATGCCGGCTTTATGCAGCTCACGCACCATGGTTCTAAATTCGTTAAAAGCGCCACAGACACTTTTGTCGGAGCTGTAAGCGGTATGTGGGGAGAAGAAGTTAATTGGGCTGTAACCCCAGTAGTTTTGCTTACCTAGAGGAGCATCTTGCAAATCGAACTGCTGTACTGGCATTAATTCCACGGCAGTTATACCCAGTTCTTTTAGGTAAGGAATTTTTTCAATTACCCCAGCATAAGTGCCTCGCTTATGCTCTGCTACACCAGACGATGGGTGTTTGGTAAAACCCGCTACGTGTAGCTCGTAAATAACAGTATCTTGCAGTGAGCGTTTAATTGGGTGAGTGCCTTGCCAATCAAAACCACGTAAATCTACCACTGCACCTTTAATACATTGACTGGTATTTACATGACCGTGGCGTGACGCGACCTGACGCAAATAGTTATCTGGGAAGTGGGTAATTCTGGCGTAAGGATCGAGCAATACCTTACTTGGGTCAAAACGCAAACCGCGCTCTGGTTGCCAAGGACCATCGACTTGAAAGCCGTAGAGCGTTCCTACGTCTAGGTCTTCAACAAAAATATGCCAGTAATGGTCGGTTTTGTTGGTATTTGGATCTAAAGGGAACTCGGCAAAAGGCTTACGAGAGTTAACTTCTTTAAATAATAGAAGGGTAACTCCCGTGGCATTTTTAGAGAAAATACTAAAGTTAACACCCTTACCTTGATAAGTGGCGCCGAGTGGAAATGAAACACCCGCTTGAGTTTTTGTGGCCATATACTGTGCTGTCTTATTTTTGCTATGAACTGAGTTGAAAAGCCTATTAATTGGCTCTTTCGTTATAGTTTATCAGTAACAGTCGATTACACAGTAAGTTTATTAACAAATAATGACTAAAATTTAGCCGAAATTGAGTGGGAACGCCCACTAGCTTGACGCTTTCTACGGCAATGCTGCGCACCAAGTTGGTCAAGTTCGGAGACTTCGTCAGGCAACATTAATGATAATAACTGCTCTAGTTTTTCTTGATCAGACAATACATTAGCAATAGTTTGGCTGGTTTTTGTACGGAACATATCATACCCCTAAATTTTGATACCTAATTAGGGGTATGCACCTATAATGCCAAAGCGATATGAAAAATTTATTACGCTTATTATTCAGATAGTTGCTGTCTAGCGCGGATAGGATTTGCGTACATTTCGAACAGCTGAGATCGGACCTCTGCACTAATATCGCGAGTCTTCGCTTCAAAATAGCGCTTTGCTTCGGCTAATTCGTTAGCCGAAATTTCTTCTGGGATAGCATCACCAAGGGCGATCCAGTTGGTAGGCATAAGCTGGTAATTACCAATAATCGCTTTATCTAAAGCTTCAGCAACATCTTTTGCATTGGCATATTCTCCACTTAATGGCTCAGCAAAATGCACGTGAACGTGACCTTTTTGACCCACAATGCCGCGAGATATGCTGTAAATGTCTTCATGCTCTTCTTTTTGGTATTCGCCGTGTTGATTTTGCGATACCAATTCGTTGGCTTTAGCCACATCACAAGGGTCAAATTCGTAAGAAATAGACACGGGGACGATGTTCAATTCTTTAATGTAATCTGCAAATGCTTGCTGCTTAGGTTTATTTAAGGCCAGCATGGAAATAAGCGCAGAATTTGTAAGATCTAAACCATCTTTAGCTCGCCCTTCACGTTGAGCAATCCAGATGTGGTCACCCGTGCTCGCCAAAGTATGTTGAATATACGCAGATAACTCTTTTAAATTGGCCAGTTTTTCACGCTTAGCTGTGGCAGAACGCTTAACAATAAAACTGCGGTTAAGACGCATTAAGTCAGACACCCAAGGCTTACTTAATAAGTTGTCACCAATGGCAATTTGCACTGTATCTTGGCCATTTATATGCAGCAAGTAGTTCACAAACGCTGGGTCTAGCGCAATATCGCGGTGATTTGAGATAAACAAATGTGGTTTAGATAAATCTAAATCCTCTAATCCGCTAGAGCTTAGTTGCGAGGTAGTTGTTTTAATCATGTGCGCCATATAGCGCTCTACCATCACTTGAAAATCGTAAACACTTTTTACATTTCTTACTTTAAATTTAAGCACCTGGCGCAAGGTAAAAGAAGTTAACGTAAGAAAGGCACCACGCGCCTTTGGATAGCGAAACTTAATTAAAGTAGTAATAAATTCGGGATCGTTAATGAGACGTTGTAGCGTACTTTTTACTTCAGAATCTTGATAAGGGCGAATACTGTCAAACTGAGACATAACTTCTCTCGCTATTAAGGAAGCCGCAATTTACCGTTTTCTGCTCTTAAAAACAACAATAACGATTAAAATTTAAACAACCATCATCAGTTTTTAAAGCTAACTCCATAATCTTTCGCTTAGCCTTTGAGCCACGTATACTGAAGCCTCGATTTCCCAGCTGCAAGTTAATGGAACAACAACGCCAGTATCTACTTGATGCTCCCATCACACCGCT
The DNA here is from genome assembly GCF_019649015.1 of Agarivorans litoreus. Lineage (NCBI taxonomy): Bacteria > Pseudomonadati > Pseudomonadota > Gammaproteobacteria > Alteromonadales > Alteromonadaceae > Agarivorans > Agarivorans litoreus. The sequence continues at coordinate 2,192,671 of NZ_BLPI01000001.1, read as the reverse complement.
TATTATCAATAAAGCCAGTCCAACATTGGTTGGTATTTTTGCGATCATCTTTTTTAACCTCGTTGATACCTTTTTTGTTGCAATGCTAGGCACCGATGCGTTGGCCGGTGTATCTTTTACTTTTCCCATCACCTTTGCCATTACCAGTGTAGCAATGGGCTTAGGCATTGGCCTGTCATCCCATGTAGGACGGCTTTTGGGGGCTCGCCAACACCAGCAGGCCGCGCAACTCACTAGCCATAGCTTACTGTTTAGCCTACTGCTAATTATGTCTGTAGCCGGATTAGGTTATTTCAGCATTTATCCTCTTTTCAGCCGCTTAGGCGCTGAATTACCAGTAATGCCCTATATTGAGCAATACATGCAAATTTGGTATCTCTCGGTACCGCTATTAGTAATTCCCATGATAGGCAATAGCGCCATAAGGGCCAGTGGCGACAGCAAAACCCCCAGTCTTGTGATGCTGGTTGCAGGTATCGTAAATGGGGTATTAGATCCTATTTTTATTTTTGGTTGGGGGCCTGTGCCAGCTATGGGTGTGCAGGGTGCCGCTTTAGCCACTGCAGTAGCTTGGGCACTCACCTTTAGTGTTGCTGTTTATTTGCTTAGTTTTAAATTAAAACTATTACGTTTTGAATTTTGCACCATTCAACAGCTTATCACCTCTTGGAAAAAGCTACTTAGCATAGCCATTCCGGCAGTGTTTTCTCAGCTACTTACTCCCATTGCCACCACCATAACCTTGGTAATTTTGGCCAGTGCCGGCACTGCAACCGTAGCAGCCTATGGCTTTGCTACTCGGGTAGAAGCCCTATTATTAATTGGGGTAATGGCGATTAACTCGGTGATTCCGATGTTAGTTGGACAAAACGTGGGAGCGGGTAAAGCACAACGTGCCCAACAAATCGTTCATCATGCCATTAGGCTAGCGGTGGTTTGGCAACTATTGCTCGCTATCGCAATGTACGCCTTGGCCCCTTTAATGAGTTATAGCTTTAATCACGATGCTGAAGTGGCTGAACTTAGCCAATATTACTTACAGTTGGTACCTTTTTGCTACGGCATGATGGCTGTCCCCTTATTGCTAGCCCAAACCTTAAATGCCTTAGCGAAGCCGCTGCTCGCAATGGCAATAAACTTAATTAGGTTGTTTGGTTTTATGTTGCCAGCTATTTACATTGGAACAATGTGGGGAAGCAGCAAAGTAATATTTTTAGCGATTATTATTGCTCACACCTTAGCGGGCTTAGCGAGCTTAATCATATTGATATGGTTAATGAGCAAAAACAGCTGGTGGCAACATTCACAATCTTAGTTTCACAAACGTGAAAAAAGGCGACACAAATGTGTCGCCTTTTTAAGTAGTCATATTGCTCTTTTCCGTGAACAGTAATTGCTCCTTGCAATCCTTTTGACTGTTGCACACTAATCCTTAGCGTTTCCTCTTCCCAGTTCCTTTGAGCTATCCTTTAGCCTTCTATGGCATAAATGTTCATCCTAAACACTTGCTCTCTCCGTCCTGGAGGTATCCTTTAACTTCATCCTGAAAGTTTGAGGTATTTTGCTTTCTAGCACTCCTGTGCTGACATCCTAAAGTTTATCTACCTTGATAAACCTGCTCTTCCTAAGCAATGCTTCCTAATACCTTGGCATCTTGCCCTGACTCTTCCTAAGCCTTGGCTCGTCCTGATGGTTGATACTTTACGCCGATGAGCCCTTAATCCCAGTAGCCAAGATAGAATAATTTTGGTTCTAGCCACAAAAAACCATGATGAAAAACATAAGACATTGAAATATATAAACTTAGTTTAATTAAGGCTTATTAAACAAGTGAAATTACCCGCTACAGCTCGGGCGGATCTCTCACACAGGCAATAGCAGATAAAGAAACTACCAGATCGAGATTAATAATATAAAAACCCAACCAATTACAGGTTATCCATTAAAAGCTCTGCCGATAGGTAATAAACCCTAACAATAAATAGCAGGCAAAGAAAAAGGGCGACACATACGTGTCGCCCTCTTAGTAGTCATATCGCTCTATTCCATGAACGTTAATTGCTCCCTGCAATCCTTTTTGACTGTTTCACACTAGTCCTTAGCGTTTCCTCTTCCCAGTTCCTTTGGGCTGTCCTTTAGCCTTCTATGGCATAAGCGTTCATCCTAAACACTTGCTCTCTCCGTCCTGGAGGTATCCCTATACTTCGTCCTGAAGCTATTTGGTATTTTGCTTTCTAGCAATCCTATGCTGACATCCAAACTCATCTACCTTGATAAGCCTGCTCATCCTGAGCGCTGCGTCCTAAATACCTCGGCGTCCTGCCTAATTCTTCCTGAATCTTGGTTCGTCCTGATGGTTGATACTTTACGCTCATTCCAACCAAAGCCCAGTAGGCCAGAAACAAAAACATCTAAACAAAACTATTACTTAAGAGGTAAAAAACAATAAGCCACTGAATAATAAATAAAAAATACTTTTCACGCTCATAAACAAAGAGACTTATCGGCTTATTTGAATGGTCGATCTCTCACACAGCCTTTGGTCGATCGCCAAACAAGCATCTAAACTCTGCACGCTAAAATTCTCAATAAGTCTAAACATAAACACCTTAAAAGCATAAAAACCTACCAAAATACTTTTAAGCTTAACTATTCATCTAAAATCGATGACAAAGTTCAGACAATAAAAAACCCAGCACTTGGCTGGGTTTAGAAAAAGTTCGGGGCGACACTTTCGTGTCGCCCCTGGTAGTCATATCGCTCAAATCCGTGAACGGGTAGTTGCTCCCTGCAATCCTTTTTGACTGTGTTACTACGTCCTGTAGTTATCCTTTTCTCAAATCCTTTGAGCTGTCCTTTAGCCTTCTATGGCATAACCGGTCATCCATACCAGTTGCACGTCTCCTTCCTAGGAGGTGTCCCTTGCTACTTCCTGTAGCTGTTCCTTTTTAGCTCCTGCTACGTTTCTCATCCTGATAAACGTCAGTGCCTCCGTGCACAAACAACTATACGGAATCTAAGTTTGAGAAAAAGCAGCGTAAGCAAAAAACTTTCATTTTTTTACTTACAAACTCTTACAAAAACACTAAACCATTAATTTAAAAGAAAATTTAATTTTAACAACTGTAAGCAAAACTGCTTTTAACGCACAAGCTTGTAAGAGATATCTCACACCCTCTATCGGAATTTATCGCAAACTAACGATTTTTGGCAAGCTTAGGTAGTGATAAATGGTAGCGAATGGCCACTAAACGAATAAGCAAAGCGGTCAAAATACAAGCACTTGTAGCAATAGTATCCGAAAACTGTAGGTATAAAGCAGCCACCCAAACCAGTCCACCAACAATACAAGCAGTGGCATACACCTCACGTTGCAGTACTAAAGGAACTTGATTAGCCAATACATCACGGATCATGCCTCCACCACAGGCGGTAATCACTCCCATGGTAACGGCTACAATCATTGGCGCCCCATATTGATAGGCTTTGTTAGCACCAATCGCCATAAATACCGCCATTCCTATAGCATCAGCTACCGGCAGTAACCAGCGAGGAGGTGTAGGAAAGTTATTAAGCAATAATACCGAGCCTAAACTAGCTGCAAGAATTACCCACAAATACAAACCGTTCTCTACCCAGAATACTGGGCTAGCACCTAAAGCCATATCGCGGATAGTACCGCCACCAATGGCGGTAACACAGGCAAGCACCAAGGCACCAAACAAATCCATTCGGCGACGACTGGCTATCAATACCCCAGAAATGGCAAATATTGCGGTACCAAATAGATCAAGACTAAATATGATGGCGTTGCCCAAAGCGAGTTCCTCTAAAAATTCGGCTGCAATTAGACAACATGTAGACTCAGCAATACAAGATGCAGATCAAACAAAGCCGAAGCCTAATTACTTCGGCTTAATTTGTTGCTGTTACAGGCTTAGTCGTAAATGGTAGGAATGGCCTGACGTTTATGTTGAGTACGTTGGTAAATGCCAATAAGTTTTTGCTCGACTTCATCGGCTACTTTCTTACCTTCTAAGAAGTCATCAATTTGGTCATAAGTAACACCTAAGGCCACTTCATCGGGTAATTGCGGACGGTCTTCTTCAAGATCGGCCGTTGGCGCTTTACCAATCAGCTTTTCTGGTGCGCCTAAATAATCTGCAACCTGGCGAACTTGGCGTTTGTTTAAACCAAAGATAGGCACTAAATCACAGGCACCATCACCATGCTTGGTGTAAAAACCCGTTAAATTTTCAGCTGAGTGATCGGTTCCAATAACTAGGCCACCACTTAACCCAGCAATCTCATACTGGGCAATCATGCGCATACGAGCCTTAACATTGCCTTTGGCAAAATCCACTGCAGCTTGGGCTGGTAAATCTAAACCAGCAGCCACTAAACTTTCACTAGCACTAGTATGCAAGCCTTCGGTACCTGCTTTGATATTAGTGGTAACAATATGTGAGGGTTTAATAAACCCTAAAGCTAGTTGTGCGTCGGCTTCATCTTTTTGCTCACCAAAAGGTAAACGCATAGCAATAAAGCGGTAGTCTTGACTATCATTCTCATTGTTAAGCTGTTCAACGGCCAACTGCGCTAAGCGACCAGTGGTTGTTGAATCAACACCGCCACTAATACCAAGTACTAGTGTTTTTAAACCCGCTTGTTTTAAACGCGCTTTTATAAAGTCGATTCGACGTTTAACTTCAAACTCTGGATCAATTTCTGGCAAAACCTTCATTTCTGCCAAGATTGCCTGTTTCATTCTGTCACCCCACAGCAAATAATATCCCTAATGCGCAATGTACTTGAGAGACAAAAAAAAACCAAGGGACAAGCTGGTTTACATATACTTAAATCAGCATCAGCGAATTCAAGCAAACATCTCATCAATTTTTAAGGATTAGCAACATGTTAAGACGTACTAAAATAGTCACAACTTTAGGCCCCGCCACCGACCGAGACGATGTACTGGAACAACTGATATTAAGTGGTGCAAATATGGTGCGCCTTAACTTCTCTCATGGAACCGCAGAAGATCATTTGGCACGCGCTGCCAAAGTGAGAGAGTTAGCCAGCAAACACAAACTACACATTGCGATACTAGGCGACTTACAAGGTCCCAAAATTCGTGTTTCCACCTTTAAAGATGGCAAAGTAAACCTAAATGTAGGCGACAGCTTTATTTTAGATAGTGAGCTAGACAAAGGTTTAGGCGATGAAAAACAAGTAGGCCTAGATTACAAACACTTGCCTAAGGATGTTGAACCAGGTGATATCTTATTGCTCGATGATGGCCGTATTCAACTTAAAGTAACGGCGGTAAAAGACAGCCAAGTAACTACCGAAGTCACCATAGGTGGCGTTTTATCTAACAACAAAGGCATAAACAAACTTGGCGGTGGCTTATCTGCAGCAGCCCTTACCGATAAAGATAAAGCCGACATTTTAACCGCGGCCAAAATTGAAGTGGACTACCTAGCCGTATCATTCCCTAATAGTGGCGAAGACATGCATTATGCTCGTCGCCTTACCCAACAAGCAGGATTAGCCACCAAATTGGTTGCTAAGGTAGAACGCGCCGAAACTGTAGCAACCGAAGAAGCGATGATCGACATAATTAAAGCCTCGGATGCAGTAATGGTTGCACGTGGAGATTTAGGAGTAGAAATTGGCGACGCCGAATTAGTGGGTGTACAAAAAACCCTAATTCGCCTCACTCGAAAATACAATCGAGCAGTAATTACCGCCACTCAAATGATGGAATCGATGATTAGCGCACCAATGCCAACCCGTGCTGAGGTAATGGATGTAGCCAATGCCGTGCTAGATGGAACCGATGCAGTGATGCTTTCTGGCGAAACTGCCGCAGGCCAATACCCTATCGAAACAGTAAAGGCTATGGCCAGTGTATGTTTAGGCGCAGAAAAACAACGCAGCATTAACGTGTCGAAATACCGCATTAATTATATCTTCGAGAGTATTTCGGAAACAGTAGCCATGAGCACCATGTTTGCTGCCAACCACATGAAAGGCATGAAGGCGATAATTGCCCTTACTGAATCCGGCAGTACACCACTGTTAATGTCTCGTTTGAGTAGTGGCTTGCCGATTTTTTCGCTATCTCGCCATGCCAATACTTTAAGCCGTTGCGCCTTGTATCGTGGCGTTTACCCAATCCATTTTGATGAAAGTAGCGAAGACATAATACAAGTATCAAAAATTGCGATTGAGCGGCTAAAAGAGCAAGGCTATTTGAGCAAAGGCGACTTGGTTATATTGACCCACGGCGATGTATTCGACCAAACCGGTCATACCAACACAAGTAAGATACTGAAAGTAAGTTAGATAATTAAGTCGCTGACTTAGCGGAGTAACTTCGCACTCTAACGTAACAAAGAAGTAGCGCGAGCGCCTTCTACAGGCCGATTAACTGACAGTTTTCGGCCTTTTTTCATACCAGTTTGAAAATCTGGGGTAAGTTGCCCCATCGACGCCTTGATTTTAGCTTTAAAGGTTTCGCGATCTAATTTTTCAAACATCTCATCAAGGTAGTCATCCATGTGCTCGTTACGACCATTAGTGGTGAGATCTGGCAGTTTTTCTAGCGCGCCCTCCAACCAACCAGCAGTAAACGAGCTAACTCGGCGTGCCACGGTTACGTTATCGGTGCCCGAGCCGGCAAAGCTATTTCTAAAAGAGCCCACTTGCTGGTTCATTTCCCGATAAACAATATCAAAAGCAAAAGCGGCAAATACCGCACGGTCGGCATGCCCAACAAACTCAGCACGTTTTAAACCTTTGTGATTAACCAACACGGCTTCAACCCCAAAACGACTATTAATGCCGCGGATAATCCGCAGAATATTTTCACTTACATTGGCAGGTAACAAGGTTTGGGTTGAGGTTTTACCCATTTGAATAAGCTCAATATCAGCTTGTTCTAGACCATGTTTAAGCATGAGCCGATGAGCCATACGAATAGCTTGAGCGGCCTCATGAACATTTGAGGAGTTACCCAACTCTAAACACTTAGCTATTTTTTCTAGGGCGCGTTGACGACTCACGAACTGCAACAACCTCTGCTCAAAAATGAAGCGCTATTTTACTTATTTTAGCCAAATTTTCCAGCTATTCAGCGTCGGAAGCCAGTATCAAAACCAACAAAGGCTTGGAAGTAAAAACCAAACCTTTGATTTTATAGTTAATGTTTTAGGGTCTGTTGATCTTTGGTGTTGAAATTTTGTTTGAGATAAGCGGGCTTTAATCGCGGCGAGCACTTAGAAGCCTAGTGGGCTAAGCAAGAAGGGCTTAACAAAGAGTAAAGTTCGCTTATCCGAACCCTTCGGGCAGCATTTCTTAGCCATTTATTCAGCGTTAGCGAGTGATTATTAAGCCCACTTAACTGCACACTCACTGCCTTGCCTAAATGGCTAATAAATTGCTGCAAAAACCATCAGAAAAGTTCAACAGACCCTAGCTATTTTTCGATTTGCGCTGCTTCGCTAGTGGCAGGATAAAAATGCACATCGCGCTGCGGGAACGGAATAGAGATACCGTCGCGGTCGAAGCGCATTTTCACTTCGCGGGTAATATCCCAATATACATTCCAGTAATCATCGGTTTTAACCCAAGGGCGAACAATAAAATCAACTGAAGATTCGTTAAGTACATGCAGCTTCACGGTGGGCTCTGGTTCTGGCAATACCATTGGATGCTGCTCGAGCAATTCGTTTAATACTGCCTCTGCTTTTTCAATGTCATCGGAGTAGCCAATACCAAACACCAAATCCACCCGGCGCAATTTTTGCGCAGTAACGTTTTTGATTACGTCACCCCAAATTTTGCTATTGGGTATAACCAAGGTTTGGTTATCAATGGTGAGAATGGTGGTTGATACAAGGTTCATGCTTTTCACCTTACCAAATACTCCACCACCCACTTCAACCATATCGCCTACATCGTAAGGGCGATAAATCAAAATCATCAAACCAGCAGCAAAGTTACCTAGAGTATCTTGCAAGGCAAAACCAATAATGAAACCGGCCACACCTAAACCGGCCAAGATAGGAGCCAGCGAAATCCCCACTTGAGCGAGCGCAAATAGAATTCCTATAATGATGACAACTCGAGCGACCGAGGAAATAATCATGTCTTTCATTAATGACGACAAATTTAGCTTGGATGAATCCAAACTCTTGGTCATCAGTTTACGCACCAAACGCGATAATGAGCGGAAAATATAGTAGATAGCCACCAGCAAAAACAGCTTGAAAATCCATTCACCACCGTGCTCAACAAAGTATTCTGATAAACGTTCTAACCAACGTTTAGCAATGCCACCTAATATATCCACATCCAAAACATCGGTAGTAATTTGACCGCCAAGCTTTAGTAAAGTCTGCTGATAGAAAGACGCGTTAAAGCCTAACTGAGTAAGTAAATCGACGGTAAGCTTAAAGCTTTCCCCAGCAACAGCAAGCTGCTCGGTAACAACTGCTAATTGGTCTTTAAGGCTTTGATCATCCGGCGTAATTTTAATTAACTTGCCGAGTTCTTCGCGCTTTTTACCCACCAAGCCCACCATGCCAGAAAAGGACTCAGCGCGGGTATATAATCGATCGATCAAGTATTCTTTTTCTGCATCTACATTAAAACCTAAGGCTTGTTGATTAACAATTTGCTGCACCATGGCATTATAAATAAGATCAGAACTAGTAAGGTGTTCGATATAGAGTTGGAAAGCTTTAATACCATCAGCTTCTTCTTCGGCATAAGCCTTATTAAACTCAAGCTGCTGCTTTTCGATACCATTCACTAAATCTTGGTTATTTTGGGCAATAATTTGCTCAACTTCAGCCAACACTTGCTCATCGGCTAAGCCCAAAGCTTTTTGCTCAATCAAATATTGAGAAAGTTGATTAATGGTCTCAAAGGCATGCAAATGGCGCTCTAATAAACGGTGAGAGATAGCCGCCTGCTCAATACTTGATACTTGGTCGATATTGGCTTTAATTTTTTCGATCCGCTGTTGCTGACGCTGATACTTTTCTAACAGCAAGGTTGCTTGGTCACTCCCAGAATCGACTGCCATAACCGAAGTTATCGGAAAGCAGACTAACAAAGCAGCTAGTACCAGAGCACCACAATAACGCGTTAATTCCTTTAACATCCTTTTCTCCAACCAACAAAGTAGTAAGCAAGCTGTGCATGCAGATTAACTTAACAGTTTAAAATAAATCAAACCGCCCCACTAAGGATAGTGGCTTGTTTATATTTTACTATCAGATTTAAGTGCTTATACTAACCAAAAGCTCACAATGAAGTGACAAACGTTAAACAGCGCATCTGCAGCACTGTTTTAGTACTGCGATACAAGGATAGTATATGAAAACCAAGCAGTGGCTCCCTCTTGCTGCACTAATAGCAAGCTTTAGCTCTACCAGTTTAGCTGGTGAATGGGTGATAAAAGCGGGCGGCTTTTGGGCGAAAACCGATTCTTCAATTACCACCAAAGCATTCAATAACGAAGACTTTCATTTAGATTTCGAAGACAACTTAAATCTAGAAGAAAACCAGTTTTTACCATTTTTCGAAGCAGGCTATAAATTTAAAGAACGCCATATTGTATATGCCGATTGGCGCAGATTGCACCGCTCAGCCAAAAGCAAATCAACCTTTGGCTACACCCTGCCTAACAACCCAGATAAAGGCATTGTTGTAGGGGCGTCTATTGATACGCGTATGGACATTGACATTTTACGCGCTGGTTATGGTTATTCTTTCTTTAAAACAGAACGGGCCGAAATTGGCGGTTCGTTAGGTTTACACGTTATGTTCATTGAAATGGGCTTTAGCGGTGAGATAGCGGGTTGTATTAATAACAGTGGTACCATCACTTGTGATAGTGCCAATACCAACGGCGAAGTAGTTGATGAGTCAACCACCGCTCCACTGCCTGACATTGGACTATGGGCAGATTATCAATTAGCGGAAGATTGGACGATTGGCGCGCACACTCAGTTCTTCTATATATCTATAGATAATACTAGTGGTTACTTAGCCGATTTAAATGCATCTCTTTCTTATCATATAACACCAAGTTGGGATGTTGAATTAGGCTACAACTATTACTTAGTTGAAGCCGATTGGAATGAAACCACCTTAAGATATCACTACCGCGGGCCAATGCTCAACGTGGCTTATAAATTCTAAACTAGCTTTCTGCAAACTAAAAAAGGCCACAGATTTTCACTTGTGGCCTTTTTTGTTTAGCAAGTTTTACTACTTATAGCAGCGATTCTATTCCGTATTCTTTACCGTATTTCTCTACCACAAAGTCGATATCTTTATCTCCTCGACCCGATAAATTAATCAAAATTGACCCTTTATTACCTTGTTTAGCTAAATTAATGGCGTGCGCCACTGCATGAGCAGATTCTATTGCTGGAATAATGCCTTCTAAACGCGAGAGCTCAAAAAAAGCATCAATCGCTTCTTGGTCACTCACTACACCATATTGAACTCGGCCTAAGTCTTTTAAATAGGCATGTTGTGGTCCAACCGAAGGATAATCTAGGCCGCTGGCGACTGAATAAACCTGTTCAGGCTCTCCTTGCTCATCTTTAAGCATGTAGGAATGGAAACCATGCATAGTGCCAGGTTCACCCTTGGTTAACGTAGCTGCATGTTCACCCACTTCTTCCAAACTGCGACCGGCAGGTTCACAACCATGCATAGCGACCGCTTCATCTTCTAAAAAGGCGCTAAACAGCCCCATAGCGTTAGAGCCACCACCAACACAAGCCACTAAATTGTCTGGTAAAGCTCCGGTCATTGCTTGGAACTGCTCACGCGCTTCTATGCCAATAATTGATTGGAAGTCTCGTACCATCATCGGGAAGGGGTGGGGTCCAACTACCGAACCAATAGCATAAAGCTGGCTATGAGGATCGGCCATGTAAGCTTGAAAAGCGCTATCTACAGCTTCTTTTAAGGTTTTTCTACCGTGAGTTGCGGGGATAACATTGGCACCTAAAATACGCATTCTCACTACGTTAGGGTGCTCTTTAGCGATATCTACTTCACCCATGTGAATATCACACTCTAACCCTAACAAGGCAGCAGCGGTTGCTAAAGCAACCCCATGTTGACCAGCGCCAGTTTCGGCAATCACTTTGGTTTTTCCCATTTTTTTAGCCAGTAGCACTTCACCTAAACAGTGATTAATTTTATGCGCGCCAGTATGGTTTAGGTCTTCACGTTTTAAATAAATGTCGCAGCCATAGGTTTGCGATAAATGCTCGGCGTGGAAAATTGGGCTAGGGCGACCTACATAGTCTTGATACAAACGCGTAAGCTCTTTTACAAACTCTGGATCTTGACGAATGTCTAAGTAAGCCTGATTAATATCATTCATAACTGTTTGAAGCTCTGGCGGGATAAAACTTCCACCATATTCGCCAAAATAACCTTCGCTGTTTGGCAGCGGGTGTTCAAACTGTTTGTTCATGGTCTGTCCCTAAAGCAAAACCCTAGTTATACCTAATTAAAGTAGGGATTTATGTGAAAACAGTCGCTAAAACAAAAAAAGCGACCAAAGGTCGCTTTTCATATACAATTCAAACAATTAAGATTTTTTAACGGGACGTTGCCAAGCTTTAATACTGCGCTGCTTGGTTCTAGATATTGCCAATACTTCAGCTTCCACATCACTTGTAATTGTAGAACCCGCACCTACAGTTGCATTCTTACCCACGGTAACTGGAGCAACTAACTGGGTATCACTGCCAATAAAGGCACCGTCTTCAATCACAGTTTGGAATTTATTAACACCATCGTAATTACAGGTAATAGTGCCAGCACCAATATTCACTTTTTCACCTACCGTAGTATCACCTAGATAAGTTAGGTGACCAGCTTTAGAGCCTTTACCTAGAGTAGACTTCTTCATTTCTACAAAGTTACCTACATGAGCATCTTGCTCCAGCTTGGCTCCAGGGCGAAGGCGAGCAAATGGACCAGCGGAAGCATCTGCCGCTAAGCTAGCTTGTTCAATAATGCTGTTAGCTTTAATGGTGACATTATCGCCAATCTCACAATCAATCAAAATAGCGTTAGCTTCAATAGTCACATTGTTACCAATGGTAACTTTGCCCTTAATTATAACGTTGATATCGATGAAACAGTCGCTACCAATGCTTAACTCACCACGTAAATCAAAGCGGTTAGCATCGGCCAAACTTACCCCATCACGCAGTAGCTGTTCAGCTTGGGCTTTTTGGTATGCGCGCTCTAAACCGTTTAGTTGAACTCGGTCATTAACCCCTTGCACTTCAACAATAGAGTCGGGTTGTACCGCTTGTACCACGTTGCCTTCTTTAGTGGCCATTTCAATAATGTCGGTAACGTAGTATTCGCCTTGAGCATTGTCGTTACTTAAGTTAGCCAACCAGCGGTTAAAGTCATTACTGTTTGCCACTAATACACCGGTGTTCACTTCTTTAATCGCTAGCTGCTCAGCGGTTGCATCTTTGTGCTCAACAATCGCTGCTACACTGCCGTTTTCACGCACAATTCGCCCATAGCCGGTTGGGTCTTCTTGATCTACGGTGAGTAAACCAATGCCATTTTCTGGCAAGGCTTCAATTAAGCGCTGAATTGTTTGTTCGCTAATTAAGGGGGTATCACCGTATAACATAACGACAGGCTGATTAGGCGCAAAATGCGGTGCAGCTTGTTGCATAGCATGACCAGTACCTAGTTGCTCAGCTTGCTCAATCCAATTTAAGCTTGGGTCTTGTATTTGCTGTTTAATCAATTCACCGCCATGGCCGTAGATAAGGTGAATAGCTTCTGGCTTTAATTTTTTAGCGGTATCGATGACGTGCTGCACCATTGGTTTATCCGCTAACTTATGAAGTACCTTCGGTAAAGTTGAACGCATCCTTGTTCCTTTACCGGCAGCCAAAATAACAACGCTGAAGTTCATTTTGTTTCCTTATTACAGGTTAATTTTCCCAATCAACCAAAATGATTATCGATAATTTAAACAAGTGTAAGCGAAACGTATCTGCTTTGGAATTATCGTTTAAATAAGCGCTTCATTGGCGAAGGAGTGTAATCCCAGAGGTGATCAAACACCTGCATTAATTCGGGGTTTCCGTAGCTAGATAGTTTAAGCGCATGAAATCGATTTTTTTGCGTTTTTAACTGCTTGATTGTATCTAACAAATCATTGGGTGGAGCAGGGGCAATAAAATCTGACAATACCACTAAATCTGCATTTTGGTATTTATCTTCTGTCATTTGTTTAACCGCTTGCTGGAGTGCTGCGGCCATATCGGTGCCACCATGAAAACTGTAAGATAGAAAATTAAGCACTTCTCTTAAGCCATCTTTTTTGGTGAGTTCGTAAGTGATGAGCTCTGTTGAAAACATAATGACATAACAGTCACGCTGTTCAGCTAAGGCTATTTGCATTAAGCCATAGGCTAGGGCTTTAGCACACTTCTCAGGAAAGCCTTGCATAGAGCCAGAGCTATCAATGGCCAAAACGAATGGCCCCTTATCTAGCATGGTCTCGTCAGCTGCTTTTTTGTAGGTTTTCACCTTACGCAATTTGCGCTGCTTGCCCTGCATTTGATAATTCATTAGCTGGTGATCAACTAAGTGCTTATAAAAAATAACCTCTAACTCTGGGTAGGCTAAGAACATGGTTTCATTAGGCAAGAGTTTGGCTAGATCATCACCTTCGTGCACTCCAACTATATCGTCGGTAACTTGCTCTAACTGCTCCTCAATCAATTGAGGCTCTTCAACCGGTGCATTGCTAGCATTTGGGTCACTCACTTGGTCGGCCATTCTGCCTAATTGCTCGGCAATTTTTTGTAGACCTTTTTGCGATTTAAGGAACACCGCAAACTGCTTAAGCAAATTAACTTCACTTTTACGCAGCTTTGCCGCCGCCATATCCCATAATCGACCTAACTTATTTGAGTCACCCGATTCAGTCATTTCAGGCATCGCCTGCAGCGTTTCAACCCGTTGATAAAGATCGGCCAGCAAGGCTTGCTTATGCTGCTTCATTTCATCTAACTGAGCTTTATTAAGCGCCTTGGCGATGTTTTCAAACCACTGATTACAAAAGTAACTTTGAAACATTGGGCTATAACGGTGGTGAGGATGAGCAGCCAACTCACTTGCCTTGCCATAAAAAGAAGAACAAACGCTTAACTGTATCAATAAGTCATCTAACTGTTGGCTGAATGCGGCACTGTCTAATTCAATAGAACGCTGATACAGCGCTATTTCTTCGGCAAATTTTTCTTCAATGGTGATTTGACCAAGCTGAGAACGAATTTGGCTTTTCCATTTGCTAACTTGGCTTTTCATGGCACTTTGAATACCAGGGCTAGACTCTGCAATCATCATCAGTTGCGGACGCATCATCACCTCGCGGACTGCTTCATCAAGCAGTCCCGACTCGGCTAACATCACACCAAATTGCAGGCTATCTAACATGTTTTAACCTAGTTAAAAAAGTCGTTTATATTGCGCATTCTATAAGCCTGTTTATCTAGCAAGCTAGCAACCCCTGATACCATCATATCCACTTCCATCAAGCTTGCTTCTATCGACTCTGGCAGTTGCTCAGAGATAAAGTTATGGGGCAAGGCACCGTGAAACTGAGCCCGGCTACGTTTTAGCTCATATTCTGCTTGTTTAATATTAGCCAATACTGCATCAATTTGCTGTTGCCAATCGGCTACCATGCTTTCATCAAGGCCTTGTTGTTTGGCAATACCAAGCAGTAAAGGTCGATTAGCTAAATCTTTAATCACTAGCTGATGGTTAATATCAATATCAAAGCGTAGCTGACATAACTCGGAACCTTCGTTGATCCGCCCGAGCATTTCACAATTACCGCTTTTTATTTTCTTTGAGAACTCGTTTGCATCCACATAGACCCAACGCGTTTCACCTTTGTCTTTTTCACTCACCGACAAATTGCTTTGCAATACCACCAGCTTAAATAGCTCGCCACCGTGTTTATTGGGGTAACGTTTAGCACTGCTAAAATCGTATTTATATTGGTCTTTTCTTAAGCCTGAATCATGAGAAAACTGTAGGGTAAGCTGCTCGCAAATATCATCCACGGTGGCTTGATAATGACGCTCGGCCCCTTCGGCAAGTTCTTTTAGTTTAAGCTGATCGAATGCATGATTGACGGCATAATCTTTGATACAAGTTTGAATAAACTGGCGGTCTTCTAGGTTATGCCAGAGACAGTCTTGCAATAGCAGCAAGTCGAGCGGATTAATCTCTGAACGACCATTAAAAAATGCACTAGTTTGCAACAAATGAACAGACTTCTTCCAGCGTCGGTCCGATACATAAAGATCGCCAACAATACTGCCTTCTCCGGCTAAAGGAAAACCTTGCTCAACCAAGTTTTTAATTAGGTACATTTTCTCAAACACTTCGTCATTCATGGTGACTTGGCCAAGTTGCGCTTGCCATGTTTGATATTCTTCGTCACTAATCACAAGGTGTTCAGGGATATCTTGTAAGCTTTGATTATCAAGCAGCAGGGCTTTGAAGTTGTCTTTTTGCTGAATCCTATTTACAAATACCCTCAGTAACATGCGGTCATAAAGCGCTTCTAAGCCGCCATCTTCTTCAGGCAGTTCATTTGAAGCAGAAATAAGTAAGCGCATGGGTACAGGCAAGTTTTCGTAGCTATTTCGAAAAGTGCGCTCATTCACTACCGTGAGTAGGGTATTAAGAATAGCCGGACCTGCTTTCCAGATCTCATCAAGAAAAACTATATGGGCAGTGGGCAAATAACCTTCGGTTAAACGAACATACTTACCATTATCTTTAAGCTCTTGAATAGATAAAGGACCAAACACTTCTTCTGGGGTTGAGAAGCGAGTCATTAAGTAATCAAAGAAGCTTTGGCTTTTAAAGGCCTTCACCAAACGTTTGGCAATCATGCTTTTGGCAATACCAGGCGGGCCTAGTAAAAATACACTTTCGCCGGCTAGAGCAGCCAAAAGGCATAGTTTAAAGCTTTCTTCACGTTCGTAGATACCTGCTGATAAGGCTTTGATAAGGCCTTGAATACGCTCTGAGAGCAAGGCTTTGCTTGCTTGATTTAATGGCGAAATTGTTGCCATATCCATCCCTTGGTGAGTGTTAGTTTGAAGCTAAGTTCAAACCCACTAAATGTAGTTGTTATTAGCACGAAGCCAATCTATTTATAGCTATAGTAACGACTATAAAAATAGGTTTCGTTGATGTCAGCATCATTTTTCACAGACAAAAAAGGCGCTCTGGGAGCGCCTTTTTATTATCAAGCTAAATCTATCGGACGTTTTTTCCGAGGATTTCGATAACTTGAAGTTGAGCCATTGCTTTCGCAAGTTCAACTTGAGCTTTCGCAAAATCCACATCGCTGTTGGGATTGCTAATGCTTTCCTCTGCAGCTTGTTTAGCTTGTTGGGCCTTGGCTTTATCGAGCTCGTTGCCTCGAATCGCGGTATCTGCCAACACGGTTACGTTTCCTGGTTGTACTTCCAAGAAACCACCCGAGATGTAAATCACCTCTTCGTGACCATGCTGTTTAACCATGCGAACCATACCAGGCTTAATTGGGGTTAGTAGTGGAGCATGACCATGCAATACTCCTAACTCACCCTCTTCACCGGTTACTCGTAAGTGCTCAACGCGGCCAGAGAAAATTTTCTCTTCTGCGCTCACCACATCCAAGTGAACTGTCATCGCTGCCATTTCAGCCTCCTGTTACGCCAATGGGCGAAGCTTACATATTTTTGGCGCGCTCAAGCACGTCATCAATATCGCCTGCATACAAGAACGCTTGCTCTGGAATATCATCGTAATCGCCAGCCAATAGGCCTTTAAAGCTACGGATAGTATCTTTAAGTGGGATAAG
The DNA here is from genome assembly GCF_019649015.1 of Agarivorans litoreus. Classification (NCBI taxonomy): domain Bacteria; kingdom Pseudomonadati; phylum Pseudomonadota; class Gammaproteobacteria; order Alteromonadales; family Alteromonadaceae; genus Agarivorans; species Agarivorans litoreus. The sequence continues at coordinate 2,175,711 of NZ_BLPI01000001.1, read as the reverse complement.
TTTACCTGGGTTACCAGTGAAAACTTCAGCTACGTGATAATCTTGAGTTAAGAATTTCTCGATCTTACGCGCGCGAGCTACGGTTTGCTTGTCTTCTTCAGACAATTCATCCATACCTAGAATCGCAATAATATCTTTCAATTCTTTATAGCGTTGCAATACGCCTTGCACACCGCGAGCAACTTCATAGTGCTCTTGACCTACGATAAGAGGATCTAACTGACGAGAGTTTGAATCCAGTGGGTCAATCGCTGGGTATAAACCCATTGCTGCAATGCTACGGTTTAGCGTAACGGTTGCATCTAAGTGCGCGAAAGTGGTTGCAGGAGATGGGTCAGTCAAGTCATCCGCAGGTACATATACCGCCTGAATCGAAGTAATCGAACCAGTCTTAGTAGATGTAATACGTTCTTGAAGAACACCCATTTCTTCAGCCAATGTAGGCTGGTAACCTACCGCTGATGGCATACGGCCCAACAGTGCAGATACTTCGGTACCGGCCAAGGTGTAACGGTAAATGTTGTCGATGAACAACAATACGTCTTTACCTTCGTCACGGAACTTCTCAGCCATAGTCAAACCCGTTAACGCTACGCGTAGACGGTTTCCTGGTGGCTCGTTCATCTGACCGTAAACCATGGCTACTTTATCAAGTACCCCGGCTTCTTCCATCTCGTAGTAGAAGTCATTACCTTCACGAGTACGCTCACCAACACCAGCAAACACAGATAGACCTGAGTGAGCTTTAGCGATGTTGTTGATCAACTCCATCATGTTTACGGTTTTACCAACACCGGCACCACCGAATAGACCAATTTTACCACCCTTAGCGAATGGACAAATTAAGTCGATAACTTTTACGCCTGTCTCTAGCAATTCGCTAGAGTTAGCCTGCTCTTCATAAGTTGGAGCAGAACGGTGAATCTTGTAACGCTCTTCCGTTTCAATTTCACCTTTGTGGTCAATAGTTTGACCTAGTACATTCATAATGCGACCGAGGGTTGCGTCACCCACAGGTACTTTAATCGCGTCACCAGTATCAACCACTTCTAGGCCGCGACGTACGCCTTCCGATGCACCCATACAGATACAACGAACTACGCCACCACCAATTTGCTGTTGAACTTCAAGAACTAAGTCTTCGCCTTGAACTTCTAGAGCATTGTATACCTTAGGTACACTGTCATGTGGAAATTCAACGTCCACAACAGCGCCAATTACTTGGACGATGTTACCGTTACTCATGTTGATTCCTCTAAATATATTGCTTAGTGCCTTGCCTTAAACGGCTGCAGCTCCCGCAGAAATTTCGCTCAATTCTTGAGTAATCGCTGCTTGACGCTCTTTGTTGTATACCAACTGAAGCTCATCAATCAGGTTACCCGCGTTATCGGTTGCCGCTTTCATTGCAACCATTCGTGCAGCTTGTTCACAGGCTAGGTTTTCTACCACACCTTGATACACTTGAGATTCGATATAACGAACTAGTAGGCCGTCGAGAATTTCTTCAGCACTTGGCTCGTATAAATAATCCCAGCTGCGAGACGCAATTTCTGGATCATCTGCTTTAGGCAGCGGCAATAATTGATCAATCGTTGGTTCTTGTACCATGGTGTTTACAAACTTGTTGTACACCACATAAATGCGATCTAGCTTGCCTTCATCGTAGGCTTCTAACATCACTTTCACGGTACCGATAAGCTCTTCAACAGTTGGGTTATCTCCCAAGCCAGAGTTTTGAGCTACCACTTTACCACCGTGGCTATTAAAGAAGGCTGTTGCTTTACTGCCAATAACGGCAAGATCAGCCTCAACCCCTTTTTCTTTCCACTGCTGCATGTCGGTGACAACTTGTTTAAACAAATTAATGTTTAAGCCGCCACACAAACCACGGTCAGTAGATACCACGATATAACCTACACGCTTGGCTTCTCGTTCTACAGCATACGGATGCTTGTATTCGAGCTTACCTAGCGCGATATGACCAATTACTTTGCGCATAGCTACTGCGTAGGGACGGCTGCTTTCCATTGCGTCTTGCGAACGACGCATTTTACTTGCTGCCACCATCTGCATCGCATTGGTAATCTTTTGAGTGTTTTGAACACTACCAATCTTACCTTTAATCTCTTTAGCGCCGGCCATATCTATTGCTCCTATTCGTCAGGTTTGATTACCAAGATTGGGTAGATTTAAAGCTTTCAATTAAGCCTTTAATCGCCGCATCAATCTCGTCGTTGTAATCGCCTTTTTCATTAATAGTCGCTAATAGATCGGCGTACTCGTTGTTAGCGTAAGCTAGCAACGCTGCTTCAAAATCAACAATCTTATCGATTTCTATGTCAGCTAAATAACCTTTTTCAGCGGCGTATAGACCCAAGGCTTGTTCAGCAACAGATAATGGGCTGAATTGCTTCTGCTTCATTAACTCGGTTACTTTTTGACCGTGGTCTAACTGCTTACGGGTTGCATCATCTAAGTCAGAAGCAAACTGGGCAAATGCTGCTAGTTCACGGTACTGTGCCAATGCGGTACGAATACCACCTGACAGTTTCTTGATAATCTTAGTTTGTGCTGCACCACCTACACGAGATACCGAAATACCAGGGTCAACCGCCGGACGAGTACCAGAGTTAAATAACTGGCCTGTTAGGAAGATTTGACCATCGGTAATCGAAATTACGTTGGTTGGTACGAATGCTGATACGTCACCAGCCTGGGTTTCAATAATCGGCAATGCAGTTAATGAACCTGATTTACCTTTTACTTCACCTTTCGTGAACTCTTCTACGTACTGTTCGTTTACCTGGGAGGCACGCTCTAATAAACGAGAGTGGAGGTAGAAAACGTCACCAGGGTAAGCTTCACGGCCTGGCGGACGACGTAGTAGCAAGGAAATTTGACGATAAGCTACGGCTTGCTTAGATAAATCATCATAAATGATTAACGCATCTTCACCGCGGTCACGGTAGTATTCACCCATAGTACAACCAGCATAAGGCGCTAAGTATTGTAGTGCGGCTGAATCTGATGCAGAAGCTGCAACAATGGTGGTGTACTCCATTGCGCCGTATTCTTCTAGCTTACGTACTACAGCAGCAATAGTAGAGGCTTTTTGGCCAATCGCTACGTAAATACATTTAATGCCAGAGCTTTTTTGGTTAATGATGGTGTCAACAGCGATCGCTGTTTTACCAATCTGACGGTCACCGATAATCAACTCACGTTGACCACGGCCGATTGGAATCATTGAATCAATCGCTTTAATACCTGTTTGAACAGGTTTATCTACCGATTTACGTTCCATTACGCCAGGTGCAATCACTTCGATTGGCGAGAAGCCATCGTGCTCTACCGCACCTTTACCATCAATTGGCTCACCCAGTGTATTAAGTACGCGTCCCAATAAGCCTCGACCTACAGGAACTTCCAAAATACGACCAGAACTTTTTACTTTGTCACCCTCTGCTAAGTCAGCATAAGGGCCCATTACTACCGCACCTACAGAATCACGCTCTAGGTTTAATGCGATAGCATAACGGTTACCAGGAAGCTCAATCATCTCGCCTTGCATTACATCAGCAAGACCATTAATGCGAAGAATACCGTCACTTACAGAAACGATAGTACCTTCGTTACGAGCTTCACTGACAACTTCAAACTGCTCAATACGTTGCTTGATCAGTTCGCTTATTTCAGTGGAATTCAGTTGCATGCTCTATTCCCCAATTACGCTTGCAGTGTTTCAGAAAGTTTCGCCAATTGCCCTTTTACAGAGCTATCAATCACTAAATCACCGGCTTGAATAATTACACCGGCCATTAATGAGGCGTCAACACTACAGTTAAGCTTCACTTTGCGTGCTAGACGCTGTTCCAAGGAAGCACTAATTTGCGCTTGCTGCGCGGCATCTAACTCGGTAGCGGAAACAACATCAGCAGTTATTTCCTTAGCCAATTCGGCCTTATACTCCAAGAAAAGAGCTAACACAGCAGGCAACGCATTTAAACGTCCGTTCTCAGCCATTAACTTAATTAAGTTAAGGCCATGCTCGTTAAGCTGTTCCGCACATACAGTGGTAAATAAATCAACCAAAGTATTTGCCGATTCCCTTTTCAGCTGAACTGCAACGTGCTCATTGGCTGCCACTTCGGCAACAAATGCTAACATCTCAGTCCACTGTTCTAAGGCTTTTTGCTCAACAGCAAAATCAAACGCAGCTTTAGCGTAGGGACGAGCAATGGTGGTTAAATCAGCCATAAGCTCTACCTTTTATCCCTTATTTCAGCTCAGCGACTAGCTTATCAACAATCTGCTTGTTGGCTTCTTTGTCGATTGAACGCTCAAGAATTTTCTCAGCGCCAGCGATGGCTAAAGCAGCTACTTGCGCACGTAACTCTTCTCGAGCACGATTACGTTCAGCTTCAACTTCTGCGTTACCTTGAGCAATAATTTTTTCTCGCTCAATGTTAGCCAGCTCTTTTGCTTCGTCGATGATTTGAATTTTGCGCTTGTTAGCTTGCTCGATAATACCAGCAGCTTCGGACTTGGCGTCTTTCATTTGCTCTGATGCTTTCGCTTGAGCTAATTGAAGATCCTTTCCGGCACGTTCAGCGTCAGCTAAACCATCCGCAATTTTCTTTTGACGAGCTTCAATCGCGTCGATTAGTGGTGGCCATACGTATTTAACGCAGAACCAACAAAAAATCGCGAACGATATCGCTTGTCCAAACATGGTTGCATTGATATTCACAACGACACCTCCTATTTGTTAGGAATCGAAGGATTAACCTAACAAGGCAACGAATGGGTTAGCGAATACGAAGAATAACGCGATACCCACGGCAATCATTGAGATCGCATCTAGTAGACCAGCAATAATAAACATTTTAGTTTGTAGTGCAGGGGCTAGCTCAGGCTGACGGGCTGATGCTTCTAACAATTTACCACCTAAAAGTGCAAAACCGATAGCAGTACCAAGAGCGGCCATGCTCAGCATGATTGCAACAGCGATAATAGTTAAACCAACAACAGTTTCCATGATTTTCTCCAAATAGTATTTATTAGGTTAAAACAGTTTTTATTAAACTTAATTAGTGATCTTCATGGGCTAAAGCTAGATAAACTATCGTTAGCATCATGAAAATAAACGCCTGAAGCACAATGACCAGAATATGGAAAATTGCCCATGGCACAGATAAGGTCCATTGAGCCCATAAAGGAACAAGTGCGGCAATAAGAATAAAGATCAATTCACCTGCATACAGGTTACCGAACAGACGCAAAGCGAGTGAGAAAGGTTTAGCCAATAAGGTGACCGATTCTAACAAGAAGTTGAATGGAATCATTGACCAATGGTTGAAAGGATTAAGCGTTAGCTCTTTTGTAAACCCTTTCAGTCCTTTTACTTTAATACTGTAAAATATGATTAAAGCAAACACGGCAAGAGACATGCCCATTGTGATGTTTAAATCAGTAGTTGGTACAATTTTAAAGTACTCAGCGCCCATAAGTCCGGCGACGTGGGGTATAAAGTCAACAGGCACTAAATCCATCAAGTTCATGAGGAAAATCCACACGAAGATGGTTAGACCAATTGGCGCAATAACACGGTCGGTGCGATGGAAAGCATCACGAACAGCTCCATCAACAAACTCAACCATCATTTCAACAAAACATTGAAACTTGCCAGGTACGCCAGTTGTTGCTTTTTGCCCTGCCTTATAAAAAAGAAATAAGAACAAAGCGCCCAAGCCAACTGAAAACAGGAGTGAATCAATGTGCCAAGTCCAGAACCCTGCATCCTTACAAGCGTAATTAAATGCCAGACCGCCATCGGCCATACACATTTGTGCGTTTGTCAGGTGGTGCTGGATATAGCCTGAAACGTTACCTTCAGCAGCCATTTATCATCCTATTTTTGTTACTAAGAAAAATAGAGGCAGTCCATTGCGTTAAAGTACTAAGAACAAAGCCAAGCAATAGTGCTAGAGGCACCACTTCAAGCAAGGCAAAGGCCAGTATGAACATAATGGCTGTTAGAGAAAGTTTTACGACTTCCCCGAGATAAAAGCTCAATACTACGTATTTTCGATGTCTAGCTCCCACAAACATAAATGCCATGGCAGTAAACAGCGCATTTGGTAGTAAAAAGATTATTCCTCCGAGTAACACTGAAATGGCAGTTTCTTTATCAAAAAAGAAACCACTTTTAAGTGTTAGCAGTGCGACAAACCCTGTCTGAAAGATAACAAAATATAACGCTTTAAGGCGTACTTCTGTTGTTAAAGACCCAGACATTCTCGACCTCTACTAGTTTTTACATTTAACCCATTACCTATAAGTAGGTAAAAAGGGCTTGCGAAAAAGCCTAATGATTATACGTTGAACGCGCACTTTTGCAATCAGAAGCAAAGCGGAAGTCACCAATTTGTAACAGCTTACATAAACAAATAACGGTTATTGTTAATTTTTATGTTACAAACCAGCGATTTTGGTCATTTTTTGGTGAAAGTTAGGTAATCAAGATCAAAGAAATGTAGGTAAGAATAGTTTATAAAAACTAAAGTGTTTCATCGGAATCGATGAAGAGCGCCAAAATAGCATCTAATTCATCCAAGTTTGCATAGTCTATAACCAACTTACCTTGGCCTTTTTTGTTTTGCTGAATTTTTACACCAGCACCTAAGCGTTCGCTTATTCTTTGCTCTAATCTGTTAATATCTGGATCAACTTTAGCTGCTTGTTTAGGGGCTTTAGGATTTAAAACTGCCTTAACTAGCTTTTCGGTATCGCGAACTGTTAATCCTTTGGCAGCAACATTACGTGCAGTTTCGGCTTGAGTTTCTCCACTTAACGCTAACAAGGCACGAGCATGGCCCATTTCAATATCGCCATGTTCCAATAAGATTTTTACATCGTTATCAAGGCTATTTAAACGTAGCAGGTTGGTTACAGTTGTACGAGATTTACCTACCGCTTCAGCGACCTGCTGATGAGTAAGTTCAAATTCATTCATTAAACGGTCAAGGGCAACCGCTTCTTCCATTGCATTAAGATCTTCACGCTGAATATTCTCAATAAGTGCAATAGCAACCGCGTTTTCATCACTCACGTTTTTAATCAAACAAGGAACATCGTGCAGATGAATTTGTTGCGAGGCGCGCCAACGGCGCTCACCAGCAATAATCTCAAATTGATTATCACCCACTTCTCGAACCACAATGGGTTGAATAACCCCTTGTGCTTCAATCGAGTGAGCCAGTTCCTCGAGCGCTTCAGCCGACATGTCTTTACGTGGTTGGTACTTACCTGGGCGTAACCATTCGATGGGTAGCTTACGCAGCTCACCACGGTTTTGATCAACGGTTTGCTGATTAGTATCGGCTTTAGTGTCCTCTTCAACTTGACGCTGACGAGCGTTATTACTGGTACTGAGTAATAAATCTAATCCTTTACCTAATCCACGTTTTCTCGCTGACATGTCTTTATCCGTATTCATTAATCTACGACCACCGCTTGTGCTTCTTCTTCATGGCGGCGAATAATTTCACCCGCTAAAGCAAGGTAAGCCTTAGAACCATTTGACGTTTTATCATAATACATGGCTGGTTTACCAAAGCTAGGGGCTTCGGCCAAACGCACATTTCTTGGGATCACAGTTCGGTAGACTTTTTTACCAAAATGCTGCTTAAGCTGATCACTTACATCCGACGATAACCTATTTCGAGGATCGAACATGGTGCGCAAAATGCCTTCAACTTGCAGATCAGGATTAACCACTGAAGCCAATTTACTAATGGTATCAACTAAAGCGGTTAAGCCTTCTAAGGCGTAATACTCACACTGCATTGGCACCAATACACTGTCGGCAGCAGCCATTGCATTAACAGTAAGCATGTTGAGCGAAGGCGGGCAATCTATGAAAATGTAATCGTAGTAGTCACGCACGGGCGCTAATGCATTACGTAAGCGTACTTCGCGCGCGAAAAACTCCATTAATTTAATTTCAGCAGCAGTAACATCAGAGTTAGCTGCAATTAAATCAAAAAATCCGCTGGTATCTTTTACCGTTACTTGATCGATAGGTTCTTCATCAATCAGTAACTCATAGGCTGTTTTTGGAACATCGTATTTATCAACACCACTGCCCATGGTGGCATTACCTTGTGGGTCTAGGTCAATCAACAATACTTTGCGTTTAGTGGCCGCCATAGACGCCGCTAAATTTACGCTGGTTGTAGTTTTTCCTACGCCACCTTTCTGGTTGGCAACCGCAATTACTTTACCCACAATATTTTCGCCTAAGGGTTATTTTTATCAATAATAACTAGATGTCGCTGACCTTCAAGTTCGGGAACCGTTAAACTCTCGATACTGTGCAGTTTTAAGCCTTCGGGCAGGTTTTCTAGCTCTTGTTCAGGCACTAAGCCTTTTAAAGCATAGAATTTACCATTATTTGCGGGTAGGTGAGAACACCAGTTAAGCATATCCTCTAAAGAAGCGAACGCTCTGCTTATTACGCCATCAAAATCGAGGTTTTGTTGGTAGTTTTCTACTCGGCTTTGCACTGCGGTAACATTTTCGAGTTTGAGTAAATGACAAACTTGGCGAATAAAAGTAATTCGTTTCCCCAAACTATCAAGCAATACAAACTGTTTATCAGGATTAATAATGGCCAAGGGAAGACCTGGTAATCCAGGCCCTGTGCCAACGTCAATAAAACGCTCACCTTGTAAGTAAGGACTTACCACTAAACTATCGAGAATGTGTTTTACCATCATCTCCATAGGATCTCTTACCGAGGTAAGGTTGTAAGCTTTATTCCATTTATCGAGCTGCTCAACCAAACTAACCAGTTGAGAAATTTGCAGCTCGGTAAGCTGCAAAGACGTTTGAGCCAATAAGCCCTGTAAGCGAGATTTTAACACCCGATCATCCTAAGCTGACTTGCGTGCCAAGTCGTGTTTTTTCAAATATACCAATAGCAATGATACCGCAGCTGGAGTTACTCCCGAAATACGTGCTGCTTTACCTATGGTTTCTGGTCTGGCATTGGTTAGTTTTGCAACTACCTCATTCGATAGACCGCTAATTTTAGAGTAATCTAAATCTAAAGGTAGCAAAGTATTTTCATGCTTTTGGGTTTTCTTAATTTCTTCTAATTGGCGTTTAATATAACCATCATATTTGATCTGGATTTCAACTTGCTCAGCGGCGGCTGGTAGTTCTAATCCAGGTCCAAAGCCATCAATTTCCATCAATTGTTGGTAGTTAAGCTCTGGTCGGCGAATCAACTCTTCTAAAGAATGCTCGCGAGTAATTGGATTTTTCAATAATGGGTTTAGCTGATCCAATTGCTTAGAACTGGTATGAACCCAAGTGTCTTTTAGGCGCTGGCGTTCTAACTCAACCGCTTCAACTTTTTGATTAAACAACTGCCAACGATGATCGTCTACTAAACCAAGCTTACGACCTTGCTCAGTTAAACGCATATCGGCGTTGTCTTCACGTAACAATAAGCGATATTCGGCACGACTAGTGAACATACGGTAAGGTTCTTTAGTGCCTAAAGTGGCTAAATCGTCGATCAATACGCCCATGTAAGCTTGGTCGCGTCGAGGTGCCCATGCATCTTTGCCTTGAGCGTAAAGGGCAGCATTAGAGCCTGCAATTAATCCTTGGGCACCGGCTTCTTCGTAACCGGTAGTCCCGTTGATTTGTCCAGCAAAGAACAAACCTTTTAAGTATTTGTTTTCAAGGCTTTGTTTTAAATCACGAGGATCAAAGAAGTCATACTCAATGGCATAACCCGGACGGGTTATATGGGCATTCTCTAAACCTTTCATTGAGTGAACTAACTCAACCTGAACATCAAAAGGCAAGCTGGTAGAAATACCATTTGGGTACACTTCGTGAGTGGTTAGGCCTTCAGGCTCAATAAAGATCTGATGTGAGTTTTTATCGGCGAAGCGAGTTACTTTGTCTTCGATAGAGGGGCAATAACGCGGCCCAATACCTTCAATCACACCGGTAAACATAGGGCTTCTGTCTAAACCATTACGAATAATGTTATGAGTAGACTCGTTGGTATGAGTGATATAACAAGGGATCTGTTGTGGGTGATCGCTTTGTTTACCAATAAACGAAAATACTGGTGTAGGGGTATCACCAGGCTGTGGCTGCATTTGGCTAAAATCGATACTGCGCGCATCAATGCGCGGTGGAGTACCGGTTTTTAGGCGATCAACTCGTAATGGTAGCTCTCGGAGTCGTTGGGCTAAAGCAATTGACGGGGGATCACCTGCTCGGCCACCAGCATGGTTATTTAAACCAATGTGGATCATGCCACCAAGGAATGTTCCCACAGTGAGCACTACGCTGCGTGCACGTAACTGTAGGCCCATTTGAGTAACCACCCCTACCACTTGATCATTTTCTACGATCAAGTCGTCACAAGCTTGTTGAAAGATAGTTAGGTTGGCTTGGTTTTCTAAACGCTCACGGATCGCAGCTCGATAAAGCACTCTATCTGCTTGCGCGCGAGTTGCACGAACGGCTGGGCCTTTAGATGAGTTTAGGGTTCTAAATTGGATCCCTGAAAGGTCGGCTGCTTGTGCCATTAAGCCACCTAAGGCATCAATTTCTTTTACTAAGTGACCTTTACCAATACCACCAATGGCTGGGTTACAAGACATTTGACCTAAAGTTTCAATGTTATGAGTAAGCAACAAGGTATTTTGACCCATGCGTGCAGCTGCAGCAGCTGCTTCAGTACCGGCATGACCACCACCGATCACTATCACGTCATATTGTTGTTTATAGAACATTTTTTATTACCTCGAGCCAGCCTAATCCCAGAAGGGTGCGACATTTTACTGGTTAAGTGGCGATAAGGGAATGCTTAGATCAGAATTAGATCAGTACTCGATCTCTTATAAATATATATAAGATCTTTTTTTAAAGATCTTTTATTAGATCTACTATTAGTAACTTGCTGATCTGTAGATAAGTGATTTTTTAGCTTTATGATCATTAACTTAATTAAGATCAGATCTTGTTAATGAAGGGCGATCTAAGCAGGGGAAAAACTGGGATCTAATTTGCTGTTTATCCACAGGTGGAAATGGGTATAAGCTTATCCATAGGAATAACTATGTTAAACTAATAGCTATTCCCTAGGGTTATCCACAGTATTTAGTTCACATTTAGCTCATTTTTCCAGCTTTCTAACCATGCAACTGCTGGTTCTTCAGGCACTGGTTCTAGATCCACATCTATTTCTAAACGTTCTTTTAGCTTTTTGGCACCCAAATTACTTAAGGTTTGGTCGAGATCTTTACCTGCTCCACAGAAGGTATCGTAACTGCTACTACCAATAGCCACTACGCTATAAGAAACAGAAGAAAGATCTGGTTGGTTTTCGAGTAAATGTTGGAAAAATGGCTGTAAATTGTCTGGTACATCTCCTGCGCCATGAGTAGAACTGCAAATAAGCCAAAAAGCTTGCTTATTTAGCTCTTCAAACTCTGCATCTAAGTGAATTTTTACTTGATGCTGTTCTTTTAATAGCGCTTCTAGCTCATCTGCGACGTATTCAGCCGAACCGAGGGTTGATCCCACAATGATTTCTATATCCACTTACGATCCTGTTAAATGTAGAGTCTTGGTTACATTGTAACGTGATCTAATAGGGTTTAACTAGCTGCGAATTTATTGTGATCTAGTTGTTGATAGTTTCACGTGAAACCTCAGTAAAATTCTCTTTACCCGCCATCTAAGCTGATGATCCCATTTGTTGTGTGTGAATAAGAGTTGTGCACACATTACCTAAATGGCTAATGGGGTTTGTTTCTAAACTCTGCTTTACACAAATTAATTAGCGCCTGTTGAGCTGGGGAAATCGTTGTTTGTTTGCTGTAAATCAAGCCAAGTTGTTCATTGGCAATGGCATCGTTATGGGCTAAAACTACTAATTCACCCGTTTCAATATACGGATTTAGCTGCTGTTGTTGGCCGACAAAAACGCCAACACCACGTAAACAAAGTTCAATAGCTAGCGAATGATGCTCTACTGCAATTTGCCTTTGTACTGTATCGGGATCCCACAGCTCGGTATTGGTTGAAGAAAGAACAGTTATCCAGGTATGACTTAGCACTTGCTGAAGAGTTGTTGACGTTGCAGACGCTAATTGGTGAGTTCGTGAACATACTGCTACTACTGGTATTTCACACAAAGGTTCTACAGTAAATTGGCTAGGAAAAGCGTCCCGGTAAAAACAAATGGCTAAATCTAATGATGGTTGTTGTTGCCAGTTGAGTAGCTGCTCATCGCGGCGTTGGTAAATATGTAAATCTACTTGTGGGTAGGCTTGGTTAAATTGGCTAAGCACCTTTGCTATAGCGCTATCTTGCAAATACGCACTTACTCCAAGGTTTAACCTTAAACAGTCCAGGTTGGCAATTTGCTCTACCTGTTCGTTTAGGTGCCGTTTTGCACTTAGTAACTGCTCACACAAGGGCAGCATTTTTAAGCCTTGTTCTGACAACACCGGTAAGTTTGCTCTTAAAGGTGGTTATAACTTTGATAATGGTATTTTAGTTGCTGCACGTTACCGTTACGAAGGTCCCCAAAATAACAACAGCATAAATAAAGCTGAACTAGGCGATGTAAAAACCAACCGAACCGATTTAACCGCGGGTTGGGCCGGTGATATTGTTGGCGTGTCTTTTAACTACATTCATAAAGACGCAAATGCAGAGCACAAAAGCAATAACCTAAAAATCAATGAACTTGAAACTAAGGTGTTCCTTACCAATTTAGGAAGCTATCAGCCTTATGTTCAATATACTCAAAAAAACTTTGATAGTACCGATTACAACAGCACGCCTCTTAAAGATGATAGCCAGATTAAACTTGGCGTTAGTATGAAGTTTTAAGAGAACAAAAAAAGAGCGCCATAGGGCGCTCTTTTTAGTTGGTTTAACTGTAATGTTTAATGGTAGTTCAGTGAGGTCGCTTTGCCTCTAAATACCCAGTAAGAAAAGGCGGTATACATGAGGATCACCGGCACAACAATCAGGGCGCCAATTAAAATCACAATCAGTGATTCTGGCGCAGATGCCGCCTCCCAAATATCCATTTGTCCAGGTACTACATCGGGGAAGAAGCTAAAGCCCAATGCGCTAAAACACAGCAAAAATATCAGCATAACTAAGCTAAATGGTACCCAGCAGTGGCGATCGTTTTCTTTAGGTAAACGCCCTAGTAAAAAGTCGTTAAACAAAAACGCTGCAAAACACAAAGCTGGGATCAGCAATACAAACATGACCAATGGGAAGTCAAACCAGCGATCAAATACACCAGGGTTAACTAAAGGGTTAACGATAGATACTGCAATCACCCCCATGAAACAAAAGCGGCCAGTGGTTTTTGTCCAAGCAACAGCACGTTGCTGTAAGCTGTTTTCGGTTTTCATTACTAACCAAGCTGCGCCAATATAGCTATAAGCTGCTGTAACACCCAAGCCACTGAGTAAACCAAATAAATGGGTGCTTATGCCACCCTCAAAACCCATTACATACAAACCTAACATGTAGCCTTGAGCCAGGGTGGTGAGTATAGAGCCTGCTTTAAAGGTTCTGTCCCAAGCTAACTTATGGTCCACTGCTGCTTTAGCTCTAAAGTCAAAAGCTACGCCACGCATAATAAGTCCGATCAGCATAATTGCGACCGGAATATACAGGTGGTAGAGAACGATGCTATGCGCTGCTGGAAAGGCAATTAGCATGATGCCAACTGCCAGTACTAACCAAGTTTCGTTGGCATCCCAAAACGGACCAATAGAGGCAATCATAGTATCGCGCTGCGCTTCGTCGGCTTCGCCCATTGGCAGCAAAATACCCACACCTAAGTCGTAGCCATCTAAGATTGCGTACACAAGAACCGAAAGTCCCATTAAGCCGATAAAAATAACCGGTAACCAGTAGGCGTCCATCATGCTTTAGCACTCCCTTCAACGTTGTCTTGTGGCTGATTAACATTGGTTAAGTTGCCGTCGGGCCTGGGTTCGTTGGTTTCAAACTCTTCTTCTTTAACCGCTTTACGTGCCATTAAGAAAACCGTTCGAATGTAGGCAACTAACAAGAAGCCATAAACGATTAAATATAGCGCTAACGAAAATGCCACATTTGAAGCGGGTAGGCTGGTTACCGCATCTTCGGTTCTTAGCACTCCGGTTACTAACCACGGCTGGCGGCCTATTTCGGTTACATACCAGCCGGCAAGTGTTGCTACCCAACCCGAGAAGGTTGTACCTACCAATACTTTTAGCATCCAATTTGGCATTTTGCCTTTACGCACCATGTGGTAAGAGCCAAACCAACTTAGGGCTAACATAAGTAGACCCAAGCCCACCATTACCCGGAAACTCCAAAAAACAGGTGCTACTGGCGGGTGCTCGTTTTCAAATTCGTTTAAGCCTTTAAGCTCGCCATCTAGCTCGTGAGTTAAAATTAAGCTCGCTAACTTTGGAATACCAATGGCAAATTTGTTGGTTTTGGTTTCTTCATCTGGCAATGCAAATAACAGTAATGGAGCGCCTTTCTCGGTTTCCCAGATACCTTCAATGGCAGCAATTTTTGCAGGTTGATGTTCAAGAGTATTTAAGCCATGAAAATCACCCACTAAAGCCTGAGTTGGCGCTAGTATCGCTGCCACTATTAGGCTTACTTTTAAGGTAAGACGCGGCGCTTTTTTAACGTCGCCTTTTAAAATTCGATAGGCTGAAATACCGGCGATAAAAAACGATGCAGTTAGGCCTGACGCTAACAACATGTGGATTAAGCGATAAGGAAATGATGGGTTAAATACAATTGCAAACCAATCGGTTGGATAAGCAACACCATCGCGCATTTCAAAACCCGTTGGGGTTTGCATCCATGAGTCTAGCGCTAAAATCCAAAATGCCGACAAACTGGTACCAATTGCTACCAATATGGTTGCTAGGGTATGTACTTTGTTTGGTACGCGTTTAATGCCAAACAGCATAATGCCCAAGAAGGTGGCTTCTAAGAAAAAGGCGGTAAGCACCTCGTAACCGAGCAGAGGACCAGCAATATTACCCACGGTTTCCATAAAGCCTGGCCAGTTAGTACCAAACTGGAATGACATGGTAATGCCGCTTACAACACCAATCGCAAAGGAAAGTGCAAACACCTTTACCCAAAAGCGATAGGCGCGCATCCATACCGGGTTACCGGTCATATCGTGGCGAACTTTAAAAAATACTAGGAACCAACACATCGCAATGGTGATGGTGGGAAACAGGATGTGAAAGCTGATATTGGCAGCAAACTGTATCCTTGAGAGCATTAGGGCATCAAGCATGGTTAAGCCTCGTTAAGGTTGATAATCTCATTAGCTGGCGGCAGATCCCTTGTTACCAACGATTTTGTCTTTTAGTTCTAAAATTCTGCTAATACCTGAGCCCATCTTCATTAAACTCTGTAGTTTGTCTGGGTTCATCGTATTGAGTGCGTACGACCATTGAGTGATTAACTCTAAGAGATCGTGGATCTCTTCCATTTTTTGTTGGGTATACTGATCTGCTTCGTTTTCTGGTTCTTCTAATAGATTTGAGCGCAATAGAGAAAGGGTTGGGTCTACTTCACGCTTACTGCGTTCTTCAAATACGGTTCTCGCCATATCCCAGATAGAGCCCGCTGCGGTAAAAAACTCGCGACGCTGACCTGCTTGGTGGCTTAGCTTTACTAAACGCCAAGACTGTAATTCTTTTAAACCCATACTTACGTTGCCGCGACTAATACCCAGCTGTTGCATAATTTGCTCAGCGTGCAAAGGCTCTTGATTAATCACTAACAAAGCCAATATTTGGCCAACCGTTCGGTTAAAACCCCAACGGCTGCCCATTTCGCCAAAATGAAGAACAAAAGCTTGGCTCTTCTCTGATAATTGCACGTGACAAATCCTTTTATTGAACTTTCAGAAAACAGTGAAACTTTAATTGAAAATTGATTTAAGTCAATATTTTTAGTGATGAATAACGGTGTTTGATGAAACCGTGAAGAAGATTTAGCTTAGTTTGAAAGTGGGTTTGTTTGTTAATCAAAAACCTGACAATGGCTTTATGTTTACTTGCTGTTTATCAGGTTTCGTTGGTGTTTATCTTTGTTTTAAGGGGATTTTGCTAATAGTGAATACTTACTTATTAAGCTATTTTCCGATACAGAAACTGGTGAAAATGCGGCTGAGTAAATCGTCGGAGCTGAACTCACCGGTAATTTCGCTTAAGTGTTGTTGTACCAAGCGCAGTTCTTCGGCCAACAGTTCACCTGCTTGATAAACTTCTAGTTGGGTTTTGCCGTTGTCTAAATGGCCTGCGGCAAGTTCGATGGCGTTAAGGTGGCGACGACGTGCCATAAAACCACCTTCCATATTGCCTTGAAAACCCATGCATTGTTTTAGATGGTCTTTTAGCTCTGCTAGGCCTAGCTCGGTTTTAGCTGAAATCTTATAAACAGGATGTCCGTGATCCATTACTACGTCTAAGCTTTCGCCGGTAACATCGGCTTTGTTGCGTACTACTGTCATGCCAATATTGGTGGGTAGTTTTGCCACAAATTCAGGCCAAATTTTTTGTGGGTCGAGTTCCTCGGTGGTGGTGCCGTCCACCATAAACAATACCCGATCAGCATTATTGATTTCTTCCCAAGCGCGCTCTATACCTATTTGCTCTACAACGTCTGCGTCATCACGTAAACCAGCGGTATCGATGATGTGTAGTGGCATACCGTCAATATGAATATGCTCGCGTAATACGTCACGAGTCGTTCCGGCTATGTCGGTAACAATGGCGGCTTGTTTACCTGCTAGGGCGTTAAGTAGGCTTGATTTACCGGCGTTAGGACGGCCAGCGATAACTACTCGCATGCCTTCTCGTAGTAATGAACCTTGGCGAGCTTGGCTTTGTACTAAGCCTAATTCTTCGATAATGGCGTATAAATCGGCTTGTACTTTACCGTCGCTTAAAAAGTCGATTTCTTCTTCGGGAAAATCAATTGCGGCTTCAACGTAAATACGCAGGCGAGTAACACTTTCAACTAAGCTATGGATCTTGTTTGAAAACTCACCCTGCAGCGAATGTAAGGCACTTTTGGCTGCTTGTTCGCTGGTGGCTTCAATTAGGTCGGCAATGGCTTCTGCTTGGGCTAAATCGAGCTTATCGTTTAGAAATGCGCGCTCACTAAACTCACCTGGGCGAGCCATGCGTAAACCATCTAATTGGCAAATTTCGCGAATTAGCATGTCTATTACTACCGGCCCGCCGTGACCTTGTAGTTCTAGTACATCTTCACCGGTAAAGGAATTTGGCCCTTTAAAGTACAGTGCAATACCTTGGTCAAGCGTGTCTCCGCTAAGGCTTTTAAACGGTAAGTAATCGGCATAGCGAGGAGCAGGGCACTTGCCTAATAGCGTTTCGGCTACTTGCTGGGCTAAAGGGCCAGATACTCTAATTATGCCTACACCACCACGACCTGGGGCGGTAGCTTGCGCCACAATAGTATCAGTTGAATTCATGCTCACTCTCTTTGCTCATTTCTGCTGAAAATAAAAATGCCATTCAGCCTTCACTGAATGGCATTTTAGCATTGTTGCTAAACTTTGTGCTTAGCGTTTATGCAATCCTTTTTTCTCAAGGTTACGGTAGATGATGGTTTGCTGAATCAGCGTTACCACGTTACTCATCAACCAGTAAAGTACTAGACCTGCTGGGAACCATAAGAAGAATACAGTAAAGATTACTGGCATAAACTGCATAATTTTAGCCTGCATTGGGTCGGCTACAGTGGTTGGAGACATCTTCTGAATGAAGAACATACTCACACCCATCAAAATAGGCAGAATGTAGAATGGGTCTTGTACCGATAGGTCGGTAATCCAACCAAAGAATGGTGCATGACGTAACTCTACGCTTTCCATTAACGACCAGTACAAAGCAATAAAGATAGGCATTTGTAGCAAGATAGGGAAACAACCACCTAAGGGGTTTACTTTCTCTTTCTTGTACAGCTCCATCATGCCTTGCGACATTTTCTGACGGTCGTCGCCGTACTTCTCACGAAGTGCTGCCATTTTAGGTTGCAGTAAACGCATCTTCGCCATAGAGGTGTATTGCGCTTTAGTTAGCGGGTACAACAAACCTTTTACGGTGAAGGTGATAAGGATAATTGCAACACCCCAGTTACCTACAATGCTGTGGAAGAAGGTGAGTAGTTTGTACAATGGTTGGGCAATAAACCATAACCAGCCGTAGTCTACGGTTAGGTCTAGGTGTTTTGCTGATTCAGCCATTTGCTTTTGCAGTTTAGGGCCAACCCATAACGAGCTAGTTAGGGTTGCTGTCTCGTTAGGCGCAATGGTTTGTAATGGCGCTTTGTAACCCATAAATACAAAACCGTTACCGCTGTTTGAATATAGCTGGTTGGTATCGTCTTCGTTTGGCAACCAAGCGGTTACAAAGTAGTGCTGCATCATCGCTACCCAACCACCAGTAGTAGTTTCATTTAGGTTAGATTTTTTGATGTCTTTAACGCTGTACTTTGAGTAACGAGTTGATTCGCTAGAGTAAGCACCACCACGATAAACCGGCATTACCATGCTAGAGCTATGCTCTTTATCGGTTTGCTTAAGCTGGCTGTATAGTTGCAAGCTTAGGTTGGAGTCACTTTTGTTGCTTACTTGAAAGTCTACGTTTACGTCGTAGCTACCACGAGTAAGGGTAAAGTTTTTAGTAAATACGTTACCGCTTTGGTCTTGGTAGTTAAGTGCTACAACCAGTTCATTGCTACCATCGGCTAGTTCAAAATTGTTGCTAGTTACTTGGTAGATTGGGCGGCCGTTGGCGCTGGCATCGGGGCCATCACGACCAATTAAGCCGCTTTGGGCTACATAGGTAAAGTTAGGATTTTCTTCTAACAGTACAAATGGATCTGTTGAGTCTTCTTCTATTGGGTAGGCCAATAGTTCTGCACTCACTACATCACCGCCTTGAGCGCTAATTTTAAGCTTTAGAACGTCGGTAGTAACCGTGATTAACTGACCTGCAGCGGTAGCCTGCGTTAAGTCTGAATCGTCGTGAGATGAAGCACTGGCTGGCACATCACCATTTGCAGTAGTACCAGTTGCGGTAACAGTATTGGTAGCAGTAGTTACTACAGGCTGTGGGCCGTAGTCTTTTTGCCATTGCTGATATATAAGAAAACTTACAAACAGCAACCCAATTATCAGTAAATTGCGTTGAGATTCCATAATTTTAGTTAATCACTATTGGTTTTTTTGGAACCTGGAACCGGATCATGTCCGCCAGGATGTAGAGGATGGCATTTTAATAGACGTTGGCTTGCTAACCAACTACCTTTTAACACACCATGCAAATTAATTGCTTCAATCGCGTAATCTGAACATGTTGGCGTAAACCGGCAGCGCGGACCAAGCAAAGGACTTATCACGTATTGATAAGCCTTGATTGGCATAATTGCGATTATTCGCAACGGCGCGTTAGTCTTCGCCATGATTTCTCCAGAAGCTTGGTCAGGTCTTTATTATCTAAGTCTGAAATACCGTTCTTGGAAATAACCACTATATCTACTGCGGGCAACTTGTGCTGATGTAGACGAAAGCTTTCTCTTACCAAACGTTTAATTCGATTACGACCTACCGCTAGTTTAACGCTTTTTTTAGAAACAGCTAAACCTAGACGAGGGTGTTCTAGAGTATTGGTTTTGGCAAGGATAGTGAGTTGGGGGGTACCCACACGAACGGGGTTGGAGAATACATGTTTGAAATGCATGGGAGTTAACAAACGTAACTCCCTGCTAAAAGAATGTCTTTGCACTTAATTATGCAGACAGACTTGCGCGACCTTTAGCGCGACGACGTGCCAAAACTTGGCGGCCGTTTTTTGTTGCCATGCGAGCGCGGAAACCGTGGCTACGCTTGCGCTTTAGTACGCTTGGTTGAAAAGTACGTTTCATATTTATTACTCTTGCTAGCTAGTTTTTTACTGTACAGTCGGTGCAATTAACCAAAATGGTAGGCGCACCGGGTAAAAAAGAGGCGAAATTCTAATCATTCACCTCTTCTAAGTCAAACGAAAAATCGCTTAATCTTAAATACTGTTGTGGAAAAGATCCTTTGGATCTTTGGCGGCATTATAGTGCTCCTTTATATAGGTGCAACTAAACAATGTAATTAGCCGTGATTTCGCTTAACTATACGCGATATAAACTGTTGAGTTCGTGGATCTTTCGGCTGATTAAATAGTTGTTCTGGGCTACCTTGTTCAACAATGGTTCCATCGCTCATAAATACCACGCGGTCGGCAACTTCGCGGGCGAAGGCCATTTCATGAGTAACAATAATTAATGTCTGTTTGCGCTCGGCCAGTTTTTTGATGAGTTCAAGCACTTCGCCAACCCATTCTGGATCTAAGGCTGATGTGGGTTCATCAAACAATATAGCTTGGCTGTGAGTAGCCATAGCACGGCCTATACCTATACGTTGCTGTTGGCCACCCGATAATTGGCTAGGGTAGTGTTTGGTTTTATCCGCTAAGCCAATATCCTTAAGTATCTTTCTTGCCTCGGCTAAGGCTTTATCTTTGGGTTGCTTCCAAACAGTGATCAACGCTTCGGCTATGTTTTGCTCTGCGTTTAAGTTGGCAAATAGCGAGTAATTTTGAAAGACAAAAGACAGTTTACGGCGCAGCGCAAGCACGTCTTTTTGTTGATGGCTTTGTGCATCTACTGTTAAACCATCTACGCTAATAAGGCCGGTATCGGGTTGTTCTAAGTAATTAATACAACGTAGAAATGTAGATTTTCCGGTTCCTGATGGGCCGATGATCGCTACAACTTCGCCCTCTTTTACTTCTAAATCGATACCGTTAAGCACATTTTGCCCATCGAAGGACTTGCTTAAATTGGAGATTTTTATCATCGTTAATAAGCCTTCGATAGTCGCTGTTCAGCAAGGTTTTGTAGCTGAGTAAATACTGCAACAACTGCCCAGTAGATAAGTGCTACTGCTAAAAATGCTTCAAAGAACTTAAAGCTACTAGACGCTTCCATTTGCGCTTTAGCCATTATTTCTGCCACACCTAAGGTAAAGGCCAAAGAGGTGCTTTTAATCATATCGATAAGATAGTTCATTAAAGAAGGCAGGGCGGTGCGTAGTGCCTGTGGTAGCACTACTCTGCGCAAAGCTTGCAGTCGAGTCATACCAAAGGCGTAACAAGCGTCCCACTGGCTTTTATCAATAGAGTTAATGGCTGCTCTAATGCTTTCTGCTTTATAGGCAGAAAAATGCAAACTTAAGCCGATGACAGATGCGCTAAATGCATCTAAGCCAATCAGTATTGGAAATACCTGAGGTAAGCCGTAATACAAGATAAACAGTTGTACCAGTAGCGGTGTACCGCGGAAGAATGAGATAAATACCACTGCAAATTGATTAAGCAGTGGCAACTTAAATACACGAAATAGAGCCAATACTAGCGCAAGCACTAATGCAAAAACGGCTGCAACTGCAGCCATTTCCATGGTGGTTCCCAAATACTTAAACAGTATTGGGAACAGCTCTAACATGTAACCGAAGTCAAATGTAGACATTATTTGGTGATGTCTCCGTCAAACCATTTTTGAGAAATTGCGCTTAGGCTGCCATCTTGCTGCATAGCTTCTAAGCTAGCGTTAACTTTAGCTTGTAATGCTTGGCCTGCTTCGTTGTTTTTGAATGGCATAGCATTCTCGATGGTTTCGAAAGGCTGACCAGCTAGCGCTAAGGGTAGACCAGATTTCTTGATAAGTGCTAACGAAGATACACGGTCCATAACAAATGCATCTGAACGACCCAATGCAACATCTTGCTCGATGCCTGTATCGTAAGTCGCTATGTTAATTTGCTTATCGGTGTCGTGTTTTCGCAATAGCTGCTCAAAGTTAGAACCGAGGTTTACCGCAACCTTTTTACCTTTTAAGTCGTTAATGCTAGTAATCTCGCTATTGCCTTTACGTACAACAATTTGCGCGCCATCCACCACATAAGGGTGAGAGAATAGGTATTTAGCTTTACGTTCATCGGTAATAGTAATTTGGTTAGAAATTGTATCTACACGACCTGTCTCTAACATGCCAAATAGGCCAGAGAAATTTGCGGTTACAAATTCAACTTTCCAATCATTACGTTTGGCCAGTTCATTCCAAACATCAACTTCAAAGCCTTGCAGCTGATCTTGTTTTACAAAAGTGAAAGGAAAATAACGACCAGACATACCTACTTTAACGGTATCTTGTGCAAATGCTGACCAAGGACTTATGCTAACTAGCAGTAAACCAAGTAGTAATCGTGATTTATTTAGTAGTTTCATTTCTATTCTTCTGTATCTGTAGTTGTGTATGGGTAAAAATTCTAGTTCAGCCTCGGTTAATACACAAATACGCTATGGTTATATCAAATAACTAAGCTGTTATCTGGCTCGGCGAATTTTATTCACATATTTGTTATCTGCTTGTGAATAATTCATAAGAAACCTAGAGTTTAAGCGGCTTCCGTTATAAAATAGACGGTCTTTTTGGTGATAACGCGGAGTCGCGAGTGAGTGGGTCTCTTTGGCAACAAATCCTAGTACGTTTACAAGATGAATTGCCGGCAACAGAATTTAGTATGTGGATCCGACCACTGCAAGTAGTGCAAGACGCAGAGTTATTGGTGTTATACGCACCAAACCGTTTTGTGTTGGATTGGGTTAAAGATAAGTACTTGATCCGAGTAAATGCTTTACTCGAAGAGTTTTGCGGTAGTGATAAACCGAGTTTACGTTTTGAAGTTGGCAGCAAGCCAGTTAGCCGAACCTTATCTAACCCAGTAAAAGCCGATCCTGTTCAATCTGGGGTGAGTATAGCGCCAGTAAGTCATAATGATAGTGGCAAGAGTTGGGATAAAGAGCCTGCAGTAAAGTCCGCCTTAGAAGCCAATCATCGAAATAATATTAATGCCACTTACCAGTTCGATAACTTTGTTGAAGGTAAATCGAACCAACTAGCGCGCGCTGCAGCTACTCAGGTAGCCAATAATCCTGGCGGGGCTTATAACCCGTTATTTTTATATGGCGGTACCGGCTTAGGTAAGACCCACCTTTTACATGCGGTGGGTAATGGCATTATCGAGAACAAAAAGAATGCTAAGGTGGTGTATATGCACTCTGAGCGATTTGTTCAAGATATGGTAAAAGCCCTACAAAACAATGCGATAGAAGATTTTAAACGTTACTACCGTAGCGTTGATGCTTTGTTAATCGATGATATTCAGTTTTTTGCTAATAAAGAACGCTCACAAGAAGAGTTTTTCCATACCTTTAACGCTTTGTTGGAAGGTAATCAGCAAATTATCTTAACCAGTGACCGCTACCCTAAAGAAATTGATGGCGTTGAAGATCGCTTAAAAAGTCGATTTGGTTGGGGCTTAACGGTTGCTATCGAACCCCCTGAGTTAGAAACTCGCGTAGCTATTTTAATGACTAAGGCGAACGAAAATAATATTCGTTTGCCCGACGAAGTTGCTTTCTTTATCGCTAAACGTTTGCGTTCTAATGTTCGTGAACTAGAAGGGGCATTGAATCGTGTGATTGCTAACGCTAACTTCACCGGACGGGCAATCACCATTGATTTTGTTCGTGAAGCCTTACGTGATTTGTTAGCGCTGCAAGAGAAATTGGTAACTATTGATAATATTCAAAAAACAGTTGCCGAGTATTACAAAATTAAAGTGGCTGATCTGTTGTCTAAACGACGCTCTCGTTCGGTGGCTAGGCCGCGACAATTAGCAATGGCGCTGGCAAAAGAGCTTACCAACCACAGCTTGCCAGAAATTGGTGATGCATTTGGTGGTCGCGACCATACAACGGTATTACATGCTTGTCGTAAGATCTCTCAACTTAAAGATGAAAGCCACGACATTAAAGAAGATTATCAGAATTTAATCCGCACATTATCGTCATAATCGGAGAGGCGTGACTAGGTATGCAATTTAGTATTAACCGAGAACAACTGCTTAAACCTTTGCAGCAAGTGAGTGCTGCGCTGGGTGGGCGTCCAACTATTCCTATTTTGGGTAATGTTCTGCTAGATATAAGCAACCAACAGTTGTCGATTACCGGCACCGATATGGAAGTAGAACTTATTGCGACACTTCCGCTAGAAAGTGCTGTAAACGAAGGGCGAGTTACCGTACCGGCTAAAAAGTTTGTAGATATTTGTCGTGGTTTGCCAGACGGTTGTGAGATTAGCTGTAAGGCCGACGATAATCGCTTGGTGTTACGCTCTGGACGCAGTCGTTTTTCGTTAGCAACTTTGCCAGCTAGCGATTTTCCAAACATAGAAGATTGGCAAAGCCAGCAGCTAATTCAGCTGACTCAAGGCCAGCTTAAAAACTTGATAGATAGTACTCAGTTTTCAATGGCTAGCCAGGATGTTCGTTATTACTTAAATGGTATGTTGTTTGAGACTGACGAAAAAGGTTTGAAAACTATTGCTACAGACGGACACCGTTTAGCCTTGGCCGAACAACGTTTTGAGCAACCTTTGCAAGCTCAACAAGTTATTGTTCCGCGTAAAGGGGTTATTGAGTTGTCTCGAATGCTCGAGCACGAAGATCAGCTTGTAGAATTACAGATTGGCAGCAATAACATTCGAGCCAGTGTTCAAGGTTTTACTTTTACTAGCAAGCTAGTTGACGGCCGCTTCCCTGATTATCGACGAGTCCTTCCAGCTAATAGTGATAAAGCATTAATTTCCGGTAGAGATGAGCTCAAACAAGCATTCTCACGTGCAGCTATTTTGTCTAATGAGAAGTTTCGTGGCGTACGCTTACAGCTAGAATCTGGAAGCTTAAAGATAACAGCAAATAACCCTGAACAAGAAGAAGCAGAAGAAATCTTAGACGTAGATTACCAGGCCGAAGACTTAGAAATTGGCTTTAACGTTGTTTATGTTTTGGATGTTTTGAATGCCCTTAAGTGCGATCAAATTAGAATAAATATGAGCAACAGTAATAGCAGCGCCTTGATCGAAGATGCTGAACAAAGCGGCAAAGCAATGTACGTTGTAATGCCAATGCGTTTGTAATTTCTTGTAGCTAATGCAAATTCAAAGCTTAGGTTTACAAAACTTTAGAAATATAAAGAGTGCCAACCTAAGCCCTAATCCCAAGCTTAATGTTATTTTAGGGCAAAATGGTAGCGGTAAAACAAGTGTACTAGAAGCTATTTATTATTTGGGCTTTGGTCGCTCTTTTAGAAGTAATAGAGCTAGTAAAGTTATTACTTACCAGCAAGACAGTTTTGTTGTTTTTGCTCAGTTAGAAGAGCATAAAGTCGGATTACAAAAGTTTAAAGGTGGAGACACTGCTTTAAGGATTAACAAAGAAACAGTAAGAAGCCAAGCAGTGCTTGCTTCATTACTGCCTTTGCAAATCCTTCATCCGGAAGGGTATGGCTTAGTTGATGGTAGTCCTAAACATCGACGCGCTTATTTAGATTGGGGAGTGTTTCACGTGGAACATCAGTTCCACGCCGCTTGGCAAAACTACAAGCGAATATTGAAACAAAGAAATGCTTTGCTGAAACAGACAAGGCAATATCAAGATTTGCAGTTTTGGGATAAGCAGTTAGTTGAGCTCGCTTTAGTAGTAAGTGAGCAACGTAAAAAATATGTAGAAAGCATTTCAGATACTCTGGCCGAATTGGTTACAGAGTTTTTGCCAGAGTACCAGTTTGATATGGCTTTTTATCAAGGATGGGACGATAAAGCTGTTTTAGAAGAATTGCTAAAGCAAAGCTTTGCGAGAGACCGATTGCTTGGGTATACCCAGTACGGGCCTCACAAAGCAGATTTGAAGTTTAAGTTTGATGGCATAAATGCAGTAGACGTAATTTCGAGAGGGCAGTTAAAGCTATTTGTGTGCGCTTTAATATTGGCGCAAGGGCAACATGCTCAACAAACAAGTGGAAAGAAAACCGTTTACCTGATTGATGATTTTGCAGCAGAACTAGATATGTCTAAACGACAGTTGTTAGCTAAATACTTACAACACAATGGGTCTCAAGTGTTTGTTTCCGCGATTGAGGAGCAGATGCTAGATGGATTTGATTTAGAAGGATGCACAATGTTTCACGTGGAACATGGTGTTATCAGCGACTATAAAACGAGAGTAAAACATGGCTGAAAATGAATATGGCTCATCGAGTATTAAGGTACTAAAGGGCCTTGATGCAGTAAGAAAACGTCCTGGGATGTATATTGGCGATACCGATGATGGCTCAGGTTTACATCACATGGTCTTCGAAGTTGTAGATAACTCTATTGATGAAGCATTGGCTGGCCACTGTTCTGATGTTGTAGTAACAATTCACAACGATGGTTCGGTATCGGTATCCGATGATGGTCGTGGTATTCCAGTTGATATTCACCCTGAAGAGGGCGTGTCTGCAGCTGAGGTAATCATGACGGTTCTACACGCCGGTGGTAAATTTGACGATAACTCTTATAAGGTATCGGGTGGTTTGCACGGGGTAGGTGTTTCGGTAGTTAACGCTTTGTCGATTAAACTGCAGCTTACAGTAAAGCGCCAGGGTCATGTCTATGAGCAGTTCTATACCTTAGGTGAGCCTGATGCGCCGTTGGCAGTTGTTGGCGATACCGACAAAACTGGTACTGAACTGCGCTTCTGGCCTAGTGATGAAATCTTCTCTGATACTAAGTTCCATTACGATATTCTTGCAAAACGTTTGCGTGAATTGTCATTCTTGAACTCAGGTGTGTCTATCATCTTAAAAGATGAGCGTGATGATAAGCAGGACCACTTCTGTTATGAAGGTGGTATTCAGGCTTTTGTTTCATATCTGAATACCAATAAAACACCGATCCACGATAAAGCATTTAGCTTTAACTTCCAGCGTGATGACGGCATTGCGGTAGAAGTTGCTATGCAGTGGAACGACGGTTTCCAAGAAAACATCTATTGTTTTACTAACAATATTCCTCAACGTGATGGTGGTACTCACCTTGCGGGCTTTAGAGCTGCGTTAACCCGTACGCTGAACAGCTATATGGAAAAAGAAGTAAACAAGAAAGACAAAAGTAGTGCTACCGGTGATGATGCTCGTGAAGGTTTAACTGCGGTTATTTCTGTTAAAGTACCGGACCCTAAATTTTCCAGCCAAACCAAAGACAAGTTAGTATCTTCAGAGGTGAAGTCTGCGGTTGAACAAACCATGGGTGAAAAACTTAGTGAGTACTTATTAGAGAACCCACAAGAAGCTAAAATTATCACACAAAAAATTATTGATGCAGCTCGAGCTCGTGAAGCTGCACGCAAAGCTCGTGATATGACTCGTCGTAAAGGCGCATTAGATTTAGCTGGTTTGCCGGGTAAATTAGCGGACTGCCAGGAAAAAGACCCGGCTTTATCTGAACTATACATAGTGGAGGGTGACTCTGCGGGTGGCAGTGCTAAACAAGCGCGCAACCGTAAGAACCAAGCGATTCTTCCACTAAAAGGTAAAATCTTAAACGTAGAAAAAGCCCGCTTTGATAAGATGTTATCTTCTCAAGAAGTGGCAACGCTGATTACTGCCATGGGTTGTGGTATTGGTCGTGACGAATACGATCCAGATAAAACGCGTTACCACAACATTATTATCATGACCGATGCTGATGTTGATGGCTCGCACATTCGTACTTTGCTATTGACCTTCTTCTATCGTCAAATGCCAGAAATTATTGAACGTGGCTACATTTACATTGCTCAGCCTCCTTTATATAAAGTGAAGAAAGGCAAGCAAGAGCGCTATGTAAAAGATGAAGAATCGCTAACTGAATACCTAACCACCTTGGCACTCGATAATTCTGGTTTATATGTAAACCCAGAGGCACCTGCTATTAGCGGTGAAGCGTTAGAAAGTTTAGTGACTCAGTATCGCCGTGTTTGGAAAAACAATGAGCGCTTAGCACGTCGTTACCCTATATCATTATTGAGCCAAATGGTTTACCAGCGTGCGCTTAGTGTTGAAGAACTTAAAGATCCTGAAGTATTAGAGCAATGGTCTGAAGAGCTTATTGCTCCGGTTAATGCTGAGCTTCCAAGTGGTAACTACTACTCAGTTGAAATAGAAAAACACGATGAACGCGATATCTATTATCCTGTTGTTACACTGCGTCAGCATGGTGTGGATGTAAGCTTTAAGTTTGAGCCAGAGTTCTTTGCTTCTAATGACTACAAAGATATCTGTAGTCTATATGACAATCTTAATAACTTAATAGAAGAGGGAGCCTACGTTAAGCGTGGTGAGAAGACTAAGCCTGTTACAGGTTTCGAAGAGGCGCTTAACTGGCTAATGGCTGAGTCGCGTCGCGGTCTATACATACAACGTTATAAAGGTTTGGGCGAAATGAACCCAGATCAACTTTGGGAAACGACCATGGACCCAGAAACGCGTCGTATGTTGAGAGTAACTGTTGAAGATGCGATTGCTTGTGACCAGTTGTTTACTACTTTAATGGGTGACCAAGTAGAGCCGCGCCGTAACTTCATTGAAGACAACGCATTGAATGTGGAAAACCTAGACGTTTAATTCCAAGTTCAAAAAGTAGCACTAAAAGGCAATATGAAAATATTGCCTTTTTTGTATCTGCGGCCCTTGAAACCAAAAATCTTATCCCCACATCTAGTAATAACAGGATGCCACAAAGGTGGGTCTTGTTAAGAAAGGGACGCAGCAATAGTGCTGGTCCAATACAATTTATTGCTCTATGAGGATAATATACTATGCGTAATCAATACGACTTTTCACCACTTTATCGCACAGCCATTGGTTTTGATCGTCTAGCTAACTTTATTGAAGCTGCATCTAACCAAAGCGCTCAAACTCAGAATAACGGTTACCCTCCCTACAACATTGAAGCGGTAGATGAAAATAATTACCGAATCACTTTAGCTGTTGCTGGATTTGCAGAAGACGAGCTATCAATTGTTGCTCAAGAGAATGCATTAATCGTTACTGGTACTAAGCAGAAGAAAAACAGCCAAGCTAAGTTTTTACATCAAGGTATCGCAGAACGCGGTTTTGAGCGTAAATATCAAATTGCGGACCATGTAAAAGTAAAAGCAGCTAACTTAGAAAATGGTTTGTTGTTTATTGATCTAGAGAGAGAAATTCCTGAAGCGCTTAAACCTAAGCAAATTCCAATTAATGGTAAGGTGAATGTAGAAGCGCTAGAAGCTAAATCTGCCTAGCTTGTTATGCGATAGAGAATGAAAAGGGCCAACAGGCCCTTTTTTATTAGTGAGTTAATCTGCCAGTAGTGGGTTTACCACATCAGCTAATATCTCAATTCCGCGTTTAACCTGTTCTTCATTTTGAGCAAAGTTAAGACGAATACATTCTCGGGTATGTCGCCAGTCCTTGTCGATACCAGGAAAGAAGTAACTGCCTGGCACTATGAGTAAGCCATTTGCTTTTAACTGCTGGTAAAGTTGTTTGTCGCTGATAGTTAAACCTTCAAACCAAAGCCACAAGAACATTGCACCTTCAGATTTATGTATGCGAAATTTACTAGAAGGTATAGCAGCTTGAAGCCAGCTAATCGCTTGCTGTGATTTCTGCTGGTAGAAAGGTTTAATTACGTGGTTACTAGCATCTAGCAAGCTGTTGTCTTTAAGCATCTCGTTAGCTAGCGCAGGGCCAACGCCGCCCGGTGACAAATTAATAATCCCAGATAAATTCGAGACTGCTTTGATAGTTTCTGGTTTGGCGATAACAATGCCGCAACGTGTTCCGGGTAAACCAAGCTTAGATAAACTTAAGCAAAGAATTGTATTGTTGTCCCAGAATGGGCTAGCTCCCTCGGTAAATACCAGGTTTGGAAAGGGCAGTCCGTAGGCATTATCAATCAATAGTGGTACTTGATGCTGCTTGGCAAGTGCCGAAAGTTTGCTGATTTCGTCATTGGTAATGACATTGCCAGTAGGGTTGGTGGGGCGTGACACACAGATGAGGCCAACACTTTCATCAATAGTTAAGTGCTCAAAATCAACGTGGTACTTAAACTGCCTATCGGACAAATACTCAATGCTGGGCTTATTACCAATAAACAAGTCTTCATCAATTCCGCTATCTTCATAGCCGATATATTCTGGAGCAAGTGGGAATAGTACGCGCTTATTGTTCTTGCCTTTACCTGCAAATAAGTTAAAAAGAAAAAAGAATGCACTTTGGCTACCATTAGTGAGTGCTATATTCTCCTCTTTTATATCCCAATGGAATTCGCTTCTAAAAAAAATCGAAAGGTTGGAAATGAAGTTCTTGTTTCCTTGTGGGGCGTCATAGTTACATAGTGCAGCCAGTAAGCTCTTATTGTTTAAACCTGTTTGTAGGTGCTGTTCAAAGATTGCGTTCATTTCGGGAATCTGCGCAGGATTACCGCCGCCTAACATTATTATTTCATCACCGGCTCGGATCCCTTCATCAAGGTCATCCATCAGTTGAGTAATGCCTGAATGGCGAGTGAATTTGTTGCCAAAATTTGAATATGTCATAACGCACCTTTTAAGCTAAGGCGTCACCTTAACAAAGTTTGCTTTTGAATAGCAATCGCCATTACAAATCAAACTCCGGCTGAGTTTCACTGGGCTTAGGCAATAAAAAAGCGGCTTAAGTAAGCCGCTTTTATTTTAGTGCGGGTTGAGTCTATTTGACTTGTTGGCCTACATAAACCACAACCACCGCATCATCTCCCTTGCGGCGTTCAAATACGTAAGGAGCTGAATTTAGCTGCTTGTGCTCACCACTACCCACTGCTTGGTGGCGCTTACGGAACTGAAGGAGTTTCTGCCAGTGATTATGAACAGCTAAACGTTGTTCATCATTTAACTGATCCCAGTTCATATCTGAGCGGGTTGCTTGGTGTTTATCCGAGCTACGAGGTCCTTTTTCACGAGCACTTTCATCACCGTAGTAAACCTGTACCGCAGTAGGCATTAACAAGAAGGCTGAGCCAAGTTGTTTTTGCTGCTCCAGATCCTTGCTGATGGTACCAAAGGCTAATTTGGTATCATGAGATGATACGTAGCTTAGAACCTTGCCATCGCGCTTTCCTAGAACGTCTGCGTAGCGTTGATAGCCATCTTGCATATTAGACAAACAGTTCATGCCTTTTTTAGCTAGATCGGTTTGGTAAGTGAAATCGATCAGTGAATCAAAGCCGGCGTCAAATAGGCGCGAGTTATTTAAGCCTTGGCCCCAAAACTCACCGGTCATCCAAAAGTCATTGTCATCCAATACTTTATCTGGGTTGTTTTGCTTCCATTCACTAAACGCTTTGCTAGACGCAAGCTTTAGTGCTTGCCAAGCTTCAGGTTCTACGTGTTTAACGGTGTCGGCGCGGAAACCATCGATACCGTATTCACGAACCCAGTCAGATAACCAAGTGACCAAGTAGTCTCTAACTGTTGCTCCTGGAATTTCTACCGCTTTTGTATCAGCTTTATTTTTGTAGAAAGGCGGTAAACCCACAACGTTGTCTGACTCTGTTTTAAAGTCTGGCAAGTAAGCAAGTGACATTTCAAAATCACTTGGCCCTGGATTAGGGTAGCCGGATATGTCGGTACGCACCCAATCAGGCCCCCACCATTTTACCCACTCATTTCGGTTACCATAATCAATATAGTCGTTAAAACTATGCCAGGTTTCGCCTTTCCCAGGAGTCCAGTCGGTCCATTTCTTACCTAAGTATTCTTCAATAGGTACATCGTATTCTTGGGTAGCACCAAAACCAAACTCTTGCATGTCGCTTAGGGTTGCGTAACCAGTGTGATTCATCACAATGTCCATCACCACGCGAATGCCTCGAGAATGGGCGTCATCTACGAACTGCTTAAACTCTTCCGCAGTACCCATGTTCTGGTCCATTACAGTGTAGTCTTGCACGTAGTAGCCGTGATAACCATAATGTTTAAAGTCACCGCGCATACCGCCGCCAACCCAACCACGGATTTGCTCGTAAGGTGCAGTAATCCAAATTGCGTTGATACCTAAATCTTCGATGTAATCGAGTTTTTGGCTCAGGCCGGCAATGTCGCCGCCATGGAAGGTACCAATTTCGTTCTTGCCATCTTTAGTACGGCCATAACTGTTATCGTTATCTGGGTTACCGTTGTAGAAGCGGTCTGTCATAACAAAATAAACAGAGGCGCTATCCCAGCTAAATTCATCGGCTTTTTTACCCACAGACTCTAGTAGTAACAAGCCGCCACTTTCAGGTGAGGGGGTAAAGGTTACCTTACCTTGATAAACGGTACTCATTTGACCACTATAAAAATCCTTAACAGCGGTTCCTTCTTCAAAGCTTTCGCTTACATCTACCGTTACGGGCTGACCATCCCATTGCAGACATTGTGCGCTTTGAGTAAGTGCTTCGCTTGAGCTGCTAGCAGCTCCGCCAGTGTTTGCCTCGTTTGAAGCGCACCCAGCTATTGCCATGCTGACTAAACAACCAAGCAGGGCAGGTTTAATGACTTGTTGCATTGCTTACATCCATATAGTTATTGCTGTTGACCGAAAAAAAAAGCCCCAAAGAGGGGCTTATATAGAGAGTAAGCGGTGCTTACATTTCTACTTTTTCTACGTAAGTTACTGGTATTTCCCCTGACCAATCTAGGTAGAAACGGTAAACACCATCTTCTTCTGGAGTGAACTTGAAGTTATCAAATGCAGCACATTTGTTCATTTCACGACGTTCACCAAGTTTGATATCAGCAGTACCTGATTTGAAACCGAAGTTAGTACCACATTGCCATGCTGCATCACCAAATTTCCACTCGTAAGGTTGACCATCAGCAATTAGTGGCTCGTCAACTGGAGAAGTTGCAGACCAAACATTTTCTTTACCTTCAACAGGTTGAAGTTGAAACTGAGGATCTGCATCCCACCATGTGAATACACCACGTAGATATACGTCACGAGTTAATTTGCCTTCGCCACCGCCAGAAGCACAACCTGCCGCCATAATGGTAACTAGTGCTAGCACACCTGCTTTCATAAGATTTTTAAGCATTTCCAATTCCTTTCTATTTTTTATAGCTTTCCTTTGTCTTTACAGACAAACATTACGTAATGAGCTGAACTCGAGTTTATTTATAGCGGAGCTAGCAGCGAAAAAACGTGCCAAGCTCACACTACTATGCTGAAAAGGATTTCAAGGAAAGAGTGATTTTACTAAAAGGGTTAAGTTGATCAAAAAAAGCCGCGTCCTTTACTCGGATGCGGCTTTTTATTATGCAAAGTTAGCTTGTAGGCTATTGAATCACAGAGATGTCAGCAATTTCTAAAAACAGCTCTCGTAGCGAGTTTAATAGGCTTAAACGGTTAATTTTTAGCGCGTCTTCATCGCTCATTACCATCACGTTATCAAAGAAGTTATCCACTACTTCACGTAGGGTGGCTAGCTCTATCAATGCTGCTTGGTAATCGCTGTTTTCCAACAAAGGTTTTAAGCTGCTTTGCATAGCTGAAATAGCTTCTGCTAAGTCTTTTTCTTGCGGCTCTTTTAGCAAGCTACTATCAATTTGTGGTTTAACGAAATCTGGATTTTTAGCCAGAATGTTTGATACACGTTTATTCGCTGCTGCTAAAGCTTGAGCTTGTTCTAAAGAACGGAAGTGGCTTACCGCTTTAATGCGTTGTTCAATGTCTGCAGGTTTAGTCGGTTTACGCTCTAGTACTGCAGTAATAACGCTGGCGTCAATCCCTTGCTCTAGGTACATCGCGCGTAAGCGAGCGTAGACAAACTCAATGAGTTGGCTATGGACTTTAGCTTGTTGCTCTTGGTTTAACTCAAGCGGCAATAGCAACAGGGCGCTGTTAATTAGCGTATCTAAATCTAATTCAAAGCCTTTGTCTTGAATAATGCGAATAATGCCTAAACTGGCACGGCGCAGAGCAAATGGGTCTTTATCACCTTTAGGCAGCTGACCGATAGCAAAAATACCCACCAAGGTATCTAACTTGTCGGCAATGGCAACCGCAGAAGCAACTTTAGATTCTGGCAATTTGTCACCAGAAAAGCGTGGCCAGTATTGCTGGTTAAGCGCATTGGCTACGTCTTCGTGTTCACCGTCAAACTTGGCGTAGTACATGCCCATAACGCCTTGGATGTCCGGAAACTCAAGTACCATTTCACTGTTTAAGTCAGCTTTTGATAGCAAACCTGCGCGCTGTGCGTGTTGACTATCACCGCCAATTTCTGCGGCAATTTGTGCAGCTAGCTCTGAAACACGATTAGCTTTATCAAGTAGGCTGCCTAGTTTTTGCTGAAATACAACATTGGCAAGTTTATCTAGGCGCGAGTCTAAACGTGATTTTTTATCGGTTTCAAAGAAGAACTCGGCATCAGCAAGGCGAGGGCGAACAACTTTCTCGTTACCTTCGATAACTTGCTGAGGGTCTTTACTAACAATGTTAGATACAAAGATAAAACGTGGTAGTAAGTTACCCTTGGTATCTAAAATTGGGAAGTATTTCTGATTGTCCTTCATGGTATAAATTAGTGCTTCAGCAGGAACAGCTAAGAATTTCTCTTCGAAACTACCTACCATGGCTACTGGCCATTCAACCAAAGAACATACTTCTTCAAGTAATGCTTCATCCATTTCCACTACGCCGCCTTCTCGGGCTGCTTCCGCTTCAATTTGCTCGCGAATAATGGCTTTACGTTGTTGGTAATCAACAATCACTTTGCCGCGGCGATCTAACTGTTTAACGTAGTCGTTAGCATGGTTTAGTTCGAACTCGGCTTCACCCATAAAGCGGTGGCCGCGCACGGTACGTGCTGATTCAATACCCAGAATATTGCCTTGAACTAATTTTTCACCGTATAGCATAGTGATGGTATGCACCGGGCGAATGAACTGAGTGCTTTTAGCGCCCCAGCGCATCGGTTTTGGAATTGGTAGCTTGGCTAAGCCGTCAGCTACAATTTCTGGAAATAATTGATAAATGCTTTGGCCACTGATTTCAGCTTTGTGCAGTAGCCATTCGCCTTTATCGGTTTTTAAACGCTCTGCTTGATCAACCGTAATACCATTTGAACGCGCCCAGCCTTCGGCGGCTTTGGTGGCATTGCCGTCGGCGTCAAAAGCGCTGCTAATAGCAGGGCCGCGCTTTTCTACAACTTTATCTGGGGTCTGTTCACTCAAGTTTTGAATGCTTAGTGCTAGGCGACGCGGAGCGGCATACCATTCAACACTGGTAAATTCAAAACCGGCTTTTTCTAAGCTTTGCTGTACGTTGCTTTTAAAAGACTCAGCCAAGCCGCGTAAGGCTTTAGGTGGCAACTCTTCGGTGCCGATTTCTACTAATAGGTTTTCGTTACTCATGCTGCCTCCGTTATTTTTTGTCTTTGCATAATGGGAAACCAAGCTCTTCACGAGCACTGTAATACGTTTCGGCTACAGCTTTAGAAAGGGTTCTAACTCGTAGGATGAAACGCTGACGTTCGGTTACCGATATAGCATGGCGAGCATCAAGTAGGTTGAAGGCGTGTGAGGCTTTCATTACCTGTTCGTAAGCTGGCAATGGTAAGCCTGCTTCGATTAATTTTTGGCTATCTTTTTCACACTGATCAAATTGGGCGAATAAGGCTGTGGTGTCGGCATGTTCAAAGTTGTAAGTAGACTGCTCTACTTCGTTTTGATGGAATACATCACCATAGGTCACTTTGCCCATTGGGCCATCTGTCCACACTAGGTCATAGATACTGTCTACGCCTTGAATGTACATGGCTAAGCGTTCCAAACCGTAAGTGATTTCACCGGTTACTGGCGAACATTCTAAGCCACCAACTTGTTGGAAGTAGGTGAACTGAGTAATTTCCATACCGTTTAACCAGATTTCCCAGCCTAGACCCCAAGCACCAAGTGTTGGTGATTCCCAGTTGTCTTCAACAAAACGTATGTCGTGAACTTCTGGGTTAATGCCAAGCTCAACTAAAGAGCCTAGGTAAAGCTCTTGAATGTTGTCTGGCGATGGCTTCATCACTACCTGAAATTGGTAGTAGTGTTGCAAGCGGTTAGGGTTTTCACCATAGCGGCCATCGGTTGGGCGACGACATGGTTGTACATAAGCACTAGACATCGGTTCTGGACCGATAGAGCGCAAAAAGGTTTGCGGATGAAAGGTGCCTGCACCTACTTCCATGTCTAAAGGTTGAACAATTACGCAGCCTTGGCGGGCCCAGTAGTCCTGTAAGGCCAAAATAAGGCCTTGAAAGGTTTTAATATCGTATTTATGCATGATTAGTGTCGCGCGTATGAAAAATAATCGGTTTTATAACTGACGGAGTATACCCTAGCAAGCAGGCAGACCCTAGTGCTGTTGTGCGGGGAATTGCTGATAAATTAGACTTTTTTGAAAAAACTAAGCTAACTGCCTTTCTTGATCAAATACTGGAAGGGGGTTTGGTCAGTTTTTTTAGCCACTAAGGTGTGATCCATAAATTCGCAAAAACTTACCATATCGCGAGTAGTTGATGGGTCGTCGGCTTGCACTAACAAGGTTTCGCCAATATCAATACTGCGGATGGCTTTACGCACCATCATAACGGGTTCAGGACAACGTAAACCTAAGGCATCTAATTGGTGGTCAGCTTGATTGAATTCTATGTTATTGCTCATTTACTGCGGTCTCTTTGTGCTACCTACAGCGTTATTGTATACCAGCTAAAAGCGAGGTGTCAGCTGTCAACTTTGACCATTGCGCAGAGAGTGAGCAATATGGCAGTGGAATAAGGTGCAGAAAACTCAACAAAAAGAGGCCGAAGCCTCTTGTTGCTAGGGTCTGTTGATCTTTGGTGTTGAAATTTTGTTCGAGATAAGCGGGCTTTAATCGCGGCGAGCACTTAGAGGCCTAGTGGGCTAAGTAAGAAGTGCTTAACAAAGAGTAAAGCCCGCTTATCCGAACCCTTCGGGCAGCATTTCTTAGCCATTTATTTAGCGTTAGCGAGTGATTATTAAGCGCACTTAACTGCACACTCACTGCCTTGCCTAAATGGCTAATAAATTGATGCAAAAACCATCAGCAAAGATCAACAGACCCTAGTGTATTACTTAACGTATCCGCTGTTCGTTATTAGGGTCAAAAAACACGGCGCTCGACATATCAAACATCAAGTCTAGGTTTTCGCCCATCACCGCAGGTTTATCAGGGTCTAAACGACAGCTAATTTCTTTGTCGTTTAGTGTCACCAGCGCAATGGTATCGGGGCCAGTAGGTTCTAAAACACCCAGTTTTAGGTTTAAGGTTGTGACTAATGGCTTGTCTTGTTTGTAAGGATTCACATGGGTAATCTGCTCTGGGCGAATACCTACCACGACCGATTTACCGGCGTATTTTGCTAAGTGTTCTGGCAGTGGAATAGTGTGTGATTGTTGTTGGTCACACACTAAAGTGCCTACTAAACCTTGCTCACTTTGCTCCACACTGCAATGTAAGAAGTTCATCGCTGGTGAGCCCATAAAGCCAGCAACAAACATGTCTGCTGGGTCGTTATAAATCTCAGCTGGTGAGCCCAACTGTAGTAGCTGGCCATCTTTCATCACGGCGATGCGATCTGCGAGTGTCATGGCTTCAATTTGATCGTGGGTTACATAAACGATGGTAGTGCCCAAGCGCTGGTGTAGCTTTTTAATCTCATGACGCATTTCAACTCGTAGCTTGGCATCTAGATTACTTAAAGGTTCATCAAACAAGTAGATCTTGGGTTGACGCGCTAAGGCGCGGCCCATTGATACCCGTTGTTGCTGGCCACCCGAGAGCTGCGAAGGCTTTCTATCTAGCAGGTGCTCAATTTGCAGTAATTGGGCGACACGAGTGATTTCTTTATCGCGTTCTGGTTTATCCATTTTTTGAATTTTTAAGGCAAACTCAATATTGCCACGTACGGTCATATTGGGGTAAAGCGCGTAAGACTGGAACACCATCGCAATATCGCGGTCTTTAGGGTCTACGTCGTTTACTACTTTGCCATCTATGCAAATGTCTCCGGCGGTAATTTCTTCTAAGCCGGCAATCATGTTCATTAAAGTAGATTTACCACAGCCAGAAGGACCAACTAGGATCAAAAACTCACCCGACTCAATGGAGATATTAATATCTTCTAGGGTATTGGGACCGTTTTTACCATAGCGCTTATAAAGTTGTTTTATATCTAAGGTCGCCATTAATTTTTATCCTTTTACTGAGCCAGCGGTTAAGCCGCGCACAAAATATTTTCCTGCAACAACATAAACCAATAAGGTTGGTAACGCGGCGATAATCGCGGCGGCCATGTCTACGTTGTATTCTTTAACACCAGTACTGGTGTTTACTAAGTTGTTTAACGCCACGGTAATAGGCTGCGAGTCTGAGCCCGAATACACCACGCCAAATAAGAAGTCGTTCCATATCTGGGTAAACTGCCAAATGATGCAAACCATGATGATAGGTTTGGAGATAGGCAGCATTATTTTGAAGAAAATGGTGAAGAAGCCTGCGCCATCTAACTTAGCTGCCTTTACTAGTTCTCCTGGTACCGATACATAGAAGTTACGGAAGAACAGGGTAGTAAATACCAAGCCATAAACCACATGCACAAATACTAAACCGGTGGTGGTATTGGCTAAGCCAAATTTACCTAAGGTGGCTGCCATAGGGAGCAAAATTACCTGGAAGGGAATAAAGCAGCCAAATAGCATTAAGGCAAAAAACAAGTTTGAACCTTTAAACCGCCAGTGAGCAATGACATAGCCGTTTAAAGCGCCGATCAGGGTAGAGATAAATACTGCAGGAATGGCCATTTTAAAGGAGTTCCAGAAGTAGCCTTTCACCCCTTCACAAGTTACCCCTGTACAGGCGCTTCCCCAAGCTTTAAACCAAGCTTCAAATACCCATACTTCTGGCAGCGACAACAGGTTGCCGCCACGAATATCCGGTAGGGTTTTAAACGAGGTTAATAACATTACCAGTAGCGGCATTAAATAAATGGCACAAAACAATATTAAGATGAAGTAGATGAACAAACGTCCCGGAGAAAATTTAGTCATGATTATTGCTCCCGGTTACGTAGTTCAGAGTATAAATACGGCACGAGTATCGCGAGTACGCCGCCTAACATCATCATGGCGCTGGCCGCACCTAAGCCCATTTGTCCGCGAGTAAAGGCGTGGGTATACATAAACAGTGCTGGTAAATCCGAGGAGTAACCCGGTCCGCCAGAGGTTAGGGCGGTTACTAAGTCAAAGCTCTTAATCGCGATGTGTGAGGTGATAATTACCGCACTAAAGAATACCGGGCGCAGGCAGGGAAGAATGATTTTCCAGTAAATGGTGGGCATGCTTGCGCCATCGATTTGCGCCGCTTTTACGATGCTTGAATCTATGCCGCGTAAGCCAGCCAGAAACATTGCCATTACAAAGCCGGAGGATTGCCAAACGGCTGCAATCACTAAGGTATACACCGACATGTCGTTGCTCACTAGCCAGTTGAATTCAAAGCTGGTCCAGCCCCAGTCATGCATCATTTTTTCTAAACCTAAACCGGGGTTTAAAATCCACTTCCAGGCAGTACCGGTCACAATAAATGACAGCGCCATTGGGTAAAGGTAAATCGTGCGGATCGCTCCCTCTTGGCGAATATTCTGATCCAGAAATATCGCTAACAAGGTGCCTAAAATAATTGAGATGATGATAAACAATACGCCAAAAATCAGCAGGTTAATGCATGAAGTAACCCAGCGGTCATTCTCCATCAATTTTTGGTATTGCAGTAAACCCGCCCACTTAAAGTTGGGTAAAAAGCGAGAATGGGTTAACGATAGGTAGCCAGTCCAAGCTACGTAGCCATAAATACACACTGTAACCAGAAATATCGACGGCGACAGAATGATTTTAGGCAACCATTTTTGCAGAGTATTAAACATAGTACAGCCTCGTTCGAACTCCGTGTTCAAACTAACATGGGGATAGCAAAGGTAAACTCCGGCCGGGTGGCCGGAGTTTTAAGGCTTATTTAGCGGCTTTAACTACACGCGCTAACTTCGTTACCGCTTCTTTAGGGTCACCGTCTGGATCATTAAAGAAGTTGGTCACTACATCGTAAATGGCACCTTGAACGTAACCAGTAGTGGCTAGGCCATGCGCCATGCTTGGCACTAGGTCGCCCGATTGGTTACTGGCTTTAAAGGTAGCCATTGAATCTAAAGCACAGCTGTCAAACTTGCCCATATCCATATCGGTACGCACTGGAATAGAGCCCTTGTTTAAGTTGAATACTTCTTGGAATTCAGGAGTAAGAATAGTTTTAGCTAGGGCTTTTTGCGCTTTAACATTATCGGCGTTGCTTAGTTCAAACATGGCAAAGCTGTCGATGTTAAAGGTAAATTGGCCGTCGGTACCTGGCGCTGGTAAACAAACAAAGTCTTTGCCTGGTTCTTTACCTGCGGCAACAAATTCGCCTTTCGCCCAGTCTCCCATAATTTGCATACCGGCTTGGCCATTAATTACCATGCTGGTGGCAATGTTCCAATCACGGCCTGGAGAGTCGCTATCGATGTAGTTACTCATTTTTTTGAAAACGGTAAATACTTCAACCATTTTGTCGCTGCTAAGCACTGCATCGTCGTGCATCACAAACGCTTTGTTGTAATCCTCAGAACCTAAGATGTCTAAAGCCACGGCTTCAAATACTGTGGCGTCTTGCCAAGCTTGGCCACCGTGAGCCAATGGGATAATGCCCGCCGCTTTTAGTTTTTCTGCAGAAACAAAAAACTCATCCATTGTGGTAGGGATTTTGGCGCCTGCTTTTTCAAATACTGCAGGGTTAGCCCATAACCAGTTTACGCGGTGCACGTTTACCGGAACGGCTACATAGTCGCCGTTAAACTTCATTACGTTAGTTACTACCGCTGGAACAACTTCATCCCACTTCTCGGCTTTAGCTACGTCATTCAGGTTACTTAAAAATCCAAGATCTGCCCATTCTTGAATGTCGTGACCTTTGATTTGTGCTGCTGCTGGTGGATTACCAGAGATCGCGCGAGTTTTTAGTACTGTCATCGCACTTTCACCACCGCCACCGGCTACAGCAAAGTCTTTCCAAGAGTGCCCTTGGGCTTCTAACATTTCTTTTAGCACGCCGACAGATTTGGCTTCACCACCCGAAGTCCACCAGTGAAGAACTTCTACTTCCCCTGCATAAGCAAGGTTAATAGCGCCAGTAAGTGCCAGGGTAGAGGCGAGAGTTGCATATTTACGCATATTGATGCCTTTGTTATTTTTTTGTGAATTCCATTCCTTATTTCACCAATCTTACTGCGCTGATTGGCTACTTAATAGACTAGATGAAACAGCTTGATAACAAAGTAACCTTTTGTAACTAAGTTGTTACAAAAGGCTTATTTAATGTGAGGTAGTTGGAGTTTTACTTCTAAACCTCCTTGAGGGAGGTTTTGTAGGGTGATGTCACCACCATGAGCATGGGCAATGTTGCGGGCAATACCCAAGCCTAAACCAGAGCCAGAATCGTCTTTGCTTAAGCGTACGTAGGGGTTAAATACTTCTTTAATTCGCTCTTCCGGAATACCAGGGCCATGATCAACAAATAGCAAACAAAGCTCGGCATCATCATCGAGCAAATAAATCTCAATATCGTTGCCGTACTTAATGCCATTTTCTACAAGGTTGCTGATGCAGCGCTTTATCGCTAACGGTTTTCCGCGATAAGGATTGTCAGTTTCACCAAATACCACTACTTTGCCTAAGAACGGTTCAATGCAGTGTTTTAAGTGAGTCATTATATTGATATCACTTAAGTTTTCATGAATATCGGTATCTTTAACTGTTTGCAAAGCACCCTTTGCCATGATCTCTAACTCGTCTAAATCACGGTTAAAGGCATCGATTATCTTCTCATCATCAAGCAATTCTGCGCGCAAGCGTAGTCGGGTAATCGGCGTTTTTAAGTCGTGAGAAATAGAGCGAAATAATAATTCTCGATCTTCAATATAACGCTTCAGTTTACCCTGCATAGTATTAAAGGCGCGGGTGGCTTTGCGAATTTCATCGCTGCCTTCTTCCACCAATGGCGGTTGAAATAAATCGATGGTTAAACGTGAAGCCGCTTTGGCCAAACGGCGCAGTGGGCGAGTTTGACGGCGAACTAAGATAAAGGTGAACAGTAGCAAGAAAAAAGTCATCAAGGCGATGAACATGATGCGATCTTGCGGTAACAGGTTGTCTTGCAAGGTCATGTAGGGTGCGGGCAATAATGCAGCTAAGTAAATCCACTCGCCACTTTCTAGCTCTATTTGAGTCACCAAAATGGGTGGATTAAGCGGTTGAACTTGCAGAGTATGTGATGCCCAAGAAGAGGGTAGGTCTTTAAGTAATATATCGTTTTTTAGTACATGTAGCTTGTCGGGCATGGAAAAGTCTACATCAATCATTGGGCTGCGATTGAGCTCGCGATGCAGTACTTCTCCCACGGTTTGAATCACAATGTTTTTACGGTGACTATCGGGGATGGAGTCAATGTGAATGTATTCTTTATTAAGTGAAACAAAGAAGCGGGTGCCGCCCATTTTGCGCAACTGATTAAGCACAATGTGGCGATATTCAGAAGGTAAAGACTCAAAAAAGGTCACCGTAGAAGCCAAACTCAAGGCTAAGTTTTGCGAGGTTGAACGCAAACCATCAGACTCGGATTGGCGTAATTGGTAAAACCAAATAAAGCTACTGGCACCCTGCGCTAGGCCAATTGCTAATAGCAATAGTAGTAGCATTCTCGCTAGTAAGGAGTTGGGCTTTATTCGATTTAAGAAGGCCTTAAACTTCATGGCTCACTTGTGTCACCATCATGTAACCTACACCGCGAATAGTTCTAATTAAGCGGGTATTGCTGCCATCGTCTTTGAGGCGCTGGCGCAAACGAGAAATTTGTACGTCTATGCCACGCTCCATTGGCAAGCTTTCGCGCCCGCGGGTGGCATCGCTAATCGTATCGCGATCCAGGGTTTCGTTAGGATGCTGTAAGAACAGTTGTAACAGGCGGTAGTCACTACTTGATAGTTCAAGCTTGTCCCCGTCTTCATGCTCAAGTTGCTGAGTCTGGCTATCTAAACGCCATAGGCCAAAGCGAATGTAGCGGGTATTTTGTTGCGCATTCGCGGTAACTTGAGAACGGCGCAACAAGGCTTTTACACGTGCTAATAATTCGCGAGGGTTAAAGGGTTTACCAATGTAATCATCTGCGCCTAACTCTAAACCTACAATCCGGTCCATTTCGTCTGAGTTAGCGGTAAGCATAATAATTGGCACATTTGAGGTACGACGAATTTTTTGGCAAAGGGTGAAGCCATCGTCGCCGGGTAACATAATATCAAGAATGATTAACTCTGGGTCGTTACTCTCTAGTAACTTTGCCATCTCTTCACCGTCGTTGGCGCTAATCACGTCAAAACCTGACTTACTTAAATATTGTTCAAGTAAGCTGCGAATTTCTAAGTCATCATCCACTACCAATAACTGTTTAGCTATAACCATGAGCCTCAATTCTGTTTTTCGAAGAGTTTATGGCCTAAGAATAACAAACAACGGGCTTGGGAAAAACGCTTGCTCTATTTAAGCAAAAAAAATGGGAGCTTAATGCTCCCATTCACAGCTATTTTTTAGACTTTATGGTCGTTCAAACACTGTCGCGATGCCTTGGCCTAAACCAATACACATAGTGGCAACACCCAGTTTGGCGTCTTTGGCTTCCATAAGGTTGATTAGCGTTGTAGAGATTCGCGTGCCAGAACAGCCCAAAGGATGACCTAAAGCAATGGCGCCACCGTTTAGGTTTACCTTATCGTCTACTTGGTCCATCAAGCCTAAATCTTTCACACAAGGTAAAGACTGTGCAGCAAAGGCTTCGTTAAG
Organism: Agarivorans litoreus; assembly: GCF_019649015.1. Lineage (NCBI taxonomy): Bacteria > Pseudomonadati > Pseudomonadota > Gammaproteobacteria > Alteromonadales > Alteromonadaceae > Agarivorans > Agarivorans litoreus. The sequence goes on along the minus strand of NZ_BLPI01000001.1, from coordinate 2,131,628 downwards.
TTCGAATAAATCGATATCTTCAACTTTTAGACCGGCACGTTTAAGTGCTTTTTGGGTCGCGGGCACCGGGCCGTAACCCATAATCGACGGATCGCAGCCCGCAATGGCCATAGAGCGTACTTTTGCGCGTACCGTTAATCCAAGCTCAGCGGCTTTTTCTGCCGACATCACTAACATGGCCGATGCGCCGTCTGATAGTGCTGAAGAGGTACCTGCGGTTACTTTACCGTTTGCTGGGTCAAATACCGGGCGTAGTTGAGACAAACCTTCTACTGTGGTTTCTGGACGAATCACTTCGTCTGTTTCAATTAGCTTTAAGGTACCGTCGGCATCGTGGCCTTCTACTGGGAAGATTTCGTTGGCGAAACGACCCTCTAGCGTAGCTTGGTGAGCTAAACGGTGTGAGCGGGCGCCAAATTCGTCCATGGCTTCACGGCTAATCCCGTGCATTTGCGACAGCAACTCGGCGGTTAAGCCCATCATACCCGCAGCTTTTGCTACTGATTTAGCCATGCCAGGGTGAAAATCTACCCCGTGATTCATTGGCACGTGGCCCATGTGTTCAACACCACCTACGATGAATACATCACCTTGGTCGGCCATAATAGCGCGTGCGGCGTCGTGCAAGGCTTGCATCGACGAACCACATAAACGGTTTACGGTGACAGCTCCGGTTGAATGCGGCAAGCCGGCTAACAATGCGGCATTACGCGCAACGTTAAAGCCTTGCTCTAAGGTTTGTTGCACACAACCCCAGTAAACATCTTCAATGTCATTGGGATCGAGCTTAGGGTTACGCTCTACCAAGCCTTTCATTAGCTGAGCAGACAAGTCTTCGGCACGTACATGTCTAAAACACCCGTTTTTAGAGCGGCCCATAGGAGTACGAATACAATCTACAATCACTACTTCTTTCATTTTATATTCCTCCATTAACCTTGCTTGCCGTAGTAAGTTTCGCCCGCTGCTGCTTTAGCGCGGAGGCCGTCGGTAACTTGATAAAGTGGACCAAGTTCAGCGTATTGATCTGCAAGAGCTACGTAGTTATCTAAGCCCATGGTATCTAGGTAGCGGAATACACCACCACGGAATGGAGGGAAGCCTAAGCCATAAACCAGTGCCATATCGGCTTCGGCAGGGCTTTGAATAATGCCTTCTTCTAAACAGCGCACCACTTCGTTAATCATTGGAATCATCATGCGGGCAATAATCTGTTCACTGCCGTAGTCGTAACGTTCTTTGCAAATTTTGGTGAGCAAATCATAGCTGGCCGGATCGGCATCCTTTTTCGGTTTACCTCGGCGGTCTTTGGTATAGGCGTAAAATCCTAAGCCATTTTTCTGGCCAAAGCGTTCAGCCTGGTACATAACATCAATCGCATCTTCGCCGGTTTTACTCATGCGCTCTGGGAAGCCGTCAGCCATCACTGCGCCAGCATGGTGGCCGGTATCAATACCTACCACATCAAGCAGGTAAGCTGGGCCCATTGGCCAACCGAATTGTTTCTCCATGACTTTGTCTACTTTTACAAAGTCAGCACCATCTTGAAGTAGGCGAGTAAAACCAAAGAAGTAAGGGAACAATACACGGTTTACAAAAAAGCCTGGGCAGTCATTAACTACCACGGGGGTTTTGCCCATTTTGGCAGCGTAAGCTACTACGCTATCGATGGTTTCTTGAGAGGTCTTTTCACCGCGAATAACTTCAACCAATGGCATACGATGCACTGGGTTGAAGAAGTGCATGCCACAGAATTTTTCTGGGCGAGCTAAATTTTTAGCCAATAGCGAAATAGGAATGGTGGACGTATTTGAGGCAACAATGGTATCGGCAGAGACTTTCTGTTCTACCTCTTGTAGTACTGCTGCTTTAATTTTTGGATTTTCAACCACTGCTTCAACCACGATGTCGCTATTAGCGATAGACTCATAATTTAAGCTTGGATTAATGGCTGAAAGGATTTTGCCCATTTTCAAACCATCTATACGACCACGCTCTAACTGTTTGTTGAGTAACTTGGTTGCTTCATTCATGCCAAGCTCTAGTGCTGCTTGGTTAATGTCTTTCATTACCGCAGGTACGCCGCGGCTAGCGCTTTGATAAGCGATACCACCACCCATAATGCCAGCGCCTAGTACTGCGGCTTGATTAATAGCTTGGGCATTTTTAGCGGCCTTTTTAGCTAAACCTTTTAGCTGTTGGTCGTTTAGGAAGATACCAACCAGGGCTTGAGCAACATCTGATTTTGCCAAGCCAATAAAGTATTTGCCTTCTAAGGCTAAAGCTTCTTCACGTCCGCAAGCTGCTGCCTTTTCCATGGTTTTAACTGCAGTGATAGGAGCGGGGTAGTGTGGCCCCGCTTTTGCGATAACCATACCTTTGGCGCAGTTAAAGCTCATCATGGCTTCTATTTTATTTAATGCGAGGGGCGATAGTTTAGCTTGGCGACGATTCTGCCAATCAATTTTTTCACTGATGGCATCTTGCAGCATGGCTAAAGCCGCATCATGTAATCGTTCTGCGGGGACAACAGCGTCTACCATGCCAAATTTTTGTGCTGCTGCTGCTTTGTAGTTTTTACCGGTAGTAATCCACTCCATGGCGTTATCGGCGCCAATTACTCGGGGTAATCTCACTGTGCCACCAAAGCCAGGCATTATGCCCAGTTGGGTTTCGGGTAAGCCTATGCGTGCACTAGGTTCGGCAATACGTAAATCTGTAGAAAGGATAAATTCGCAGCCGCCACCTAGTGCGTAACCATTAATCGCGGAAACGGTAGGTACAGGCAGATCTTCTAGGGCGTTAAAAATGTCATTGGCTTTAGTTAGCCAAGCGCCTAGTTCTTCTTCTGGCAGTGCAAACAAACCCAAAAACTCGGTGATATCAGCACCAACAATGAAGGCGTCTTTTGCCGAACTAAGCAATAAGCCTTTTAGTTCTGTTTGCTGTTGCAACGCGCTAATAGCTTCATCTAGCGATACTAAAGTGCTTTTATCTAGCTTATTTACACTTCCTTGCTTGGCATCGAATGTTAGTTCAGCGATACCGTCGGCAATATAACGAACACTAAGGTTCTCGCCTTGATATATCATTCTGCTCTCCTTGTAGCTGGTGTGCATTGCACCAGTTTTGTGTAGGGGTTAGAGATAAACTTGTAATCAATTTGTTACTCAAACATTAAAACAAATATAACACCCATTTAAAACACTTGTTTGATATTTTGTTGCTTGCCGCACAAAACCGTTTGTGAGTGGTTGGCTTATTTCCTTAATAAATCATCAATTAACTGCTCTAGATCCAACTATATGTTTATTAAATGCGCTATAACTAAATAGCTAATTAATAGTCGTAGAGAGGGTGCTATGCCAACTATTCATCAACTGTTTTCTCAGCATATTGAACAATTGCAGCAACGTGTTGCAGATGTATTAGAGCGTGAGGAGCTTGACGCTTTAATCATTCACTCGGGTTACCCTCTACGAACCTTTTTGGATGATCAGCATTATCCTTTTAAAACAAACCCGCATTTCAAACATTGGCTGCCGCTTACAGAGCATCCACACTGTTGGCTGGTGGTTGATGGCACAAGCAAGCCGGTATTGATTTATCATCAGCCAAGTGACTACTGGCATAAAACGGCAGGTGACCCGGAAGGCTTTTGGGTAGATAGTTTTGAGATTAAGCGCATGGCTAATCCACAAGATATTGAGCCCTTCCTGCCAGTTAAACGACAACGATGTGCCTACATCGGCGAGCATCCAGAGTTAGCCGAGGCTTTGGATATTGGGGAGCGAAACCCAGAATCAGTACTTAACTACCTGCATTATTACCGCGCTTACAAAACCGACTACGAGCTTGAATGCATTCATGAGGCAAACCGTCGTGCGGTTAAAGCCCACCTTAGCGCTAAAGAGTTGTTTTTCGCTGGTGCTTCAGAGTTTGAAATTAACTTAGCCTATTTAGCTAGCTTGGGAAAAAGTGAATACTCACTTCCTTATTCAAACATTATTGGCATGAATCAAAATGCGGCAATTCTTCATTACACCGCTTTAAGTGCCAGTAAGCTTGCCGAGAAACAGCATTATTCAATGTTGATTGATGCTGGTGCTGAGTATCGGGGGTACGCGGCAGACATCACCCGCACCTATGCTTACCGTAAAGGACTGTTTGCTGAGCTGGTGGCTGAAATGGACAAACTGCAGCTGGCTTTGATTGCTGATTTAAAACCCGGGTATCGCTATACCGACCTGCACTTTAAAGCGCATCGACAGTTAGCCAAGCTGTTAGTGGATTTTGAGTTTGTATATTGCAGTGCTGCTGCCGCCGTAGAAAAAGGTATTACACGTTGTTTTTTCCCACATGGTTTGGGTCATCACTTAGGGTTGCAGGTGCATGACGTAGGGGGTTTTATGCAAGATGAAGACGGCGATGTACAAGCTGCACCGGCCAGTGATCCGTTTTTGCGCTGTACTCGCATGATTGAACCTCGCCAAGTGCTTACCATAGAGCCCGGTTTATATTTTATCGAAAGCTTGTTAAGCGAATTGGCCGAATCAGAGCATACTCGCTTGATTAATTGGGCAAGGGTTGATGAAATGCGTCGCTTTGGCGGTATTCGTATAGAAGACAATGTTGTGGTTACCGCGCTGGCTTGTAACAACCTAACGCGAGAGCAAAATTGGCAATAGCAGTAAATGATTATTTTAAACCGCAGCAAACGGTGAGCTGCGAAGAGTTAATCAAACGTAGCCGTTTTATTAGCTTGATTATTCCAGTTGCTAATCGCCAACAAGCACAGCAACAGTTAGAAGAAATAAAACAGTTACATCCACAAGCGCGTCATCATTGTTGGGCTTTTGTGGCTGGTCACCCTAACGATAGCCAGTGTTTGGGTTTTAGTGATGATGGCGAACCCTCGGGGACAGCGGGTAAACCTATGTTAGCCCAATTGCAGGGAAGTGGCTTAGGTCAAATTCTGGCGGTGGTTGTTCGCTATTCAGGTGGCATTAAACTTGGTACTGGTGGCCTGGTTAAAGCTTATGGCGGTGGCGTTCAGCAGGCATTAAAGTTAGTTGAATCTGAGCGTGTGGTAGCTTGTGGAGAGTGCAGCTTAGAATTTGATTATGCCTATACAGCCCAAGTAGAGAGTATGCTCGAGCGCCATCATGCGCTTAAGCTTGATACTCAGTTTTCTAGCCTAGCGAAGATGCAGGTTAGTTTACCGCTTAGTGAATATGCAGCTTTCAAACAACAGCTGATTAACCTCTCAAGTGGGCAGATTAAGGTAGGGAAGCTGCTGTCTTAAGTTGTCTTGTGCAACGCTTTACTTCAAGATATGCAGCATTAACTTTATTTAGAAAGAGATACGACACGGATGCAGATCAGAGCGATTATTAGGATCGTTGGACTTCTAGTAATGCTATTTAGTCTCGCTATGATCGTTCCGGCTATTGTCGCTGCGGTATATAAAGATGGTGCTGGTAAGGCCTTTATGGCCGCCTTTGCATTGTGTGTTAGCGCGGGTTTTCTATTGTGGTTCCCACAACGCCATCAAAAAACTGAACTTAAAGCCAAAGAAGGCTTCCTCATTGTTGTTCTATTCTGGACGGTGCTGGGTAGCGTAGGTGCGCTGCCGTTTATTCTTACCGAAAACCCCAACATGTCGGTTACCGACTCCTTCTTTGAATCATTCTCTGGCTTAACCACCACTGGTGCCACAGTGATTGTTGGTATCGAAAATCTGCCTAAAGGTATTTTGTTTTACCGGCAAATGCTGCAATGGCTGGGTGGAATGGGCATCATTGTATTAGCGGTTGCGGTATTGCCTATTCTTGGGGTTGGGGGCATGCAGCTATATCGCGCCGAAATTCCTGGTCCAGTTAAAGACAAAAAGATGACCCCCAGAATTGCCGAAACCGCCAAGGTGCTTTGGTACATCTATTTGTTTCTCACGATTAGTTGTACGGTGGCATTTTGGTTGGCGGGTATGTCGTTGTTTGATGCCATTTGTCACGCTTTCTCAACCATTGCTATTGGTGGTTTTTCTACTTACGACGCCAGCCTTGGTCACTTCGATAGTTCTCTCATTAATACCATCTGTGCGGTGTTTCTTATTATCTCTGGGATTAATTTCTCTTTACACTTTGCCGCGGTAAATGGTCGCAACATCACCTTTAAGTACTATTTTCTAGACCCTGAGTGCCGAGCGTTTTTCTTTATTCAAATTAGCTTAACCTTGATTTGTGTGGCTATTTTATTAGCCCAGCAAGTTTATAGCTCTCCCACGGTTGCGCTAGACCAAGCCTTTATTCAATCTGTGTCCATCTCAACGACAGCCGGTTTTACTACCACCAGTTTCTCTGAGTGGCCGTTGTTTTTGCCTGTGTTGTTAGTATTTTCTAGCTTTATTGGCGGTTGTGCTGGTTCGACCGGTGGTGGCTTAAAGGTAATTCGGGTATTTCTTTTAAGTCTGCAGGGTATGCGAGAGCTAAAACGCTTGGTTCATCCTCGTGCGGTGTATCAAATTAAGTTGGCAAATAAAGCCTTGCCCGACCGAGTATTAGAAGCCGTATGGGGCTTCTTTTCTGCTTATACATTAGTGTTTGTTATTTGTATGTTGGGGCTTATC